>NZ_JAUYZI010000029.1 GCF_030700245.1 Methylobacterium amylolyticum
TGGTAAGGTCGGATCTGCGGCGGCGGGCAGGACCCCGGCTCATCCTGGGGCATTGAAGCCCGCACCTCAGCTTGGGAGCCTGCCCGCCCATTCCACGACCCCGGACAGTCGCTCGGGCCGCAAGAGCCCGGTTGCGCAAGGGTGGGGCGGAATGGCGCTGGTGTGTGTCGGCATCGACGTGTGCAAGGCGCGGCTGGACGTGCATGTCCTGCCGCAGGGTCAGGCCTTCGCGGTTGCCCGCGACGGCACGGGCCTGAACGATCTGGTGACGCGCCTGCAGGCGCTGGGGCCGGATCTGGTGGCGATCGAGGCGACCGGCGGCTTCGAGCAGGTGGCGGCGGCAGCCCTGGCGGGCGCGGGTCTGCCGCTGGTGGTGGTCAATCCGGCCCAGGTCCGGCACTTCGCCAAGGCGTTGGGCCAGCGGGCCAAGTCGGATCCGATCGACGCGGCCGTGATCGCCCGGTTCGCGGCCGCCACGCAGCCGGCGGTGCGGCCGCTGCCGGATGCGGCCACGCGGATGCTGGCGGATCTGGTCGCCCGGCGCCGTCAGATCGTCGAGATGCTGGCGTCCGAGAAGAACCGGGCCCCGCGCACCGAGGCGGCGCGGATCGCCAGGAGCATCGCCCGGCTGATCAAGGCGCTGGAGAAGGAACTCGCCGCGATCGACGCCGAGATCGACACGGGCGTGCGCGGCTCGCCGGCCTGGCGCGCCACCGAGGACCTGCTCGCCTCGGTGCCGGGGGTCGGGCCGGTCACGGCGCGCACGCTCCTGGCCGAGCTGCCCGAACTCGGCCGGCTCAAGACCAAGCAGATCGCCGCGCTGGCCGGCCTCGCCCCGTTCGTGCGCGAGTCCGGCAAGGGGAAGGGCCGCGCCATGGTGTCGGGCGGGCGCAAGAGCGTGCGCACGGCCCTGTTCCTGGCAGCCCTCACCGCCTGCCGGCACAACCCCGTGCTCAAGCGGTTCCGCGACCGGCTCGTGGCCGCCGGCAAGCCCAAGATCGTCGCCGTCGTCGCCGTCGCCCACAAGCTCCTCTCCATCCTCAACGCCATGATCCGGGACCAGAAACCATGGCAACCCGCTTGACAGCCAACACAGTCGCTGAGGCGCCGGAGCGAAGCGGAGGCCTCGAAGGAGCCCTCCAGCCGGCCGCGCGATCCCTGGAGCCCTCCTTCGAGGCCGCTTACGCGGCACCTCAGAATGAGGTGGAGGGTCGGAAACGCCCCTCGACTCGCCGCGTCGTATCCTGTGCGCGACGCGGTCGGGAACAGCCCTCAATGTCGGCATCCGGATGGTGAGCCGACGACCGCGTTCCTCCGGCGAACGCGCGCGGCCCGGATCGCTCCGCTGCCGCGCGATGATGGCGCGGACGACCGGGCGGTTCGGCCCGAAACGGGATCAGAATAGTCCGTCGTCCTCGACCGGCCGGTAGACCCGCAGGGTGCGGCCGTCGGGGAACTCGACGGCGCGGCGGTGCACCACCAGGTAGCCGGCGGCGACCGCGCTGTTCAAGCGGTCCAGGCGGTCGTCGGCGTAGCCGGGCCCGTAGCCGTAGCCGTACCCGTATGGCCGGCCGTAGAACCGCCCCCCGCCGGGCGGGTGGGCCGCGGCCATCCGCGGCGGCCGCGCCTGCGCGACCCGCGGGGCGGGACGGCGCGGCGCCTCCCGGGCGTGGCGCTGGCGCGGCTCGGCCCGGGCCGCGACCCGCGGGCGCTCGCGCCGGGCGTCCGCCTTCCGCGCGGCCCGGTCCGCACTCCGCGACGCGGCGGCGGGGGTGGCCGCGGGGGGCGCCTCGGCGGCCCGGACGGCGTCCGGTCTGCCGGGGCCGGACTTCACGGGATTGGACTTCACGGGCGCGTCGGCCTTGGAGGCTTCGGTTCTGGCGGTATCGCTTCTGGCAGCATCGGCCTTGGGGGCGTCGACCTTGCGGGCATCGACCTTGGGCGTGTCGGCCTTGCGGGCCGGCGGGTCCGACCACGCGGGGGCGGCGTCCTGCGCCGGCACCGCCAGGATCCCGAGGGCGAGGCACAGGGCCAGGGCGGCGAGACCCGTTCGCGCACCGTGCGGCATGGTGCCCTCCTGCGATGGCGGCGTGACGGGCGGCAACGCTCCGGACCCGCGCCGCGTCGGGCCGCCTCACGGCGAATCGCTCTCCGCATCGCCGGGCGGTCCCTGAGCGTGACCATAGCGCCAATTCGGCCGCCGTGGAAACGATTTGCGCGTTAAGGTTGCGGGTTCCCCGCGGAACCGCGCCCGCCCGGCCGCGGTTGGTCGGCCATGTCCCCCCCCAGTGCCGGATCGCCCCTGCGGGTGAGCGTCGATCTCAACCTGTGCCAGGCCTACGGCCAGTGCTGCTACGCCGCCCCGCGTCACTTCCGGATCGACGGCCGGGAAGCGCTGTTCTACGACCCCGCCCCGGGCGCGGACGCCCGCGTCGCCATCGAGCGGGCGCGCGTCGCCTGCCCGGTCCAGGCGATCCGGGTCGAGGATCCGGACGCCTGAGATGGCGCCGTCCCGGACCGAGCGCGCCGTGATCGTCGGCGCCGGCCTCGCGGCCCTGCGCGCCGCTGAGGCGATGCGCGCGGCGGGCTTCTCCGGCCCCCTGGCGGTGGTCGGCGACGAGCCGTACCGGCCCTACGACCGGCCGCCGCTCTCCAAGCACGTGCTGACCGGCGAGACCCCGCCCGACGCCACGGCGCTGCCGGGCCGCCCGGGCCTCGCGCTCGACTGGCATCTGGGCGTGCCGGCCGCGCGCCTCGACCGGACGGCGCAGGAGGTCCACCTCGCCGACGGGCGCGCGCTGCCCTACGACCGCCTGCTGATCGCCACCGGCACCCGCGCCCGGCCCTGGCCGAACCCGCACGAGGGGCGGATGCCCGGCGTGTTCACCCTGCGCGGCCGCGACGATGCCGCCGCCCTGCGGGCGGCGCTCGCCGCCGGCCCGCGGCGGGTGGTGGTGATCGGCGCGGGCTTCATCGGCTGCGAGGTGGCGCGCGTGTGCCGGTCGCTCGGCCTGCCCGCCACCCTGGTCGATCCCGGCCCGACGCCGCTGGCCCGCGTGCTGGGCAGCACCGTCGGCGGCGTGGTCGGCGCGCTCCTGCGCGAGGACGGCGTCGACCTGCGCTTCGGCGCCCAGGTCGAGTGGCTGGAGGACGAAGGCGGCCGCCTCGTCCGGGCCCACCTGACCGACGGCACGCGGATCGAGGCGGAGGTGGCGGTGGTGGCGCTCGGCGCCGTGCGCAACACCGCGTGGCTCACCGGCTCCGGCCTGTCGGCGGATCCCGGTGGCGTCGACTGCGACGCGGACGGCCACGTCCTCGACGCCGACGGCCGGCCGGATCCGCGGATCGCCGCGGCGGGCGACGTGGCCCGCTTCCCCCACCCGCTCTACGACGGCCGCCGCGTCGCGCTGGAGCACTGGGGCCACGCGGAGGCGCAAGCCGTCCATGCCGGCCGCCTGCTCGCCGGGGACCGGCCGGACGCGCCCTATTCCGCGATGCCGACCTTCTGGTCGATGCAGGGCGACGTGATGGTCAAGTCGGTCGGCCTGACCGACGGGGCGGACGCGGTGGCGATCGCCTACGGCGATCTCGCCGCGCGCCGGTTCGTCGCCCTCTACGGCCGGGCCGGCCGCTGCATCGCCGCCGTCTCGGTCGACTGCGCCCGCTGGCTGCCCGCCTGCGCGGAGCTGATCGCCGCCCGCGCCCCGTTCCCGCCCGACGGCGCGGCCGTCGACCGCAACGCGCGCTCCCTCGACATCCTCGCGCCGGGCCTGCCCTGACGCCATCCCGAAGACCGCCACACGGACCGCCCCCACAGACCGCCCACGGGACCCCTCCATGGCCGACGCCACCCTGCTCGACCGGATCAAGGATCCGTCCAACCGCGCCGACCCCTACCCGCTCTACGCGCGGCTGCGGCGCACGCCGGTCTCCCGCCAGGACGACGGCAGCGAGGCCGGCACCTGGGTGGCGGCCACCCACGGCACGATCGCGAGCCTGCTCGCCGACCCGCGGGTCAGCTCCGACACCCTGCCCCCCGCCGACCGGCCGCGCACCGGCAACCCGCTCACCGACCTGATCGTCAAGCCGATCCGCGACCGGATCACCGACGCCCACCGGCCGTTCATCTTCCGCGATCCCCCCGACCACGACCGCCTGCGCGCCGCGGTGATGAACCAGTTCACTCGGGAGCGCGTCCAGGGCATGCGCGACCGCTCGGACCGGCTGGTCGCCGACCTGCTCGACAGGAAGCGCGGCGCCCGGGAGATCGACGCGGTCGACGACCTCGCCTACCCGCTGCCGGTCACGGTGATCTGCGAGCTGTTCGGCGTGCCCCGGGAGGACGAGCCGAAGTTCCACGACTGGGCGACGCAGCTCGCCACCGCGCTCGAACCCGACAGCCTCTCCGACACGGAGATCCGCGCCGAGAACAGCCGGACCTTCGACGCGATCGCCGCCTACATGGCCGATCTCATCAAGGAGAAGCGCAAGCACCCGCAGGACGACATGCTCTCGGGGCTCGCCAACGACGCGGCCCCGGACGGCACCCGGGTGGGCGACTACGACCTGATCGCCACCGCGATCCTGATGCTGGTGGCCGGCCACGAGACCACCGTGAACCTGATCACCAACGGCCTCCTCACCCTGCTGCGCCACCCGGACGAGCTGGAGCGGCTGCGCGCCGACCCGGCCCGGGCCCCGCGCCTCGTCGAGGAACTGCTGCGCTACGAGCCGCCGGTGCAGTTCCGGACCCGCACGACGCTGAGCCCGATCCCGATCGCGGGCGTGACGATCCCGGAGGGCGCCGACCTCGTGCTGCTGCTGGCCGCCGGCAACCGCGACGCTGCCGTCTTCCCCGATCCCGACCGGTTCGACCCCGACCGCACCGGTACCCGCCACCTCGGCTTCGGCGGCTCGCTGCACTACTGCGTCGGCGCGCCGCTCGCCCGGTTCGAGGCGGAGGCGGCGCTGACCGCGCTCGCCCGCCGCCTGAAGAACCCCCGGCTCGTCGCGGACCCGCCCCCCTACCGGCCCGGGGCGGCGCTCCGCGGCCCCGAGCACCTGCGGGTGGCGATCGACGGGATCGCCTGACCCCTCACTCCATCACCGGCGCGAGCTTCTGGACGCTGTCCACGTCCTCCCCGAGCCACGCCGCGTTCTTGGCGGTGCCGTCGAAGGTCGCGCTCGTCTTGAACAGCTCGTACTTGCCCTCCAGCGCGTAGGGCTTGGCGCGCGCCAGCAGCTCGGCGACCGCCGCCCTGTCCATCGGCTTGAACGTCTTCACCGCCTCGAACGCCTGGTCGAGGTCGCACTGGTTCTGGATGCCGGTGATCACGGTCGAGACCGGCAGGTTCAGGGAGAAGTGCAGGTACTCGATCGGCCGGATCGGCGCGTCCGACTTCAGGATCACCCCGTCGCCGAAGGTCTTCATGGCGAGCGGCGCGATGCCCGCCTGCACGAGGTGCGGCAGCACGAGGTGGCCGAACGAGCGGAAATGCGCGTCCATCACGTTGAGCGGCATCTGGCAGGCGTCGAAGGGGAAGCCGCGCTCCCCGGCCACCTCCAGCATCTGGAGATGGATGCGCGGGTCCTTGTGGCCGGTGAAGCCGATGTAGCGCAGCTTGCCCTGTCTCTTGGCCTCCAGGAATCCCTCCATGGCGCCGCCCTCCGCGAAGACGCGGTCGGGGTCGTCGAAGCGCAGGATCTCGTGGTGCTGGACGAGGTCGATCCGGTCGGTGCGCAGGCGCTTGAGCGAGGTGTCGATCTGCTTGAGCGCTTCCGCCTTGGTCCGCCCGTCCATCTTGGACATCAGGAAGACCTTGTCCCGGTAGCCGCCCTGGGCGAGCGCCACGCCCATCCGCAGCTCTGAGCGGCCGTGGTTGTAGTCCCAGCAATTGTCCATGAAGGTGATGCCGCGCTCGATCCCGGCGTGGATCAGGCGCGTGGCCTCGTCGTCGGAGACGGCGTTCTTGCCGAGGTGGAACCCGCCCATCCCGATCGCCGAGATTTTTTCGGAGGTTCGCCCGAAGGGGCGGTAGAGCATCTCCCCACGGCGCTCGCCGGGATCCGTGATCAGCGGCAGGGCGGCGGGGTCCTGCGGCCGGGTGCTCGGCAGTGCGGTGCCGTTCCCGGAAGCACCGTTCCCGGGGCCGCTCACGGCCGCCCCCGCGCCGCCCGAGGCCGCGAGACCGGCGCCGAGGGCGGCGCCTTGCAGGAAGCTGCGGCGTTCCATGGTTCGTCTCCGTGCTGGGCTGCGGGCGCCGCCGGCCTGTGGCGGTTGCCTGGGCGGATCTGCGTCATCGGTCCGATCCTCCGGTTCCCCCCGGGGATGCGCCCGCCGCGAGGCGGCGGGCGGCTTCGAGCAGGCGCAGGGCCGCGCAGGCCGCGCCGTAGCCGTTGTCGATGTTGACGACCGTGATCCCCGGCGCGCAGCTCGCGAGCACGGCGTCCAGCGCCGCCCGGCCCCCCGCCGCGACCCCGTAGCCCACCGAGGTCGGCACCGCGATCACCGGGCCGGCGACGAGGCCGCCGACCACGCTCGGCAGCGCCGCGTCCATGCCGGCGGCGACGATCGTCACCGGGTGCGCGCGGATCTCCTCGATCCGCCGGGTCAGCCGCCACAGGCCGGCGACGCCGACATCGGCGATCAGGGTCGCGGGTACGCCCGCGTAGGCCAGCGTGCGCAGGGCCTCGCGCGCCACCGGCACGTCGGAGGTGCCGGCCGCCACCACCGCGACGCGGGGCTCCCCCGTCACCGGTCGGGCTTCGCCGAACACGGCGGTGCGCGAGACCGGGCAATGGTCGAGCCGCCGCCGGTGTACGGGATCGAGGGCCGCGAACGTTTCCGGATCCAGGCGGGTGAGCAGGAAGCGGGCGTCCCGTTCCGCGGCCGCGTCGAGGATCGCGTCGATCTGCGCGACGGACTTGCCGGCGCAGAAGATCGCCTCCTCCAGCCCGATCCGCTCGGCCCGGCCGAAATCGAGGGTGAATTCCTCCGCGACGCTCACGGCCGCCCCCGGACGGTGTCCGGAAGGTCCGGCGACGCCTGAGGCTCAGGTCCCTTCTCCCGTTCGGGCATGGACATTCGCACACCGCCTCCGGGACGGATCGTCGAACCGCGACGCGGCTCCTCCCCACAAGGGGGCGGAGAGGCGGATCTCGGGCAAGCCCGAGATCCGTGGGGAGGAGAGGCCCGGCGGTCACCGTCGGCGGGACGTTGCGGGCGTCCCACGCCCCCCTCGGGAGAAGGAGCGCGCGCGGGATCACGTCCATCGCTGCCGGCCACGGCCGTGCCGTGCGGCGGCGTTCTCCCGGTGAGGAAGGCGCTGCCGACGCGGTAGGGCAGGAAGCGCACGCGCTGCCCGGCGAGGCGCGCGGGCGCCCGCGCCAGGATGCCCGCGCCGAGGGCGCCGCGCTCCGCCTCGGTCAGGGCGTCGAGGCTCGCGGGGTCCAGCTCGATCACGGTGCCCCCGGCCCGCACCCGGCAGCGCACCGCCCGGCCGGGGCCCGCGCCCCCGCCGAGGGCCGCACCCACCAGCCCCTCGGCGGCGTGGACGAAGGCCAGGGTCTCGGGCTCGACCGCGATGCCGGTCTCGATCCGGCTCGACAGGCAGGGCGCGGCCGGCAGTTCGGCCACGGCGCCGAGGCCGAGGTCGCGGCTGAGCGCCCGCACCATCCCCTTGTCGAACCCGGCCTCGACGTAGGGGTGGCGCACCCCGTGCTCCCGGGCCGCGTCGAGGCCGGGGCGGTACTCGCCGAGGTCGTCCGTGTTGGCGCCCGACAGGATCTGGCGGTCGGTGACGTGCCGAATCGCGCCGTAGAGGTTGGTCTTGCAGAAGAAGCAGCGGTTGACCGGGTTGGCGCGGTAGCGCGGGTCGGCGAACTCGCCGGCCTCGATCACCCGCAGGTCCCAGCCCCCGCGCGCGGCCTCGTCCCGCACCCGCGCGGTGGCCTCGCCCGGCACCGCGGGGGAGACGGCGTGGACCATCAGGGCCTCCGGGCCGAGGACGCGGTGGGCGAGCGCCGCGAGCGTCAGGCTGTCGACGCCGCCGCTCACCGCCACCGCCACCGGCCCGAGCCCCGCGAGGCCGGCCTCCAGGCGCGCGCGCGGGCTCACGCGTCCCCCTCCAGGGCCAGCGCCTCGGCCTCGCGGCGCAGCCGGGCGCGGGCGGCGTGGTCGGCGCCGGCCAACGCGTCGTCGGCCTCGGCCTTGGCGGTGCGCCCGCCGGGGCGCTCCACGGTCTTGACCCGCACGCTGCGGTCGCCCGTCGTCACGACCGTCTCGGCCCGCGGCAGCGCGACGCCCGCGACGATCCGGTGGCGCAGGCCGATGGTGGTGGTCTCGCGGAAGCACGCCTCCAGAACCGCCTCCAGGGACGCGGCGCGGGCCAGCACCCGCACGTGGGTCATCATCCGCCCCTTCTTGCCGAAGACCGGCATCTGCACCGCGTCGAGCACCCCTGCGTGGGCGCGCAGGGCGTCGAGCCCCATGGCGAGATCCTCGCCGGACTGGTCGTCCACCTCGAACTCGATCACCCCGATCTCGCGGTGGCCGCCGGGCGCCGCCCGCTCCGGCGCCGCTTCGTCGAAGGCCAGCACCCGCAGGCAGTTGCTGATCCCGGGCAGCCGGCGCGTGCCGAAGCCGGTGCCCGAGCGGACCAGCACCCGCGGCGCCCGCGCCGGCGGCGCCCCGCCGCAGAGGTGGCGCAGGATCGCGGCGCCGGTGGGCGTGACGCGCTCGCCCGGCACGCCGTCGTCGAGGGTGGCGAAGCCGGCGAGCAGCAGGGTGGTGGCGGGCGCCGGCACCGGCAGCGGCCCGTGCTGGGTGCGCACCCGGCCGCCGCCCAGCGGCAGCGCCGACACGCTCCAGGCGCTCGCCCCGACGGCCGCGATCAGGTGGGCCGCGGCGGCGATGTCGGCGATCGAGTCCCAGGCGCCGACCTCGTGGAACGCGACCCGCTCGACGGCGATGCCGTGCACCCGGGCCTCGGCCTGCGCGAGATGCCCGAAGATCGCGAGCGCGTGGTCCCGCACCGCCGGCGCGAGGTCGGCCCGGTGCAGGTCGTCGCGGATCCGCGCCCAGGGCCGGTGGCCGTGATGCCCGGCGCCGTGATGCCCGTGGCCGTGGTCGTGGTGCCCGTGATGCCCGTGACCGTGGTCGTGGTGCCCGTGAGGGTCGTGGCGGTGGGCGTGCCCGCCGCCGTGCCCTTGCTCGCGGCCCTCCGCCGCGCCGCCCGCCGACACCGCGAAGCGGCGCCCGCTCAGGATGCCGTCGTTGTGCGCGAGGAGTTCGCAGCCGATCGCCTGACCGGACGGGCGCAGGGCGGCGCGCACGCTCGCCAGCGTCCCGGCCTCGTGCTCGGGGAAGGCGTCGAGGAGGGCGGCGACGAACATGTCGCCGGCCACGCCCCCGAGGGCGTCGAGATGGATCTGCATCCGGTCCGTGCGGCCCGCCGGTCCTGTCGGGGAACCCGACATCGGGCGGAAAGGTCCCCGGGCAAGCGCGGCCGTGCGGACAGGTGGCCGCAGGCCGGGGATGACGGTGGCGCGTCTCGGAAAGCATACCGATCGCAGCGGCTCCCCCTCCCCCCTCTGCGGAGGAGGGTGGCCCGCGAAGCGGGTCGGGAGAGGGGAGCGACGGTGCCGGAGAGGCCGCACGGCATCCACCACTCGGACATCTTCTGAAGCCGGGCTCCCCTCTCCCGACCTCCGCTGACGCCAAGGGCGCCCATTGGCCCACCCTCCCCCGCAGAGGGGGGAGGGAGAGCGCGCGGGTGGCCGATTCCGTCCTGCGCGGCCCCGAAATGATGCTGTATCGACTACGCGTTACCCCGCCCGCGCCGCCACCGCCGCGCCGAACGCCTCGAACAGCGCGCGGTTGACCGGATTGGTCGCGGGGTCGTGCTCGGCGTGCCACTGGACGCCGAGCGCGAAGCCCGGGGCGTCGGCGATGCGGATCGCCTCGATCGTCCCGTCCTCGGCCACGCCCTCGATCACCACGCGCCCGCCGGGCTCCAGGATGCCCTGGCCGTGCAGCGAGTTCACCCGGATCGTCTCGCAACCCAGGAGGCGCGCGAAGGTGCCCCCCGGGGTCAGGCGCACGGCGTGGCGCTCGGCGAAGATGAGTTCGAGATCCGGGTGGATCTCGCCGTTCGGCAGGCGGGGCATGCGGTGGTTGATGCGTCCCGGCAGGGTGCGGATCTCCGGGTGGAGGCTGCCGCCGAAGGCGACGTTCATCTCCTGGAAGCCGCGGCAGATGCCGAACACCGGCACGCCGCGGGCGACGCAGGCCTCGATCAGCGGCAGGGCGAGGTCGTCGCGGCCCTCGTCGTAGGGCTCGTGCGCCTTGTCGGCGGCGGTGCGGAAGCGGCGCGGGTGGACGTTGGCCCGGCCCCCGGTGAGCAGCACCCCGTCCGCCACGTCGAGCAGGTCGCCGATGTCGGTGACGCCGGGCGTGCCCGCGAAGACCAGCGGCAGGGCCCCGGCCACCGCGGCCACCGCCCGCAGGTTGTTCTCGCCGACGATCTGCGCGGGGAACCGGTTGTCGAGCAGGCGCGCGTTGGCGATCACGCCGATCACGGGCTTGGCCATCGCGCGTTCCGCTCCCTCCGTTCGGACGAGCCCTTACGACCCCGGCCTGTCCGGCGCCAGTCCCGGTTCAGAGCGCCCCGACCGCCCGCGCCTCCTCCAGCAAGACCTCGGCCACGCGCTCCGGCGCCTCCTCGTGGGCGAGATGGCCCAGGCCGCGGATCAGCGCCACCCGGGCGTCGGGCAGGCGGTCGCGCAGCGTGAACGCGGTGTCCGGCAGGATCGCCCGGTCGGCGCCGCCGACGACCAGCAGGGTCCGCACCGAGAGCCGCGGCAGGTCGCGGTGCAGGCCGGCGAGGTCCCAGTTGGCCATCATGCCGAGTGCACCGCGCACGTGGCCGGCGCGGGCGAACAGCCGCCGGTAGAGGTCGAGCCCCGTCGCGTCGAGGCCGGAGCCGGTGCCCTCGATCAGCCGCCGCACCGCCGCCCGGTCGGCGGTCCAGGCGAACACCTTCGGGGTGATCGGGTTGAGGAACAGCATCCGCGCCATGCCGGGGAACAGCAGGGCCGCCGCCCCCGGCAGCGGCGCCAGGGCGCCGTTCACCGCCGCGAGCAGCCGGGGGGCGATGGAGCCGTCGAGGCACATCCGCGCCAGCACCGCCGCGCCGGCCGAGTGCCCGACGACGACGACCGGCGCGATCCCGAGCGCCTCCGTCAGGCCCGCCACCGCCCGGGCCATGCCCGGCAGCGACAGGTCGGCGTCGCGCAGCGGGTCGGTGAAGCCGTGGCCCGGCAGGTCCGGGGCCACCACGCGGAAATGCTCGGCGAGCAGGGGCGCGAGCCCCCGCCAGGAATGGTTGGCGGCGCCGGTGCCGTGCAGCAGCAGCAGCGCCGGGCTGTCGGGGGCACCGAATTCCTGCACCTGCCAGCGCAGGCCCGCCGCCTCGATGAACCGGCTGGCCTCCCGGTGCGGCCAGTCGCGGCCCTCGCGCTCCCAGTCCGGCCGGTCGGGATCGAACGGGCTCAGCATGGGCGGTGATCCCCGAACCGATGTCTCACGGTCTTTTGCAGTGCAATAAATACACGGAATTGGCCATCCGGGCGCGGCCGTGCCAGCCCGCCTTTCGTCGATCCTGCGCTATCCTTCCGAGGTGGAAGTATTTCGTATTCTTGAAGAAAACCATGCGGCTGCCGCATGGCTCCGCTGTCGCCGGGACGGTTGTTGCAGTGCAGCGCAGGGCTCAGGTTGCGGGGGCACAAGAACACCATCTCGTCCCCAACTGAGGAGCAGGTCATGATACCTCTCGTTCCCACGTCCTCGCCCACGTCCTCGCCGACGTCCGCACAGACCGCCCCGCTCGCCGGCGGCTGGAACCTCGCGGCGCTGGTCCAGGACATGGTCCGGGCCTGGATCGCCCACCACCAGCGCTTGGCCGACCTCGGCATCGGCGCCGACATCTGAGCCTCATCGCGCCGCCCGCATCGCCGCGCTGAGACCGCCGGCATCGGCCCGGGGCAGCGGCAGGTAGCGGGCGCCCATCGCCTCGGCGACACCCCGGGCGCCCTCGCCGCGGGCGCCGGTGTCGATCACCAGGGCCGGCAGGCCGGCGGCGCGCAGCGCCCGGGCCGCCGCCAGCGCCTCCGCTCCGGCCCGGGCCCGGCCGCCTTCGCCCGAGCGGGCGACGTTGGCGCGCCCGTCGGTCAGCACCACCACAACCGGCCGGCCGCCGCCCCGGCGCACGCCGAGCGCCACCGTCAGCGCGGCGTCGATCCCGGCGGCGAGCGGCGTTCCGCCCCCGCCCGGCAGTCCGGCGAGGTTGCGCTTCGCCCGGGTGAGCGAGCGGGTCGGCGGCAGAACCAGCTCCGCCCCCGCGCCCCGGAAGGCGACCAGCGCCACCCGGTCGCGCCGGACGTAGGATTCGGCGAGCAGGAGCTCGACCGCGCCCTTGGCCTCGGCCAGCCGCTCCAGGGCCGACGAGCCCGAGGCGTCGACGCAGAACACCGTCGTGGTCTCGGTCCGCTGCCGCAGGGTCTTGATCCGCAGGTCGTCCCGGCGGACGACGATCCGCCCCGTCTCCGGGCCGCGCCGCAGGGCCTGCCAGGGGGCGGCCGCGCGCAACGTCGCCAGCAGGTCGAGCCGCCCGCGCCGCGGATCGCCCCGCCGGCTGCCGACCGGCCGCCCGGTGCGCGCGCCCTGCGCCGGGGCGCCCGACCGGCCGGCGCTGCCCGCGAGCCGCGGGGCGCCCGCGATCAGCGCCGCGAGCAGGTTCTGCGGGATCGCCGCGCGCACCGCCTCCAGCACGACCTCCTCGGCCGCGCCGGCCTCGGCGTCCTGCTCGGGCGGATCGTCCTGGGGGGGCCGATCCTCGGCGCGCTGATCCTCGGGCGGGCTCGCCTCGGGTTCGGCATCGGCCGCGGGCAGCCGCGTCGCCCGCGGCGCCAGGACGAGGCGGGCGGCGGCGACCGCGTCCGCCTCGCCCACCGGAGCGCCGGCCGCCAGCGCCCGCGCCACCCGCGCGGCGAGGACCGGCCCGCGCAGGGAGGCGACGCCGAACGCCTCGGCCACCGCGCAGAGGGTGGCGAGGGGATCGGCCGCCTCCCCTGCCTCGACCGCCCTATGGGCCTCACATGTCGGATCCGGGATGGGGCGTTGAAACACACCGCCTTTCCCCTCCCCCGTGTGGGGAGGGGTCAGGGGTGGGTGTGGTTCAGGATCGAGCGTGGCGGTGCCTCCTGCACCACCCCCACCTCCAACTCCTCCCCACAAGGGGGAGGAGAGGCCCGCGGTCACCGTCCGCGGGACGATGTGCGATTGCCACGGCTCGGCGCCCGGAGAGGCGCGTTGCGCACCCGGCGCGCCGATCACCCCCGGCCCGATCCCGCCGAGGTCGATCCGAAAGGCGAGCCGGTCGGCCAGCGCCTCGGGGACGGTCTCGTCGTCGAGCCCCTCGTCGAGCAGCACGAGCCCGAACCGGGCCGGGGTGTCCCCCGCGCGGCCGGTGTCGAGGGCGGCGGCGAGGCGGCCGGCGGTCCCGGGGGGCAGGCGCTCGGCCATCGGCGCGACGAGCACGCCGCCCTCCGCCTCCGCCAGCAGGCCCGGCCGCGTCACCGGGCGCCCGGCCGCGAGGGTGGCGGCGAGGTCGAGGCCGCCGAGCAGGCCGTCGTCGCCGATCCCCGGCGGCATCCGCCGCCACGGCGTGTCCGCGGGCAAGGCGGCGCGCAGGGCGGCGAGCCACGCGTCGCGGACCGGCCCGGGCGCCGCCCGCACCACCGCGCCGCCGAGGCCGTGCGGGTCGTTCGCGAGAAGGTCGGCGGCGAGGAGGGCGTCGGCCCAGACGCGGGCGGCCGCGTCGTCCCCGCTCCCCGCGGAGGGGAGCGGGAGAGCGGCGTCGCGCCTCACGCGAAAACCTCGGCCAGCGCCCGCTCGACCCGGGCGGTGGAGCCCGATTCGTCCAGCGGGTTGCGGCGCAGGCGGTGGCGGAGGGCGGCGGGGGCGATCCGGCGGAGGTGGTCGTCGGTCACCGCCGCGTCGCCGTCGAGGGCGGCGAGCGCCCGGGCGGTGCGCATCAGGGTCAGCTCGCCGCGCAGGCCGTCGGTGCCGAGCGCGAGGCAGAGCGCCGCCGCACGCTCCAGCGCCGCGTCCGGCACCGCGACCTCCGCCAGCCGCTCCCGCGCCGCCACGATTTTTTTTCGGACTTTTCCCTCTTCCCGGGCATGGGCGGCGCAGAAGCCCTCGGGGTCGCGCTCGTAGGCGTCGCGGGCGCGCACCACGGCGATCCGGGTCGGGATGTCCCGGGGGGTGGCGACCTCGCAGGCCAGACCGAAGCGGTCGAGGAGCTGCGGGCGCAACTCCCCCTCCTCCGGGTTGCCGGAGCCGACGAGGACGAACCGTGCCGGGTGGCGCAGCGACAGCCCTTCGCGCTCGACGGTGTTGACGCCCGAGGCCGCCACGTCGAGCAGCAGGTCGACGAGGTGGTCCTCCAGCAGGTTGACCTCGTCGATGTAGAGGAAGCCGCGGTTGGCCCGGGCCAGCAGCCCCGGCTCGAACGCCTTGATCCCGGCGCCCAGCGCCCGCTCCAGGTCGAGGGTGCCGACCACCCGGTCCTCGGTCGCCCCCAGCGGCAGGTCGACCACCGGCACCGGTTTCCTCTCGGACTTCTTCCGCGCCCCCGGGACGCTCGCGCAATGCGGGCACAGGGCGGCGGGGGCCTCCGGGTCGCACTGGTAGGGGCAGCCGGAGACCGCCCGCATCGGCGGCAGCAGCGCGGCGAGCGCCCGGATCGCCGTGGACTTGCCGGTGCCGCGGTCGCCGAACACCAGCACGCCGCCGACCGCGGGATCGATCGCCGCGATCAGCAGCGCCTGGCGCATCTCGTCCTGCGCGACGATGGCCGAGAAGGGGAAGGTGGGCACGTGTCGGCTCGGACTCCGCGGCGTCGGCGAGAGCGGCCGGCCCGGTCCGGCCGCTCTCGACCGCCGAGCTATAGCACCGGTATCGCCGTCGCCTCATAGGGCGCGCCGAAGCTTGGCCGGTGCGCCGCGACGGGATCCGGGATCTGTCGCGACCCCGGGCTCAGCCCCGCCCGGCCGGCGCGACGGGGGCCGAGAGCGTGCAGACCACTCCGGCGGGGTCGAAGCGCAGATCCACCGTGCCGCCGAGCGTGTCGGTGACCGTGCGCTCGATCAGCCGCGAGCCGAAGCCGCGGCGGCCGGGCGGGCGCACCGGCGGCCCGTCGTGCTCGCTCCAGGCGAGGTGCAGCCGCCGCCCGTCGGCCTCGCGCGCGGTGTGCCACGCGATCCGCACCCGGCCGGCCTCGCAGGAGAGCGAGCCGTACTTCGCGGAGTTCGTCGCCAGCTCGTGCAGCGCCATGGACAGCGCCACGGTCTGTCGGGAGCCGAGGCGCACCCGCGGCCCCGCCACCGCGAACCGCCCGGCCGTGTCCGGGCCGGCATGGGTGGCCAGCGCGGTCTCCACGGTGCGGCGCACGGTGGTGCCGAGCCAGCGCTCGTCGATCAGCACGGCGTGCGCCTGGCCCAGCGCCACGATCCGCGCCAGCAGCGTCGCGCGCCCGTCGCTGAGCGTGGTCGGCTCGCGCAGGGTCTGGCCGACCATCGCCTGCACCAGCGTCAGCGCGTTGCGCAGACGGTGCGACAGCTCCCGCATCAGCCCGCGCTGGTGCTCGTAGCGGGCCTGGAGGCGGGCGGCGGCGTGCTCGGCCGCGTGCAGGCGGTCGCGGACGGCGGCGAGTTCCCGCTCCAGGGCCGCGACCCGGCCCGCGGATCCGGCCCGGCCGCGCCGGAGCGCCTCGGCGCAGTCCGCGTCGCAGGCGGCCATCAGGGCGAAGGCGCGCTCGGCGTTCTCCCCGGCCTCCGCCACGTGGAGCCGGAGCCGTTCGTTCTCGGCGGCGAGATCGCGCTGCCTGTCGTACACCGGGCGCCCCCGTAGCAGGGAATCGGCCACCTCACGGCCAAGCCCGACTCTAGGGTGACGCGCGGGGCCGGCCGCCAACCCTGGTTAACCTCCGCGCGGAAATCGGGCGGGCGCGTGCGGCTCAGTGGGTCTTCGGATCGCGCAGGTGCAGGTAGGTCGGGTCGAACTCGGCCGCCGCGGCCAGCCGCGCCCGGTCGTGCACGGCGAGCCGCCCGCCGCTCAGGGTGATCAGTCCGGCCTCGCGCAGCTCCTTCAGGGTGCGGCTGACATGGACCGTGGAGATCCCAAGCGCGTCCCCGAGCTCGGGCTGGGTCAGGCCCAGCTCGCACGCGTTCCCCTGCGCGAGCCCGACCGCCTCCAGGCGCATGAGCAGCTCGCAGAACAGGTGCGCCATCCGGGCGTAGGATTCGCGCCGGCCGTTGTTCAGCATCCACTCCCGGCAGAGCCCGGCGTCGATCAGCGTCGCGCGCCAGAACGCGTCCACGAGGCGCGGATGCGCGCGGAACAGGGCCCGGAGCGTCTCGTGCCGGACGAAGCCGACCCGGCACGGGGTCACCGTGCCGATGCTGATGTCGAGCACTTCCAGGTGCAGGCTCTGGAAGTCCGGCACGTCGCCGGGGACGTGGTAGGCCATGACCTGCCGCTTGCCCGCCCGGGTCGTCTTGTAGGTGCAGGTCAGGCCCTCCAGCATCGCGAAGGACCGGGCGGGCCGCTCGTGCTCGCGCACGATGTCCTGGTAGGGCTCCAGAACCGCCACCTGCATCGGCAGGGCGGCCAGCGCCGCCCGCTCCGCCTCCGACAGCGCGAAGAGCGCGATCGTCTCGATCTTGCGGATGAACGGGTGGATCTCGGACTGGGTCAGTTCGGCCATCGCGCCCTCTGCCGCGCCCTCCGCCGCGGTCGAGAGCGCGCCACCGCTCCCGCCGTCGTCGCCCCTCTGATTCCGGGCCGGCGTGGTCGAGCTAGGGCGCCGCGCCGCGAAGGGGATGCCGGCCCGCCGCGCCCGAGCGAAAAAAGCGGGCGCCCCGGTCGCGCGGAGGCCCCGTGCCGCGACCGGCACGGGGCCTCCGACCCTGTGGCGCCCTACCTATGTTGGCGCGGGCCCGCACGCGATCCCGTGTAACGGCCGTCGACCCGTGCGCGCCGGCCGCGCGAGACCCCACGACGCCGTCCGATCCCGAGAACGATGCCGCTGTTTCGTTTTCACCTGCGCACGCCGAGCGGCCTGGAATACGACCCGCACGGCCTGGAATTCCCGGATCTCGACGCCGCCTATCTCGACGCCTGCGCGGCCGTGCCGGCCCTGTCGGCGGAATTCCTGAGGGCCGGGCGCGATCCGCTGGTCTGCGCCTTCGTGATCGCGGATGCGCAGGACCGGCCCCTCCTGGAAATGCCGTTCCGCGAGCGCCTGCGGGGACCGCGCCCGGCGCGCCGGCCCCGGGACGGGGCGCGTCCCCGGCCGCCGGAGCCGGAGACCGTCCGACAACTGATCGAGGCCGTGCGGCAGGAGCACGCGCGGCTGCTGGACAATCTCGACTGCACGCGCGCGCTCCTCGCGGCGCCGCTGCCGGACGGGAACGCGCCGGGTCCGGCCGCTGCCGCGACGGGAGCGGCGGAGGGAACCCGGGAGCGGTGAGGCGCGGCACCGCGGCGCGGGCCGCCCCGACGGGTCGGGCTCCCGCTCAGGGCGCGTCGGAACGAGGCTCTCGATCTTCGAAGACGCGCGGATTTTCGACGCCGGGCCGGCGACCGCTTCGGCGAAACCTGCTCAGATCCCGTATTTCAGCCGGGCCCGGATCACGGCCGCATCCGCCTTGATCATCTTCGCGAGCCTGTGCGCGCTGGCGGGCGTCCACGCGTACTCGGCGATCGGCGCCATCGCGTACCGCACGCTCAGGATGCCCCCTCCGGCCAGCATGACCTTGGCGACCATCGTCGCGCAGCTCCTGTTCAGGATGTTGTAGGTCATGTCGGTCTTGATTCTGGCATAGCTCTCGCGCATCAGGTCGGCGTCGAGGATGTTGTCGAGTTCCACCGCGTCGTCCGGCTGACGGCCTTCGCCGTTCGGGCCGGTGTCCGTGTCGTAGCTCATGGCGCCGGCGGGGAAGAGCTCCCACAGCGTCCCCGCGGACGCGCCCGGACTGCCCTTGCTGCCGGTCCCGCCCGGCCACCAACTGACGTACTCGGCCTTTCCGGGCCCCGCCCCGAAATCGATGTCCAGCGACGCGTGGCCGACCCCGCCCTGGGCACCCGAGACCGGCTTCCAGAAGTACATCTTGTGCAGCGACATCTGTATCTCCGGGCCGGACGGGAGCGCGCGGAGCGTATTCGATTCGACTGTGCCGGGCCATGCGAAAGTCCGGAGCTTCCGGCGATCCTCGACCACGGTACACGACGCGGCGAGCCGAGGGGGCGTTTACGACCCTCGACCTCATCCTGAGGTGCCCGCGACAGCGGGCCTCGAAGGAGGGCTCCAGGGATCGCGCGGCCGGCTGGAGGGCTCCTTCGAGGCCTCCGCTGCGCTCCGGCACCTCAGGATGAGGGAGGTTGGTGGGAGCGGCCGACGCAAACTCCGAACTGTCGTGGACCGTGGCCCCTCGACGACGCTGCGGCTCCAAGTCTTCGTTTCGACGCGCTCCGCCGAACCGGCATCCCCTTCGGCGTAGAGCGCTCTAGCGGGGCGCGAAGATCGTGATGTTGTTGTTCAACTGGTAGGCGGCCGTCGGGGGCGTGTTGACGAAGCGGAGGTTGATCGGGCTCTCGCCGAGGATGGCGCCGAAGGCCGGCGTCACCGCGATCGGGAAGCACCGGGCCAGGGCCTCGGACGCGGCGTCCTCGTAGCGCCGGTGCGCCGCGCGGTCGCCGGTGAAGCGGCGCGCGGTGACCAGGGGCGTCCCCCGGATGGCTCCCGCCTTGTCGAGACCGAACCGGTAGGCGATCAGCGAGCCCTCGGTGTCCGGCGGCACGCTCCAGCAGGCCGCCACCGCGCCGCGGAAGGCGGCCCAGTCGTTCACCGGCGCGGCCGCCGCCGGCGCGACGCACAGCGCCAGCGCGAGAGCCGGCCCGAGAACCGGCCCGAGAACCGGCCCGTGAGCCAACCCGAGGGTCGGCGAGACGTGCCTGCCTGCCATGGTCACCTCCCCGGCGGCGGTCCCGCCCCCCACGGGTCGCGCCGGGGCCGTCGCCCGAGCCTGCCCGCTCCGGCGTCCCCGGATCAAGGGCCCGCATCCGCGGGCCTGCGGGGCAGGTAGCCCTTGAAGCGCAGGGATTCCGTCACGAGGGCGCAGATGGCCGCCTCGCGGGACAGCTTCTCGACGCGGCAATGCTCGTCGAGCGCCGCGACGACGTGGGGCGGGAAGGTGTGGCGGCCGTCCGATGGCGCGGCCCCGGTCTCGGATGCGGCAGGCGTCAGGTCAGCACTCACGGCGGCACTCTCGGGAAAGCGTGGGCGGTACGCCCGGCATCGGTCGCCGGGCATCAACGGCCGACGCCCGCCTCCGTTCGCCGCGCCGCCGGATCCGGCCGGCCCGGACCGCGCGGCGCTCGCAGGGTCCGGCGAGCCCGGAGCGCCCGGGCGCGCTCAGTGCATCCGCGGATCGCGCTCCGGCGCCGGCGCGCTCGCGGCCTCGTCCGTCAGCGAGGCGGCGATCTGGCAGCCGAGTTCGCGCAGGACGGCCTCGACCTTGGGGCGCAGGCGTCTGGCGGAGGCCGCGTCGAGGTCGCGCAGCAACTCCCACAGATCGAGGGCGCGCTCGGCCATCTGTTCCGTGATCGAGCCCGCGGTCTCCCGCGCCGCGAGGAAGCGGGCCGGGCCTTCGAGCTGCGCGTCGGTCCGGCTGTCGGTGATGTCGATGACGATGCCGCGTCCGCGCATCCGGCCGTTCGCGTCCCGCTTGAAGTGCCCGCGCGCCAGCACCCAGCGCACGATGCCGGGGGCGGGCACGATCCGGTGCTCCCACGCGAACAGGCCGCCCGCCTGGCGCACCCGGCGGCGGTGCTCCGTGTCCCGGGCGAGATCCTCCGGGTGGAAGCGGGCGGCGAGGCGCGACCACGCGATCCCCTCGGCGGCCTCGGCCTCGCTCAGGCCGAACAGCCGGGCCATCACCGCGTCGCCGCGCGTCCGGTCGGCCCCGACGTCGTCCTCCCACACGCCGATCCTGAGGGCGGTCAGCGGCGGGGGCGACGCCCACAGGGCGCCGCCCGAAGACCTGCGCGGCATGCGATCCCGGGCCCTCACAAATGTGTTGCGGGGCAGGATCACAATTTCCCGTCGTTTCGCAACTGGGATATCGTGCTGTGCGCGAGATCCGGAGACGGCAGGTCCGGGATGGGTGAGCGGGACAAGAGCGAGGGCCGCGACTTCGAGCGGCTCGCGGCCGAGCGGGCCGCGGCGGCGGCGGAGCGCGCCCGCAAGCTGGAGGTCCTGGGGCGCGTGGCGGCCGCCCTCGGCGTGCCGGTCGAGAGCTTCTTCGACCCGGCGCCCCCGCAGGAGGCCGGCCCGGACGATCCGGAGGGCGGCGCGCGGGCCTGAGCGCCCGCCGCCCGGACCCGGCGCCTACCAGCGGTAGCGCAGGGTGGCGTAGACCGTCCGCGGCAGCCCGTAATAGCAGCCCGAGTAGGAGAAGCAGCCCGTCACGTAGCGCTCGTCGAGCAGGTTCTGGACGTTGAGCTGCGCGCTGAGCCCGGCGAGCCGCGGGTCGAGGTACTTCATGTCGTAGGAGGCGACCGCGTCGACGAGCACGCTCTCGGGCACCTGGAAGGTGTTGGCCGGGTCGCCCCAGGACGGGCCGAGGTAGCGCACGCCGCCGCCGAGGCCGAGGCCGGCGAGCGGGCCGTCGGTGAAGCGGTAGTCGGCGAACACCGAGGCGGTCGTGTCGGGCACGAGCACCGGGCGCAGGCCCTGGAGGGGCACCTGCTGCCGGGTCAGGTCGTTCAGCGTGGTGCCCTGATCGCGGACGTTGCGGATGTCGAGGAGCGAGAACCCGCCGACGAGGTTGAAGTTCTCGGTGATGTTGACCCGCGCCTCGAACTCGACGCCCTGCACGCCGACCTCGCCGGTCTGGACCACGAAGCCCGGATTGACCGGGTCGGTCGACGTCGAGTTCGAGCGCCGGATGTCGAAGAACGCCGTGGTGAGCAGGATGTCGGTGCCCGGCGGCTGGTACTTGATGCCCGCCTCGTACTGGTCGCTCGCGATCGGGATCGGGATGCGGCCGGTCGCCCCGAGCGCCGGATCGAACACGCGGCCCGCGACGATCGGCTCGAACGCCTGGCTGTAGGAGACGTAGGGGGCGACGCCGCTGTCGAACAGGTAGAGCAGGCTCGCCCGGTAGGTCAGGGCGTCGGCGGGCACGTCCTGGAACGCCAGCGCCCCCGTGGCCAGCGTCCGCGTCGGGCCGGCCTGGCGGGCGACGTCGTAGCGGCCGCCGAGGGTGAGGACGTAGCGGTCGAACTTGATCTGGTCCTGGAAGTACACGCCGGTCTGCTCGGCGGAGATGCGCTGCTGCGAGGTGAAGTCCGGGAACGGGATGTTCGTGAAGTAGTTCGGCGCCAGCGCGTTCAGGCTGGGGGCCGTCGGGAACGGCCCGGCATAGGTGCTGGTGCGGATGGTGCGGTGGTCGACGCCGAGCAGCGCGGTGTGGCTGAGCGGGCCGGTGTCGAAGTTGGCGATGAAGTTGTTGTCGATGGTGTAGGCGTCGATCTGCACCTTCGTGCCGCCGCGCGAGCGGGCGATCAGCGGCCCCGAGGTGAACGGGCCGTTGGCTTCGTTGAAGGCGGAGAAGACGCTGCGGTAGTCGCCCTCCGAGTGCAGGTAGCGCGCGGCGGAGTGGAAGCGCAGGCCCTCGCCGAAGCGATGGTCGAACAGGTACTCGATCGAGCCCTGCGTGCGGTCCGAGCGCTCGAAGTTGCGGTCGCCGTCGTAGAAGTTCACCGGCAGGCGGCCGAAGACGCCGCTGCCGAAGTTGCGGGCGAACACGGTGCCGACCGCCGGGAAGCCGCCGTAGAAGCCGGAGAACGGATCGCGCTGGTAGTTGCCGATGAGGGTCAGCGAGGTGTCGGTCGAGGGCCGCCACGTGAGCATCGGGCTGATGAAGGCGCGCTCGACCCGGGTCGTCACCACCGGGCCGTCCCCGTTCCAGCCCGAGCCGATCAGCCGGTAGGCGAACTGGTCGGCGAGCCCCGGCACGTCGGAGGCGATCGGCCCGCCGACGTCGAAGCCGCCGCGGACCTCGTTGAAGCCGCCGCCCTGCACGAAGATCTCGCCGTGCTGGACGAAGCGCGGCACCTTGGAGACGATGTTGACGATGCCGCCCGCACCCGCCTGTCCGTAGAGCACGGAACTCGGGCCCTTGATGATGTCGATGCGCTCGATGCGGAAGGGATCGACGGACGGGAACGCGTCGCGGTTGCCCGGCAGGACGAGCCCGTCGAGGAAGATCGGGGCGAGGAAGCCGCGGATGTAGAACTGCTCCAGGCGCGTCGAGCCGGCGCCGCCGCGCTGCTCGGTGGTGACGCCGGGCGTGTAGCGCAGCGCCTGGTTGACGGTGAGCGCGTTGGTATCCTCGATCTGCTTGCGGCCCACCACCGAGATCGACTGCGCCGTCTCCAGGATCGGCGTGTCGGTCTTGGTGGCGACCGTGCTGCGGCTGGCGACGTAGCCCGGCACCGGCCCGACGGCGCCGCCCGCGCCGTAGAGGTCGGTGTTCAGGCTCCGCCCGCCGCCCTCGCCCGTGACGCTCAGCTCGGACAGCTCGATGTCCGTGACCGGCGCCGGCTGGGCCTGGGCGCCGCCCGTCAGCAGAATGCCGCAGGTCGTCGACAGAAGAACCCCGAGGATGGCGCTCTTGCGGACCTGAGGAGCGCCGACGGGAACACGTGCGTGATGATGATCCGACATTTTCCCAGCCTTGGGCGCGATTCTGCGCGCGAAAAATCCATCGGATACGCGTCTATCACGGGTGCGTGATCGTGATATGGCAAATTTAACACAATACAACAGCTACTTACTTTGGAGTTTTTATAAATGTAAATCACAATCACCGGACGCGGCAGGTCCGTCCGCCCCGCTGGAACCGGCTCGCGCGCCGCGCGATGCCCCGCATCCGGCCGAGCGTGCGGCAGGGTGCGCGTCCGCCCCGCCCGCTGTGGCCGATCGGCCACGCCGCGTGCAACACTGTTACAAATCGTTTCCGGGCCGTTGACCCGCGGTCCGGCCGCGCCGAGTATCCCGCCTGCCGAGGTTCTCGCGGGTTCCGGCCCGCGGGCTAAGACGGGAATTCGGTGAGCTCTCCGGAGCGAGGCCGAAGCTGCCCCCGCAACTGTGAGCGGTGAGCCGCTGCCGACGACGGTCACCGGTGCGCGTACCGGGAAGGCCAGGCAGGGGTGACGACCCGCGAGCCAGGAGACCTGCCCCGGCACGACGTCATCCCTCGGGCGGGGTGCCCCGGGCGGAGCGCGTGCGCTGCGGGCCGCGACGGTCCGGTGGGCGCCCTCGCATCCGTCCGGCCGCCGCCCGGCAACCGCGAGTGCTCCGGTGAACGCCCGTCCGAGTCTCTCCCCCGCCGAGCGGGCGTCCGCGTCCGGGGCCGCGCCCAAGGCAGCGCTTAGGGCCGCGCGCGGCCCGACGCGACGCCCGACGCGCCTCGCGCCCGCCGCCGCGCTCTCGGCCGTGCTCTCGGCCGCGATGCCCGCCCCCGACGCGCGTGCGGAGGATGTCGCGCTGGAGGAGGTGTCGGTCGAGCACGTCGGCGAGGGCGCGGCGCCGGGCACGACCACGGCCTCGGGCACGATCGGCCTGATCGGCCCGACCCCGGGCTTCAGCGCCGCCCGGGCGGTCAGCGCCACGCGCACCGCCACCCCGCAGATGGACGTGCCGCAGGTGGTCAACGTCGCCCCGCGCGAGGTGATCACCGACCTCGCCGCCACCCGCGTCGACCGGGTGTTCAATTACCTCCCCGGCGTCGCCCAGCAGAACAATTTCGGCGGCCTGAGCATCTTCAGCTACGCCATCCGCGGGGTGACCACCTCGGAGATCTACAAGAACGGCTTCCCGCTCAACCGCGGCACCCCGCCCCCGCCCGACGCGCAGAACGTCGAGCGCATCGAGGTGCTGAAGGGGCCGGGCGCCGGCCTGTTCGGGCGCAGCGACCCTGGCGGCCTGATCAACATCATCACCAAGCAGCCCACCGCCGAGCGCTTCGTCGAGTTCGGCAACCAGGTCGACTCGTTCGGGCTGACCCGCGGCACGATCGACGCGGGCGGCGCGCTCAGCGCCGACGGCACCGTCCTCTACCGGTTCAACCTCGCGGCCCAGGGCGCGGGCAGCTTCCGCGATTTCGTCAACAGCGACCGCCTGCTCGTCGCCCCCGTGGTGAGCTGGCAGGTCACGCCCGACACCCGGATCACGGTCGAGACCGAGTTCGTGAAGAACCGCATCGTCTTCGACCGCGGCGTCATCGCCATCAACCGGCAGCTCGGCTTCCTGCCGCTGTCGCGCTTCCTCGGCGAGCCCGGCCAGAGCACCTACCAGAACAACAACACGATGCAGGTGCGCGTCGATCACCGCTTCGACGACGCGTGGCAGATGCGGCTCGCCACCTACCTCAACACCGGCGACCTGGAGGGCGAGTCGGCCGAGGTGCGCTCGCTCGCCGCCGACAACCGCACGGTGGCCCGCGACCGCAACGTGCGCGACTACCGCTGGGACGTGGCGATCGGTCAGGCCGACCTGATCGGGCGCTTCGACACGGGCGGCATCGGCCACACCGTGCTGCTCGGCGTCGACCGCGAGGCGACCGACAGCCGGACCCAGTACTTCCGCTCGAATTTTCGCGCGAACCCCTACGCGCTCGACATCTACGCGCCGGTCTACGGGCAGGCGCTGCCGCCGATCACCATTCCGCGCAACAACCTGGAGCGGATCACCAACACCGGCCTGTACGCGCAGGACGAGATCGTCCTCACGCCCGAGTGGCGGGCGCTCGTCGGCGTCCGGCTCGACATCTTCGAGCAGTCCTTCCGCGAGCGGGTGGTGCGCAGCCAGACCGAGCAGTCGCGGCTCGCGGCCTCGCCGCGGGCGGGCCTGCTCTACCGGCCGATCCCCGAACTGTCGTTCTACACCAACGTCGGCACCAGCTTCCGGCCCAATATCGGGCCGGACGCCGCGGCCGTCACCCGCGGCACGCCGCTGCCGCCCGAGACCGGGCTCGGCTACGAGATCGGCGCCAAGTCCGAACTGTTCGGCGGCAACCTGCTCCTGACCGCGGCGGCCTTCCGCATCGAGCGGCAGAACGTGCTCACCCCCGACCCCAACAACAGCGGCTTCTCCCTCGCCGCGGGCGGCGTGCGCAGCCAGGGCTTCGAGCTGACGGCGCAGGGCCAGCTCGGGCCGGAGCTGAAGGTGCTGGCCGGCTACGTCTACGCCGACGCGGTCGTGACGAAGGACAACGTCCTGCCGGTGGGCGCGCCGCTGATCAACGTGCCGCGCCATTCCGGCAGCCTGCTCGCCGTCTACGAGCCGGGGGGCGCGTGGAAGGGGTTCGGCATCGGCGGCGGGGTGCGCGGCGTCGGCGAGCGGGCGGGCGACGCGGCGGGTTCCGGCTTCGTCCTGCCGGCCTACGTCGCCTTCGACGCGCTGGCCTACTACCGCTACGACAACATGCGCTTCGCCCTGAACATCGAGAACATCGGCAACGTCGCCTATTACGAGAGCTCGCTCAACGTCTTCCGGGTGTTCCCCGGCTCGCCGCGGCGCTTCACCGGCTCGTTCACGGTGCGGTTCTGATGGCGGGCGGGATGCACGACGACACGGGTGATGAGACGGGCGACGCGCCGGTGCTGGCGCTGCGGGGCGTCGCCAAGCGGTTCGGCGTCCGGGTCGCCCTGGAGGGTCTCGACCTGACCCTGCCCGCCGGCGGCGTCTACGCCCTGCTCGGGCCGAACGGGGCCGGCAAGACCACGACGATCAACCTCGTCCTCGGCTTCCTCCGGGCGGATGCCGGCGCGGTCCGCGTCTGCGGGATCGATGCCGGGGCCGAGCCGGTCGCCGCCCGGGCGCGGATCGCCTACATCCCCGAGCAGGTCGCCCTCTATCCCGGGCTCTCGGGCCTGGAGAACCTGCGCTACTTCGCGACGCTCGCCGGCCTCGACCTCGGCCGCGCCGAGGCGGGCCGGCTGCTCGGCCAGGCTGGGCTGGCGGAGGAGGCGCGGGGGCGGCCGGCCGGCACCTACTCGAAGGGCATGCGCCAGAAGGTCGGCATCGCCGTGGCGCTGGCGCGGCGCGCCCGGCTGCTGCTCCTCGACGAGCCGACCTCGGGCCTCGACCCGGCCGCGGCGGCCGAGTTCTCCGGGACGGTGCGGGCCGCGGCGGCGCGGGGCACCGCCGTCCTGATGGCCACCCACGACCTCTACCGGGTGCGCGAGATGGCCGACCGGGTCGGCGTGCTCGCCGCCGGCCGCGTCGTCGAGGAGATCGATCCGGCCCGCCTCGACCACGTCGCCCTGGAGCGGCTCTACATCGAGCGGCTGGCGGGGGCGACCGGTGCGGCGACGACCGGGGCGGCGACGACCGGTGCGGCGACGACCGGGGCAGCGGGGGCGGCGGCGTGAGGCGCGTGGCGGCCGAACTCGCGCTGGCGTGGCGCGACGCGCGCCCGCGCTGGATCGGCGCCGTGCTCCTGCTGCTGCTGGGGGTGGCGGGCCTCGGCGCGTGGCAGGGCGCCGCGCGCTACGCCGCCGAGGTCGAGCGGATCACCGCCGCCGAGCGGGCGCGCTGGCTCGGGCAGGACGCCAAGAACCCGCACTCGGCCGACCATTACGGGCTGTGGGTGTTCCGCCCCGTGGCGCCGCTCGCCGTGCTCGATCCCGGCACCGGCCCCTACACGGGCCGGATGGTGCGGGTGGAGGCGCACCTGTTCAACGACGCCGTCTACCGCGCCGTGCAGGATGCCGGGCCGCTCACCCGCTCGGGGTTCGGCAGCGTCGCCGACATCGTCGGGCTGGTGGTGCCGCTCGCCGCGATCCTGCTCGGCTTCTCCGCCTTCGCCGCCGACCGCGAGCGCGGCACCCTGCGGCTGGCGCTCGGCAACGGGGCGCGGCCGGGCCGGCTGTTCGCCGGGCGCTTCGCCGCGCTGCTCCTCGCCCTCGCCGCGCTGGTCGGCCTGCCGCTCCTGGCGCTCGGCGGCTTCGCCGCCGCGAGCGTCGGAGCCGAGGGCTGGGAGGTCGGCCCGCGGCTGGCGGTCTGGACCCTGGCCCAGCTCGCCTACGCCGCCGTGTTCCTGCTGATCGCCCTGCTGATCTCGCTGTCCGCCCGCACGGCCCGCGGCGCGCTCGCCGCCGCGCTCGCGGTCTGGGTCGGGCTCTGCGTCGTCGCCCCGCGGCTCGCGACCGCGGGGGTCGAGGTCGTGGCGCCCGCGCCCTCCTACCGGGAGGCCCGCGCCCGGATCGACGCGGACCTGCGCGACCACCGCACCGCCGAGGCGAGCGACGCGCAGGTGCGGGCGGCGCTCGCCCGTTACGGGGCCTCCGACCCCGACGAACTGCCCGTCGACCTGCGCGGCCTGACGATGATCGAGAACGAGCACCACGCCTACGCCGTCTACGACCGCGAGCTCGGCACCTTCTTCGCCGGCCTCGCCGGCCGCGAGCGGGCGTTCGGCTGGGCCGGCCTGCTCTCGCCCCGGGTCGCCCTCCAGGCCCTGTCGCAGACGCTGGCCGGCACCGACTTCGCGCAGCACGCCCACTTCGTCTGGGCGGCGGAGGCCTACCGCCGGGGCATCTCCGAGCGCATGAACGCCGAGATCCGCGACAACCCGCAGCGGGGCGGGCGGCAGCTCGTGGCGGGGCCGGAGCTGTGGCGGGCGATCCCGCCCTTCACCCCCGCGCCGCTGCCCCTCGCCCGGGGGCTCGCCGACGCCGCGGGGCCGGCCCTGGCGCTGGCCCTGTGGCTCGCCGCGCTCGCGGCCCTGAGCGTCCCCCTGGTCCGGAGGCTCCGCCCGTGAGCGCCCCCCGCTTCCACCGGCTGCTGCGCGCCGAGCTGCGTCTGCTCCTGCGCGAGCCCCTGACCTGGGCGATCCTCGCCATGCTCGCCGCCGCCCTCTGCCTCGGCGCCCGCATCGGGGCCGAGCGGGTCGCGGCCGAGCGGGCGGCGATCGCCGCGGCCGCAGGGGATTCCACCCGCGCCGTGGACGCGGCCAAGGCGGCCCGCGCGCGCTACGCGCAGCCCGGCCCGCTGCGGGTGGCCTACTGGCAGGATCCGACCCACGCCTTCGGCTACATGCACTACTTCCTGGCCGCCTACGCGGTGAAGCCGCCGACCCCGCTCGCCGCGCTGGCGGTCGGGCAGGCGGACGTGCAGCCGGCGCTGACCCGGGTGAGCTTCGGCTTCAGCACCGTGTTCGACGACACCGCCTACGAGCCGGGCTCCGCCGCCACGCTCCGGCTCGGGCCGTTCGACCTCGCCTTCGTGCTCGTCCACCTCGTGCCGCTGGCGGTGATCGCGCTCGCCGGCACGCGGCTCTCCGCCGAGGCGGATGCGGGCATCCTCCGGCTGATCGCGGCCCAGCCGGTGAGCCCGCGCGCGGTGGCGGGGGCGAAGTTCGGCGCGGCCGCGCTGGTCGCCGTCGGGGCGGTGCTGGGGGGGACGGCGCTCGCCCTCGCCGTCACCGGGGCGCTCGGTCCGCTCGCCGGCTGGGGGACGACCGGGGCCGGGCTCGCGGCGGCGCTCGCCGCCTACACCCTGTTCTGGGTGGCGGCCTGCGCGCTGGCCGCGAGCCTGTGGCGGGGGGCGGTGGCGGCGCTGACGCTCCTCGTCCTGGCCTGGGCCTGCCTCGTGGTCGCCCTGCCGGCGGCGCTCGGCCTCGTCGTCGACGGTCTCGCCCCGGTCCCGTCGCGGATCGCGGCGATCGACGCGAGCCGGGAGGCGCAGGACCGCTTCTACACCGGCGAGGCCGGCCCGCGGATCGTCGCGGCGTGGCTCGCCGCGCGGGCGCCGGAGGCGGAGGCGAAGGACCCCCCCGCGCTGCGCGACGCGCCCGAGATCAAGCGGCTGGCGCGCGACGCGTTCTACGACGCCGCTCTGGCCGGGCACCGGGACGCGCTCCAGGCCCGCGCGGACGCGGCGGCGGCCTGGAGCGCCCGGCTGGCACCGCTCTCGCCGGCGACCGCCCTGGCGCTGGCCCTGGAGACCGCGGCGGGGACCGATGCCGGCCGGCACGCGGCCTTCCTCGCTGCCGTCTCCGAGCACCGGCGGCGGCTGCGCGCGTTCTTCGAGCCGCGGATCCTGGCGCAGGCGCTGCGCCCGGCCCCGGTCTGCGCCGGCTGCCAGGCGCGCCTCGACTTCGACGCCTACGACGCCGTGCCGGCCTTCCCCGCCGTCCTCCCGGCGGAGGCGGCGGCGCGGCAGGCGCTCCTCGGCGCCGCCTGCCTCCTGGCCGCCGCCCTGGCGCTGGCGGCCCTGGCCTACCGGCGCCTCGGGGCGTGGCCGGCCTGAGCGCGCCGGAACGGCCCCTGCGGCGGTGCGTTCCGTCCCGTCGAGCGGGGAGGAACCTTTGGAGGAACAGCAGCGGCATCCGGCCTATCTCTGGATCGTCCGGCACGGCGAGAGCGCCGGCAACGTCGCCCGGGACGCCGCCCAGGCCTCCGGGGCCGCGCGCATCGACATCGCCGAGCGCGACGTGGACGTGCCGCTCAGCGCGCTGGGCGAGCGCCAAGCGCGCGCGCTCGGACGCTGGTTCGCGAGCCTGCCCGAGGCCGAGCGCCCGGACCTCGTGCTCGCCTCGCCCTACCGGCGGGCGGTCGGCACCGCCGAGGCGATCCGCGCGGCCGGCGGCCTCGCGCCGGGGACCCCGGGGCTGCTCGTGGACGAGCGGCTGCGCGAGAAGGAGTTCGGCATCCTCGACCGGCTGACCCGCGCCGGGATCGAGAGCCTGCACCCCGAGCAGGCGGCCCTGCGCGCCGATCTCGGCAAGTTCTATCACCGCCCGCCCGGCGGCGAGAGCTGGTGCGACGTGATCCTGCGCCTGCGCAGCGCCCTCGACACCATCGCCCTGCACCACGGCGGCAAGCGCGTCCTCGTCGTCGCACACCAGGTGGTGGTGCTGTGCCTGCGCTACCTCCTGGAGGACATGAGCGAGGCCGAGATCCTCGGGGTCGACGCCGAGGGCGACGTCGCCAATTGCGGGGTGACCGAGTACGTCTTCGCGCCCGACGCGCGGCCCGGCGGCGGGCTGGCGCTGGTGCGCTACAACTTCGTCGCACCTCTTGAGGCGCAGGGCGCCCCCGTTACCTCCGAACCCGACGCCGAGGCCGCCGCGCAGTGACGGGCGGCCCGCGAAGGGGAAGCGCGATGGCCACCGTCACACCGGTCACCGAACACCTGCTGCGCGCCCTGGGGCTGCCCGAGGCCGAGGGCGACAGCAAGGACGGGCGCGGGCGCGTCCTCGTGGTCGCGGGCTGCACGCAATTGCCCGGCGCCGTGCTGCTGGCGGCCGAGGCGGCGATGCGCGCCGGGGCCGGCAAGCTTCAGATCGCGGTCTGCCGGGACCTCGCGGTGCCGATCGGCATCGCGGTCCCCGAGGCGCTGGTGGTGGGCCTGCCCCAGACGCCCGACGGCGGGATCGCCAGCGCCTGCGCCGACGACCTCGCCGGCCGCGCCGGGCGCAGCGACGCGGTGCTGGCCGGCCCCGGCATGAACGAGGACGCGGACGGCGCGGCCCTAGCCGCCGCGCTGGTGCGCGGGGCCGCGGACGGCGACGCGGGGGTGGTGCTCGACGCCGGCGCGCTCGCCGCCCTGTCCGACGCGCCCGGCCTGACGGGCGGGCTCGCCCGGCCCGCCGTGATCACCCCGCACGCGGGCGAGATGGCCAAGCTCCTCGGCCAATCCCGCGAGGCGATCGAGGCCGATCCCCTGGCCGCCGCCCGGGCCGCCACGGACCGGTTCGGCACGGTGACGGTGATGAAGGGCGGCCGGACCCACGTCGTCGCCCCCGACGGGCAAGCGTGGTGCTACGAGGTCGGCCATGTCGGGCTGGCGACCTCCGGCTCCGGCGACACGCTGGCCGGGCTGATCGTCGGCCTGCTCGCCCGCGGCGCCGCCCCCGAGGCGGCGGCCCTGTGGAGCGTCTACGCCCACGGCGAGGCCGGGCGCCGGCTGGCCCGCCGCTACGGCGGGATCGGCTTCCTCGCCCGGGAGATCCCGGGGCAGGTCCCGGGCATCCTCGCCGAGGTGATGGCCTGATCCCGACCCGGGCGGGCCGCTGCGGCGCCCGCGCCGCGCGACAACCTGCCGGGGCGGATTCGGCCCGCGAAAGGCCGAGGTAGAGGCGGCTTCCCCGATCCCAGAGCCCACGAGATGCGTCTCCTCATCGCCGACGGCAACGGCCGCGCGGCCCGCAGCCGCCACGTCGCGGCCACCGGCCGGACCTCGGCCGAGTCCTACGCCGCCGTCGCCCGCGCCCTCGCCCCCGACGCCGTCTGCCGGCTCGCCTACCCCGCCGACGCCGACGCGGATGCGCCGGATCTCGGCGGCCTCGACGGGATGATCGTCACGGGCTCGACCCTCAAGGTCTCGCAGGGCGGCGCGGAGGTCGAGCGTCAGGTCGGGCTGATGCGCGCCGCGTTCGCGGCGGGGCTGCCGGTGTTCGGCTCGTGCTGGGGCGTGCAGCTCGCCGCCGTCGTGGCGGGCGGGCACGCGGCGGAGAACCCGCACGGCCCGGAATACGGCTTCGCCCGGGGGATCGTGCCCACCCGGGAAGGCCGCTCCCACCCGCTCCTCGCCGGCCGCCCGGAGACCTGGGAGGCCCCCGCCGTCCACTCGGACGCGGTGCTGGAGCCGCCCCCCGGCGCCCGGGTTCTGGCCGGCAACCGGCTGCTCGGCGTCCAGGCGATCGAGATCCGGTGCGGGGCCGGCTGGTTCTGGGGCACGCAGTACCACCCGGAACTCGACCTCGACGAACTCGCCGCGATGCTGCGCCTGTGCGCGGCGGCGATCGTCGAGGCGGGCCTGGCCGAGGATCCGGCCGAGGTGCGCGCCTACGCCGACGAGGTCGCCGCCCTGCCCCGCGGCGATGCCGCGGCGGAGCGGATCGCGTGGCGCCACGGGATCGGACCGGAGGTGCTCGACGCCGGCCTCCGGCGCCGGGAGATCGCGAACTTCCTCGGGCACCTGCGCGCGGCGCGGCCCGATTGACCGCCCCCGGCGGCCTCCGGCCACGGTGCGACCTCTTGGCCCGGTGGACACCGGTTGATGCAGATGCTTCCTACAACGTGGCCGTGCACAACCTTTCGTCCCTCGGTTCGAGGCTCTGCGGCGCCCGTCCCAGCAGCGAGGCCCCGGCCCATGCCCTCATCGCCTGAGAAGCCGAAGAACAACGGGCCGCGCACGCCCGTGACCGGCAGCGGGCCGTCCGGCGTCATCGATCAGCATCACGACATCTTCTTCGCGGCCGTCGAGACGACGCGCATGCCGATGATCGTCACCGACCCGCACCAGCCCGACAACCCGATCATCTTCGTGAACCGCGCCTTCGAGCGCATGACCGGCTACACCCGGGACGAGCTGATCGGCACCAATTGCCGCTTCCTGCAAGGGCCCGACACCGACCGGGACACGGTGAGCGAGGTGCGTTCTGCGATCGCCGACCACCGCGAGTTCGCCACCGAGATCCTGAACTACCGCAAGGACGGCTCGTCCTTCTGGAACGCGCTGTTCGTCTCGCCGGTGTTCAACCGCCAGGGCGACCTCGTCTACTTCTTCGGCTCGCAGCTCGACGTCTCGCGCCGCCGCGACGCGGAGGAGAGCCTGCACCAGGCCCAGAAGATGGAGAGCCTCGGCCAGCTCACCGGCGGCATCGCGCACGACTTCAACAACCTGCTCCAGGTCATCTCCGGCCACAACGAGGTGATGCTGGCGCTGATCGACCACCCCGACATCGACGTCGCGCGCCTGCGCCGGGCGGGCGAGGCGGTGCGCGACGCCTCGGACCGCGCCGCCAAGCTGACCCACCAGCTCCTCGCCTTCTCGCGCAAGCAGCGCCTGGAGGGGCGGCTGCTCAACATCAACGGCCTCGTCCAGAACATGAGCGAGATGGCCGAGCGCACGCTCGGCGAGGCGGTCGTGATGCGGCTCGTGCCGGACCCCGACCTGTGGACGACGCGGATCGACCCGACCCAGGCCGAGGTCGCGCTGCTCAACGTGCTGATCAACGCCCGCGACGCCATGCCGAACGGCGGCACGGTGACGGTGAAGACCGAGAACCTGCTGATCGAGGACGAGGACACCGCCCTCTACAAGACGGTCGGACCCGGTGCCTACGTCGTCGTCTCGGTGACCGATACCGGCAGCGGCATGCCGCCCGAGATCGTGGCGCGGGTGATGGAGCCGTTCTTCACCACCAAGCCCGACGGCAAGGGCACCGGGCTGGGGCTCGCGATGGTCTACGGCTTCGCCAAGCAGTCGGGCGGCTCGGTCAAGATCTACTCGGAGGTCGGCCACGGCACCACGGTGCGGCTGCTGTTCCCGGCCTCGGACCAGAAGGCGGAGGAGGAGCACCGGCCGACCATCCGGGCCGCCGACCGGCACGGAACCGAGACGGTGCTGGTGGTGGACGACCGGCCCGACGTGGCGGCCACCGCCGGCACGATCCTGGAGGATTTCGGCTACAAGGTCACCGTCGTCGACGGCCCGCGGGCGGCGCTGGAGATCCTCGACGGCGAGCCGCGCATCGACCTGCTGTTCACCGACCTGATCATGCCGGGCGGCATGAACGGGGTGATGCTGGCCCGCGCCGCCCGCGAGCGCCAGCCCAAGATCCGGGTGCTGCTGACCACGGGCTACGCCGAGGCGTCGCTGGAGCGCACGGACGCGGGCGGCACCGAGTTCGAGATCATCAACAAGCCCTACAAGCGCATGGAGCTGGCCCGCCGCGTCCGGCGCGTCCTCGACGGCCCCACCGGCGTCGGCTGAGGGCGGGTCAGGGGCCCGGTCAGAACAGCGCGACCAGCGCCACGCCGCCGATCATCAGGGCCGCGCCGACGATCCGCCACAGGCTCGCCGGGTGCACCGGAAAGCCGACCCAGCCGAAATGGTCGAGCACGAGCGAGGCGACGACGCCGACCGTCACGATGATGCCGAGGAACGAGGCCGCGCCGATGGCGGGCGAGGCGTAGAGCTGCGCGAGGATCAGCAGGACGCTGAACAGGCCGCCGAGCCACGCCCACCACGGCACGGCGGCGAGCTGCGGCCCGCTCGGCAGCTCCAGCTTGCCGACCGCGACCCCGCCGACGAGCAGCGCCGCCGTGCTGACGAGCAGGATGATCAGGGCGGCGGTGACGGGCAGGCCCAGCGCCTTCGACAGGGTCGCGTTCTGCCCGGGCTGGATCGCGTTGGAGATGCCAGCCAGGATGGTGAGACCGTAGAGAAACCACATGCCCGGCCAAGCCGCCGGGCACGCGGTCAAGTTTCCGCGGCGCCCGTGGCCGCGACAAGATGCGCCGGGGCGCTCGGTCCCGGCGCGCCCTCCGCTACCGGCTGCCGCTCGGCGCCGCGCCGCTGCCGGTGGCGCCGTTGCCCATGCCGCTGCCGGCGGCCGCGCCGGGCGTGCTGACCGGCGGCCCGCCGCTGGTCCCGGGCGCCATGCCGGTCCCCGCCGCGCCCGGCCGCTCCATGGCCTTCTCCGCGTTGCTCTTCACGCTGCCGGGGTTGTTCATGTTGCGCTCCGCGCTCCCGCCGCCGGTGGTCTGGGCGAACGCCGCTCCGGTGACCGCGAGCGTGAAGGCGGCGGCGAGGCCGAGTGTCCTGATCGTCATGGCTGTTGTCCCTCCGGGCCGGCCCGTGCGAGCCGCCCCGAGGTCAACCGCGCCGCGGCGGCGATCGTTCTCGCGGATCCGGGGCGCCGGCCTGCGACCCTTCGGCCTGCCGCTCTTCGGCCTGCCACTTTTCGGCCTGTGACCCTTCGGCCGGCGCCCCGGGCTCCGGTCACAGCGTCGGTTTCTCGCGGATGCGCCCGTCGAACCCGACGTGGAGCTGGCGCTCCTGGCCGTCCTTGCGGGCCGCGACCTCGAGGTGGCGCGGGCCCCGCCCCGTCACGCGCACGTCGCCGTAGCCCGCCGCCTCCACCGCCGCGGTCAGGGCCGGCACGTCGACCTTGGGCCCCAGCCCGACCTTGTCCTTGGCCCAGTCGAGGCTGCCGGCCGGCGGACCGCCCGCAGACCCGAGCAGGACCTGCCGCCCGTCGCCGCGGGTGAGGATCCGGGCGTGCAGGAAGCCCTTCTCGAAGCGCCCCTGGACCGTCACGGTCTCGCCCTTGACGACCAGCCCGCCGCCCTCGCCGTCGCGGCCGGTCTCGACCAGCGCCCGGCCGGTGCCGTCCTGGACCACGAACTTGTTGCCGAAGATCTCGGCGACCTCGCCCTTCACCGCCGTGGCGCCCGAGGGGGCGAGCGCCTGGATCGCCACCGGCGCGACCGGCGTCGGCCGCACCTCGCCCTGCGCCAGCGAGAGGCCCGCCGCACCCAGCGCCAGGGGGACCGCGACCAGCCCCACCGCCCAGGTCCGCCGCGGCACCCGCCGGGGGCGGGACGGGGCGGCCTGCGGGATCTCGCGCGCGGTCCCGTCGATGATCGTGTCGTCGCTCATGTCTCGTCTGCCTTCGCTTCGGGGCCCGTTCGGCCCGTGGCGCCGTCCTACGGCAGCCCCGCCAATCGGGCCTGAACCGCCCGGTTCAGTCCCGGTTAAGCCTCCGGGCCTAAGCAGGTTTCGCCGAAGTGGTCGCCGGTTCGGCGTCGAAAACCTGCGATCCCCCAAGGATCTAAGCGGGTGAAGCGTTGGCGTGCCGACGCGAACCTGCTTAGAGCCGGGACGCGAGCGGGCACGGCGCCAAGTCCCTGGCGCGCCGCGCGCTTTCGCAACCGGACCGGGCTTCGCCGCCGGACGACGGGCGCGCCCGCGGTGCGGGGTGGGGGAGACGCGCGGTGAAGATTCTTCTGGTCGAGGACGACGCGGCCCTGGCCGGCGCGGTCGCCAGGGCCCTGCGCGCCGAGAACTGCGCCGTCGATCAGGCCGGCACCGGCGAGGATGCCCGCCACCTCGGCGAGACCGAGGGCTACGACGCCTGCGTGCTCGACCTCGGGCTCCCGCGCGGCGACGGGATCTCGGTGCTCGCCGCGTGGCGCGCGGCCGGGCGCACGCTGCCGGTGCTGGTGCTCACCGCCCGCGACGGCTGGAGCGACAAGGTCGCCGCGTTCAAGGCGGGGGCGGACGACTACCTCGTCAAGCCGTTCCGGGTGGAGGAGCTGGTGATCCGCCTGCGCGCCCTGGTCCGCCGGGCGCAGGGCGGGGGCGCGAGCCGCATCCTGTGCGGGCCCCTGAGCTTCGACCCCGGGCTCGGCGCGTTCGAGCGCGACGGGCTGCCGCTGAAGCTGACGGGCCTGGAATGGCGGGTGCTGTCCTGCCTCATGCTCAACCGCGACGCGGTGGTGCCGCGGCCGCACCTGATCGAGCGGGTCTACGAGGGCGACGCCGAGGTCGATTCGAACTCGGTGGAGGTGATCATCACCCGGCTGCGCCGGAAGATCGCGCCGGCCCGGATCGAGAGCGTGCGCGGCCACGGCTACCGGCTCGGGGCGGGGCCGGGCTGATGCACGCCGGCTCCCTGCGCACCCGGCTGCTCGTCGCCGCCCTCGGCCTCGTGACGGTCGCGCTCGTGGTGGCCGGGCTCGCCATCGGCCTGATCCTGCACCGCTTCGTGCGCGGGCAGATCGACGGGCGGCTCGACGCGCAGATCACCGCCCTGCGCGCCGGGGTGGAGGCCGGCGCCCTGCCCGGCGCCCTCGACGCCCCGCCCTTCGACCGGCCGGGCTCGGGCTGGGCCTGGGAGGTGCGGCGCGGGACGGTGCTCGCCCGCTCCGCCTCCCTCGACGGCGGCGGGATCGTCGCCCCGGACCCGCCCGACGACGAGCCCGGCCGGCCCCGCCCGGCGGAGGGGCGTGGACCCCGCGGCGAGCCGCTGATCCTGCGCGTCCTCGACCTGCCGGGCGATCCGCCGACCACCATCCTCGCCGCCGCGCCGCGGGCGGCCCTGCGCGGCCCGCTGCGCGAGGCGCTGACGAGCCTCGCCCTGGCGCTCGGGATCCTCGGCCTGTGCCTCGTCGGCGGCGTGCTCGTGCAGGTGCGCCTCGGCCTCGGGCCGCTGAAGCGCCTCGGGGCCGACCTCGCCGCGGTGCGCGCGGGCCGCCGGGCGCGGGTGCCCGCCGAGCAGCCCGCCGAGATCGCCCCCGTCGTGGCCGAACTCAACGCGCTGCTCGACCAGAACGCGCGCAACCTGGAGCGCGCGCGCGGCCACGTCGCCAACCTCGCCCACGCGCTCAAGACGCCGCTCGCCACCCTCGCCATGGTGCTGTCCGAGCCGGGCCGCGATCCCGGCGGCGACCTGCGCGCCGCGGTCGGCGCCATGGACCGGCGGGTGCGCCACCACCTGCGCCGGGCCCGCGCCGCGGCGCTCGCGGGTTCCGCCCAGGCCCGCACACCGCTGGAGCCCCGCCTCGCCGACCTGCGCGACGCGCTGGCCAAGCTCCACGCCGACCGGGGCGTGCGGATCGACCTCGCCGTGCCGGCCGATCTGGCGGCGGCCTGCGAGGCGCAGGATCTCGACGAGATGCTCGGCAACCTCCTCGACAACGCCTGCCGCTGGTGCCGGGGCGCGGTCCGGGTCTCCGTCGAGCGGGCGGAGGACGGCGTGCGGGTGCGGGTCGAGGACGACGGGCCGGGCCTCGACCCGGAGGCCGCCGCGGCGGTGATGGCCCGCGGCCGGCGCCTCGACGAGGGCGTGCCGGGCCACGGCTTCGGCCTGCCGATCACCCTGGAGCTGGCGGAACTCTACGGCGGATCCCTGCGGCTCGGGCGCTCCGAGCTGGGCGGGCTGTGCGCCGCGCTGAGCCTGCCCGCCTGAGGGCGCGGGCGGGTGCTCAGTCGGAGGCGACCCGCACCGACTCCGCGACCCCGTCCGTCTTGCCGGACAGCCCCGGCACCTCGTCGAGCTGCCGCAGGTCGGTGAAGCGCCCGCGCTCCTCCCGGTAGCGGACGATCTCGGGCCCGTGGCCCTTGAGCGCCGGCACCGCGTCCAGCTCCTCGGCCGTGGCCGTGTTCAGATCGATCATCGCGTTCCTTCCGAGGCCCGATCTCCGCTCACGACCGTCACCGCGAGGTCGGGGCGGCCGTCTCCGCCGGGGCGACGACGGGGGTGACGTAGGACCACGTGAGGCCGATCATCAGGATGCCCGCCCCGAGGGCGGCCACGGTGCCGACGATGATCCAGTTCTTGATTCTGCGCTGCATGCCGCCGATCTAGGGCGGCGCGGCCGCGGGCCGAGGCCTGCGCTCGTGGACGCCGCACCGGCGGAGCGGGCGCCCGGTTCGAGCACCCGGTTCGAGCGCTCACTTCGAGCGCTCACATGGATCAGGGAATCCGGCGCTCCGGCCTGCTACGCTCGCGGAGCCGGCGGGAATGGGTTCCCGCGGGCCCCAAACTCGACTGAGCCCGCCCGGTTCGCCGCGGCGGGCTTTTTCGTAAGGCCCGGGGCGGCGGCCGGGCCTACCGGCTCCAGCGTCCGAGGCGCCGCTTCCACCGCTCGCCGGGGGCGAGGCCGGCGGGCTTGGCAGCGGACTTCAGGGTGGATTTCGGGACCGGCTTCGCGGCGCGCTTGGGGGCGGACTCCGCGGCGGACTCGGCGGCCGCGGGAACCGGCGGCGGGACGGTGTCTACGACGGGGGCGATCGGCGCGGGGGTGATCGGCGCGGGGGTGATCGGTCTAGCCGGCTCGGCCGGGGCCGGGAGGATCTTGCGCGGCCGTCCGCGCCGCCGCAGCGGCGGCCGTTCCACGGCGATTTCGGGCTCGACCGCAGCGGGCTCGACCGCGGCGGGCTCCGGCTGCTTCAGGCTCGGGAGGATCCTGCGCTTCTCGGCGGCGGCGGGGGCCGGGCCGGCGGGCGGGGACGGGAGGGGGCGGACCGGCGGCGCGGCGGGCGGGACGATGCGGGTGGGGATGATCGTCGTGTGGCGGCGCCCGCCAGACTTGACCTCGACGGCGAAGGACCGTCGCGAGTGACTACGCATGGGGCTGACGGTGTCCGGGCCGCGACCGAGCGGCCGATCGTTAAGTTAGGATGCAGGGCTTAAGGAACGAATACACCGGATCGACAGGCGCGCGCGACCGTGACCGTTCCGCAACACGGGTCGCGGCGGTGCCGGACTCGAGGCACCGGCTCGGGGCCCAAGTCGGGGATGGGGGACGTGGCTGTGGGATCGGACCACGACGAGGACGCGATCGACGCGCTGATCGGCGATTTCCGCGGGAAGCGGTTCGACCAAGTGCCGCCGGATCCCCGGACGCTCGATGTCGCGCGGCTGCGCGCCCTGCGCGAGCGGCTGGCCAATCCCTACGCCTACCGCTGGCGGGAGCGGGAGGCCGACGCCGAACTCGTCGACGCCCTGTATCACACGATCGCGGAGCGTTCCGGGCGGCGATGGGGCTTGTGCGTCGACAGGCTGGCCCTGGACGACGACGGCAACAGCCCGCCGATCTACGCGGACGCGCAGGGGCGCGCGAATACCGCCGCCTGCGCTCTGCCGGAGTACAGGGTGCGCTACTACGTCACCGCGTGCAGCGTGACGGTCCGCCCGTTCATCCGCTCATACGATGCGGCCGTGGCGCTGCTCGGGAGCCTGCTGCCCGGATACGGGTTCACGTTGCGCTGCCGGGCACAGGACCACGCGGTCAGGCTGGAGCGGGACGGGTACGAGGGCCCGTGGATCGTCGGGCCGCACGCCGCCGTGGCGATCGTCATGGCCGCGCTGGAGCATCTGGAGCGGTCCCCGGGGGAGGCGGCACCCTGGCGGGCGCCCTGAGTCCGGGGCCGGCGCCCAGCGGGCCCTGGCCCCGCCGGCGATACTTCGCCGTCAAGACCCTCGGTCGCGGTTACCGTCCGTTAACCCTGTGCGCCGCTTAATACAACCAATGGTTGAAGGAGCGGCGGGCCATGACCGGTGAGGAGCGGGCGGCATTCAAGCGTCGGACGACGGAGGCGTTCCTGCGGGTCGCGCTGCGGACGACGCTGGTGCGGATGGGCGAACTGTCGGGGTCCCGGGCCGACGAGACGCTGCGGCAGTTCGAGCGTGCCTTCGATCGCGGGTTGCGGACGCTGCCGTCGCCCGCGGGCGCCGAACTCGCCACGATGGTGGCCGCCGAGGATGCGGTGTCGATCCTGCGCGACTGCGTCGAGGCGGCGCGCCGGACCCTGGCCGCATCGATCGTGCCGGCTGAGGCCGCCTGCGCCGGCGGGCCGCGCGCGTAGGCGGACGCGCGTCGTCACGCTCCGGCGCGCGCGTCCGGTGCCGCGGACCCGAGGAAGCGGTCGAGCGCGTCCGCCGAGGGGAACGCGTCGAAGGCGCCGACGCGCAGGGCCGTCAGCGCCCCGCACCCGGCGGCCCGCCGCAGGGCGTCCTGGATCGGCCGGTCCTCCATGAGGGACACCGCGAGCCCGGCGGCGAAGGCGTCGCCCGCGCCGATCGTGTCGCGCACCGCCACGGGGAACGCCCGCTGCCGGCACGGCGGCTGGTCTCTCCGGAACGCCACGGCGCCGTCCTCGCCCAGGGTCACGACCACGGTGGAGGGACCGTCCCGCATCAGCGCGGCCATCGCGGGTGCGTCGGCACCCTCGGACCCGGCGAGCGCGGCACCGTCGAGGCCGAGATCGTCGGCCTCGACGCGGTTGATCACGAGGATCGAGGTCTCGGCGAGAAGCGCGGGATCGATCGGCCGGCACGGCGAGGGGTTCAGCAGGGTCCGCGCGCCGCGGGCGCGCGCCCGCGCGAAGGCGGCGCGGATCGGCGCGTCGGGCGATTCGAAGGTCGCCATCACGAGGTCGGCATTGGCCACCGTCGACCGGACCCGGTCGACATCGGACGCGTCCAGAAGCCGGTTGGCCCCGAGGCTGACCGCGATGCAGTTCTCGCCCGCGCCGTCGATGAAGCCGACGCCCGCGCCGGTCGAGCCCGGCCGGCGGACCAACATACCTGTGGACAGTCCAGCGTCGCGGAACGCCTTCTCGGCCACCGCCGCGAACGGGTCGTCGCCGATCGCGAACAGGCCGTCCACCTGCGCCCCGAGGCGGTGGGCCGCGACCGCCAGATTGAATCCCTTGCCCCCCGGTTCCGAGAGAAAGGCTGCGGCATCAAGTGATTCACCTGCGCGCGGCAACCGTGCTACAACGACCGAGCAAGCAACGACGAAACTACCGACGACAAAGATCCGCACAGATCTAATCCTGGTTTCAGAGAGTGGCTGATACAACCGCGGCCGGCCGGCCATCTCTTCGCGTGCTCAGCGGGACCGATCCGGCAGCCGCTCATGCCTCTCATCTTGAGCGTCCATCGCTGCCGTCGCTGCTGCGGCTGCGCGACGACACCGCAATGCCACTCTATCAGCAACTGGTTGAACAACTCCACGAGTTGATCGTCAGCGGCATGCTACCGGCAGGCGCAATCCTGCCGGCCGAGCGCCAGCTCGCCGAGAGCCTCCAGGTCAGCCGCGTCACGATCCAGCGCGCCTACGCCGCCCTGAGGCAGCGCGACCTCGTGGCCTCCCAGGGGCGGCGCGGCTTCCTGGTGCGCCCGCAGCCCGAGGAGGTGCGGCCCGGCATGGACCGCCTGAAGGGCTTCACCGAGGAGATGCGCGAGCTCGGGAAGGTGCCGTCGACGCGCATCGTCGAGCGCGCCACGGTGCAGGATCGCTCGATCTCCTCGATCTTCGGCCTGCCCTCCACCGCGCCGTTCCTGAAGCTCACCCGCGTGCGCTACGGCGACGAGGTTGCGATGTCGCGCGAGGTCGCGTGGTACAATCTCAAGGCGGCGCCGGCCCTGGAGACGGGCGACCTGTCCGGCTCGGTCTACGCCTTCCTGGCCGAGAACTGCGACGCGCGGCTCGTGTCCTGCCAGCAGACCGTGGAGGCGACGCTGCCGACGGTCGAGGAGTGCCGCGTCTTCTCGTTCGATGCGCCGATCCCCTGCCTGCTGATCAAACGACACAGCTTTACGCAGAGCGGCGTGATGATCGAGTACGTCGAAGGACTGTTCCGCGGCGACATGTACCGCTATCATCTCAAGCTTCAGGCCTGATCCCGGCGGCGACGGACCACCCGCGCCGGGTCTTCGGCCTCGGGGCGCGTGTTTCCGATCACGTCGAGGGACGCCTGTGACGCTCAGCCGGCGCAGACGCGCGGGGATGCCGAAACCTGCGGGCCCGGCCCCGCGGCGCAGGAGCGGCCCGCGCTGGATCCTGTTCGGGATCTGTCTGGCCTGGGCGGCGGCGGCCAGCGCCTACGCCATCGTCGGCCGGGGTGAGATCGCCCGGCTGCGCGAGGAGGCGGCGGTGCGGCAGGCGCTCGCGGACGACAAGGTGCGCGCGCTGACCCGGCGCCTCGTGGGGGTGGCGAGCCACCAGATGCTGGAGCAGGACGGGCTCGCGGAGCGGCTCGCCGATATCGTCGCCCGTCAGGTCGAGCTGGAGAACCGCGCGGCCGCGCTCTCCGCCATGAGCGACCGCACCTTGACCGACCGGATCACGACCGAGCGCACGACCACCGATCGCGCGACCACCGACCGGGGCGCGGCCGCGCCGGCCGGCCCGCAGGAGGATCCGCCGCAACCCGACGGGCCGCGCCGCATTCCCGGCCGCAACGGTGCGCTCGACGCGGGCACGGCCGTGGCGGCCCTGCCGGTGCGCGAGCAGTTCGCGCGCATCGAGGGCTCCCTCGGGCGCGCGGAGGGCGACCAGGACCGCTTCGTCGCCCGGCTCGCGAGCCTCGCCCGCGCGGCCGGGGCGCAGGTGCGCGCGGTCTTCGCCGACCTGAACCTCGCCCTGGCTCCGCCCCCGGCACCCGCGCCGCCGCCGGTGCCCCCCGGCCCGGCCGGGACCTTCGCGCGCTCCGTCGCCGCGACCGAGGCCGCGCTGGCGGAGGCGCGGCGCTGGCGGGCGCTGGCCGAGTGGGTGCCGCTGCGGCCCCCGATCGCCGGCGAGGGCCACGCCACCAGCAATTTCGGCCTGCGCAAGGACCCCTTCACCGGCGGCCAGCGCCTGCATGCGGGGATGGATTTCCGCTCCCCGGTCGGGACGCCGGTGCGCACCGCCGCGAGCGGCCGCGTGACGAGCGCCGGGCCGAGCGGCGGCTACGGCAACCTCGTCGAGATCGACCACGGCCGCCACCTCGTCACGCGCTACGCGCACCTGTCCATGATCCAGGTGAGCGTCGCCCAGGTGGTCGAGGCCGGCTCGGTCGTCGGCCTCGTCGGCTCGACCGGGCGCTCGACGGGCCCGCACCTGCACTACGAGACCCGCCTGTCCGGCGGCGCCGTCGATCCGGCCCGCTTCCTCGCCGCCGGGCACAGGCTCTACGACGGCGGTCCCGCCCCGGACGCGCCGCGGCCCGCCGCGACGGCCGACGAGGAAGCCGCCGACTGACCGACGCGATCCGGCCGGTGATGAGCGTGCGTGCTGCTGTGCTCCGGGGGCCTCAGCCGCCGATCATCACCGTCGGCAGGCCCATGACGATGACGTTGGGCGGTCCGACCGCCTCCACGATCGTGTCGCTCGCGCGGCAGGCGGCGAGGTTGTTGATCAGCACCGTCTGGGACCCGTTGACGACGACGCCGGGGCCGTGCGGCGGGATCGGCAGGGGGGTGGCGCAGAGGTGGATGTCGGCGCCGCCGGCCCCGCCGGAGATCATCGAGCCCATTGACGTGGCCGCGGTGGACTTGACGGTCTCCTCGGCGGCGAGGGCGGCCGGGGCGCCGGGCGTGCCGGCCGCCGCCAGCGTCGCCGCCTCGGCCACTTGGATCGCGGCGTCGGAGACCGCCTTCGCCGCCTGGATCGCGGCGGCGGCGGCGGCGGACACGCCGCGCCACGCGGGCAGGTTGCCGATCAGCACGTTGGGGCTGCCGGGCCCCGGTTGCAGGACCGGGGGGAGCGGGTGGGCGACCGGATCGGTGATGCGGGCCGCGGGGCCGGTGGGCATGGGGATCCTCGACGGGGTATCACGGGATCGGCGGAAGCCGCCGGGCCTCGTAGCGGAAGGTCTGGCCGCGCGGGACGCTGGCGAGCCAGACCAGTTGCGACTGCGGGACGCGCGCGAGATCCCATTGCGGCGCCCCCAGGCCCGGCGGGTAGATCGGATGGGCGACGTAGCCCGGCGCGTCGGTGGGGACCCCGCCGGGGCACTGCGTGTAGCCCCGCAGGTCGAATTCCCCGGGCGCCGGCAGGGGCGCGACCGTGAAGATCTCCGCGCCGGCGCGGAGCTTGCTGTCGTCGGCGAGGCCGACGATCCCCTCCATCTGCGCGGGCGTGCGGCCGACGACGTACTTGAGCGTCGTGCAGTACCCGATCGGCCGGGCCGGATCCGGCACGGTCCCGAACGGGGCGACCTTGACGAGCGTGTCGAGGCCGCCACGCCGCCACACGGCCTGCGCGAGGGCCGCGAGGCGGCCCTGGTCGAAGCCGGCGGCGGCGCTCATGGGTCGCTCGGATCCGCGTCGTCCTCCCGGTACAGCGTGCCCCAGTCCGGCTGCCAGAGGTCGTCCGGGTCCTGGACCACCAGCGCCACCTTCCACTCGTTGGCGAGCCGGACCGCCGAGCGGATCGCCGGTTCGAGCGGCATCTCGTCGGAGCGGAAGTCCCGGGGCAGGTGGCCGGGCGCGGCCGAGGCCGGGCAACTCAGCACGCCGTAGCACTTCTCGCCCTCGCGCTTGAGCGAGAGCGTCATGGCGTCGTCGACCGGCTCGTCGACGCGCTCGAAACGGTTCTTGTTCAACGGGACCTCCCTCCCCCGGCGCAGCGACCGGGCGCGGCGCGACCATAGACGATCCGGGGCCCCGGCACGCTCATCGGGAGCCCGACGCTCATCGGTAGCCCGACATCAGCACGAGCGTGCGCCCGCGCGCCCAGGCGAGCGCGTCGGCGGTGATCGCGACGCGGTCCGCGCCCCGCCGCGCGAGGACCGTCGCGGCCTGCCTGTCGAGATCCGCCAGCACGACGCGGCTGCCCGTGGCGATGAGCGCGACCCGGCCCGCCGCCGCGCAGTCGTGGACGCGGCCCGTCACCGGCAGCGACCACGCGTCCCAGTCGACGACGTCGTCGGCCTCGCCCGGGGGCGAGCGCACCGCCACCTCCGGCGCGATGCCGGAGCAGGCGGCGTTCGGCGCGTCGGGCGCCGCGCAGGCGGCCGCCGCGCCGCCGCTCCGGACGTGGCCGCCCGCGGCGATCCGGGGCTGCCCGCCTTCGCAGAAGTGCAGCGCGCCGTCGACGAAGCGCAGGTGCTGCGGCGGCGCCCCGAGGTGCAGCACGACGCGATCGGCCGGCCGCTCCCGGGCTCGGGCATCGCCGGGCCCGCTCCCGCTGACGGCGAGCAGGGCCGCGAGGATGCCGAGGGCCGGAGCCGACGCGGCCCGGACGCGGCTCACTGCGCCACCGCGCCGAGCTGCTGGTCGATCCGGGCCTTCTCGGCCTTCATGTTGTGGGCGTAGGTGTCTTCCTTGGCGGTGTAGTATTTCGCGATCTTGAGGAAGTGGGCGACGCTGTCGATGTCGCCCGCGTTCAGGGCGTCGAGGTAGCCCGCGTGCCCGGCGGCGATCTTCTTGTGATGCCCGACCCAGCGCTGGGCGCCGTCCTCGAGGTTCTTGTAGGCGCGGAAGCGGCACTGGGCGTGCGGCGGGCTGAAGACGACGATCGCCTGCTTGCAGCGCCAGCCGTGGGCGCGCGCCTCCTCGGACTCGTTCTCGACCGCCCGCGCCAGCCCGCCCGCCGCCGAGACCGCCCCGTCGACGGCCGAGGAATTGTAGCATTCCCACACGTTCTTCAGGTACATGTGCGGCTCCTTGGCGCCGCCCTTGATGTTGCCGAGGTTCCAGTTGAAGCAGTACTTGCCCCGTCCCGTCTCGGTCATGAACTGAGAGGCGAGGCTGCGGGCGCCGGTCTGGTTGAGGTCCGGCCACGACGACAGGATCATGTCGATCACCTGGGCCGCCGTCGGCGTGGTGCGCTGGGTGCCGACCTCGTTGGGATTGTCCGTGTAGAGCCGGCCCGGCGTCCCGCTGCTCGACGCGCCCGCGTCCGCCCCCGCGCCGACGGAGAGGGTGACGCTGGTCCAGGTCGAGCCGGAGCGGTCCTTCGCCTCGACGAGGATGCGGCCGGCCGGGAGCCCCGTGAACCGCCACACCCGGACGGGCTGGCCGGACAGCATGCTGCCCCGCACGATGCCCACCGACGGGTTGGCGGGCGAGATCGAGACGTCGAGCTCGACGTTGTTGCGGACGTCGAGGGGCCCCCACAGCCCGAGTTCGTAGGGCTGACCCGCCGGCACCTGGAGCGTCGTGCCGTGGACGTTCTTCCCGTGCTTCTGAAAATTCGCCATGGCCGACCCTCGTTCCGAGACTGCCGCACACCGATCCCCGGGCCGCCGCCCGTCACGGCCCCGCCGCGCCCTCCGCAGCCCCCGCGCCCTCCCCGAAGGCGTAGGAGAACCGGTCGCCCCGGTGCGTGACGCGCACCGTCTCCACGGTCTCGCCGGACAGCATCCTGTTCAGGAGTTCGCGGGACAGCTCCGGCAGGAGCGTGTTCGTGACGATGTTGTCGATCATCCGGCCGCCCGAATCCGGGTCGTCGCAGCGGGAGACGATGTGCGCGACCACCGCGTCGTCGTAGGCGAAGGCGGCGTCGTGGTTCTCGCGCACGCGCCGGCCGATCCGGTCGAGCTGGAGCCGCGCGATCCCCCCGAGCATCTCGGGCGAGAGCGGGAGGTAGGGGATCGTGACGATGCGCCCGAGCAGCGCGGGCGGGAAGACCTTGAGCAGGGCCGGCCGCAGGGCCTGCGCCAGCGCCTCGGCGTCCGAGCGGTAGCCGGGATCGGCGGCGCGTTGCATGATCAGCTCGGTGCCGACATTCGACGTCAGGATGATGAGCGTGTTCTTGAAGTCGATCCGGCGGCCGGTGCCGTCCTCCATGACGCCCTTGTCGAACACCTGGAAGAAGATCTCGTGGACGTCCGGGTGCGCCTTCTCGACCTCGTCGAGCAGGATGACGCTGTAGGGCCGCCTCCGGACCGCCTCGGTCAGGCGGCCGCCCTCGCCGTAGCCGACGTAGCCCGGCGGCGCGCCCTTCAGCGTCGAGACGGTGTGCGCCTCCTGGAACTCGCTCATGTTGATGGTGATCATGTTCTGCTCGCCCCCGTAGAGGGCTTCGGCCAGCGCCAGCGCCGTCTCGGTCTTGCCGACGCCCGAGGGGCCGCAGAGCATGAACACGCCGATCGGCTTGTTCGGGTTGTCGAGCTTGGCCTTGTTGGTCTCGATCCGCTTGGCGATCATTGACAGCCCGTGCGCCTGGCCGACCACGCGCCGGTTCAGGATCTCGGGCAGGCGCATCACCGTCTCGATCTCGTCCCGGACCATCCGCCCGACCGGGATGCCGGTCCAGTCCGAGACGACGGAGGCCACCGCCTGCGCGTCGACATGGGCGTAGATCATGCGCGCGGCGGGCTCGATCGCCGCGAGCGCCGCGGCCTTCTCCCGCAGCGCGGCGCCGCGCGCGTCCGGGTCCGCCGGCCCGTCCGGCACGGGGGGCTCGTCGCCGGACGCGGTCGTCTCAGCCTCGACGCCCGGCCCGGCCTCGACGCCCGGCCCGACATCGACGCCTTGCACGTCCCGGCGGCCCCCGTCCGCGGCCTCGGCGCGCAGCGCCCGGATCTCCCCGACGAGCGCCGTCTCGGCCTGCCACGCCGCTTCGAGACGCCCGAGCCCGTCCCGGAGGTCCGCGAGCTCGGCGTCGATCTCCGCGATCTGCCGGGACTCGTCGGAGCCGAGATCGGCGTCGGCGCGCAGGCTCTCCCGCGCGCTCTCCCGGGCCCGGATCGTCGCGCGCGCGTCCTGGATCGCGGCGGGCACGGCGGTCTGACTGATCGCGACGCGCGCGCAGGCGGTGTCGAGCAGGCTCACGGCCTTGTCGGGGAGCTGGCGGGCCGGGATGTAGCGGTGCGACAGGTTCACTGCCGCCACGACCGCCGCGTTGGCGATGCGCACCCCGTGGTGCCGCTCCATCGGCGCGAGCAGGCCGCGCAGCATGTCGCAGGCCTGCACCACGCCGGGCTCGCCGACCTGGATCGGCTGGAAGCGGCGGGTGAGCGCCGGATCCTTCTCGAAATACTGGCGGTACTCGGCCCAGGTGGTGGCCGCGATGGTCTTGAGCGTGCCGCGGGCCAGCGCCGGCTTGAGGAGGTTGGCCGCGTCCCCGGTGCCGGCGGGGCCGCCCGCGCCGATCAGCGTGTGGGCCTCGTCGATGAACAGGATGATCGGCACCGGCGAGGACTGCACCTCGTCGATGACCGAGCGCAGGCGCTGCTCGAACTCGCCCTTCATCGACGCGCCGGCCTGCATCAGCCCGACGTCCAGCGCGTGCAGGCGCACGCCCTTCAGCGCCGGCGGCACGGCACCGTCCGCGAGCGCCTGCGCGAAGCCCTCGACCACGGCGGTCTTGCCGACGCCGGCCTCGCCGGTGAGGATCGGGTTGTTCTGCCGCCGCCGCATCAGCACGTCGACGAGCTGGCGGATCTCGTCGTCGCGGCCGCGCACCGGGTCTATCTCGCCGGCCTCGGCCCTGGCCGTGAGATCCTGCGAGAACCGGTCGAGGGCGGTGCGGCCCCGCGCCTCGGCCGCGCCCGGGCTGCCGGCGGCGATCGGCCCGGCGCCGTCCATCGGCCGCAGGTTCTCCTCGTCGGACTTGGCCCAGACCGTCCGGTACTCGCCCATCAGCGTGTCGACCGGGATCCGGCCGAACTCGGGCGACAGGGCGAGCAGGGCGCGCCGCAGGCCGTTCGACTTGAGCGCGCCGACGAGCAGGTGGCCGGAGCGGATCTGCGTCTCGCCGAACAGGAGCGTCGCGTAGTGCCAGCCGCGGTCGAGCAGGTCGACGATCGTGTTCGAGATGCCGGGCATCTCGGTCTCGCCGCGCTTCAGGGCCTCGACCGCCCCCGCGAGGTCGGCCGACAGGCGCCCCCGGTCGAGCTTGTACCGGTCGGCGGTCAGGGCGAGATCGCCGGATTGCTGCGCGTGCAGGCAGGCGAGCCAGTGGGCGAGCTCGACGTTGCGGTTCCCGGCGCCCCGCGCTTGGCGGAGCGCCTGGATGAAGGCGTCGTAGCCGACGCGGTTGAGCTTGCCGGTGACGGTCTCGAGGCTGATCTCGCTCACGCCGCGCGCCCCTCTCGATAATCGGTCCGCCGCACCCGCTCCGCCGGCTGGAAGCGCGCGTCGCGCCGGTAGGCGTCGCTCGCGGAATCGCCGCCGCGGTCGATCCAGGCCGTGTAGCCGAGCCGGCCGCTGCGCCCGAGGCAGACCGGCGCGAGGCAGGGGACCGGCAGCGCCAGCTCGACCTCCCAGTCGAACTCGTCGCCCAGGTAGAAGAACACGAGGTCGGCCAGCGGCAGGCAGTCCGCGCCGCCGGGCAGCAGCCGCAGATACGCGTCGAGGTCGGCGGCGTAGATGCGCAGCCGGATCCGATCCTCGACCGAGAACACGCTCCGGCCGAGCAGCACGCCCTGCCCGAGCCCGGCATGGCTCCGCCCGAGATGCGAGCGGTCGTCCGGATCGAGTTCGAGGAAGGTGCCGACGAACTCCTCGACCTCGACCGCGACGCCGAGCAGGCCCGCCACGGCGTTGCGCAGGCGCGAGCCCGCGCGCGCGGCCGGGGCCAGCAGGCCGGCGAAGGCGATCTTGCCGGAATCGGGCACCGCGTCGAGATCGCGGAACACCGGCGATCCGAGGCCGGCCGCGGCGCCGACATAGGTCTCGAAGCGGTCGCGCGCCGGGTGCTCGTGCTGGGCGATCGGCCGCGCCTCGGCCCAGGCCCGGTAGAACAGTTGCAGGAAGCGGTTGTTGACGATGTCGAGGAAGCGCGGCAGCGCCTCGTCGCGCTCCAGCAGCCAGCCGTAGGCCTCGTCGGTGGTGGCGAGCGGCAGCGGCCCCTGCGGCCCGAGCAGGCCGAGGAACCGCGCGACGAGGCGCAGCCGCCCGGCCTCGTCGACCTGCGCCGCCTCGACGGTGGAGGCCGGAAATTCGAGGAACGGATCCTGGCCGAGGGTCACCGCGTCCTCGCGGCGGGCGGCGCTGTCGCCGATCCGCGGCCGGTCGGGATGGCTCCGCTCGATCCAGCGCAGCGTCGCCAGCAGGTCGTGCGCCCAGGGTTCGCGCTGGAGGGCGTCGAGGTCGGTCACAGCAGCCTCCGCCCGCCGACGCGCGGCGGCCAGCGCACGATCTCGCCGCGCTCGACCGTGCGGATCACGGTCTGGGTGAAGTGGTTGAGCGAGGCGTACTCGGCGAAGAAGCGCTCCAGGATCGCCCCGAGGAGGAAGATGCCGGTCCCCTCGAAGGCCTTGTCGTCGAGGGTGACCGTCACCTCGGTGCCCCGGGCGGTGCCGGTGCCGATGCGCTGGCGCAAGCGCCGCACGACCGGCCTGCTGTCGATGCTGCGCACCCCGCGGATGCGCCGCTCGGCGGCGCTGTCGGACAGGTCGGCGAACAGCATCAGCACCTCGCGCAGCGCCTCCGCCCCGCGCCCGGCGCCGCGGGCGACGAGGCCGAGCGGGTTGAGGCTCAGCACGTTGATCAGGCGCCAGGAGATGGCGCCGGTGTACAGGGTGCCCGAGCGGCTGCGCAGGTGGGCGACGACCGGCTCGCGCGGGCGCGTCGGGCCGACGAGGCAGGTCACGTCGAGGGCGACGTCGTCGGCGAACCGGAAGTCGGCCCCCGATTCGCCGACCGGGAGCAGCTCCGGCAGGTGGCGGTTCGAGCACAGCGCCCGCACGCTCAGCTCGGCGATGGCGCCGTCGGCCGCGCCCGCGGGCTCGATCAGCGACAGGAACAGGTCGGTGCCGGTGTAGTCGGACGCCGTGCCGTAGCGCCGCTCCCGGCTGGTGCGGCGGCGGGGCATGCGCCGCACGGTGTAGTAAAGCCCGGCGTCGTGGGCGTCGCCGGAGGGGGCGTAGAGCGGGCGGACCGGGACCTTGCCGTCCACGCCGGAGCGGTGGGCGTAGACCTGCCGGACGCGGTGGGGCTCGAAGTCGAGGTGGTGGGTCCGGTCGGCCACGAGGTGGTACTCGTGGCGGCTCGCCTCCACGGGCACCCGGTCGAGCCGCATCTCGAACAGGTTCACCGCCGGCACCGCGTAGAGCGCGAAGGCGTCCGGCCGCACGGCGGCGCCCAGTTGCGGGCTCGCCGCGTCGAAGGTGAACAGGATGTCGAGGTTGCGCGTGCGGACCTGCGGCAGCCATGCGGCGAGCCCGGTCAGCCGGAAGCCGAGGAACTTGCGCGGGAACATGAAGTACTCGCGCAGGAGGTCGAACCCGTCGAACAGGCGCTCGTCCTTGGGGATCAGCGCCTCGTTCGGCCCGAACCCGACGGGCTCGATGCACCCGCGCCCGAGCGGCACCACCACCGGATCGCCGTAGGCGTCGAGGTAGCGCAGGTAGAGCCCGATGCAGTCGGCGAACACCTGCTCGTAGATCGCCACCGCGTCCGCTTCCGGCCCGACGAGATGGACCGGGAGCGCGTCGAGGGCGCAACCCGAGAACCACGTCTCCGGATCCTGCGCAGCCGCGGCCTCGGTCGGCTCGGCCGCCCGGTCCGCGGCCTTGCGGTGGGTCAGGCTCAGGCGCATCCCCGTGACCACGTCGCGCTCGTCCACCCCCAGCGCGCAGAGCGGGGCGGCGTGGGAGAAGTACTCCGCGGCGGCGATCTCGAAGGGCCACAGCCGCAGGTCCTGCGTGGTGGTGAAGCGGCAGGCGATCTGCCGGTCGCGCTCCCGGTAGGTCGCGTCGAGCCGGCTGCCGGCCGCGATGCGCGGGCCGTCCCTCAGGGCCGCGTCGCCGAAGGCCGGCGCGACGCGGGCGAGCAGGGCCGACGGGGTCGGCGCGAGGTAGTTCGGGACGAGCTGTTCGAGCAGGTTCTGGGTGAACTCGGGGAACTCGTGCTTGAGCTTGAGCTGCACGCGGGCCGCGAGGAAGGCGGCTCCCTCCAGCAGGCCGGCGATCATCGGGTCGGTCTGGCCCTCGATCAGCCCGCCGAGGCGCTCGGCGATGCCGGGAAACTCGTCGGCGAACTCGCGCGCGTGCTCGCGCAGGTAGCCCAGCTCGCGGTTGTAGAGGTCGAGGAATTCCCGGTTCACCGGGGCAGATCCCGGGTGGTGTGACCGATGGTGTGATTCCCGGCGGTCACGGCTGGCCGATCCGGATCCGGCCGGTGTCGCGTTCGAGGTCGGCCACGAACTCGACGGGGACGTTGAGCGGGTCGGCCTCGATCTCGGCGCGGACGACGAAGCGCAGCTTGAGTTCCGCCGCGTCGACGCTGGCGTCGCGGTGGACCGCGATCGAGGGCGGGAACAGGCGCGGCTCGAAGGTTTGCAGGGCGGCCTTGATCTCGGCCGCGATCGCGCCGACGCCGATCTCGTCGATCGTCATCCGCCCGATATTGACGAAGCCGTGGTTCAGGACCGAGCGCCGCGCGTGCGGCAGGCCCGCGAGGTCAGTGTCGGCGGCGAAGTGGATCGTGTTCATCAGCCGCTCGACGTCGCCGGCCACGCTGCGCTGAAGCTCGCTCGCGCTCATCGCCGCGCGCGCCGTCGCCCGGCGCCCGGCCACGACGCGCTCGCCGTCCGCGTCGCGCACGTCGAGGCGCGCGCGCGCGTCCCGGGCGCGATGGGCCGCGCGGAACGCTTCCATGAGCGGGATGCGGACGCGCTTCGCGTCGGTCCTCGAAGCCATGCCTCGCTCCTCGAGCGCGCGCCGCCGACGTGGATGCCGGCCCGGCGGGCGCGGGCCGGCGGCGGCGCCGCCGGGCGTTGCCGGTCCCGGACGCGCCGTCAGCCGGCGGCGTTCTTGGCGATGTGCCACTTGTGCTCGACTTCGGCGCCCTTCGAGCCCTTCTCGGTCTGCATGGCGTACTTCACGTGGAAGGTGCCGAAGTTCAGCGTCACGTTCTCCGTCAGCCGGTCCTCGCTGCCGGACCCGCCGAGCGAGACGTGCGTGACGATGATGTCCTGGAGATCGATCGTCAGGTACTCCAGCGGCTTCTCGCCCGCCTTGCGGACGATGAGCGTGCCCTTGGAGATGTGCTTGCCGTTGCAGCAGTGCTGGAACAGCGTCGCGCTCGACTTGTCGATGTACTTCGTGATGCTGAGGTCCTGGACGCTGACCTTGCCGGAGCCCGAGCCGGATCCGCCATGCGTCGTCCCGGACTGGGAGGCGCCCCAGGACCAGGCCAGGACGTCGATCTCGTCCTTGTACTTGTGATCCTGCGCCTCGCCCTTGATGCCTTCGAGCTTCAGGAAGATGTCGACCGCCATGATGATGCCCCCTTCGCTTGGACCGCCTGATCGGTGGCGCGCGCCCGGCCTCGGGGCATCCGCGAGGATGCGGCCCCGATACGCGGCGGAGCCCCGCGCGCAGTGGAATACGCGTCCGAAGTGCTTCGACCTCTACTGCTTGGGCGCCGGCAGGCGTGAGACCAAGCTCATGCCGATATCCATGCCTTCGAGCTGATAGTGGGGCCGGAGGTAGAACTTGGCCGAGTAGTAGCCCGGGTTCTCCTCGTTCTCGAAGATATCGACGCGCGCGGCGGCCAGGGGCTTGCGCGCCTTGGTCTGCTCACTGGAGTTGATCGGGTCGCCGTCGACGTATTCGTTGATCCACTCCTGCAACCAGCGCGTGAGCTGATCCTTCTCCTTGGTGGTGCCGATCTTGTCGCGCACCATGCATTTCAGGTAGTGGGCGAACCGCGACACCGCGAACATGTACGGCAGGCGGGACGACAGGTTGTCGGAGGCGGTCGCCGCGACGCCGTCCGGCCCGTAGAACTGCCGCGGCTTGTAGACGGACTGCGCGCCGATGAAGGCGGCCTTGTCCGTGTTCTTCCGGTGGATCAGCGGGATCAGGCCGGACTTGGCCAGCTCCGCCTCGCGCCGGTCGCTGATCGCGATCTCGGTCGGGCACTTGAGATCGATCCCGCCGTCGTCGGTCGGGAACGCGTGGCTCGGGAGGTTGATCACCTCGCCGCCGGACTCGACGCCCCGGATGCGCACCGTCCAGCCGCACTCCTTGTAGGCGCGGTTGATGTTGACCGCCATCGCGTAGGCCGCGTTCATCCAGGCGTACTTCCCGCCCTTGTGGCCGTCCGTCTCCTCCTCGAAGGCGAAGTCCTCGACGGGCTCCGTCTTGGCGCCGTAGGGGACGCGCGCCAGCACCCGGGGCATGCACAGACCGACGTAGCGGGCGTCCGGCGACTCGCGCAGGCCCTTCCACTGCACGTAGTCGGGCGTGTCGAAGATCTTGGCGAGGTCGCGCGGGTTGGCCAGTTCGGTGAACGCGTCCATGCCGAGCAGCGTCGGGTCGGCCGCGGCGAAGAACGGCGCGTGCGCCGCGTTGGCGGTCTTGCCGATCTCGCGCAGCAACTGCACGTCCTGGGACAGGTGGCTGAAGTAGTAGTCGGCGATCAGGCAGCCGAACGGCTCGCCGCCGAGCTGCCCGAACTCCGCCTCGTAGACCTTCTTGAAGAACGGGCTCTGGTCCCAGCGCGCGCCCGGGAACAGCCGCAGGTTCTTGTGCAGCTCCTGCTTCGAGATGTTCATCACCCGGATCTTCAGGGTGGTGTCCGTCTCGGAGTTCATCACGAGGTAGTTCAGGCCGCGCCACGCGCTCTCGATCTGCTGGAATTCCGGCGCGTGGATGATCTCGTTGACCTGGGCGGTCAGCTTGCGGTCGATCCGGGCGATCATCTCCTCGATCGTGTCGAGGACGTCGTCCTGGATCAGGGTCGCGTCGGCGAGCGCCTCGCGCACGAGGGTGCCGACCGCGTTCTCGACCTCGGTCGCCGCGCGCTCGGTGCGCGGCTTGAAGCTCTGCTTGAGCAGGGCGGCGAACTCGTTCGCCTCGCTCGTCCCCGTGGCGGCGGACGGCGGGGCGGCGGACGGCGGGGCGGTGATCTCGGCGGACTCGGCAGCCATGGGTCGCAAGCTCTCGATCAGGGGGCGTCGGGGCCGCGGCGCGGCGGCCGGCTCGGCGTTCGGCTCAGGACGGCTCGGATCCGGCGGTCTCCGGCGCCGCGAGGCGCTCCTTCAGCGCCTCCATCAGCGCCGGGTCCTTCAGCAGCGCCTTGATCTGGTCGCTGGCGGCGACCTTGCCGTCCATGTAGCGCAGCAGGTTGGCGAGCTGCTCGCGCGCTTCGAGCAGCTTGGCGAGCGAGGGCACCTGGCGGGCGACCGCGGCGGGCCCGAAATCGTCCATCTTCTTGAAATGGAGCTCGACCGACATCTTGGCGTCGCTGTCCGACAGGCGGTCCGTCACGTTGAAGCGCACGGCGGGATCGACCGCGGCCATGCGCTGCTCGAAGTTGTCCATGTCGACGTCGAGGAACTTGCGCTCGGCGGTGTCGGGCTTCTCCACCGTCGACGCGTTGCCCGACAGGTCCGACAGCACGCCCATGATGAACGGCAGCTCGACCTTCCGCTCCGCGTCGTAGGGGTCGTCGTAGGTGATGTGCACCCGCGGCGGTCGGTTGCGCTTGATGAACTTGTGGCTCGCCTCGGTCATCGCGCGAAACCTTTCCGGGCCGGTGTTCGATGCGCGGCGCTCGGACCGTCCAGCTCTGAAGACGGTTCGAATTCTGTACTGACCGCTGCTTCGCGGCCGCGCCTACCAAAAGCAGTCCAGCAGATTTTCACGCGCCCCGCAAGTAGGACCCGGCCGCGCGACCGCGGCCCGGGCGGCGGCCTGTCATCCGGCCTCGGGCTCGGGCATCACGTCCCGCAGGATCGCCAGGAAATCGCGGTCCGCCATCGCGGCCGCCTTGTCGAGGAGGAGCGGGATCGGGCTCGACGGCTCGTGAGTCCGAAAAAAGCCGCCGATCTCGCGCAGCAGGGCGACGGCCTCGGCGCGGGTGGCGGCTCGGAACCGGCGGGCCGGCGGCGCCTCGGGCGCCGCTTCCCCCTCGGCCGTATCCGCATCACTTGTATCCCCCTCGACCCCGTCCCCCTCGGCGGGGTCGTCCCAGGCCGCCTCCGGGGTGTCCTCGACCGCGTCGGGCACGGCGGCGAGCTGCTCGAAGGTGAGGCGCAGGCTGCGATTGGCGCCCATCACCACCGCCGCCTCCCCGGCTTGGTCCGGCATGAGGATGCGCATCACCTCGATGAACGATTTGCCGAGGAGCATCTGGGCCTGCCGCACGAGGACCTCGGCCGGGCTCGAAGGCTCGTTGCCGCGCAGGTAGAGCGCGACGGCCGAGAGCGCGGCGGCGGCCTCGGCGGCGGTGGCGATCGCACCCCCGGGCGCGCGGGCGGCCGCGGGTGATTCGCCGGGCTGCGCCGTCTCCGGCCCGACCGCCTCCGGGCCGGCCTCCGCGTCCCGGTCGGCCAGCAGCTCCCGGATGCGGGCGGCGAGGCTCTCCAGGCGCTCGAGCCGGATCGCCCCCGCCTGTCCCCCCCGCTGGGCGGTCAGGGCGCCGATGCGGGCGGCCTCGTCGACGATCCGCCCCGCCGCCTCCGCCACGGCGCGCACCTCCTCGGCGGGCGCCTCGGCGCGGGCCTGGAGGATCATGCCGCGGTCGGGGGCCGGCTCGTCCTCGCGGCCCGGCACCTCCCGGTCGGCGATCATCACGCTGCGGAAGGTGATCGGGCCGTAGCGGCGGCTCTGGAACAGGGCGACGTGCTGCAACGGCAGGATCACGGTCGGCACGTCGTCGAGGGATTGCAGGACCGCGCCGCGCAGCTCGTAATCCGCCCCGTCGCCCCGGGGATGGACCGCCTCCCACCGCGCCTCCAGCAGGCCGGCCACCGCCGCGAGCACGGCGGCGAAGCCGGGCAGGTCGCGGTCGAGCATCGCCAGCCGCCCGAGCAGGGTCAGGACGCGCAGGTCCCGGGACCGGTCGAGCAGGCCGAGCAGCGTGCCGGTCTCGCGCTTGACGTCGATGCCGCCGCGGTCGAACGGCACCTGCCGCCCTTCCGCGTCGCGGGTGAAGAAGGCGGCCGGCATCAGGCTCTCGACCTGCGAGACGCCGTTGAGGAAATCGAGGTCGCCGGCCTCGTCGAGGTCCGGCCCGCAGGGGGCCTCCGGCGAGAGCGGCGCGACGATGCGGGCCGGGTCGAGGGCGAGCGCCATGCGGGCGCCGGGACCCCTACTCGGCCTGAAGGCGGGTCTCGACGCGCCGGTTCTCGGGCGACAGCGGGTCGCTCACCAGGGGCTTCTGCTTGCCGTAGCCCTTGGCGTCGAGGCGGGCGAGGTCGACGCCGTGATCCGTCAGGTAGCGCACGACCGAGCCGGCGCGGCGCATCGACAGGTCGAGGTTGAACGCGTCGCTGCCGGTGCCGTCGGTGTGGCCCTCGACCACGAACCGGCTGCTCGCCAGGCGCGGGTCCTTCAGGGCGCGGACCAGCTCGTCGAGGTTGGCCCGGGCGTCGGGCACGAGGTTGGCGGAGTTGTAGTCGAAATTGACCCGCAGGTTGAAACCGTCGCGCGTCTTGGCCGCCGCCGGCTCCGGGATCTGCTTGGCGCAGTCGCTCTCGGTGCCGATGCACAGGGCCCGGGCCGAGCCCAGATCCGCCTGGGGCGAGAAGTGATTCACCACGTCCGAGGCCTTGTAGGCGGGGCCGGCGAGAACGCCGCCGGTCGACGCGACGAGGACCGCAAGTGCCAAAGGATGCCGGATCGAGATGCTCATGGCGCGTCTCATGGGTGTGGAATGGACTTGGTCCAAACCGTTTGCGGACCATTCGGGACATACTATAACGGCGGCGTCTCCGGAAGGTGGCAGGGAACGGATTGTGAGCTTCGGCGCCTCCAGCACACCCGCGCAGACCGGGCGCGTCGCCGAACTGACGACGGCCGCCGGCCGCGACACGTTCGTGCTGCATCACTTCGAGGCGGAGGAGGCGCTCAGCAGTCTCTTCACGTACCGCATCGACGCCCTGTCCGAGGATCAGAACTTCAACTTCGACCGGTTGCTCGGGAAGAACGCCTGCGTCCGGTTCAAGTCTTACGAAGGCGTGGAGCGCTACTTCAACGGCGTGCTGGTCGACGCGCAGTGGACCGGCGTCCAGCAGGCCCTGAACGCCTACCGCCTGACCCTGCGGCCGTGGTTCTGGCTGCTCGGGCGGCGCGCGAACTGCCGCATCTTCAAGGACAAGACCGTCATCGACATCGTCGAGGACGTCTTCAAGGACGCCGGATTCCAGGATTACGAGGTCAAGGCCAGCCGCGGCGACTTCGACAAGATCGAGTACTGCGTCCAGTACCGGGAGAGCGACCTCAGCTTCGTCAGCCGCCTGATGGAAGAGTGGGGCATCTACACCTTCCACGAGCACAGCGAGAGCAAGCACCAATTGATCCTGGCCGATTCGCGCTCGTGCCACCGGCCGGTCCGCGCCGGGGGCGGGACGATCCCGTTCATCCCGGTGGCCGACCTCGACCGGCGCGAGCGCGAGCACGTCTCGACCTGGCGCGCCGACCGGACCTTCCGCACCGGCCGGTTCGCCACCAACGACTTCGACTACATGAAGCCGACCGCCAACCTGAAGGCGGACGCGCAGGCGGCCGAGCGGTACGAGAAGGCCTCGCTCGAAGCCTACGACTATCCCGGCCGCCACACCGAGCGCGATCTCGGCAAGAAGCGCGCGAAGGTGCGCCTCGAAGCGGAGCAGGCCGCCGACCACCGCCGCAGCGCCGCGGGCGACGCGGCGAGCCTCTATCCCGGCGGCCTCGTGACCATCCGGCAGCACCCGGCCGACGACGGGCAGTACCTCGTGGTCTCGGCCCGCCACGTGATCGCCAGCGAGACCTACCGCAGCGGTCCCGGCGCCGAGCCGGGCGAGCTCTACGCGGGCACCTACACCCTCCAGCCCGTGGACCGGCCGTTCCGCGCCCCGCTGGAGACGCCGCGGCCGCGCGTCTACGGCCCGCAGACGGCGATCGTCACCACCCGCAAGGGCAAGGAGAGCGAGGAGATCGACGTCGACGAGGAGGGCCGCGTCTTCGTGCAGTTCCACTGGAACAGGGACAAGGACCGCATCTCGCGGCCGGTGCGGGTGGCGCAGATGTGGTCGGGCAAGTCCTGGGGCTTCCAGGTGATTCCCCGCGTCGGGCAGGAGGTCGTCGTCCAGTTCCTGGAAGGCGATCCCGACCAGCCGCTCATCGTCGGCACCGTCTACAACAAGGACTACCCCTACCCGTACAAGCTGCCGGACGAGAAGACCGTCTCAGGGATGAAGTCCGATTCGACGAAGGGGCATGGCGGCTTCAATCAGCTCACCTTCGACGACAAGAAGTCCTCCGAGAAGATCAACCTGCGGGCCGAGAAGGATCTCGAATCGCTGGTGCGCAACACCGAGACCCGCGAGATCGGCGTCGCGTTCGGCACGCCGTCAGGCGAGCCCTCGCGCGCCACGACCCTGAAGAACGGCGACGACAGCCTCAAGGTCGACCGCGGCAACTGGGACGTGGACATCGCCCAGGAGATCCACATCAAGGCGGGCACGAAGATCGTGATCGAGGTCGGGGCGACCAAGATCACCATGGATCCGGCCACGATGACGATCGAGTCCGGCAAGATCTCGGTGCAGGGCACGGCGCTGATCGACGAGAAGGCGCCGCTCATCAAGCTCAACTGCGCCTGACGCCGCATGGCCGGCTCCCGCTTCAGCACCGTCACGGACCTCTTCGCCGCGTTCCCGAGCGCCGAGCGCGACATCAGCGCCGCGCAGACCGACGAGGCGCCCCTGGCGTTCCTCGAGCGCGTGCGGCGCGGCCGCACCCCGGAGGATGCCGTCAGCCTGCTCGCCTACGCCCTCGGGCGGCGGGAGGGGGTGTGGTGGGCGATCCAGGCGGTGCGCCTCCTCGGCGGCGTGGCGCCGGGGCAGGAGGACGCGCCCCTCGCCGCCGCCGAGGCCTGGGTGCGCGAGCCGGACGACCTGCGGCGGCGGGATGCGCTGCGCCTCGGCATGGCCGGCGACCACCGCCTCGCGACGCCCTGGCTCGCCCTGGCGGCCGGCTGGTCCGGCGGCAATATCGGCCCGAGCGCCCACGCCGTCGTGCCGGCGACGCCCGAGATGACGCCGCGGGCGATCCGGACCGCGGTCCTGGTGGTGCTCGCCACCGTCAACGCCCGGGACCGCTCGACCAAGCTTCAGGCCTGCATCGACCTGGGGACGCCGCTGCTGCGGGGCGGCGGCACGCCATCCGCCTGAGCGCGACCCGATCGCGGGGACGAGCCGAAACCGGACCGTTCCAAGGCCAATTGCGGCTGACCGTCCGAATCGGCTATGGTGGCCGGATCGGCCCTGAGACGTCGGCGCATGCGCGCGGTTCTGATACTCCTGCTCGGCCTCGCTCTGTCCCTGGCCGCGGATCTGGCCTTCGCCGCGCCGGGCGGCCGGCGCGTGGCCTTCGTGATCGGCAACGCGCACTACGCCGGCTTCCCGGCCCTGAACAATCCGCGCAACGATGCCGAGGACGTCACCGAGGCCCTCAAGGGCGCGGGGTTCGAGGTGTTCGGCGGCGTCGACATCACCCGCGAGTCGTTCCGGGAGCACCTGCGCCAGTTCACCCGCGCCGCGCAGGGCGCGGAGGCGGCCGTGGCGTTCTACGCCGGCCACGGATTGCAGTACAAAGGCCGCAACTTCATCGTCCCGATCGACGCCAAGCTCCAGGACGAGGTCGACATCGAGTTCGAGGCGATCGCCGTCGACGACGTGCTGCGGGGCTTGAGCCGGGCGGACGGCGTGCGCGTCCTCATCCTGGACGCCTGCCGCGACCTGCCGCTCAAGGACAAGCGCGGCCGCGCCGCCGTGTTCGACACCGGCCTCGCCAAGATCAGCGGTCGCGGCCTCGTGGTCGCCTACGCGACGCAGGCCAACGCGCTGGCCTACGACGGGACCGGGCGCAACAGCGTGTTCACGCGGGCCTTCCTCCAGACGCTGCGGGAGCCGGGGCTCGACCTGCCCCAGTTCTTCCAGAAGGTCAGCATCGCGGTCGACCAGTCGAGCGGCGGCCGTCAGACGCCGGAGATCTCCCTGTCGTATCCGGGCCAGTTCATCTTCAACGCCCGGGCGACCGACCGGGACGCGTGGCAGAAGCTGCGCGACAGCAACGACCCGGTGGCTTTGCGCGAGTTCCTCCAGAAGTACCCGGTCAGTGATTTCGCCGACGCGGCCAACAGCCGGCTCGCCCTGATCGAGGAGATGCGGCGGGCCGACCAGCGCGAGGCGGAGTTGCAGGCGGCGCGGCGGGCGGAGTCGGAGCGCCGCCAGCGCGAGGAGGAGAGCCGGCGGATGGCCCTCGCCGAGGAGGAGCGCCGTCGCGCCGAGGCCGCCCGCCTCGCCGAAGCGGCGCGCCTCGCCGAGGCCGCCCGGCTCGCCGAGGAGAGCCGCAAGGCCGAACTGGCGCTCCAGGCGCGCCTCGCCGAGGATCGCCGGGCGGCCGCCAGCCGCCTCGCCGAGGAGCAGCGGCGAACCGAGGCCGCCCGCCTTGCCGAGGCCGCCCGCGTCGCCGAAGCCGGCCGCCTCGCTGACGAGGCGCGCCGGGCCGAGGAGGCCCGCCAAGCCCGTCTCGCCGACGACCGTCGCCGGGCCGAGGCCGCGCGCCTCGCCGAGGAGACCCGCGCCGCCGAGGAGGCGCGGATGGCGGAGGCCCTGCGCCGGGCCCGCCTCGCCGAGGAACGGCAGAGGGCCGAGGCGGCCCGTCTCGCCGAGGAGATGCGGCGGGTCGAGGAAGTCCGCGAGGCGCGGCTCGCCGCCGAGCGCCGGACCGAGGAAGCCCGCCAAGCGCGCCTCGCCGAGGACGCGCGGCGGACGGAGGAGGCGCGCCAAGCCCGCCTCGACGACGACCGCCGCAGGGCCGAGGCGGCCCGGGTGGCCGAGGACGCGCGGCGGACCCAGGAGCAGCGGATCGCGGCGCTCGCTCCGCCCGCGCGCCCCGCGGATGGGCGGGTCGGCGATGCTGCGGCCAGGGCGTCCCAGTCCGCCGCGGGCCCCGCGCGGCCGGATGCGGAGGGCAAGCCTGCCGTCGCCGTGCTGCTCGACCCGCCGTCGCAGCCCGGTGCCGTGTCCGGGGGGGCGGTGTCCGGCGGTCTGGAGGTCGAGGTCCCGAATCCGACCTACGCGCATCTCGGCACCGGCCAGCAGGCCGAGCCGGCCGGCCGCCTGAGGCTGGAGGGCGAGGCGCTGGTGCGCACGATCCACGAGCGCCTGAGCGTCGTCGGCTGCTACACCAAGCGCCCCGATGCCGCCTGGAGCCAGGAATCGGTCGATGCGCTGAGGCGGTTCTACCACTTCTCGCAAGCCGAGGAGCGCGCGACCATGGGCGCGCAGCGCTCCCTCAAGATCGCCGCGACCCAGCCGGGTCCGGGCGTGCTCGACGATCTGAACCGCTTCGACCGGCAGATCTGTCCCCTCGTCTGCCCCGAGGGCGCGGAGCCGCGCGGCGGCGTCTGCGTGACGGTCACCTGCCCCACCGGCTACCGGCTGAAGCACGGCGCCTGCGCGCCGCTGCCGGGCGCCGAGCGGCCGGGCAAGGCCGAGCGCGAGAGCGCCTCGCCCAAGGAGCAGGTCAAGGGGCACGCCAAGGGATCCAAGACGGCCAAGCGGCGTGAGCCGGAGGTCGAGGCTCCGAGCCGCGCGGCCCCGGCGCCCTCCCGCCGGACCCGGGAGGCCAAGGCGCCCCCGCCGCCCGTCCGGGAGCGGCCGGTCGCGAGGCCGACGGTCAAGGTCGTCGACCCGGTGCGCCTGCGTCCGCGGGTGGCGCCCCTGGCCCGCTCGGCCCCGCTCCAGCCCGCCCGGCCCACCGCCTCGGCCAGTCCGGATTTCGGCCCGGCGCATATCGGCGCCGTCCGCGCCATGACGCGCATGCCATGACCATGACGCGCATGCCCTGAGTCGCGGGCGATCGGGGCTCCCGTCCATCGCCGGGTCCGAAGGTCCCGGCCTGGTCAGTCGGCGGAGCGGGCAATCCGGATGCGGGCCGACGCATACAGGTTCGGCGCGATCGCGCTGGGACGAGTCGGGTCGTTCGACCACCTTCCGCAACGCGTGAATGGACTTCCATCGCGCGCGCAGCGTTGTTCGATGCGCACGCGCCCGTGTTCCGGCGGGCGTTGCAGCCTTCCCAGCAGGCGGTACTGCATAGGAATGTATTCGATTTTCCGGGAAGGGCGCGAGCGCTGTTGCGGCGGCGCCACGTGCCCGGGCCTTATTGCTCAGGACGGATTTTTAAGTTTTCGATAACCGTGGCCGTGGTCTACGAGTCCAAGTGGCTTTTTAAGGACCGTACGACGATGATCCAGCCTCGCAGCGACGGTCGGTCGAGCGTCGGCCAGCGCGCGCTCCGCGCAGCCCTGCTGCTCGGCGTCTCGTTCGCCGGAACCGCAATCCTCGTCACCGGAGCCCGGGCCCAGTCGCGCGACGTGGCGATCGACAGCGCCGCTGTCGATCCGAACCCGGACCCAACGCAGCCGGGCTATTTTGGGCAGGCCCCGGGCGCGGTGACGATCGCCAACGCGCGACCGCTCGGCAACGCCTTCGGCATCCTCGGCGCCTCGGGGACCGGGACGACGATCACCAACAGCGGCCCGATCCAGAACGCCACGATCGGGATCGGCGGCCAGAGCGCGGCGGGCCTCGTCGCGATCACCAACAGCGGCCCGATCCAGTTCGGCCTCGCGGGAATCGGCGCCCTGTCCGGCGGGCCGGTGGCGATCACCAACCTCGGCACGCTCACGCAGTTCGGCGCCACGCCGGCCGCGGTCGCGGCCAACGCCTCGGCCGCGAACTTCAACGCCCAGCTCAACGGGGCCGTCGCCCTGGTGGCGCGCGGCCTGAACGCCGCACCAGTCCTCACCGGCGTCGGCATCGCCGCGCTGTCGCAGAACGGCGGGCTGACCATCGTCAACGGCGCCGTCGCCGCCGGTGCCGCCGTCCCCTCGACCGTCACGCTGACCGCCACCGCCGCCGGGACCAACGCGACGACCGGAACGATCGGCGGGCCGACGATCGCCACCACCGCCAACGGCATCGGCATCGCGGCGGCCTCGCAGGGCGCCGGCGCGGCCCTCAGCATCCAGAACTCCGGCACGATCCAGTCGGGGCTCGCGGGCATCGCGGCCTTCAACACGGCGGCCGGGGGAACCATCGCGATCGCCAACAGCGGGGTCGTGGTCTCGACCGCGGGGCCCGCCGTCTCGGCCGTCGCCGCCGGCGGCATCATCGGCATCGCCAACCGCGGCGTCCTGCTCGGCGCCAGCGGCATCGTCGCGACCGGCGCGCCCGGCGCCGCGATCACCATCGACAATGCCGGCCAGATCGTCGCCGGTCCGGGCGCGGCGATCGACACCCGGACGAACGGCAGCGCCGTCGCGTCGTTCGTGACGAACGCGGGCATCGTCTACGGTCAGATCGCCCTCGGCGACGGGTCGGCCTTCACCAACGCGGCGACCGGCCAGGTCTTCCTGACGCCGAACCGGGCCGGCGCCGCCGCGTTCGTGGGGGGCAGCGCGGCGGCCGGCACCGTCAGCACCGTCACGAACTTCGGAACGGTGTCGCTGGCCGGCGCCATCAGCAGCGTCGGGGGGGCCGCCGGCGCTGGCGCCGCCACGGTCTCGACCCTGAGCATCGTGGCCCCGGCGGCGGGCGCCGGCGTGCCGGGCGTCAGCCCGCTGGCGCCGAGCCCGCTGCCGATCAGCGCGACGCTCGACCGCGTCAACTTCATCAACGCCGGCGTCATCAACCTCGGCACCGGCTCGGCCGCCAACCAACTGACGATCAACGGCAACTACACCGGCGTCAACGGCCAGCTCTTCCTCCAGGCCTCGACCCAGGCCGGCACCGCCGATCGCCTGGTCATCACCGGCAACGCGGCCGGCAGCACGGGCATCACCGTCAGCAACCTGACGCCGAACGCCATGTTCTCGACCGGTCCGGTCCTCGTCCAGGTGAACGGTACGCTGGCGGCCAACGCCTTCACGCTGACCGGCCTGCGCAACTTCGGCACGATGGAGGGCACGCTGGTCAACGGCACGGCCGTGGACGGCGCCAAGACGATCAGCCTCGGCGCCGTGCCGAACGCGGTCGCCGCCTCGGCGCCGACCGCCGTCATCGCGACCCGCACCATCGCGACGCAGGGCGGAACCGCCGTGCTCGACCGCGTGACCCAGGTCCGCGACAGCCAGCAGCGTCAGGCCACCGGGCAGTCCACGGGGCTGCCGTCGCAGGCGATGCAGTACACCGCCCTCGTCAGCAAGGACCCGATCGCCCAGAACATCGTGCCGGCCACCTCCCCGGTCGACACCTCGGTCCGCTTCGCGACCTGGGCCCGGGCCACCGGCGACCTGGAGCGGCGCACGGGGTACGCGACCACCGTGTTCAACGGCGCGGGCTTCGCGCGCGATCTCGGCTACACCCAGCAGACCGGCGCGCTGGTCGGCGGCGGCGACGCGGTGATCAGCGGCCTGACCTCCGCCAACGACGGCCTCATCCTCGGCGTGATGGGCGGCTACTCGATCGCCACCGTGACCCTCAACCGGCAGGCCGGGCGCCAGGACTACGACGGCGGCTCGGTCGGCGCCTACGGGACCTATCTCAACGGCCCGTTCTTCCTCGACGCGCTGTTCAAGGTCGACCTGCTCGGCCTCGACATCGTGGCGCCGGGCCTGCGGCAGCGGACGGGCCTCCAGAACTACCTGTTCACGTCCAACGTCGGGTACCGTATCCCGGTGGGCGGCGGCCTCTACGTCGAGCCGACGGCGGGCATCGAGTACATCAACACCGACTTCAACCGGCAGGCCGCGCTCACCCCGACCACGGTGCCCCTGCGCGACGGCGACGCGGTGCGCGGCCGGATCGGGGCGCGCACCGGCACGGAGATCCTGATCGGCGACATCCGCATCGAGCCGAGCGTGACAGGCTACCTCTACTCCGTGCTCTACGAGAGCCGGCTGAGCGGCGCCTTCAACGGCATCACGAGCGTCACCGGCCTGCGCGACGAGGGCAAAGTCCGCGGCGAGGTCCAGACCGCGGTCAATGTCTTCAACCTGAAGACCGGCCTGTCCGGCTTCGTCCGGGCCGACTACAGGATCGGCAGCGACCTGATCGCCGGCGGCGGCCGGGTCGGCATCCGCTACCAGTGGTGATCGGGCCGCCCGGAGAGGTCGGGACCGGCCCGGCCTCCCGGCGCCGGGCTCCTCAGGGGCTGCGGGTCAGCCGGCGGATGCCCTCGATGTCGTAGCGCGTGAACGGACCGCCCGCGCCCCCGCGCCATCCCCGCGGCCGGCCGTGCCCCTGGGCCGCGACGAGGTCCGGATCGACGGCGATGAAGGAGGGGGCGCAGAACGCGCAGTCGGCGGCCTGGACCAGGATCGGTTCATGGGCACCGGCGGAGGAGGCGCCCAGCAGCGCGGCGGCTCCGATCAGTGTCAGTGTGATGGGCTTCATGGCCGTCACGACCTCCAGGTTCTCGATGAGACGTATGCCGATCCAAGCGCCGTGATCGCTGGACAGTTCCACGGATCGGCCAGGATCTCCGGCCGATCGGCCATGGCGGCAGCGTCTGGACAGTCGAGAGACGCGGACCTCCGCGCGCTGTGCTGTTCAGAACGGCCTCGCGTGACGGCAGACCCGCAGCGGCGGCGATCAAGATCGATCCGGGCACCCGGTTCGATCGCGTCTCGTTCCCGATCGACGTGCGTGCGCAGACGTCGCGGCGATGGCGCGGATCCGCGACCCGTCTTCACGGCCTGTTCCGCCCTCACGTCGCGTTGGCCATACCAAAAAAAGCCGCTATGCATGGTCCCCGGGACGGTCGGGGTCGCGCGCGGGGCGGCGCGGGCGCCCGGCCTGCGCACGGGCGACCGGACGCGGTCGGTCTCCGGCTGGGAGAGCGGACGGCGATGTCGTGGAAGAGCAAGGTGGTCTGGTCCGAGGGTTTGTTCCTGCGGCCCCACCATCTCCAGCAGAACGACCGCTACGTCGAAGGCCTGATCGACAGCCGCACCCGGCACATCACCCCCTACCCCTGGGGCTTCTCGAGCCTGGAGATCGACCGCGATCTCGCGCAGCAGAGCAAGTTCGCGGTCCGCCGCGCCACCGGCATCATGCCGGACGGCACCCCCTTCGACATCCCGGCGGAATCGCCGCTGCCCGCGCCGATCGTGGTCCCCGAGGGCGCGGGGGGGCAGTGGCTCTGGCTGTCGCTGCCGATCGGCGCGCCGAACGCCCGGGAGGTCGAGGCGGCCGAGGCCGAGAGCGCGAGCCGCTTCGTGCCGGCCCGCGCGCGGCTGATCGACACCACCTCGGTGCTGCGGGTGGAGGAGGAGATCGACCTCGCCCAGCCCCGCCTCGCCTACGAGCTGCGCAAGACGCCCAAGACAGGCTACGCCAGCCTCGCGATCGGCCGCGTCGTCGAGGTGCGCGACCGCGCCATCGTGTTCGACGACACCTTCGCGCCCCCGATCCTGACCTGCTCCAGCCATCCCGTGGTCCAGGGCTGGATCGAGTCGGTGATCGGCTGGATCGAGACCAAGCTCGAGGAACTCGCCCGCTACGCCGCCGACCCCACCGCCGGCGGCGGCCTCCAGAGCGGCGACTACTTCATCCTGCAACTCCTGAACCGCCACATCCCGGTGTTGCAGCACCTCGCCCGCTCGCGCTTCGTCCATCCCGAGCGGTTGTACGAGGAACTGCTGCGCGTGGCCGGCGAACTCGCGACGTTCACCACCGCGCAGCGGCGCGCGCAGACCTACCCGGCCTACGACCACGACGACCTCAAGGCGACGTTCACGCCGCTGCTGCGCGACATCCAGGCGTTCCTCTCCGCCCAGCTCGGCCGCCGGGCGATCCGCCTGGAGATCATCGAGCGCGCCCAGAACGCCTTCGTCTCGATGATCCGCGACCGCAACCTGTTCCGGAACGCGCGGCTGGTGCTCGAAGTCTCGGCGCAGCGCCCGCTCACCGAGATCCAGTCGCAGTTCCCCAACCTGTTCAAGGTCGGCCCGAACACCAAGATGAACGAGATCGTCCACGCCCACCTGCCCGGCGTGCCGCTCGTCCACCTGCCGACGCCCCCGCCGCAGATCCGGGCGCTGACCGACCACGTCTACTTCCTGCTCGACCGCACCTCGCCGCTCTGGCCGGAATTCTCGGTGGCGAGCTCGATCGGCATGCACTTCTCCGGCGACTGGCCGGAGCTGCGCCTCGAATTGTGGGCGGTGCTGGAGGGGCAATCGTGAGCGGACAGCCGTGAGCGCGCCCGCCGATCCCGCGCGCGGGGACGCCGCGCCCGCCGGCGCCCCGGGGGCCGGGGCCCGCATTCCGGCCGCGCCGGGCAGGAGGGGGCGATGAACGACCCGTTCGGCCGCCGCGACCGCACCATCATCCTGCCCGATCCCGGCGGCCGCCGCCTGCCGCCCGAGCCGCCGCGCTGGAGCGCGCCCCCCGCCGCGCCCCCTCCCCCACCGCTGTCATCGCATCCGTCATCGCCGCCGCCATCATCGCCGCCGCCGGCCGGGCAGGACGACTGGGCCGATTCCGACGTCTCGGCCCGCAACCGCGCCGCGGCCGCCGCCGCGGCGGTGCGGGCGGAGCGCCGGCAGGTGCTGGTGATGAAGCGCGACGTCGTCACCGCGCCGAACGCCAACCCGTTCCTGCGCGCGTCCGCACCGCTGCTGCTGCTGCTCGGGCGCCTGCGCGTCCAGCTCTCGACCGCCTCGTTCTCGAACCTGATGGAGCAGGTCGCCGCCAGCATCGAGGATTTCGAGAAGGACACCCGCGGCGCCGGCGTCTCCGCCGAGCAGATGCGCGCGGCCAAGTACATCGTCTGCGCCACCGCCGACGACATCGTGCAGAACATACCGACCGACGAGCGGCACGTCTGGACCCAGTACAGCATGCTGAGCCGCTTCTTCGGCGAGCGCATCGGCGGCGTGCGCTTCTTCGAGGAACTGGAGCGGGCGAAGATCGACCCGTCCGGCAACTATCACCTGCTGGAGCTGATCCACGCCTGCCTGGGCATCGGCTTCCAGGGCGTGCACCGCACCAGCGGCGGCGGGGCCGCGAGCCTGCAACAGATCCAGCGCAACCTCTACGAGCTCCTGCGGCGCACGCGGCCGGTCGAGCGGGAGGTCTCGCCGCGCTGGCAGGGCCAGTCGCTCCTGCCGGAGGCGCTCCGCTCCCAGGTCCCGCTCTGGGCGACGGCGGCCGTGGTGGCGGCCGCGCTGCTCGGCCTGTTCCTGCTCCTGCGCACGCTGCTCACCGGCAATGCCGAGGCGGTGGCCTCCGACCTCGTCGCCCTGCACCCGACGAGCGAGATCGGCATCCAGCGCCGGGTCTACGCGCCGCCCCCGCCCCCGCCGCCCCCGCCGCCCGCGAGCCAGGCCGGCCAGTTCCAGGAGGCCCTCAAGGCGGAGATCGCCAACAACGCGATCAGCGTGATCGAGAGCGGCAACCAGATCACGCTGCGGGTGGCCGCGGCGCTGTTCCCCCCGGCCGATGCCCGGGTGAAGCCGGCCTACACCCCGCTCATCCAGCGCCTCGCCGCCCTCGTCGAGAAGGGCGGCGGGCCGGTCAAGGTCGTGGGCCACACCGACGCGTTCCCGATCAAGACGGTGCTGTTCCCGTCGAACTTCGCCCTGTCCGAGGCGCGGGCGAAGGCGGTCGCGGCCGTGCTCAAGGCCGGCCTGTCGAAGCCGGAGCGGGTCGAGATCGAGGGCAAGGGCGCGGACGTGCCCATCGCCTCCAACAAGACGCCCGAGGGGCGCGCCCGCAACCGGCGCGTGGACATCGTCGTCCCGCGCGAGCGCTGAGGAGGATCGCGAGGATGCGCGTGAGACCGAGGACCGATCCCGCCCTGCCCGGCCGCGGCGGCCGTCCGCCCGCGGGCCGCGTGCGCGGGGGTGGCGCGCGATGACCCGGCGCGCGTGGCTGCGGCTGGCCGCGCTGGTGCTCGGCGCGCTCGCCGCGTCGGCGCTGATCTGGTGGGCCGGTCCCCTCGTCGCCGTGGCCGACCTGCGCCCCCTGGAGCCGGCCTGGATCCGCGGCCTGCTCTGCGCGCTGGTCCTCGGGTCCGTCGCCGGGGTGATCGGCTGGGAGGCCTACCGGCGCCGGCAGGCGACGCGGGCGCTCCAGGCCGAGCTCGCGGGCGAGGACGCCGCGGCCGGCGACGGCGAGGCGCTCCGGGAGCGCATGGCCGACGCGCTGGCCACCCTGCGCAAGTCCCGCGGCGGCAAGGGCAGCCACCTCTACGACCTGCCCTGGTACATCATCATCGGCCCGCCCGGCGCCGGCAAGACCACGGCGCTCACCCGCTCCGGCCTCAAGTTCCCGCTGGCGAAGGGCCGCACGCCGGAGGCGGTCGCGGGCCTCGGCGGCACCCGCTACTGCGACTGGTGGTTCACCGAGGACGCCGTGCTGATCGACACGGCCGGCCGCTACACCACCCAGGATTCCGACCCCAAGGGCGACCGGGCGAGCTGGCTCGCCTTCCTCGACCTGTTGCAGCGGACCCGGCCGCGGCAGCCGATCAACGGCGTGCTGATCGCCATCAGCCTGGAGGACCTGCTGACCGGGGGCGAGGCGGAGATCGAGGCGCACGCCGTGGCGGTCCGCAAGCGCCTCGTGGAGCTGCACGAGCGCCTGAAGATCGATTTCCCCGTCTACGCGGTGTTCACCAAGGCCGACCTCATCGCCGGCTTCACGGAGTTCTTCGGCCAGCTCTCCGAGGCGGAGCGGCAGATGGTCTGGGGGCACACGTTCCAGACCGCCGACAAGACCCGCAACATGATCGGCGAGGCGCCGGCGGAGTTCGACGCCCTGGTCGAGCGGCTCAACGAGTGGATGCCCGACCGCCTCCAGGACGAGGTCGCGCCCACTGCCCGGGTGGTGCTGTTCGGTTTCCCGAGCCAGGTGGCGGCGGTGAAGGCGCGGGTGATCGACTTCCTCGGCCGGGTGTTCGAGCCGAGCCGCTTCCACGTCAACGCGACGCTGCGCGGCTTCTACTTCACCTCCGGCACGCAGGAGGGCACCCCGATCGACCAGTTGATCGGCGCCCTGTCGCGCAGCTTCGGCTCGCAGGATGTCGGCGCGGCGCTCTATTCCGGCCGGGGCAAGAGCTTCTTCCTGACCGACCTGCTGCGCAAGGTGGTGATCGGCGAGGCCGGCTGGGTCTCCACCAACCGGGCGGCGATGCGGCGCGCCAACATCCTGCGGCTGTCGGCCTACGCGGGGCTGGCGGCGGGCTCCGCCATCCTGGTCGGGCTGTGGTGGACGAGCTTCCTGCGCAACGGCCAGCTCGTCGCCCTGACCGGCGCGCTGACCGGCAAGTACCGGGGTGACGCCGCCGAGATCCTGCGCGAGCCCGTCGTCGCCGACCGCAACTTCTCGAAGGTGCTGCCGCTGCTCAACGCGCTGCGCTACCTGCCTACCGGCTACGCCACCCGCGACGAGGCCGATCCGATCCTGGCGACCTTCGGCCTGAGCCAGCGCCCGCGCCTGCGCTCGGCGGACGAGACCGCCTACCGGGCCGGGCTGGAGCGCCTGTACCGGCCCCGGCTGATCTTCCGCCTGGAGGAGCAGTTGGAGGCCAACCGCAACAACCCGGGCTTCGTCTACGAGGCCCTGAAGGTCTACCTGATGCTCGGCGGGCGGGCGGAGGGCCCGCTCGACCGCGCCCTCGTCCTGGGCTGGTTCCGCCGCGACTGGGCGGAGAACCTGTATCCCGGCGCCGGCTTCGGCCGCGGCCGCCAGCTCCTGGAGGACCACCTCCAGGCGATGCTCGACCTCGACGACGGCAGCCCCGCCCTCGTCTCGATCAACCAGGCGCTCGTCGAGGACAGCCAGCGCACGCTGGCGCGGCTCAGCATCGCGGAGCGCACCTACGAGCTGCTGAAGTCCGAGGCGCGCGCCGCGGTCGCCCGGGACTGGACGGTGCAGCGCGCCGCGGGCCCCGACGCCAACCTCGTCTTCGAGGCCGCGGGCGGCGCCGACCTCGACAGCGTGCGCGTGCCGTTCTTCCTGACCTACGACGGCTTCTACGAGGCGTTCATCGACCGGTTCGGCGACGCCGCCGACATCGCCGAGCGCGACCGCTGGGTGCTGGGCACCGCCGGCGAGCAGCAGGCCTTCCGCGCCCAGTACGGCTCGCTGTTCGCGGACCTCTTGAAGATCTACGCCCGCGAGTTCCAGCAGGGCTGGGCCGCCGCCCTGCGCCGCCTCAAGCTGCGCCCGCTCGCCGCCGACAAGCCGCGCTACCTCGCCCTCCAGGCGATCGCCGCGCCGACCTCCCCGCTCAAGCTGATCGTCGAGTCGATCCGCGACGAGACCCGCCTGACGCGCGAGCGGCCGGCCCGGGCCGGCGCGGGGGAGGTGCGCGCGGGACAGGCGAAGGCGGCCCCCGGCGGGGCGGCGGCTCGCGAGATCGAGCAGCGCCTCGGCCCCGCCGCCGCCCTCGGCCGCGCGGCGGTCGCGGGCGCCGCGCCGACCGGCATCGCGCCGACCGGCATCGCGCCGACTGGCATTGCGCCGACCGGCATGGCCCCGGTCGACCGCTTCGCGGCGCCGAACGAGGCGCTCGGCGGCAACATCGAGGCGGCGTTCCGGCCGTTCCACGTGCTGACGGAGGGGGATGCCGGGCGCCGGACCGTCGATACCCTCGTCGCCACCCTCAGCGAGATCAAGAACGCGGCGCTGGAGGCGACCAACCCGGGCCAGGCGGCGGCCGCCAACAGCACCCTCGTCACGCAGACCGCCGCCCTGCGGGCGCTGGCCGCCCGCTTCCCGGCCCCGTTCGAGGCGATGATCCGCCAGATCGCCAACGAGTTCGAGGGGCGGGCCGCCGACGCCACCCTCGGCGAGATCGGCCGGGCGCTCGCCGACGAGGTGATCCGGGACTGCCAGCAGATCGCGGCGAACCGCTACCCGTTCAACCGCGCCAGCGACCGCGAGGTGCCGCTGGCCGACTTCGCCAAGCTGTTCGCGCCCAACGGCGTGTTCGACCGCTTCTTCGCGCAGAACCTCGCCGGCCGCGCCGACCGGTCGAAGCCGCAATGGACGTGGCGGGTCGACGACACCGTCGCCCGCGGCTTCTCGGCCGCGACCCTGCGGGAGTTCCAGCGCGCCAGCGAGATCCGCGAGGCGTTCTTCTCCACCGGCGGGACGATGCCCGCGGTCGCGTTCTCGGTGACGCCGCTGGCGCTCACCGGCGAGGCGGGGCAGGCCAAGCTCGACGTGAACGGCAGCGTGGTCCTCACCCAGTCGGGGGTGAACGCGCCGGCCACCGTGCAGTGGCCGGGCCCGGCCAACCCGGCCACCACCACCCTCCAGATCGAGGGGCCGCCGAGCTTCTTCGGCCTGTCGAGCGGCGGCGCCGTGACGATCGCCAAGACCGGCACGTGGTCGCTGTTCCGGCTGCTCGATGCCGGCTCCCTGCTCAAGCAGGGCGACGCCGTCGTGGCCACGATCACCGCCGGCAACCGCCAGCTCTCCTACCGCTTCACCACCAGCACCATCCAGAACCCGCTCGCGCTGCCGGCTTTGCGCGAGTTCCGCTGCCCGACGGGCATCTGAGGAGCCCGGCATGCCCTGCGGCCTCTACGGCAAGCTCCCGGCCAAGCGCGACTTCATCGCCGTCGGCGTCGCGCGCGGGTTCCTGAGCGCCTGGGAGCCGTGGATCCAGGCCGGCCTCGCGGCGAGCCGACTGAATCTCGGGCCGGGCTGGACCGACGCGTTCCTGCGCGCGCCGATCTGGCGGTTCTGGCTCGGCGCCGAGGTCGCGGGCGAGCCGGTCCTCGGCAGCCTCATGCCGTCGGTGGACGGCGTCGGGCGCTACTTCCCGCTGACCCTGGTGTACCGGTCCGACAGGTCCGAGGGGCTGCCGCCGCCCGAGATCGAGCCCGGGGACGCGTGGTTCGCGCAGGCGGAGGCCTTCCTGCTCGCGACCCTGTCGGCGACCGACTTCGACCGGGTGCTCGCCGCGCTGAGCGACCTGCCCGAGATGCCCGCGGCGCCGCCGCGGATGCCCGTGGGCGCGGCGCGCCTGCGCGGCGGGACCCTGGTCGGGCCGGCCGAGGACGGCGACGTCGGCGCCGCCCTGGCGCGCCTGCGCCCGTCGGCGCATGCGGGCCTGCATGCCGGCATGAGCTACTGGTGGACCCCGGGCGGCGAGGATTTTCCCGCCCGCGCCGCCTGCTGCCGCGGCCTGCCCGATCCCACGGTCTTCTCCGGCCTGCTGACGGGGCGGTTCGATGCGCGCGACCACTGAGCTCACCCCCGGCGCGCTCGGCCGCGACGCCATGCGGATCGAGTACGGCGCCGTGACCCATCCGGGCGCGGTGCGCGCGGCCAACGAGGACAGCTACCTGCTCGCGCCCGAGATCGGCGTCTTCGCGGTGGCCGACGGCATGGGCGGCCACGCGGAGGGCGCGGCCGCGAGCGCGGCGGTGGTCGAGGCGCTGGCCTCGATCGGCGCGGCCGTGTCGGCGGCGGACCTGATGGCCCGGCTGGAGGACCGGATCCTGCGCGCGAACGCGGCCCTGTGGCGCGGCGGCCAGGCCCGCCGGAGCACCACCGGCTCGACCGTGGCGGTGCTGCTCCTGTTCGGGCACGACTTCGCCGGCGTCTGGTCGGGCGACAGCCGGATCTACCGGATCCGGCAGCACGCCATCCAGCAGATCACCCGGGACCACACCGAGGGGCGGGACCTGTTCGAGCGCGGCATCCTCAGCGCCGCGGAGATGGCGGCGTGGCCGCGGCGGCACGTGATCACCCGCGCCATCGGCGTGCACGAGGAGCCGGGGATGGACCTCGAACAGGGCGCCGTGCTGCCCGGCGACGTGTTCGTGCTCTGCTCCGACGGACTGACCGGCACGGTCTCCGACGGCGACATCCTGCTCGCCGCCGACACCTCGGCGCCGCAATGGGCCTGCGAGGCCCTGCTGGCGCTCACCCTGGAGCGGGGCGCGCCCGACAACGTCACCGTGGTGATCCTGCGCTGCGGCTACGCGCAGCCGGACCCGGTCCCGGCCGGCCGGGCGGCGACCGTGAACTGTCCCGCCCGCCCCGCCCTCGACGGAGACGCGCGATGAGCCGGGACACGGTGGTCCACGCCGCGTCCGGGGAGCGGATCGGCCCGGGGACGCAGCTCAACGACCTCTACGAGATCGACGCGCTGATCGCCGAGGGCGGCATGGGCGCGGTGTTCCGGGGCCACTCGATCGAGACCGGCGATCCCGTGGCGATCAAGACCATCCGCGCCGACTTCGCGGGGAATGCCACGGCGCTGGCGCTGTTCCGGAAGGAGGCGTCCGCGCTCCACACCGTCCATCACGGGGCGGTGGTGCGCTACTACGTGTTCTCGATCGATCGCCGGCTCGGCTTGCCCTACCTCGCCATGGAGTACGTCACCGGCGAGCCCCTGTCCGAGCGGCTCCGGCGCGGCCCGCTGGCCTTCGCCGAGGTCGACCTGCTGCGGCGGCGCATCGCCGACGGGCTCCAGGCGGCGCACGAGGCCGGGATCGTCCACCGGGACGTCTCGCCCGACAACGTCATCCTGCCCGGGGGCGACCCGGCCCGGGCGAAGATCATCGACTTCGGCATCGCCCGTTCGGCGGCGGGCCAGACGGTGATCGGCGACGGGTTCGCGGGCAAGTACAGCTACGTCTCCCCCGAGCAACTCGGGCTCCAGGGCGGCGAGGTCACCGCGCGCTCCGACATCTACGGCCTGGGGCTCGTGCTGGCCGAATCGAGCCGCGGCCGCCCGGTCGACATGGGCGGCAGCCCCGCCGAGTTCGTGAGCCGCCGCGCCGCGATCCCCGACCTGACCGGGGTCGACGCCCGCCTCGTCCCGCTCGTGGAGGCGATGCTGCAGCCGGATCCGGACCGGCGGCCCCGGAGCATGGCGGAGGTGGCCGCCTGGACGCCGGCGCCCGCGCCCGTCCGGCCGCCGGCCCCGCGGGCGGGCGGGCGGCGGCGCGGCCTCGTCCTCGGGGGCGCGGCGGCCGGGCTCGCGGCGGCGGGTCTCGCCGTCGCGATGCTGTACCCGTCGCCGCCGCCACCGACGCCGTCGGGCCCGTTGCTGGCCGAGCAGCCCGCGCAGGCGAGCCCGCCCGCGGTGCGGGGCGAGCCGGCCGAGAGCCCCGTCACGGCCGAGATCCCCATCACGGCTGAGAGCCCCGCCGCGGCCGGGGCGCCGCCGCGCGCTCCGCCGGCCCAGCAGGCGCAGACGGTCCGGGAGAGCGGGGCCGCGCCACCGGCGGAGCCCCCCGCTCGGCCGGAGCCCCCGACGGAGCCGGTGCCGGCCTCGGTGCCGAAGACGGCGCCTGGTGGCCGGACGCAGGTGGCGACGGTCGAGCCGCCGTCCGGGCCGGTGCCGCGCGCCCTGCCCTCGCCGACCATGGAGCAGGTGGCGGCCTACGTCCGCGGCTACCGCGGCGGCGACTGCTTCTTCCTGAGCCCGACCGCGATCAGCGGCCGGGACGCCCATGTCGAGGCCTACGGCGCGCGGACCCGGGCGTTCGAGGCGTTCGACGCGGATTTCAAGCGGACCTTCGGCTTCGAGGCGCGGATCCTGCTGCACCGGGTCGAGGGCGGACAGTGCCCCGTCGTCGACCTGCTTGCGCGGCAGGCGCAGATCAAGCCGGCGAGCGCCCCGAAGATCCGGCTCGAGAGCGACCGCATCCGCAGCGGCGAGAGCCTGCGGGGCGTGATCGATTTCGGCGACGGCACGCTGAAGCTGCTGCTGGTGGAGGGCGACGGATCGGTGCACGACCTCGGTCCGTACCTGCGCCGCGCCGCGCGGCAGGCGGTGCTGTCGGTGCGCCTCGACGCGAAGGGCCTTGACCGGGGCCGTCCGCAGCTCCTGGTCGCGGTGGTGAGCCGGGCGCCGCTGCCCGCGCTCGAACGGGCGGGCCCCTGGACCAGCGAGGCGGTGTTCCGGGAGATCGCCCAGGGGGGCTCGCAGGAGGTCTCCCAGCCGGGTTCGGCGGTCGGCGTCGCCGTGACCCATATCGAGGTCGGGGGCTGACCCGTGGCCGCGCCCCCGATCCTCACCGAGGAGGCGTGCCTCGACGCGGTGATGCGGCTGCGCTTCGGCGACGCGCCCTGCCGGGCCTGCGGCGGCCACCGCGGCTTCCAGCGGGAGGCCCGCAACCGGGCCTTCTCCTGCCGGGCCTGCGGCCTGAAGGTGTTCCCGTGCCAGGGCACGCCGTTCGCCAAGCCGCGGCCGCGGCTGGTGGACTGGTTCCTGGCCGTCGATCTCGCCGCGCGCGGCGCGGGCGGCGGTCGCGCCCTGCGCGCCCTCGGGCTCGACCGCCGCACGGCCGAGGCGGTCGCCGCGGGCGTCGAGCGGCTGAAGGCCTCCGCGGATGCCGGGCCGACGGCGCAGTGGTTCCCGGCGATCGCCGCCTTCGTCGCCGCGCACCGGCCCGAGCCGGCCGCCGGGCCGACGCCGCAGGCCGATCCCGATCGCGAGACCCTGTGGCAGTCCCTGCGCGCGCTGACGGCCGGGTTCCAGGTCGAGCGCCGGCCCGCCGCCGGCCTGATCGGCATCGCCGCCTTCGCGCTCGCCGGGGCTGGGATCGGCTGGCTGCTCGTGCCGCAGGAGCCGGAGCCCGACACCGAGCTCGCGCAGGCGACCGCCGTCCTGAGCCTGGGCGAGAACCGGCCGGTGATCCTCGTCACCGCGGAGGTGGCGGCGCAGCTCTACGACGTGACCGACGTCGACGCCGACCCGTCCTCGCCCCTCGCCTCCTCGATCCGCATCTCCCCGAAGCCCGGCCCGCAGGGCGCCGCGCCCGGCGCGCCGGCGGACCGGCCGGCCGCGCCGCCGCCGATCAAGCTGTCCTCGGGCGCGGGCAAGTCGCTCGTGACCGGCGACACCGGCGCCGTGCGGGAGAGCGCCCGCGACAGGCCCGAACTCGCCGCCTACTCCGCCCTGGCGACCGAGCTCGAAGGCAAGGGACCGCGCAATCCGGACGAGCTGCTCGTGTTCGGGCCGATGCGCATCCGGCGCTACCTCGTCGAGAAGATCGTGCGCGCCTCGCGGGCCACCAGCGTCGACCCGGTGCTGCTGATGGCCATCGCCGACAAGGAGTCGAGCTTCAAGACCGAGGTCCAGGCGGCGACCTCCTCGGCGTCCGGCCTGTACCAGTTCATCGAGCGCACCTGGCTCGGGGTGGTGCGCGACTTCGGCCCGCGCTACGGCCTGGAGGCGGAGGCGGCGCTCGTCGCGGCCGGCGACCTGGGCGGCGGCCAGCGCGCGCGGATCCTCGACCTGCGGCGCGACCCCTACCTTTCGGCGGTGTTCGCCGCGGAGATGCTGAAGCGCGACAGCCTGCGCATCGCCAGGCGGATCGGCCGCAACCTCACCGGCGGCGAGGTCTACCTCGTCCACTTCCTCGGTCCGGACGGCGCCGAGCGCATGATCGACGAGGTGACGCGCAAGCCCGAGACGGTCGCCGCGGAGCTGCTGCCGAAGCCGGCGGCGGCCAACAAGCCGATCTTCTACGGGGCCGGCGCCAAGAGCCTTTCGGTCGCGGAGGTGCGCGGCAAGTTCGAGACGATGATCTCCCTGAGGCTGGACCGCTACCGCAGCGTCAAGGGCGTCGATGTGCCCAACACCCCGGAGGCGCGCCCCGTCCCGCCCGGCCGCTGAGGGCGCATCGCTCCGCGCAGCCGGGCAGAGGCTCAGATGTTCGACGCGACGTTGCCGAAGCCCATGGCCCGGGCCCGCGCCCGCACCACCGCCTTCTGGTCGTCGCGCAGGGTGTCGAGGAGCGGCCGGGCGATGCCGTAGATCCGCATCGCCGCGCCCACGCCGAAGGCGTCCTTGGGGTTCTGGCCCGCCCGGACCATCGCCGCCTGCTGGGCGCCGATCTCCAGGAGCACCTGCTCCACCGGCGCCCAGTGGGGCTCCTGCTCCCGGGTCAGGCGCAGGGAGAGGCGCATGCGGCGGATCTCGCTCGCCGTGATCATCCCCTCGACATGCGGCTCGGGGGGCGCGCGCAGGGCGGGCAGCGGCGGCGCGGGCACCGCGGGCGGGCGGGCGGCGGGGGCCGGCGGCACCAGCGCCGCGACCGCCGCCTCCCGGCGCGGCTCCCGGCGCTCGGCGGGCACGGCCGGGATGGGGGCCGGCGCGTCGGTCGTCGCCGGGGCGCCGGCCGGCGTGTTGTGCCACTCCGCCAGGACCTCCTCCGGCGTCGGACGTGCCGCGGCCGGCCGGGGCCCGGGGCGCGTCGCCGGCGGGCGCTCGGCCAGCGCCCCCTGGGCCGGCGGCGCCGTGATCGGAGCGGGCGGCGCGGCAACGGGAGGCTTGCGCGGCTCGTCGAAGGGCTTCAGGGCCGGCGCGCTCTCCATGAGCAGGGCCTTCTCCCCGAACGCCGCCGGGCGCTCGCCGGGCATGAGACCGACGATCGCCACGGCGCCGGCCGCGACCGCGACGACGAAGGCGCAGACCCCGCCCGCTCCGAGTGCGACGCGTTTCCAGTCCATGATCGGTCCTCGGGATGCTGGAACGAGTCGCAGCATAACAGGTCTCGACGCGCCCGGCGCGTCGGCGCGCAGTCCTCGCCGAAGATTTCGCGCCCGGGAGACTGGGTCTCGCCGCTCGAAAACGGTGCATGGCGGTCCCTGTCGGCGGCCCGGCCGTCCGGCGGGTTGAGTCCGGCCCGGATCGCCGCGTAGGAATGGCTGGACCGTGATCCGCGGGGCGGACGGCCCGGGGCCGCGGGCGCGCGGCGGGGCCGGGGTCGAGACCATGACGCTAACCCTGACGATCGAGAACGTCGCCACGCTGCCGGACGGCGGCCCGCTGAGCGTGACCCTGAGCGGCCGCCGTGGCCTCGACATCGGCCGCGATCAGTACCTCGACTGGACCCTGCCGGACCCCGACCGGACGATCTCGGGAAAGCACGCCGAGATCCGCCATCGCGACGGCGCCTACTGGCTTCAGGACGTCTCGCGCAACGGCACCTTCCTCAACCGCAACCCGCAGCGCGTGCAGGAGGCCTGCCGCCTGAGCGACGGGGACCGCATTCAGATCGGCCCCTACATCATCGCGGTGCGGATCGAGGGCGCCGCCGCGCCGCCCGCCGCGTCGCCATCCGCGCCGATGCCGGTTCCGCCGCAGGATTACTGGGACATGCCGGGCGAGGCGGCACCGCCGATCCACAGCCGCGGACTGGCGCCGCCGGCCGCCCCGGTCCGGCCCGACTTCATCAACTGGGCCGTCGACCTGCCGGTGGACATCGTCCCGCCCCGGGCCCCGGCTGGGGACGACATGGATTGGGCGCGGGCGAGCCCGCCGCCGCCCGCGCCCCCGCCGCCCCGGATGCCGGATCCGCGCCGCCGGGCCCCGGAGCCCTCCGCGCCGCCCGCCGAGGGCCCCGCATCGCGGCCGGCCCCCGACCCGTTCGCGCCGGATCCGAACGGCTGGCCGGACACGGCGCGCGAGATGGCGCGGGACCCGGACCCGCGCCGCGATCCCGGCGGGGCCTACCCCGACCGGTCCCGGGACCGCCCCGGAACCCATCCCGAGGCCCCGCCGCGCGCCGATCGCGAGCCCGGTCCGCCGCGGCCGGCGCCGGACCGGGGGCGGCGGGACGAGGCGGGGCCGTCCGCGGCGCAGGAGGCGTTCGTGGCGCGCTTCGCCGCCGGGCTCGGCATTCCGCCGGAGATCCTGGCGTGGCAGGATCCGGGCGACCTCGCCGAGGAGGCCGGCCTGCTGCTGCGCCTGTGCGCCGACAACCTGAAGCAGCTCCTGGCCGCCCGCACCGAGTCGAAGCGCGCCGTCAAGGCGGCCAGCCACACGGTGATCCAGGCGCTCGACAACAACCCGCTCAAGTTCGCGCCGACGACCGACGACGCCCTGCGCATCATGCTCGGGCGCCCGTCGAGCGCCTACCTCGAAGCCCGGCGCGCGATGGACACGGGCTTCCGCGATCTCAAGACCCATCAGGTCAAGACCTACGCGGCGATGCAGAACGCCCTGCGGCTGCTGATGGAGGATCTGAGCCCGGAGGGCATCGAGGCCTCCGACGAGAAGGACCGCGGCCTGACCGGCCTGCTCGGATCGCGCAAGGCCCGGCTCTGGGACATCTACACGACGCGGTGGGACGCGCTGGCCTCGCCGCACGACGACGCCATGGTCGACGCGTTCATGCTGCTGTTCGCGGATTGCTACGACAAGGGCCGGTGACGGGCGTGGCCGCCGCCGCGGTCCCGTCCGGCGCGGGGGCCCGGTCAGGCGTCGGCGCGATCCGAGGCCCGGGCGGTGACGACGAGGCCGGGCACCGGCTGGCCGCGCTCCATCCGCAGGACGTCCCGGACGACGGCCGCGTCGCGCAAGCCCGCGGCGTCGAGGCAGCCGGTGACGTAGGCGGCGGCGTGGCTGTAGCGCCCGTGGCCGTGCAGGGTGAAGTCCTGCCCGCCCTCGCCCGCCTCGACGCTGAACACCACGTGCCCGCCGGGCCGCAGGGCCCGGGCGGCCGCCGCGAAGACCGGTTCGAGGCGGCCGAAGTAGCAGAGCGTGTCGGCGCAGGTGACGAGGTCGTAGGCCCCGGGATGGTCGCGCAGGTGGGCGGTGAGCTCGCCCTGGTCGAGGCGGTCGTAGCAGCCGCGCGCGCGCGCCTTGTCCAGCATCTTCGCCGAGAGGTCGATGCCGGAGAGCGCGCGCGCGAAGCCGCGCAGGGCCGGGCCGCACAGGCCGGTCCCGCAGCCGGCGTCGAGGATGTCGAGGCGAGCCCCCGGCGCGTGGAGGCGTGCGACGGCGTCGGCGACCAGCTCGGGCGCCCGGTAGTCGAGGCGGGCGAGCTTGTGGTCGAAGCTCGCCGCGAACGCGTCGAACAGCCCCGCGACGTACCGGTCGCTCGCCCGGTCCGGGACGTTCTCGCCGGAGATCGCCGCGATCAGGTGCTGCGCGGAGGCGCTGTCCGGCTCCTCCCGGAGCCAGTCGCGCAGGATCGCGAGCGCCCGCTCGGTCGCGTCCGTCGCGGCGTAGGCGGCCACCAGGAAGCGCCGCGTGCCGGCGTTCGAGGGCTCCAGCTCCAGCGCCTTGGCGTGGCAGGTGATCGCCTCCTCGATGCGCCCGCTCCCGGCCAGCAGGCGGCCGAGATTGTCCCAGGCCTCGCGGTGGTGCGGGTCGAGGTCGATCGCCTCGCGATAGGCGCGCTCGGCCTCGTCCACGAGGCGCATCGCCCGCAGCGCCACGCCGAGGTTGTTGCGGGCGTCGATGTTGCCGGGATCGAGGACGATCGCGGTCTGGTAGGCCTGGAGGGCGTAGTGCGGCCGGTCGAGTTCGAGGAACACGTTGCCGAGGTTGCTGTGCATGCCCGGATCGTCGGGCTCGATCTCGATGGCGCGGCGGATCATCCGGACGGCTTCCACGGGCCGCTGGGTCTGGTGGTTCAGGATGCCGCAATAGTGCAGGGCCGCAGCGTGGTCGGGGGCTACGGCCAGGATGCGGCCGTAGACGGCCTCCGCCACGGCGAGGTCCCCCGCCCGGTGCGCGCGGACCGCGACCTCGACCGCGTCCTCGATCGAGATCTCGCCGGTCCCGCTCCCCGCCTCGGCGCCCATCGTGCCGTCCTCCCGCCCGCTCGGCCGCCCGTCCATCGCCCCGGCGCGCGCCCGGCCCGGTCGGATCGCCGCGGCGGCACGCGGGCGGAGCGACGGCGGGGGGCTGCCGTGCCGGGTCTGGACTGTCTTCGGACTGTTCACCGTCTCGCGGGCCCGGTCAACCGAACCGCGCCGGGTTTCCCGCCGGGCCGCGCCGGGCGGGAGGCGCCCCCGTAAGGGAGAGGGACCTCGCCGTCCCCGCCCGCAACCCGCCGCCCGGGAGCGCACGTGGCCAAGCTCTGGATCCTGTCCGACCTCCACCTCGAAACCCTGCCCTATCCGGACAACTTCCGCCCGGACCCACCGCCCTTCGACGTGCTGGTCGCCGCCGGCGACATCTGGGAGGGCGATCCCGGTCGCGGCTTCGCCGTCCTGCGCCGCCTCGCCGGAACGAAGCCGGTGGTGTGCGTGATGGGCAACCACGAGCACTGGAACGGGGTCGTCCACGAGGACCTCGCGCTGGCCCGGGTCCTGGCCGCGCGGGAGGGCGTCAGCCTGCTCGACGGGACGGGCGCCGTCCACGCCGGCTGCCGGTTCGTCGGCACCACCCTGTGGAGCGACTACCGGCTGGCCGGCGCGCTCGACCCCGCGGCGCAGACCGGCGAGCCGATCGACGTGGCGCACCCGGGCGGCAGCCACCTGCTGACGATCGGCGACGCCGCCGCCCTGCACCGCCGCGCCCGGGCCGCGCTGGCCGGCCTGATCGCGCGGGCCGACGGCACCCTGCCGCTGGTGGTGGTCACCCACCACGCCCCGCACCCGGACTGCATCGCCCCGGCCCAGCGCGGGGGCTGGAACGCCGGCAACTCCGCCTCCGACCTGTCGGCGCTGACCGATGCCGGCCGGGCGGCGCTGTGGGTGCACGGGCACGTCCACCGCAGCCTCGACCTGACCCGGCCGGGCGGCACCCGGATCCTCTGCAACCCGGCCGGCCCCGGATTCGCCAATCCCGCCTTCGACGACGCCCTGGTGGTCGCGCTGGACTGATCCGACCCGGGGCTAGCCGCTGCGCTTGGCGCTCCAGTTGCCGCTGCACGTCACGAGGCCGCCGCTCGTGTGCCACGTGCCGGTGCCGCTGCCGTTCGGGTCGAGCTGGCCGGCGATCGGCACCCGGTTCGCGCCCTGCACGATCGTGGCCTGCACCGCGCCGCCCGCCGAGACGCCGCCGTCGATGTCGACCTCGCCCGGGATCGAGGCGTCGCCGTTCTTGATGTTCACGCTGTAGTGCGTGCTCTTCGCGCAGGGACCGGAGGTCGCGAGGGCGGTGACGGTCCAGTGGCCGTCGAACCGGTCCGACGCCGCGATCTTCCGGGCGGCGGCGGCCTCGCCGAGGGCGGCGAGCACCAGGCCGCTCGACAGGACCAGGATCGGGGAGCGTGCCATTGTGGGTTCCGTCGTTGGCGCAGCCGCGGGATAGGGCCAGCGCGCAACGCGCCCGGGGCCGGACGGGTTCAACGGGTCCGCACCGGCGCGGCGGGAGCGGGCCTTCGGTCCCGGACCGTGCCGGCTGCCGTGTGGCCGGAGGACCCGCTCCGTTCCGCGGCGCCGGAGAGGGCCGGGCGTCCAAGCCTCCGGATCGGCTTGGGAAATTTGGCTGGGGCGCCAGGATTCGAACCTGGGAATGGCGGTACCAAAAACCGCTGCCTTACCACTTGGCGACGCCCCAAGCTGGCGGGGTTGTCCTAGACGGGGGCGCGGGGCGTGGCAAGCCTGGAGGCGTGCCCGGGGCGCTGCGCCGCGGCGTCAGCGGGCCTGGAAGCCGGGGGTGCGGCCGGGCAGGCGCGGGACCTTGGTGCCGCGCGGCTCCACCGGGGCGGCGCAGGTGTAGGCGAACTCGGTCTTCAGCGGGTCGAACACCGTCTCGCCGGCGACCCGGCAGGTCTCCCGGGCGGTCTCGTCGAGATAGGCGCGGGCGGCGGCGCGGAACCGGCCGGTGCGGCTCGCCGCCGGGTCCGGATCGATGCGCAGGTCGTTGAGGTTGCAGCCCGCGACCTCGCGCAGGCCGTTCGAGACCACCAGCATCCGGCGCACCTGCCGGTTGTCGTAGATCTCGTAGGGCTCCTTGCAGCCGATGGTCACGACCTGCGGGGTCAGGGCGACGTAGGTCTTCGAGATGTAGGAGAAGCCGGTGGCGGTGCAGCCGGCGAGCGCCGGCAGGACCACGAGGAGAGCCGCGAGCCGCCGCACCGTGTCGCCTCCCCTGCCCCGTGATCCGCATGGCCCCGGCCCATTGAAACGGCCGCGCCGACGCGGTCAAGCTTCAAGCCCGGGGGCCGGTCCCCGCCGGGCGCCGGCTGTGGCCGCCGCGCCACCGGCCGGACATGGGTTCTCGCCCCCACCCGCCGCGGCGCCGGGGACATGGCCCAAATGGATCAGGGGACGCGGGACGCCGCGGGAGCCCTGGTCGTGTGACACACGCGGAAGCCGGCCCCCGCGGCGCCCCGTGGCCGACAGCCCCCGTCACCGGGGCCGCCGGCCATCTTGTCGTCGCGGTGTCTTCCAGCCCGCCCGGTCTACGCCCGCACGTGAGCGGTCTCGGACGGGGCGCCCGGCCCAGGAAGCATCGCTGCTCCCGGCTCGCGCCCCCGGAACCCGCATCGT
>NZ_JAUYZI010000003.1 GCF_030700245.1 Methylobacterium amylolyticum
GGCGCGGACCGCCCTCGCCCTCAGGGCGCCGCTCGCCGCCGGCGGCGCGGCGCTGGTCGGGCCGGCCGCCCTCGGGGCGCGCCCCCTCGGGCCGGCCGCCCTGGCCCGCGTCCCGGCCGCGGCCGGCGCCGCGCGGGCGGTTCTGCGGCCGGGCCTGGGGCTGGCGCTGGTAGCGCTGGAGCCGCCAGACCTCGACCTGGGGGACCTCGACGGGGGCGCTCTCGCTATCGGCAGCCTCGGACGCCTCGGCGGACGGCGCCGCCGCGACCGATTCGGCGGGGGGCTCGCCATCCGTCCCGGCCCCGTCCGTGTTGGCGGGCGCCGACGCGGCGACGGGCTCGGCGTCCTCGCCGGCCCGCTCGGACGCGCCGTCCGCGGCGGACGCCGCCTCGGGGACGGTCTCCTCGGGGGCAGCCTCCTCGGTGGTGGCCTCCTCGGCGATGGTCTCCTCGGCGACGGCCTCCTCCGCGGCGACCGGCTCGGCGACGGCCTCCTGGGGGGCGTCCTCGCCGGGACCCGCCGCCTCGGTCGCCTCGGCCGCGACCGTCGTCTCGAGGTCGGCGAGCGCCGCCTCCTCGGTCACGGCGGTCGGGACGGCCTCTTCCACGGCCTGTTCGCCCGCGCCGGCCTCGGTCGCGGCCTGGGATGGGGCCGTCTCGTCCGGGCTGCCGGCCTTGGCGGGCGCCTGCGCCGCGTCCGGTACCGCCGCGTCCGTCGCCGCCGCGTCCGCCGCGGCCTCCGGTCCGGCCGCCAGGGTCTCGGACCCGGCGGCCGCCGAGGGGGCGGCCGGGGCGGTCGCGGCGGCGGGCAGCAGCGGCACGGTGACCGCCGGTCCGGGCCGCGTCTCGGAGACGTAGCCCAGCGATTTCAGGATCGAGGCGAAGTCCTCGCCCGAGCAGCCGACCAGCGAGGTCATGCCGACGGTGGCGACGAACCCGTCCCCGTCGGCGGTGCCGTCCGGCGCCGCGCCGGGCGTGGTGCCGGGGCGGTAGGCGATCGCCGGGCGGATCAGGTCGGCCAGCCGCTCCAGGATGTCGACCCGCACCGCCCGCTCGCCGCAGACGCGGAAGCCCGCCGCCCGGTAGAGCCCCTTGGCGATCTCGCGGTCGACCTTGATCGAGGTGCGGCCGGACCCGGCCAGATGCGCGATCTCGTCGAGGCCGCGCTGGTCGAGGCCGCCGTTGCGCAGGGCCCAGAGCTGCGCCGCCAGCGTGCGCGGAGCCGGCTTCAGCAGCGCGGGCAGGAAGATGTGGTAGGCGCCGAAGCGCACCCCGTGCCGGCGCAGCGCCCCGCGGCCGTCCTGGTCGAGGCTGCGCATCTCGTGGGCGACCTTGGCGCGCTCCAGCACGCCCAGCGCCTCGACCACCTGGTAGCCGATGCCCTTCGACAGCCCGGTGAGGTCGGCGGCCGTCTCGATCTCCATCAGCGGGCCGAGCAGCCGGACGATCTGCGCCTTCAGCCACGCGTCGAGCCGCGCCTCCACCCGCTCCCGGTGGCCGCCGGCGAGGCTGTCGTCGGCGAGCAGGCGGATCTGGGGGGCGAACAGCTTGTCGCCGGGGGCGAGCTTGGCCACCGGCGCGCCGGTCCAGCGGATCGTGCCGTCGTGGCTGAGCACGAGGGAGGCGTCGGGCGTGGCCGCGAAGCGCTCGGCGCGCGCCTCGATCTCGCCGGCGAGCGCCTTCTCGGCGGCGCTGCGCAGGGTCTTGGCCTCGTGCCCCTCGGCGCTCGCGTCCGGCACGAACAGGAATCCGTGCAGGTGACCGACGTGCTGACCCTCGACGGTCACGTCCCCGTCGGGGGTAATCTGGGCTTCGAGCATCGTGTTCTCTCTCAGGCGCCGCATCAGGACGCTGGTGCGCCGGTCGACGAAGCGGCTCGCGAGACGTTCGTGCAGGGCGTCTGACAGCCTGTCCTCTACCCGACGCGTCTCGCCCTGCCAATGTTCGGGGTCGCGCAGCCAGTCGGGCCGGTTGGCCACGAAGGTCCAGGTCCGCCCCTGGGCGATCCGGCGGGACAGGGTGTCGATGTCGCCGTCGACCCGGTCGATCATCGCCACGTGCTCGGCGAACCACGTGTCGGGGATGCGCCCGGCCATGCCCTTCATCAGGAACCGGTAGAGCTGGGCCACGAGGTCGGCGTGGGTCTGGGGGTGGACCTTGCGGTAGTCCGGCACCCCGCACACGTCCCAGAGCCGGCGCACCGCGGCGGGGCCCCGCGCCATGTCGCGGATGTCGTCCTCGCGCATGAGGATCTCCAGCGCCTGCTGGTCCTCGCCCATCGGCGCCCGGGTCAGCCCCGCCTCGTGCGGGTGCTCGTCGAGGCTCCCCTGGAGGGCCTCCAGGCTGCCGAAGCTGAGGTCCGGGTTGCGCCATTGCAGGATGCGCAGGGGATCGAAGTCGTGGCTTTCCAGCCGCTCGACCAGCTCCGCCTCGAAGGGCGGGCAGCGGCCGGTGGAGCCGAAGGTGCCGTCGGAGAGGTGACGCCCGGCGCGCCCCGCGATCTGGCCCATCTCCGCCGGGGTCAGGCGGCGGAAGCGGGTGCCGTCGTATTTCCAGTTCGCGGCGAAGGCGACGTGGTCGACGTCGAGGTTGAGGCCCATCCCCACCGCGTCGGTGGCCACGAGGTAGTCCACGTCGCCGGACTGGTAGAGCTCGACTTGGGCGTTGCGGGTGCGGGGCGAGAGCGCGCCGAGCACCACCGCCGCGCCGCCCCGCTGGCGCCGGATCAGCTCGGCGATGGCGTAGACCTCCTCCGCCGAGAACGCGACGATCGCCGTGCGCCGGGGCAGCCGCGACAGCTTCTTCTCCCCCGCGAAGGTGAGCTGCGAGAGGCGCGGGCGGGTGGTGGTGTGAACGTTCGGGATCAGGTCCTGCACCAGCGGCAGGATCGTGCCCGAGCCGATCAGCAGGGTCTCCTCGCGGCCGCGGACGTAGAGCAGCCGATCGGTGAAGACGTGGCCGCGGTCCATGTCGGCGCCGAGCTGGATCTCGTCGATGGCCACGAACGCCACGTCGAGGTCGCGCGGCATCGCCTCGATCGTGCAGATCCAGTAGCGCGGCCGGTCCGGCTTTATTTTTTCCTCTCCCGTCACCAGCGCGACCTTGTCGGGGCCGACCTTGGCGACGACGCGCAGAAAAACCTCCCGGGCGAGCAGCCGCAGGGGCAGCCCGATCATGCCGGTCGGGTGGGCGAGCATGCGCTCGATGGCGAGGTGGGTCTTGCCGGTGTTGGTCGGCCCCAGCACCGCCGTGACCCCGCGGGCGCGGGCGTGGCGGGGCAGGGAGCGCCGGTCGGAGCGGAACGGGGCGTCGATAATCGGCGGTTCCTCGGGACGGAAGACCGTCGGGGGGAGGAGCCCCGTCAATAGCGGCGGGACCAGCGCCTCTCATATGGGACGCCGCCGCCGTCGCCGCCAACCTGCGGCGTTATGAACGGGTACACGTCGATCTGCATGTTGGCGGCCGGCCCCTGCGGCGCCACGTCGGCGCACAGCGTCTGGGGCACCGCCACCAGCGGGCCGCGCTGGGGGCCGTCGACCACCTGGGCCGAGGAGTAGGCGTCGCCGCCGCAATCGGAGCCGGAGCCGGCATCGAGCGAGCCGGCCGCGGCCGGGGCGGCACCGAGGAGGGCGAGGAGGGGGAGGAGGGGGAGAAGCGTGCGCATGGCGCGATTGGACGGCGCGGAGCGTTAAGGACCCCTCTCCGGGGCGAGCCTCCCCGCGATCACGGTTGACATTAAACCATATGGTTTTACAAAAACCGATATGGTTGACAGATCGGATCAACGTCTCGACGCCATCTTCCACGCGCTGGCCGATCCCACCCGGCGCGCGATCCTCGGCATGCTGGCGCAGCGCGAGCACGCCATCGGCGAACTCGCCCCCGCCTTCCCGATCTCGGGCGTCGCCGTCTCGAAACACGTCCGGACGCTGGAGGCCGCCGGCCTCGTGACGCGGCGCGTGCGGGGGCGGTCCCACCTGTGCCGGCTGGATCCCGTGGCGCTGCTCGAAGCGCATCGCTGGCTGGGCGGCTACCAGCGCTTCTGGTCCGAGCGCCTCGACGCGCTGGAAGCCCTGCTGGAGGAGATGAAGCGCGAGCCCGACGGCCGCTGACCTCCGGCACGGCCACCGACCCGAAACGAGCAGGGAGGACGAGGATGACGCAGGACGCCGCCTATCATCCGGCCGGAGCGCCGACCGGAGCGTCGGCTCGCCGCGCCCCGGCCCCGGTGGAGGCGGCCGCGCCGGCGGGGGACAGCGGCCGGATGCGCCGCGTGGTCGTCGCCTCCTCCCTCGGCGCGGTGTTCGAGGCCTACGACCTCGTCCTGTACGGGCCGATGGCGGCGATCATCGCCCGCACCTTCTTCTCGGGGCTGGACGAGGCCTACGCCTACGTCTTCGCCCTGCTCTCGGCGGCGGTCAGCTACCTCGCGCGCCCGTTCGGCGGCCTGATCTTCGGCCGCCTCGGCGACCTCGCCGGGCGCAAGTACGCGTTCCTGCTCACCATCGTGGTGATGGGCGGCTCCACCGTGCTCATCGGCCTGCTGCCCTGCTACGCGGCGGTCGGGATCGCCTCGCCGATCCTGCTGATGAGCCTGCGCTTCGTGCAGGGGCTCGCCTTCGGCGGCGAGTTCGGCGGCGCCGTGACCTACATCGCCGAGCACGCCAGCGCCCGGAACCGCGGGCTGGCCACCAGCGCGGTCGGCATCACCATGGCCTGCGGGCTGATCCTCGCCATCCTGGTGGTGCTCGCCTGCGAGACCCTGCTCGGCAAGGCCGCCTTCGAGGCCTGGGGTTGGCGGATCCCCTTCCTGCTCTCGGCCGTGCTGATGCTAGTCTCGGTCTACATGCGCCTGCGCCTTCAGGAATCGCCCCTGTTCCTGCGCATGCGCAGCGGCGGCGGCCTCGCGAAGCGGCCGGTGCGGGAGGCGCTGGGCCAGTGGCGCTACCTGCGCACCGGCCTGCTCGTGCTGTTCGGCGCCGTGGCCGGGCAGTCGGTGGCGACCGCGACCGGCGCCTACCCGATCTACCTGCTGATGCTGAACCTGAAGATCGACCCGTTCCTGCTGCACTACACGATCCTCGGCTACAGCACCGGCCTCGTCGCCTGCCTGATCGCCGCCGGCTGGCTCTCGGACCGGGTCGGCCGCAAGCCGGTGATGCTCGCGGGTTTCATCGGCACCGCCCTCGTCGCGCTCCCCGTGTTCCAGGCGGTCACGCACCGCGCCCACCCGGCCCTGGAGACGGCGATGGCCGCCCATCCCGTGGTGGTGGCGGCCGACCCCGCCGGGTGCAGCCGCCAGTTCGATCCCCTCGGCCTCGCCCCGTTCCGGACGCCCTGCGACGTCGCCCGCCGGGCGGTCGCCAAGCTCGGGATCCCCTACGAGACCCGGGCGGTCGAGGCCGGCGCGCCGGCGCAGGTTCTGGTCGGCGCGGCGGCCGTGGCGGCCTTCGACGGGCGCGGGATGGACAAGGCGGCGTTCGACGCGGGCAACGCCGCGTTCGGCCGCAGCCTCGCGGCGGCCCTGAGCGAGGCGGGCTACCCGGCCAGGGCCGACCCGGCGCGCACCGACGTGCCGGCCCTGATCGGGCTGCTCGTGCTCCTCAACGCCTTCGTGGCGCTCGCCTCCGCCCCGCTGGCCGCGTGGATGATCGAACTCGTCCCCACCCGCATCCGCAGCACGGTGCTGTCGCTGGCCTACAACCTCGGCGGGCTGTTCGGCGGCTTCTTCCCGGCCATCGCCTTCTCGGCCTTCACGGCGACCGGGAGCCTCTACGCCGGCCTGTGGTACGCGACGGCCGTGCTCGCCGTCTCCGCGGCGGTCGCGGCGCTGTTCCTGCCCGAAACCCGGGGCCGACCCCTCGACGCGGTCGCGTGAGGCGCGGCCCCCCGGTCTGCACTCAGAGCCGTCCCCGACCGCGTTGCGATCGGGAACGGCTCTAAGTCATTGTTTTGACGCGCTCTCCTTCGCCGAACCGGCATCCACTTCGGCGGCGAGCGCTCTTGGAGGGACCCACGATGTCGGACGACACACGCGTCGCCGTCGTGCTGGTGCGCCAGCTCAACGCCCCGCGGCGGACGGTGTTCGAGGCCTGCACCGACCCGCGGCGGCTGGCGCGCTGGCTGGCGCCGGCGGCCGGCGAGGTCCGCTCGGTCACCGGCGACCCGCGGGTGGGCGGTCTGTTCCGGCTCGACGGCGTCGATCCGAACGGGCAGGCCTACGCCGTGCGCGGCACATACCTGGAGATCGTGCCGGACCGCGGCCTGCTGATGACGTGGCTGTTCGAGGGGGCCGCGCCGCTCGGCGGCCCGCCCTCCCGGGTCCGGATCGACCTGCGCGCCCTCGGCGCCGACACGACCGAGATGACCCTGTCGCACGAGCGGATCGACGATCAGGCCGTGGCCGACCGCTACGGGACGGCGTGGGCGATCTGCCTCGACCGGCTGCGCTGGTCGACGGATCCCAAGCCCGAGGGGGCCGTGTTCCGCTCGCCGCTGGGGCAGATCGGCAGCCTCTACGGCGACCGGCACCGGGTCCTCCAGGACGCCTTCGGGACCCGGCCGCTGGCCAACCGCCTGCGCGGCCTGTCCGTCACCAGCGCGATGACCGACGCGCAGATGCGGTTCGTGGCGGGGCGCGACGCCGTCTTCCTGACCACGATCGACCATCGCGGCTACCCGACCTGCTCCCACAAGGGCGGCCAGCCCGGCTTCGTGCGGGTGCTCGACGCCGCCACGCTCGAAATCCCGAGCTACGACGGCAACGGCATGTACCTCAGCGCCGGCAACGTGGCGGAGAACCCGAAGGTTGGCCTGCTGTTCATCGATCTCGAGCGGCCGCACCGGCTGCGGGTCCACGGGACGGCGTCGCTGCTGCGCGACGCGGGGGCGCTGGAGGCCCATCCCGGCGCGGAGCTGGTCCTGCGGGTCGCGATCCTGGAGATCTTCGCCAACTGCCCTCGCTACATCCACCGCTATCGCCGCGTGGCGACCTCGCGCTTCGCGCCCGGCGAGGACCGGGCGGGGGAGGTGCCGGCCTGGAAGACCATCGACGTCGTCCGCGACGCGGTGCCGGAGCGGGACCGCACGCGGATGGAGCGCTCCGGCGCGGCGCCGATCACGATCGAGACCTACCGGGAGCGTCTGGAGCGCGGCGAGACGTGACCGCGCCCCGTCGACGCCCTCGACGCGCCGGTCGCGGCTACTGGCCCGGCAGGCTCGCCTGCGCCATCGCCGGTGCGGGCGGTGCGGCCTGCGCGGCACCGGCGGTCGGCGCGGCGGGGCCCGTCCAGCGCGTCGCCTCGATGATGTTGGTGCCGATCTGGGTGAGCACCGCGATGCGCAGCGGGATCAGCACCCGCGTCCCCTCCACGGGGGCGAGCCAGACCGACATCTCGCGGTTGTCCTCCATGAACTTCACCCCGGGCCGGTCGGGCCGGTGGCCGGCGATCGCCTGGTAGCGGGCGGTGCACACGAGCACCGGCCCGGCATAGCCCGGCTTCTGCACCTCGCGGGTCTCGGCGTAGCTCAGCACGACGTTGAAGCGGGTGGCGCCGTCGAACACCGGCAGCGTCCGGTTGCAGTTCTCCGGATCGGTCGGGGCGCCCTGGGCGCGCACCGGCATCACCAGGGCGCTCGCCGGATCCATGATCCCGCGCCGGTTGGCGGCGGTGACCGGCACGCGGTCCTGCATGTCGAGGAGCGGCGGCGTGATCTCGGTCTGCACGACGTTGCCGCGGGCGAGCGCCATGCGCACCGCGATCCCGGCATGCGCCGTGCGGGTGGCGATCGAGAAGGTGCCCGGCACCGGTCCGGCGCCGAGGACGCCCGAGGCGCGGGCCGAGCCCTGGCCGCCGGTGATCGCGCCGACGAGGCCGGTCAGCGTCGCCGAGACGTCCATGGTGTAGCGGTCGCGCTCGAACGCCCCGGCGAGATGCGCCGTGCCGATCGGCAGGCCCGCGAGGTTGATCCCGTACTCCACCGCCACCGCGGTCGTGCCGGGCTTGGCGGCCTTGGCCGCCCGCGAGCGGGCCTCGGCGGGGGCGTGGAGCAGGATCGGCCCGGCGATCCCGACGAGCAGTCCGGCGCAGAAGAGGGCGGCGCTCCGCAGAGTCTTGACGCGCATGGTCCGGATCGAATCCTGAGGTCCGCGCCGGTCGCCCCGCGCGGGATGAGGGTCGGTTATCCGCACCGCATGGTTAACAGACGGTTGGGCCGGCTCCTGTCGCGGCCGCGCCACGGGGCGCACTCTTCGTGACCGGCTTCGCCTTGACGGGACGGGCCCCCCTCGCCTATAGGCTCGCGCCTTCAACAGGACTCCGCCGGACCTGGACGGACGCACGGGCGCGGCCCGAGGCGCGCGACGATCGCGCCGGCTGCGGCCCACCCTCGGCGGAACGAGACGGGATCAAGCATCATCATGGCGCGCCGCTGCGAACTCACCGGCAAGGCCGTTCAGGTCGGTCACCTCGTGAGCCACTCGAACCGCAAGACCAAGTGCCGGTTCCTGCCGAATCTCTGCAACGTCACGCTGCAGTCGGACACGCTGGGCAAGCGGGTGCGCCTGCGCATCACCGCCCACGCCCTGCGCTCGGTAGAGCACCGCGGCGGCCTGGACGCGTTCCTCGTCAAGGCCTCCGAGGGCGAGCTGTCGCAGACTGCCCGCCTGCTGAAGCGCGAGATCCACAAGAAGCTCGCCGAGGCCCCGGCCGCCGCCTGAGGCGTCCACCCGCGCTGTCTCAGAGAGCGGCGGTTCGCGCGAGGCGAGCCGCCGTTTTCGCGCGTCTAGGGGATCGGCCAGGGCTCGACGGCTTGACGGGCCGGCTCCGCTTTGTACCAATCGGTACAGACCGAGCCGGTCGTCCGAGCCGTGGAAGCAAAGCATGTCCGAGAGCCGCCCGCCGCTGCCGCCCTTCGACCGCGAGGCGGCGCTCCGCAAGGTGCGCGCCGCCGAGGACGGCTGGAACGGCCGCGACCCGCACAAGGTCGCCCTGGCCTACACCCCGGACAGCCGCTGGCGGAACCGCACGGACTTCTTCTCCGGCCGCGACGCGATCGTCGCCTTCCTCACCCGCAAGTGGGAGGCGGAGCGCGAGTACCGGCTGATCAAGGAACTCTGGACCTTCGGCGGGGACCGGATCGCGGTGCGCTTCGCCTACGAGTTCCACGACGCGGACGGGGCGTGGTTCCGGGCCTACGGCAACGAGAACTGGGAATTCGACGGCCACGGCCTGATGCGGGCGCGCCACGCCAGCATCAACGACCTGCCGATCTCCGAGGGCGAGCGCCTGTTCCGCTGGGACCGGTCCGGCCCGCGGCCCGACGACCATCCGGGCCTGTCGGACCTCGGCCTGTGACGCGGGCGTGAGCCGCCGCGGCCGCGAGCGGGCCGAGGCGGTCGCCGCCCTCGCGGAGGTGTTCCGCACGCACGGCTACGAGGGGGCGAGCCTGTCGGCGATCACCGCCGGGACCGGGCTCGGCAAGGGCAGCCTCTACCACCTCTTCCCCGGGGGGAAGGCGGAGATGGCCGCCGCCGTGCTGGCCGAGATCGACGCCTGGTTCGAGGCGGCAGTTTTCGCGCCCCTGCGTGACGGGCCGGACGCGGCGGCGGCGATCCGGCGGATGCTGCGCGAGACCGACGCCTACTTCCGGTCCGGGGGCCGCGCCTGCCTCGTCGGCGCCTTCGCCCTCGACGGGACGCGCGACCGGTTCGCGGCGCGGATCGGCGGCTACTTCGCGGCGTGGCGGGCGGCGCTGGCCCAGGCCCTCGCCCGTGCCGGCCGGGACGCAGCAGCCGACCGGGCCGAGCACGCGGTGCTGGCGATCCAGGGGGCGCTGGTGCTGGCCCGGGCCCTCGACGACCCGGCCGTGTTCGGCCGGGCGCTCGCCCGGCTGGAAGCCGAGCTGCTGCCCCCTCCCGGGTAGGGGACCCTCAGCGTCGCCCGCCCGCGGCGCGCTGGGGCTGCCGGACCGGCGCCGGGGCGCCGTCCTCCTCGAACAGCTCCGCGAGCTTCTCCGTCATCGCGCCGCCGAGTTCCTCGGCGTCGATGATCGTCACGGCGCGGCGGTAGTAGCGGGTCACGTCGTGGCCGATGCCGATCGCCAGGAGCTCCACCGGCGAGCGGGTCTCGATGTCCTCGATCATCCAGCGCAGGTGGCGCTCCAGGTAGTTGCCGGCATTCACCGACAGGGTCGAGTCGTCGACCGGCGCGCCGTCGGAGATCACCATCAGGATCTTGCGCTGCTCGGGCCGGCCGAGCAGGCGCTTGTGCGCCCAGTCCAGCGCCTCGCCGTCGATGTTCTCCTTGAGCAACCCCTCGCGCATCATCAGCCCGAGGTTCTTCCGCGCACGGCGCCAGGGAGCGTCCGCGGCCTTGTAGACGATGTGGCGCAGGTCGTTCAGGCGCCCGGGGGAGGGGGGCTTGCCGGCCGCCAGCCACGCCTCGCGCGACTGCCCGCCCTTCCACGCCCGGGTGGTGAAGCCCAAGATCTCGACCTTCACCCCGCAGCGCTCCAGCGTCCGCGCCAGGATGTCGGCGCAGGTCGCCGCCACGGTGATCGGCCGCCCGCGCATCGAGCCCGAGTTGTCGAGCAGCAGCGTGACGACCGTGTCGCGGAAGTTGGTGTCCTTCTCCTGCTTGAAGGAGAGCGGCTGGAACGGGTCGATCACCACCCGCACGAGCCGGGCGGGGTCGAGGGTGCCTTCTTCCAGGTCGAAGTCCCAGGCGCGGTTCTGCTGGGCCAGCAGCCGCCGCTGGAGGCGGTTTGCGAGCCGCCCGACCACGCCCTGGAGATGGGAGAGCTGCTTGTCGAGGTAGCTGCGCAGCCGCGCCAGCTCGTCGGCGTCGCACAGCTCCTCGGCGTGGACGACCTCGTCGAACTTCGCGTTGAACACCCGGTACTCGGGGCCCCGCGCCTCGTTGCCCTGCCGCTGCGGCGGCCGCCACGATTCGGAGGCCTCCTCCGATTCCGCGTCCTCGGCCTCGTCGGGCAGCTCGCCCGACGGCGCGTCGGCGGATTCCTGGGCGCCCTCCTCGATCTCGTCGGAGGCCTCCTCCGAGGTCTCGATTTCGGCGCGCTCGCCCTGGCTCTTCTCCTCCGAATCGCCCTCGCTCGGGTTCTGCTCGTCGTCCTGGGCCTCGTTGTCGTCGTCGTTCTCGTCGTCCTCCGGGTCGAAGGGCGTCTCGTCCGACATGTCGAGGGAGGAGAGCAGGTCGCGCACGGAGCGGGCGAAGGCGCGCTGGTCCTCCAGGGTGCCGATCAGCCCGTCGAGGTTCGGGCCGGCCTTGGCCTCGATGTGCTCGCGCCACAGGGAGACGATCTTGGCCGCGGCCTCCGGCGGGCGCTGGCCGGTCAGCCGCTCGCGCACCATCAGCGCCACCGCATCCTCCAGCGGCGCGTCGGCCCGGTCGGTGATGGTCTCGTACTTGCCGCCGCGGTGGTAGCGGTCCTCCAGCATCGCGGCGATGTTGCTCGCCACCCCCGCCATCCGGCGCGAGCCGATCGCCTCGACCCGGGCCTGCTCCACCGCGTCGTAGACGGCGCGCGCCGCCGCGTTCTCGGGGGCGAGGCGGCGGTGCAGCGCCACGTCGTGGCAGCCGAGCCGCAGCGCCATCGCGTCGGCGTTGCCGCGCAGCACCGCCACGTCCTGGACCGAGAGCTTGCGCGGCGGCTCGGGCAGGCGGGCCTTGTCGCCGGTCAGCGCCGGGCGGTCGGTGGCGTAGGTCACCTCCACCTCCGACCGCCGGGCGATGGCGCGCAGGCACCCGGCCACCGAGCGCTTCAGGGGCTCGGCGACGGGCTCGCGGCGCTCGCCGGTCTTGCGGTTGGAGAGGGACATGCGGGCTATTTCTTCACCGAATCGAGATCGAAGGGCCGTTCAAGAAGATCCTCCCAATCGTAAGGGCAGTTCGGCGGAAATTCGTCCGGCTGAAGGTTACATTCGTCCGCCGCCCAGTCGCGGGAAATCGGGTAGATATCCTCGCGGATCGTTTCGAGATGTTGCTTCAGACCCGGGTTCTTCCGGAGGATCTTCGCGTAGCGACGCCTCTGCTCACGGATCGAGTAGATCCAGCTCGGTGTGCGCTTCTCCGGCTGCTGGTCCCACTTGAGCATATGGATCATGAGGACGCGAAGAGCGCTTTCCAACTGACTGTACTGCGCGTTCCCCACGTCGCTCAGCTCCTCGGCGATATTGTCGAGGTCGAGCGCATCAACCCGGCCAGCGCGGAGCAGTGCGATCTGCTCCTGCACCCAGGTGTAGAGGTCGTCCTCATGGCGCGTGCGGCCGGGCGCCGCCGGAGGGGCGTCCGTCGCTTCCATCACCTCAGCCGGATGCGCCATCGCCTCCTCCATGCGGGTCGGCCGTTCAGCTCAGCGCGACGTTCAGCGCGCTCTCGGGCAGCTCCTTGCCGAAGGCGCGCTGGTAGAACTCCGCCACCAGGGTGCGCTCCAGCTCGTCGCACTTGTTGAGGAAGGTCACCCGGAAGGCGAAGCCGATATCCTTGAAGATGTCGGCGTTCTCGGCCCAGGTGATCACCGTGCGCGGGCTCATGACGGTCGACAGGTCGCCGTTCATGAAGGCGTTGCGGGTAAGGTCGGCCACGCGCACCATGCGGTTGACGACGTCGCGGCCCTGGTCGCCCCGGTAATGGGTCGCCTTCGAGAGCACGATGTCGACCTCGCGGTCGTGCGGCAGGTAGTTCAGCGTGGTGACGATCGACCAGCGGTCCATCTGGCCCTGGTTGATCTGCTGGGTGCCGTGATAGAGGCCGGACGTGTCGCCGAGGCCGACCGTGTTGGCGGTGGCGAACAGCCGGAAGGCCGGGTGCGGGCGGATCACCCGCTTCTGGTCGAGCAGCGTCAGCCGCCCCGAGACCTCCAGCACGCGCTGGATCACGAACATCACGTCCGGGCGGCCGGCATCGTACTCGTCGAACACGAGCGCGACGTTGTTCTGGAGCGCCCAGGGCAGGATGCCGTCTTGGAAGGCGGTGACCTGCTTGCCGTCCTGGAGCACGATCGCGTCCTTGCCGACGAGGTCGATGCGCGAGACGTGGCTGTCGAGGTTGATCCGGATGCAGGGCCAGTTCAGCCGCGCGGCGACCTGCTCGACATGGGTCGACTTGCCGGTGCCGTGGTAGCCGGTGACCATCACGCGGCGGTTGCGGGCGAAGCCGGCGAGGATGGCGAGCGTCGTCTCCCGGTCGAAGATGTAGTCCGGATCGACGTCCGGCACGTGCTCTTCCCGCTCCGCGAAGGCCGGGACCTTGAGGTCGAGGTCGATGCCGAACACGTCGCGGACGGAGACGGTGCGGTCTGGCAGCGTGGCGGGCGTGTCGTCGGAGAGCATTCGGGACCTCGTGAGGCGCGGGACCGCCCCGGAGGGACGGGTCTCGCGCGGGAAGATTGTCGGGCCGGGCGTCCGCGGCGCGGACCCCTCATAGAGCCGCGCCCGACCGCGTTGCAATCGGGCCCGCCTCCAAGGTCTTGTTTCAACGCGCGCTCGTCTCGCCGAACCGGTGTCCACGTCGACGCAGAGCGCTCTGGACGGCGGCGCGCCGGGGCGCCGCCGCGAGCCTGTCGCCTCTCATATAGGCGCGGACCGCCCGGTTCCGACCCGTGCGCGGAGCGGGCGGGGCGTGCATCGATCGTGCCGCCCGCCGGAACCGCTCAGCACAGGCCCGCGGCGCGCAGCACGTCGTGGGCGCGGATGATGTCGCGCAGCCGATCCTCGAAGGAGCGGTCGCCGCCGTTGGCGTCGGGGTGGAAGCGCTTCACCAGGGTCTTGTACTGCGCCTTGATGGCGGCGGTGTCGGCGCCCTCGTCGAGGCCCATCACGTCGAGCGCCTTGCGCAGGGCGGCCGAGCGGCGCGGCCGCTCCGGCTCGGCGGCCTTGGCCCGCCCGCGGGCGTCGCCGACCCCGCCCGCGCGCAGGATGCCGAGCGGATCGACGTAGGCCCAGTCCCGCACCGCGTCGGCCTCCGGCTTCTCGGGGCCGGCCCGGTTCACGCCCATCGCCCAGGTCGGGCGGTGACCGATGATCGCGTCCTTCTGGTAGGCCTGGACGGCGGCGTCGTTCATCCCGTCGAAGTAGTTGTAGGCGGCGTTGTAGGCGCGCACGTGGTCGATGCAGAAGCGCCAGTACTGCCCCTCCGCCTTGCGCCCCTTCGGCGCCCGGTGCAGCCCCGGCTGCCCGCAGCCCGGGCTCTCGCAGGCCGGCTCGGCGGCAGCCGCCTTCGGCTCGTCGCAGGACGGCTTGATGCGGATGCTGTCGAACAGGCGCGAGTTGAGATCCATGACGGGCCGATTATGAGGGGGCGAGACCGAGACACAAGGGCGCCGGGCCTGATGACGCATGCGCCGGATCGGGCTTGACGGACGGGACGGGCGCGGGAGCGGTGGGACGATGGCCGAGGCGACGCTGCGGGACTGGATCGAGGGCAGGCTGCGGGCGGAACTCGCGCCCGCCCACCTCGACGTGATCGACGAATCGCACCTGCACGCGGGCCATTCCGGCGCGCGCCCGGGGGGCGAGACCCATTACCGGCTCGATGTCGTGGCGGCGGCCTTCGAGGGCAAGAGCCGGGTCGAGCGCCACCGGCTCGTCAACGGGCTGCTCGACGAGGCGTTCAAGCGCGGGCTGCACGCCCTGGCGCTGCGCGCGCGCGCGCCCTCGGAGACGGCGTAACGCGGCGCTGGGCTCGGACTTCAGGAGGAGGGCGGTCGTGGCGCTGGTCTGCACCCCTCAGATCGCCATCGACGAGGCGGAGCTGGCGGAGAGCTTCGTGCGCGCCTCGGGCCCCGGCGGGCAGAACGTCAACAAGCTCTCGACCGCCGTGCAGTTGCGCTTCGACGTGCGCCGCTCGCGGGCGCTGCCCGACGCGGTGGCGGTGCGGCTGATGCGGCTCGCCGGACGGCGGCTCACGGACGAGGGCGTGCTGGTCATCAACGCGCAGCGATTCCGCACCCAGGAGCGCAACCGGGCCGACGCCCGGGAGCGGCTGGCCGCCCTGGTGGCCGAGGCCGCGGTGCCGCCGACCCCGCGCCGGCCGACCCGGCCGACGCTCGCCTCGAAGAAGCGCCGGCTCGACGAGAAGACCCGGCGCGGCGCCACCAAGCGCATGCGCGGGGCGCCGGCGGATTAGGGGCGGAGCGCCGTCGGCGGGGCGTATGGGGTCTGCTTGGGGTAGTTTGCAGACCTAATGTCGAGTGTCTATGATAGTCACAACCATCTCAGCTTCGGCTACCTGTGCCGATCCCTTCCAAACATTCACGAGATTTTCGCTAGGCTGGGGATCGATACTCCAAGCCGCCTGCGTTTCTCGTTTCCTTAGCTCGGGGAATGCGCGAGCAATTATTTCCTGCATCCAACCCCGGTAGTTGCTCCGGCGTTCTTGCAGAACAGCCGTTTTACCTCTGTATGTTAAGACATATGTATAGAGGGGCATCTTTATCCTCCGTCGAGTCAGATTGGACTCAAAGGGGTATTGTCCGCAATGTATCGAAATCAGCTCCCGTCAATTGGACGTCGACCCTGATGGGCCCTCCGACGCGGACGCCGACGCCGCGGCGAAGGACACGCCCGAGCCGGCGTCGGGCGAAGCGGGATCCGGCCGCCCGTCAGTGGATCGGGTCGATCACCTGCGCCTTCGGGCTGGCGTCCGGGGCGGGGGCGGAGCCGGCCACCAGCGGGCTGCCGGGCTTGGCCAGGGTCAGCGCGATGGCGATCAGGGCCAGCACCGCCGCCAGCGCGGCCGGGAACAGGAAGGCGGTCTCCCCGTAGCGGATCTGGAGCAGGCCGCCGAGGACCGCGCCGGTGCTGAGGCCCGCCCAGAGCGGCGCCTGGATCCAGAACGAGGGCGCCACCGTGCCCATCAGCAGGTTGGCGCAGCCGGTGCCGAAGCGGACGACGGCGCCGGTGACGTAGGTGAGCGCCAGCGAGCGTCCGCCCTCGTCCTGCAGGGTCGCGTTCTGGAGCCCCAGCGCCAGGACGATCGGGTAGGCGTGCAGCGGGTAGGCGAAGGTGCCCCACGGCATCAGCAGCCCGATCGCCAGCAGGGCCGCCTGGACCGTCAGCAGCACCGCGAGCCGCCAGCGCCCGACCCAGGCGGCGAGCAGCGTGCCGAGGAAGGCGCCGAAGCAGAACACCGCGATGGTGCTCGCCACGCGGGTGACGTTCTCCCAGTCGGCATTGGCCACCGCCACGCCGAAGCGGGTGGTGTTGCCCGACATGAACGACATGAAGAGCTGCGAGAATTCGAGGAAGCCGATCGAGTCGGCGCAGCCCGCCAGCGCCGACAGCGCGATGGCGAAGGGGATGCGCGTCCGGGGATCGGCCGGGAACGACTTGTCCTCGGGTGCCGCCGGCTTGGCCGCCGCGCTTCCCTGCTCACCCGCCTGTCCCGCCATCCCTCGTCCCGATCTCCGTGGCCGCGGCGCGCGGCCGACAGTCAATCGACGAGGGCGCAACGGGTTTCATCCTGCAAACCCAACTTATGTCTGTATCCCCGCGTGCGGTGCCACGATCTCCGCGTGCGGTGCCCCATGGCCGCGGCGCAGCACGGCGACCCGGCCCGGCACCGGCCGGCCCCGCTCCCGCCGAACGTCGGCGGCCGCGCAGGTCAGGATCGCCAGGCCTGCCCCCGCCGCCGCGGCGGCGAGGTGGGCGTCCGGGTGGGCGTAGCGGCCGTCCGCGCCGAGGATCGCGCCGCTGGCCGCCCCGACGACTGCCCCCGGCGCATCGGCGTCCGGCGACTGCACGGTGAAGGCCGCGAGCCCCTCGGGGCGCAGCACCCGCGCGATCTCCCGGAGCACGGGGGCGAGGTCGGCCACGTAGATGAACACGTCCGCCGCGAGGCAGAGGTCGGCCGAGGCCGCGGGCTCCCCCGCGAGGAAGGCGCCGAGCTCCGCCGTCACGAGGCGGTCGTACACAGCCTTGGCGCGGGCCCGGGCCAGCATCTCCGGGGAGAGATCGACGCCGCCGAGGTGGCCGACCCGGTCGCGGATCGCGGCACCCATCAGGCCGGTGCCGCAGCCGAGGTCGAGCGCCGCGGCGAAATGCGCCGGCTCGGCGGGCAGCGCCGTCCGGAGCAGGGCCGGGCCGACATAGTGCAGGCCGTCGACGAGATGCGCCTCGAAGCGCGGGGCGTAGCCGTCGAACAGGGTGCGGAGATAGGCCGGCGACAGGGCCGCCGGATCCGCCCCGCAGCCCAGCCGCGCGAGGTGCATCCCGGCGCCCAGCGCGTCGGCGGGGTCGGCGGCGCGGGCGGCGGCGTAGGCTGCGCGCGCGCCGTCGCGGTGAGCCGGGTCGCCGTCCAGCCCGAACAGCCCCTCGCGCGCCCGGCCGAGCAGGAGCCACGCGGCGGCGTAACCCGGCGCCAGCGACAGCGCCTGCTCGGCGAGGTCGGCGGCCCCTGAGAAATCGCCGTCGGCGAGGCAGCCCTCCGCGTACAGGTAGCGGCGGTCGGCCAGGATGTCGCCGGAACTGTGCTGGGGTCGCATGCGTCGGTCGCGTCGGGGGCGCCTATATACCGGCGCTCCCGGCGGACGCCACGCCCCCGAACGAGCCCGATGCCGACACGCGCGAGCGACCTCCTCACCCTGACCCGCGAGGGCCTGTACTGCCCGCTGGGCGACTTCCACGTCGATCCGACCTGGCCGGTGCCGCGGGCGCTGATCACCCACGGCCACGCCGACCACGCCCGCGCCGGCCACGGCCGCGTGCTCGCCACGCCCGAGACCCTGCGGATCATGGCGACCCGCTACGGCGAGGCGTTCTGCGCGGCACGCCAGGAGGCCGAACTCGGGCAGGCGATCCGGATCGGCGACGTGACTGTGCGCTTCGCCCCCGCCGGCCACGTGCTCGGCTCGGCGCAGATCGCGGTCGAGCGGGAGGGGATGCGGGTGGTGGTCTCGGGCGACTACAAGCGCGCCCACGACCCGACCTGCCGGCCGTTCGAGGTCGTGCCCTGCGACGTGTTCATCACCGAGGCGACCTTCGGCCTGCCGGTGTTCACGCATCCCGACACGCGCGACGAGGTGCGCAAGCTCCTCGACTCGCAGCGGCTGTTCCCGGAGCGCACCCACATCGTCGGCGCCTACGCGCTCGGCAAGGCGCAGCGGGTGATGGCGCTGCTGCGGGAAGGGGGCTGGGACCGCCCGATCCACCTGCACGGGGCGATGGAGAAGCTGACCGAGCTGTACAAGCGCGAGGGGCTCGCGCTCGGCGAGACGCCGAAGGTCGTGGCCGCCGAGCGCAAGGAACTGGCGGGCGCCATCGTGATCTGCCCGCCCTCGTCGATCCAGGACCTGTGGTCGCGCAAGTTCCCCGATCCGGTGACCTGCTTCGCCTCGGGCTGGATGCGGGTGCGCGCCCGCGCCCGCCAGAAGGGCGTCGAGCTGCCGCTGGTGATCTCCGACCACGCCGACTGGCCGGACCTGTGCCGCACCATCCGCGACACGGGCGCCGGCGAGGTCTGGGTCACCCACGGGCAGGAGGACGCGCTGGTGCACTGGTGCGGCACGCAGGGCATCCGCGCCAAGCCGCTGCATCTTTTAGGGTACGGCGAGGATGAGGAAAACACGGCCTCGATTTTGGAAGCTTCGGCATAGTCGATGAACTATATCAAGGGAAACATAGCTGAACTCGGATTGATTGTGGCCTTGGTGGCGGCAGTCATAGGACTTATGCAGCTTGTTTATCAAATAAAATCAGGAAACAGGAAAGTAAGCTCAATAAAATCAAAAATTGCTGGACAAGAGAGGGCGTGGATCAACGAAACGAATGAGCTAATAGAGGAAGTTGCTTTAGTGAAATTTACCAATAATGGCCTAGTTCCTGATGCTGTCGAAGGAGCTAGATTTGAAGTATTTGCAGGAGATGATGCAGGCAAATGGGATTTATTGGATGTGGTAGGGGCAGATAAGGAATTCCAGATTTCAATGCCGATCCGTCTCGATCCGGCCGCTTCTATTGAAGTTCGTTTTGCATTCAGCAAAGAACGCTCCGAATTAATAAAAAATAATAGGGTAATATTTGTGCAGAAATTCATGAGACAGGCAAATGAATCGAGAAAAGAATTCGCTGTAAGATATGGTAGATTTACGTTCCCGGACGATGGTGCCGAAACGTGAACGACTTCGCCCACCTCCTCGACCGCCTCGCCTACGAGCCCCGCCGCAACGCCAAGCTGCGCCTGCTCCAGGACTATTTTTCGCGCACGCCGGACCCGGAGCGGGGCTACGCGCTCGGCGCCATGACCGATTCGCTCAGCTTCCGCGAGGCCAAGCCGGCGCTGATCCGGGGGCTGGTGGAGGAGCGGATCGATCCCGTGCTGTTCCGGCTCTCGCACAACTACGTCGGCGACCTCGCCGAGACCGTGGCGCTGATCTGGCCGGCGCCGCTCCCGCCCGCGGCGGAGTCCCCCGGCATCGGCCACAACAACCCGCCCCCCCACATCCCGTCGCTCGCCGAGGTGGTCGAGACGCTGGCGGGCATCCCCAAGCGCGAGCTGCCGGGCCATCTCGCCGGATGGCTCGACGCCCTCGACGAGACCGGGCGCTGGGCGCTGCTGAAGCTCGTGACCGGCAACCTGCGGGTCGGCGTCTCGGCGCGGCTCGCCAAGACGGCGGTGGGCGCGCTCGGCGGCCACGGGGCGGACGCGGTGGAGGAGGTCTGGCACGGCCTCACGCCGCCCTTCGCGGGTCTGTTCGCCTGGGTCGAGGGCCGGGCCGAGCGGCCCGAGACCCTGAACCCGGCCCCGTTCCGGCCGCCGATGCTCTCGCACCCGATCGAGGAACGCGACGACCTCGACAAGCTGGAGCCCGAGGCGTTCTCCGCCGAGTGGAAGTGGGACGGGATCCGCGTGCAGCTCGTCGGCGGCCGCGACCGGGCGGGTCGGCAGGTCAAAAAAATCTACTCGCGCACGGGGGAGGACATCACGGGGGCGTTCCCCGATCTCGCCGAGGCGATCACCTTCGCGGGCACCCTCGACGGCGAGCTGCTGATCCTGCGCGCGGGCCGGGTGCAGAGCTTCAACGTGCTCCAGCAGCGCCTCAACCGGAAGGCGGTGACGGCCAAGCTCCTGGAGGAGTTCCCGGCCCATGTCCGCGCCTACGACCTCCTGACCAGCGACGGCGAGGACCTGCGCGGCGAGCCCTTCTCCGTGCGCCGCGGGCGGCTCGAAGCGGTCATCACGCGATTGGATCACGCCCGGGTCGACATCTCGCCCCGCGTGCCCTTCGCCGACTGGGACGCGCTGGCCGCCGCCCGCGCCGACCCGGCCTCGGTGGGGGCGGGGGAGGACGCGGACGCGATCGAGGGCGTGATGCTCAAGCGCCGCAACAGCGCCTACCTGCCGGGCCGCCCCAAGGGCCCGTGGTGGAAGTGGAAGCGCGAGCCCTACACGGTCGACGCGGTGATGATGTACGCCCAGCGCGGGCACGGAAAGCGCTCGTCCTTCTACTCGGACTACACGTTCGGCGTGTGGCGGGCGGCGCCCGAGGGCGGGGACGAGCTGGTGCCGGTGGGCAAGGCCTATCACGGCTTCACCGACGCGGAGTTGCAGAAACTCGACCGCTACGTCCGCAACCACACGACCAAGCGCTTCGGCCCGGTGCGCGAGGTCGCCCACGGGCGCGAGGCCGGGCTGGTGCTGGAGATCGCCTTCGAGGGCGTGCAACGCTCCACCCGGCACAAGTCCGGGGTCGCCATGCGCTTCCCCCGGGTCGGCCGGATCCGCTGGGACAAGCCCCCCGCGGAGGCCGACCGGATCGACGTGCTGGAGCGGATTCTCGCCCGCGGCGAGCGCGAGGTGATGCCCGGCGAGACCTTGAAGGAGCAGGCATGAGGACGGGCAGGAAACCGGGCGGGAAACTGGGAACCATCGGATCGGTGGAGACCCTGGCCGCCGGGCCGGCGACGCGGCAGGCCACCGGCCGGCTGACGATCGCGACGCCCGGCCCCGGCTTCACGGACTTCACCGCGGCGGTGGCCGGCTTCGTGCGCGACAGCGGCGTGACCCACGGCCTCGTCACGGTGTTCTGCCGGCACACCTCGGCCTCGCTGACCATCCAGGAGAACGCCGATCCGGACGTGCAGGCCGACCTGATGACCGCGCTCGACGGCCTCGCCCCGCGCGGGGCCGGCTACGTCCACGGCGCCGAGGGGCCGGACACATTACAAAGCCGGCCCCAGTACGTTCACTCGGCCGAAGGCCCTGACGATATGCCCGCCCATATCCGGACGATGCTGACCGATTCGAGCATGTCGATCCCAGTCATAGAAGGGCGACTCGCGCTCGGCACGTGGCAAGGCATTTACCTCATCGAGCACCGGGACAGGTCGCACCAGCGCGAGATCTTGCTACAAATCATTGGTGCTTAGCTGTTTGGTTGCGGAACGTCGTTGGGACATGGCACGTTGGGCGCTCATAACGAGCGGCGCCGCCCGCCCGTCCGCTGACGCGGGCCAGCCCGCCCCCGACCTGACCCTCAGCGCGTCGGTCGCCGAGAAAGGGCACGGCCGCATCGAGACGCGGCGCCTGAGCGTCAGCCACGACTGCGTGGCCCCTCTCGGCTGACCGGGGGCCGCCCAGATCTGCCGGATCGAGCGGATCCGCCAGACGAAAGGTCGGATCAGCCGCGGGATCGCCTGCGCGGTGACCAGCCTCACGCCCGAGCAAGCCGATCCCGACGCCCTACTGGCGCTCTGGCGCGACCACGGGCTGATCGAGACCCGCCCGCACTGGCGCCGCGACGTGATCCTGCGCGAGGAGGGCCGCCGCATCCGCACAGGGGCCTGCCCGCAGGCCATCGCCGCGCTGCGCAATGCCATGCTCCGCCTTGTGAAGGACGCCCCCGGGCCGCTGCGCGCGATCCGCGAAGCCTTCGCCGAAAACAGGCACCGCGCCATCAAAGCCGCTCAGCAGGGCTTTCTTTGAAGCGTCCTGCGGCCTCCCGCGCTCGCGTTCCGGCGCGCGCGGGGGCATGCTAGCCCTGCCGTCCGACCCCACCGCCCGCCAGAGGACGGCCATGCACGCGCACTCGCTCGAACCCTGGACCCACGGTCACGTCTTCCTCGGCGAGCGGCACGACCGGCACGAGCGGCGGACCTGGGCCGTCGTGGCGCTCACCGCCGTCACGATGGTCGCCGAGATCGCGGGCGGCACCTGGCTCGGATCGATGGCGCTGGTGGCCGACGGCTGGCACATGTCGACGCACGCGGCGGCCCTCGGCATCGCCGCGCTCGCCTACCGCTTCGCCCGGCGGCACGCGCACGATCCGCGCTTCACCTTCGGTACGGGCAAGTTCGGGGATCTCGCGGCCTTCGCGAGCGCGATCATCCTCGGGCTGGTCGCCCTGCTGATCGGCTTCGAGAGCCTCGACCGGCTGATCCACTCGGTCGCGATCGGCTACGGGCAGGCGATCCCGATCGCCCTGGTCGGCCTCGCCGTGAACCTCGCCAGCGTCTGGCTGCTGCACGACGACCACCACCACACGCACGATCACCATGGGCATGAGAACCACGGGCACGATCACCACGGGCACGACCACCACGACCACGGTCACGACACCAACTTCCGCGCGGCCTACGTCCACGTGATGGCCGACGCGCTGACCTCGGTGCTGGCGATCGTCGCGCTGCTCGGCGGGCTCTACGCGGGCTGGACGTGGCTCGATCCGGTGATGGGTCTCGTCGGCGCGGCCGTGATCCTGGCGTGGTCCTGGAGCCTGCTGCGGGCGGCCGGGCTCGTGCTCCTCGACGCCGCCCCGGCGCCCGCGGTGTCGGCCGCGATCCGCGCGCGGCTGGAGCGGGACGGGGACCGGGTGAGCGACCTGCATCTCTGGCAGGTCGGGCCGGGTCACCGCGCGGCGGTGATCGCGGTCGTCAGCGACGCCCCGCGCCCGCCCGCGCACTACAAGGCGCTGCTCGCCGACCTCGCCGGCCTCAGCCACATCACCGTGGAGGTGCAGCCGTGCCCCGGGCACGCGCCGTAGGGCCCAGGGCAATGCGACGCCGAGCGCCCACAGGACATCACTCGTCGGGGCGTACCGCCTGACCGCCGTAATCGATCGGGAGCTTCGGGCCCTTCAGCTCGGCGTCGCTCGGCAGCGAGCGGGCGTCCCAGCCGCCGCCGAGGGCCCGGATCAGGGTGACGGCGGCAGTGAAGCGGTTGAGGCGCACCTGGAGGGCCGAGATCTCGTTGGTGACGAGCAGGCCCTGCGCCGTCACCACGGTGGTGAAGTTCTGGGTGCCGGCCCGGTACTCGTTGAGGGTGATCTCGACGGCCTTGCGGGACGAATCCACCGCCGCGTCCAGCGCCGTCTGCTGCTGGCCGAGGATGCGCACGGCGGCCATCTGGTTCTCGACCTCGGCGAAGGCGGCGAGGACGACCTGCCGGTAGTTGGCCACCGCCGCGTCGTAGCCTGCCTCGGCCGCGCGCACCGCCGCGACCCGGGCGCCGCCGTCGAACAGGACCTCGCTCCCCGCGGCCGTCACCGCCCAGACCTGGTTGGCGGCCGAGAGCAGGCCGTTGCGGGTCAGCCCCGAGATGCCGCCGGACGCCGAGATCGTCACCGTGGGAAAGAAGGCCGCGACCGCGACGCCGATCCGCTCGCTCTGGGCCTGCACAAGCCGCTCGGCCTGGGCCACGTCCGGGCGCCGTTCCAAGAGGTCGCCGGGGATGCCGACCGGCACCGGCGGCGGGTTGCGGCCGATGGCGGCGACCGGGATCGACAGCTCGGAGGGCGGGCGCCCGATCAGCGTGGCGATGGCGTTCTCGAACTGCACCCGCGTCAGCCGGATCGCGATGGCCTGCGCCTGGAGCGTCTGCACCTGCGTCTGCGCGGTGATCACGTCGGAGCGCGCGGCGACCCCGGCCGCGTACTGGTTCTCGGTGATCGCGAGCGTCCGCTTGAAGCTCTCGAGGTTGGCGTCGAGCACCTGCCGGAGGGCGTCGGCGTAGCGCACCGTCAGGTAGTCGGCGGCGATCTCCGCCTGGATCGCGAGGCGGGTCAGCGCGAGCGTCGCGGCGTCGGACTGGGCCAGCGCCGTCTCGGCCTCGATGTTGCGCCGGACGCCGCCGAACAGGTCGAGCTCCCAACTCGCCTGACCCTGGAGGGAGACGCTGGTGCGCTCGACCCCCCCGCTGCGCAGCCGGGTGATGCTCGGCGCGCCGATCACCGTCGGGTAGAGGGCGGCCTGGGCCGAGGCGACCAGCGCCCGGGCCTGCCGATAGTTGGCCACCGCCTGCCGCAGGGACTGGTTGTCCACGTCGACGAGGCGGATCAGCCGGTCGAGGTTGGGATCGCGAAAGACCCGCCACCAGTCGCCGCGCTCGGCCGCGTCGTTCGGCTGGGCCTCCCGCCAGCCCTTCTTCCGCGCGGCCACGTAGGCCGGGCTGTCCTCGCGCACGCCGCCCTGCTTGTAGGCCAGCGGCGTCTCGACCGACGGGCGGCCGTAGTCCGGGCCGACGACGCACCCGGCGAGGAGGACGGGGAGCAAGAGGGCGCACAGCGGCATCCGCGACGTCCCTCCCCCCTCTGCGGGGGAGGGTGGGCTGGCCGTCAGGCCGGGTGGGGAGAGGGGAGCGACGGTGCCGGAGAAGTCGCGTCGGGTGCCCCGTTCTCTCCCATCGCGCTGCCCCTCTCCCGACCCCCTTCGGGGGCCACCCTCCCCCGCAGAGGGGAGAGGGGGCGTCTCGGCCTTCGAGGCGCGCGTACGGGCACCGTCCATGTCAGACGAGAACAAAAAAAACATCACTCGGCCGCCGGCAGCGCCGCTGTTCCGCCCCGGCGCCCGCGCCGGCGGGCCAGGAACCGGTGCCGCAGCCGGTCCAGGGCGAGGTAGACGACGGGGGTGGTGTACAGGGTCAGCACCTGGCTGACGATCAGGCCGCCGACGATGGCGATGCCGAGCGGCCGGCGCAACTCCGCGCCCTCGCCGCCCGACAGGATCAGGGGCAGGGCGCCGAGCAGGGCGGCGAGCGTCGTCATCAGGATCGGGCGCAGGCGCAGCAGGCAGGCTTCGCGGATCGCGTCGAACGGGTTCGCGCCGCGGGTGCGCTCGGCGTCGAGCGCCACGTCGATCATCATGATCGCGTTCTTCTTCACGATGCCGATCAGCAGGAACACGGCGATCAGCGCGATGATCGTGAACTCGGTGCCGGTCACCAGAAGCGCCAGCACCGCGCCGACCCCGGCCGAGGGCAGGGTCGAGAGGATGGTGAGCGGGTGCACGAAGCTCTCGTAGAGGATGCCGAGCACCGCGTAGACCGCCAGGATCGCGGCGAGGATGAGCAGCGGCTGGCGCGAGGCCGAGGCGACGTAGTTCTTGGCCGCACCGGCGAACTCGCCGTGCACGGTGGCCGGCAGCCGCAGCTCCGCCATCGCCCTGTCGATCGCGGCGGTGGCGTCCGACAGGCTCTTGCCGGGGGCGAGGTTGAACGAGATCGTGGTCGCCACGAACAGGCCCTGGTGGCTGACCTGGACGGGCGCGTTGCCGGTCTCGAACCGGGCGAAGGCCGAGAGCGGCACCATCGTCTCCTTGGCGGACGAGACCGGCGCGCTCGACGAGGCGCCGCCCTTCGTCGCGGCGAGCGCGTTGGAGGAGGCGTTGCGGGCCGAGTCCGAGGCGATCGCCGCCGCGCTGGCGCTGGCGTCGGCCGCGCTCGTCGCGGTGGCCGCGGTCGCGGCGGCGACGGCGCCCGCCGCGGATGCCCCGGTGCCGCTCGTGCCGATCGCCGCGTTGGTGTTGACGCTGCCCCCGGCCGCCACCGTGCCGGCCACCGCGTTGGTGACCGCCGAGCCGCGGGCGTTGCCCCCCGAGGTCGAGACGAAGATCCGCTTCAGCGTCTCCGGGGTCTCCAGGTAGCGCGGGGCGATCTCCATCACGACGTGGTACTGGTTCAGCGGGTTGTAGATCGTCGAGACCTGGCGCTGGCCGAAGGCGTCGTAGAGGGTGTTGTCGATCTTGTCCGGGGTGATGCCGTAGCGGAAGGCGGTGGCGCGGTCGATCACGATCCGGCTCTCCAGGCCGCCCTCCTGCTGGTCGGAGGTCACGTCGGCGAAGGTCGGGTCCTTCTGGAGCGCGGCCACCAGCTTCGGCGCGGCGGCGAACAGCTCCTCCGCCGTGTCCCCCTGGAGGGTGTACTGGTACTGGGCGAAGCTCTGGCGCCCGCCCATCTGCAGGTCCTGGCGCGGGAAGACGTAGAGCCGGGCGCCGGCCACCTGCGCGAGCTTCGGGCGCAGCCGGCCCATCACGGCGCTCATCGAATCGCGCTCGCCCAGCGGCTTCAGGCCGACGAACACGTTGGCCGAGTTGGTGCCGCGCCCGCCGGTGAAGCCGACGATGCTCTCCACCGCCGGGTCGGCGCCGACGATCTGGGTGGCCTGGGTGAGCTTCTTCTCCATCGACTGGAAGGAGATGCGCTGGTCGGCCTGGATGCCGCCCATCATCTGCCCCGTGTCCTGCTCGGGGAAGAAGCCCTTCGGCACGATGACGTAGAGGTAGATGTTGAGGCCGACCGTGGCGAGCAGGCTCAGCAGCACGAGGCGCGGGTGGCGCAGGGCCACCGACAGTGTCCGGTCGTAGCCGGCGTGCACGCCGTCGTAGGCGCCCTCCAGCGCCCGGACCAGGATGTTGCGTCGGGCCCCGGCCGCGTGTCCGTGCCCTTCCGGCCGCAGCAGTCGGGCGCACATCATCGGCGTGGTCGTCAGGGACAAGACCAAAGAAATCAGGATCGCCAGCGACAGGGTGACGGCGAATTCCTGGAAGATGCGCCCGACCAGCCCGCCCATCAGCAGGATCGGCAGGAAGACGGCGATGAGCGACAGGCTCATCGAGATCACCGTGAAGCCGACCTCGCGGGCGCCGACCAGCGCCGCCTGGAGGCGCGGCTTGCCCATCTCGATGTGGCGCTGGATGTTCTCCAGGACGACGATGGCGTCGTCGACGACGAAGCCGGTGCCGATGATCAGCGCCATCAGCGACAGGATGTTGAGCGAGTAGTTCAGCAGGTACATCGCCGAGAAGGTGCCGACGATCGAGATCGGCACGGCCACCGCCGGGATCAGGGTGGCGCGCCCCGAGCGCAGGAACGCGTAGACCACGAGGATCACGAGGCCGACCGCGACGAGCAGCGTCTCCTCGGTGGCCGCGAGCGAGGCGCGGATCGTGGCCGAGCGGTCGCCGGTGAGCTTGACCTCGATGCCGCCGGGCAGGGCCGCGGTGATCTGCGGGAGCGCCGCCTTCACGGCGTTGATCGTCTCGATGACGTTGGCGCCGGGCTGCTTGTAGACGAACAGCAGGACCCCCGGCTTGCCGTTGACGATGCCGAGGTTGCGCTTGTCCTCGACGCCGTCGAGCACCGCGCCGACGTCGGTGAGCTTCACCGCGGCGCCGTTGCGGTAGGCCACGACGATGTCGCGGTAGTCGGCGGCCTTGCGGCCCTGGTCGTTGGCGTAGAGCTGGTAGCGCCGGTTGCCCGCGTCGATCTCGCCCTTGGGCGAGTTGGCGTTGGCCGAGGCCAGCGCCGCGCGGATGCCCTCCAGGCCGATGCCGTAGTGGAACAGGGCGGTGGGATCGAGTTCGACCCGCACGGCCGGCAGCGACGAGCCGCCGATGTCGACGTTGCCGACGCCGGGCAGTTGCGACAGCTTCTGCTGCACCACCGTGGCGGCGGAATCGTAGACCTGCCCCCGGGTCAGGGTGTCCGAGGTCATGCCGAGGATGACGATCGGCGTGTCGGCCGGGTTGAACTTGCGGTAGGTCGGGTTCTGGCGGAGCGCGGCGGGCAGGTCGGCGCGCGCCGCGTTGATCGCGGCCTGCACGTCGCGCGCCGCCCCGTCGATGTTGCGGTTCAGCCCGAACAGCAGCACGATCCGGGTGGTGCCGAGCGAACTCGTCGAGGTCATCTCGTTGACGTCGGCGATGACCCCGAGCCGCCGCTCCAGGGGCGCGGCCACCGTGGTCGCCATCGTCTCCGGCGAGGCGCCGGCCATCTGCGCCTGGACGAGGATGACGGGGAAGTCGACCTGCGGCAGCGGCGCCACCGGCAGCTTCAGGAACGCGAAGAGCCCGGCGAGCAGCACGCCGATCGTCAGCAGCGTGGTCGCGACCGGGCGGCGGATGAAGGGCTCGGAGATGTTCACGGGAGCAGGCTCCCGCGGGATGAGTCACGCGGCTCGTGTGCGTTCCCTCCGCCCGCCCAAGTCAGGCCTGCCCGACTTGGGGTCCCTCGCGGATCTCGGGCAGGCCCGAGATCCGTGGGGGAGGGTGGCCCCGGCGTCAGCCGGGGTCGGGAGAGGGGAGCGACGGTGCCGGACGTGGCGCGCGCGTCGAGCGCCGCTCCGACCGTGTCGAGCACCCGCTTCAGGTTGCTCGCCACGAGATCGTTCGGGAAGCGCAGCACCGTGAAGCCCTGCGCCCGCAGCCACGCGTCGCGGGCGGCATCGCGGGTGCGCCGCGCCTCCGTCTCATGGGGCGCCCCATCGAGTTCGACGATCAGACGCGCGGAGGCGCAGAGGAAATCGGCGATGTAAGGCGGGATCGGGGCCTGCCGGCGGAATTTCAGGCCGCGGAAACGGCCGCCGCGGACCTGCTGCCAGAATGCGTCCTCAGCCTTGGTGTGTAGCTTCCGCTGCTCCCTGGCGAAGGCTCGCAGGCGCGGATCGGGCCTCGGATGAGACCGCCCATCGTCCCGGCCGATGCCCGGTTCGAAACCAACACGCGCCCTCCCTCCCCCCTCTGCGGGGGAGGGAGGCCCCCGCGTGAGCGGGGGTCGGGAGAGGGGAGCGACGCCTCCGGAGAGGTCGCGCTGCGTGCCGCATCCGGCACCGTCGCGCTGCCCCTCTCCCCCCCCGCTGCGCGGGGTACCCTCCCCCGCAAAGGGGGGAGGGGGGGCTGTGGCGGCGTTGCGCTCTGTCACGACAGCGCCTCGCCGGTTGAGACGTCTTGGCCGCCCCGCCCCGCGATCCGGCGCTCCAGCCGGTCGAACGCCAGGTAGATCACCGGCGTGGTGAACAGGGTCAGCACCTGGCTGACGATCAGGCCGCCGGCGATGCAGATGCCGAGCGGCTGGCGCAGCTCGGAGCCAACGCCGCTGCCGAGGATCAGCGGCACCGCCGCGAACAGGGCGGCGAGCGTGGTCATCAGGATCGGGCGGAAGCGCAGCAGGCAGGCCTGGAAGATCGCCTCGCGCGGCGGCAGGCCCTCCTCGCGCTCGGCCTGGAGCGCGAAGTCGATCATCATGATCGCGTTCTTCTTCACGATGCCGATCAAGAGCACGATGCCGATCACCGCGATGATGTCGAGCGACAGCCCGAACAGCATCAGGCCGACGAGCGCCCCGATCCCGGCGGAGGGCAGCGTCGAGAGGATGGTGATCGGGTGGATGAAGCTCTCGTAGAGCACGCCGAGCACGATGTAGACGGTGACGATGGCCGCGAGCACCAGGAACAGCTCGTTGCCCAGCGCCGCCTCGAAGGCGAAGACCGAGCCCTGCGGCACCACACGGAACGAGGGCGGCAGGCCGATCTCCCGCTCGACCCGCCCGATCGCCTCCACCGCCTGCCCCAGGGCCGCGCCGGGGGCGAGGTTGAACGAGACGGTGGTCGCCGGGAACTGGCCGAGATGCGAGATCAGCAGCGGCGCCCGCCGCTCGGTGATCCGCGCGACCGAGGCGAGCGGCACCTGCCCGTTGGTGGCGGTGGAGGAGGGCAGGTAGATCGCGTTGAGGCTGTCGAGCGTCCGGTGCAGGGCCGGGTCGGCTTCGAGGATCACCCGATACTGGTTCGACTGGGTGAAGATCGTCGAGATGATGCGCTGGCCGAAGGCGTCGTAGAGCGCGTTGTCGATGGTGGCCGGGGTGATGCCGTAGCGGCCGGCGGTGGGCCGGTCGATGGTGATGTAGGCGGCCAGGCCCTGGCCCTGGTGGTCGCTCGCCACGTCGGCGACGACCGGCGACTTGGCCAGCGCCTCGGTGAAGCGCGGCACCCAGGTCTCGAAGTCGTCGAGGTTCGGGCTCTCCAGGATGACCTGGTACTGGGTCGCCGAGACCGCGGTGTCGATGGTCAGGTCCTGGACCGGCTGAAGGTAGAGGCGCACGCCGGTCTCGGCCGCGGTCGCCGCGTTGATCCGCCGGATGATCGCGCTGGCGTTGGCGCTGCGCTCGGAGCGCGGCTTGAGGTTGATCAGCAGGCGCCCGGAATTGAGCGTGACGTTCTGGCCGTCGACCCCGATGAACGAGGACAGGCTCGCCACGTCCGGGTCCTTCAGGACGATGGCCGCGATCCGCTGCTGGCGCTCGGCCATCGCCGCGTAGGACACCGACTGGTCGGCCTGGGTGATGCCCTGGATCACGCCGGTGTCCTGCACCGGGAAGAAGCCCTTGGGGATCACCACGAACAGGTAGGCGGTGAGCGCCACGGTGCCGAGCGTCACCAGCAGCGTCAGGCCCTGGTGGTCGAGGACGATCCGCAGCGAGCGGCCGTAGGAGGCGATCACCCCGTCCACCGCCTGCCGGCCGAGGCGCGCGAAGACGCCCTCGCGGCGCGCCTTGGCCTCCGGCACGTGCTTGAGGAGGCGCGCGCACAGCATAGGCACCAGGGTGAGCGAGACCACCGCCGAGATGATGATGGTCGCCGCCAGGGTGATCGCGAACTCGTGGAACAGTCGCCCGACCACGTCGCCCATGAACAGCAGCGGGATCAGCACGGCGATCAGCGAGACGGTGAGCGAGATGATGGTGAAGCCGATCTCGCGCGAGCCCTTCAGCGCCGCTTCGAGCGGCGAATCCCCGGCCTCCACGTGGCGGGCGATGTTCTCGATCACCACGATCGCGTCGTCGACGACGAAGCCGGTGGCGATGGTGAGCGCCATCAGCGACAGGTTGTCGAGCGAGAACCCGTACAGGTCCATCACCGACAGGGCGCCGACGAGGGACAGCGGCACCGACAGGCTGGGGATGAGGGTTGCGGACAGGCTGCGCAGGAACAGGAAGATGACGAGGACGACGAGGGCGATGGCGAGCCCCAGCTCGAACTGCACGTCCTCCACCGAGGCGCGGATCGTCGTCGTCCGGTCGGTGAGGGGAGCCACCGCCACCGCCGCCGGCAGGCTGGCCTGGAGCTGCGGCAGTAGCGCCTTGATCTTGTCCACCGTCGCGATGACGTTCGCGCCCGGCTGGCGCTGGATGTTGAGGATGACGGCCGGCGTCTCGTCGGCCCAGGCGCCGAGCTTGGTGTTCTCCGGCCCTTCGACCACGTCGGCGACATCGGAGAGCTTCACCGGCGCACCGTTGCGGTAGGCGATGATCGCCGCGTCGTAGGCTTTCGGGTCGCGGATCTGGTCGTTGGCGTTGATCGCGTAGGACTGCTTCGGCCCGTCGATCGTGCCCTTCGGCGTGTTGACGTTGAGGTTGGTGATCGTGGTGCGCAGGTCGTCGATGTTCAGGCCGTAGGCGGCGAGCGCCCGGGCGTTGAAGCGCACCCGCACCGCCGGCCGCTGCCCGCCGGAGATGCTGACGAGGCCGACGCCGGCCACTTGGCTGATCTTCTGGGCGAGCCGCGTCTCGGCCAGATCCCGCACCTGGGTGAGCGGCAGCGTCTTCGAGGTCAGCGCCAGCGTCAGCACCGGGGCGTCGGCCGGGTTCACCTTGGCGTAGACGGGAGGTGCGGGAAGGTCGGACGGCAAAAGATTGCCGGCGGCGTTGATCGCCGCCTGGACCTGCTGCTCGGCGACATCCAGGGCGAGGTCGAGGTTGAACTGGAGCGTGATGACCGAGGCGCCCGCCGAGGATTGCGAGGTCATCTGGTTGAGGTTGGCGAGCTGCCCGAACTGCCGCTCCAGCGGCGCCGTGACCGAGGAGGTCATCACCTCGGGCGAGGCGCCGGGATAGAATGTCTGGACCTGGATCGTCGGGTAGTCGACCGAGGGCAGGGCCGAGACCGGCAGGTTGAGATACGACACCCCGCCGACGATCAGGATCGCCAGCATCAGGAGCGTCGTCGCGACCGGACGCAGGATGAACAGGCGCGACGGGTTCATGCCGCCGCCCCGCGCCGCATTCCCCTCCCCCCTCTGCGGGGGAGGGTGGCCCGGCCGTCAGGCCAGGTCGGGAGAGGGGAGCGACGGTGCCGGAGAGGTCGCGACGCGAGCCACACCCTGCACAGGCGCTCCCCTCTCCCCCCCTGCTGCGCAGGGTACCCTCCCCCGCAGAGGGGGGAGGGAAGGGCGTGGCGCGGGTCGGATGTTCGTACTGCGGACCTCACGGCGCCTGACGGTGCCGCCTGCGACCGCCCTCCTTGACCGCGTCCTTGCCCGCCTCCTGGCTCGTGTCCTTGCCGGTCTCCTTGCCGGATTCCTGGCCAGCCGATGGACCGGCGGCCGGCGCGCCCTGCGTGGCCCCCTGCTGCGGTGCGTCCTGCGCCGCGGCGTCCGCCCCACCGGCCGGGTGGCCGGCCGCGGACGCCTGCGCCCCGTCCGTGATCCGCACGTCCGCCCCGTCCTTCAGCCGGTCGGTGCCGTCCGTGACGACGCGGTCGCCGGGCTTGAGGCCGGAGACCACCACCGTGTTGGTCCCGTCGGTCTCCCCGGTCTTGATCGGGCGGACGACGACCTTCTTGTCCCCGTCCATCAGGTAGACGTAGGTTCCGGGCGTGCCCTGGAGGATCGCCGCGTTCGGCACGAGCGCGGCGTCCTTCACCGTGTCGACCGTCAGCCGGGCGTTGACGAACTGGTTCGGGAACAGCTCGTCGTCGCCGTTGTCGAACAGGGCGCGCAGCTTCACCGTGCCGGTGGTCGTGTCGATCTGGTTGTCGACCGTGTCGAGGCGTCCCACCGCGATCTGGTGGGCGTCGCCGCGGTCGTAGGCGCGCACGTCGAGCTTGGCCCCGGCGCGCACCCGGCGCATCACCCGGTTCACGTCGTCCTCGGGCAGGGTGAACACCACCGAGATCGGGTGGAGCTGCGTCACCACCACGATGTTGGTCGAGCCGGCCGAGATGTAGTTGCCCTGGTCGACCTGCCGCAGCCCCACCCGGCCGTCGACCGGCGCGATGATGCGCGCGTAGGCGATGTTGAGCTTCTGCTGGTCGACGAGCGCCTGGTCGGCGGCGACCGTGCCCTCGTTCTGCTTCACCAGCGCACCCTGCGTGTCGACGTTCTGCTTCGAGATCGAGTCCTGACGGTTCAGCGTCTGGTAGCGCTGGAGGTCGAGCTTCGAGTTCTGGAGCAGCGCCTGGTCGCGGGCGAGCTGGCCCTGGTACTGGGCGAGCAACGCCTCGTAGGGCCGCGCGTCGATCTGGGCGAGTTCGTCGCCGGCCTTGACCGTCTGGCCCTCGCGGAACTTCACCGCAGTGAGGTAGCCGCTGATCTGCGACTTCACCGTCACCGTGGCGAGCGGCGTGACCGTGCCGAGGCCCTGGAGCACCACCGGCATGTCGCCGGTCGTCACCGGCGCGATGCCCACCGCCTGCGGCATGTCCGCCCCGCCGCGCCGGCCGCCGCCCTTGCCGCCGCGGTGCGCGGCGGCCGGCCCGGCGCCGGGCTCGACCCGCGCCTCGTACCAGCGGTGGCCGATCGCCCCCGCGCCGGCGAGCAGGACGAGCAGCAGCAGCCAGCGGATCGGCCGGAACCGCCGCTTGGTCCGTGCGGGAGCGTCCGCCGGCTTGTAGGCCCGCGCCGTGTCGGTGCGGATCGGTGAACTCTCGTTCATGCCTGACTAGAGCACAGGCCGGGCGCCTCCGCGACCGGCCGCGACTCTATCCCTCGTTTCCGCGCCTCCCGGCCCGCATCCCCTCCCGCCCCGGTGGAGATGCGTCCGGCCCCCAATATGGGGTGTGGTGCTGTACGGGACCGGAACGATGCGCCCGGACCACTGCGTATCGCGGGCCCGCCCGCTCGATGGCCCGGGCACCGTGCTCGGGCAATGCGCCGTGACTAGGGCGCCCGGGTTTCGCCCGTGTTGCTGCCCGTGTTCGCGTAGGCGCGCAGAACGTCGCGGAACGGATCGTCCACCGGCGTCACCGGCATCGCGAGCCGCAGGGCGAGGCCCAGACCGGTGATCGCCGCAGCGAGGAGGAAGCAGGTGCGCATCGGCGTCCCGCGGACGAGAAAGGGCCACCGACCCTGGGGTCGATGGCCCTCTATAGGGACCGGTGCGGCGCACCGCGAGAGGCGGAGCGAGGGGGCAGAGCCCCGCCGGTTGCGAGCGCCGCGCCGGCCGTGATCGGAAGGTACGTCACGGCTGATGAATGTCAATAATCGTCAGCCGTCGCATTCGGGCATCGCGGCGCGTCTGTGCGTCGGCGCACATTTCGTGGATCGGACGTCGCCATGCGCTCCCATGTCTCGATCGGTTGAACGCGCTGCAGCACGGCTTCGCAGCGACCTCTGGGCGTGCTATAACTTCGTTTGTAGCTACATTGTAGCGTCGATGGCGGGAGGCGAGGCATGGCGACGGATACCGTGGTTCGGGCCCGGATCGATGCGGCGACGAAGGAGCAGGCCGCCGAGGCGCTGGCCGCGATGGGGCTGTCGATCTCCGACGCGATCCGTCTGCTCATGGTACGCGTCGCATCCGACAAGGCGCTCCCCTTTCCGGTGAAGGTCCCGAACGCGACCACGCGTCGAGCCATGGCCGAACTGGAAAAGGGCGGGGGGGAGCGCTTCGGCTCGGCCGAGGCGCTGTTCGAGGATCTGGGCCTCTGACGTGCGCACGCCCATCCGCTCCGGCCCGTTCCGGCGGGACGTGAAGCGCGCGGAGCGGCGGGGCAAGGATCTGGGGAGGCTGCGGGCTCTGCTGCTGCTCCTGCTCGCGGGCGAGGAGCTGCCGCCAAGCTACAGGGACCATCCGCTGAAGGGTGACTGGAAGGGCTATCGCGACGCGCATATCGAGCCGGATTGGATCCTGATCTATCGCGTCGTCGGCGACGAACTGCACCTCGTCCGGACCGGGTCGCATGCCGATCTGTTCGACGCCTGACCGGGGATGGGCGCGATGCCGACGCGATCGGCGTCAGCCATCCGGTGCGCGGGAGCCCACGGACACATTCCGCCCGCGCGCGGCGGCGTGCTACAGCGCCCGGATGAGCCCCACCCCCGCACCGCGACCGGCATGAACCCGGTCTTTTCCGACCTGCCGACCACGGTGTTCGAGACGATGTCGCGGCTCGCCCGCGAGCACGGGGCGATCAACCTCGGCCAGGGCTTCCCCGACGATCCCGGTCCCCTGGACGTGCGCGAGCGCGGCGCGCAGGCCCTGCGCGACGGCTGGAACCAGTATCCGCCGATGATGGGGCTTCAGGCGCTGCGGCAGGCGGTGGCCGCGCACTACGCCCGCCACCAGGGGCTCGACCTCGACCCCGAGGCGGAGATCATGGTCACCTCGGGCGCCACCGAGGCGCTCGCCGGCGCCCTGCTGGCCTTGATCGAGCCCGGCGACGAGGTGGTGCTGTTCGCGCCGATGTACGACGCCTACTTGCCGCTGGTGCGGCGGGCCGGCGGCGTGCCGCGGATCGTGTCGCTGAAGCCCCCCGCCTTCCGCCTCGACGAGGCGGCCCTGGCCGCGGCCTTCTCCCCCCGCACGCGGGTCGTGGTGCTCAACAATCCCCTGAACCCGAGCGCCACCCTGTTCGGGCACGACGACCTCGCGCTGCTCGCCCGCTTCTGCCGCGCCCACGATGCGGTCGCCGTCTGCGACGAGGTGTGGGAGCACGTTGTGTTCGACGGTGCCCGTCACATCCCGCTGATGGCGCTGCCCGGGATGCGGGAGCGCACGGTCAAGATCGGTTCGGCCGGCAAGATCTTCTCGCTCACCGGCTGGAAGGTCGGATTCGTGATGGCCGATGCCCGTCTGATGCGCGGGCTCGCCAAGGCGCACCAGTTCCTCACCTTCACCACCCCGCCGAACCTCCAGGAGGCAGTGGCCTACGGGCTCGGGAAGCCCGACGCGTGGTTCGACGCGATGCGCGCGGACTACGCCCGCTCCCGCGACCGGCTGGCCGACGGCCTGACGGGGCTGGGCTTCCGCGTGCTGCCGGCCCGGGCGACGTGGTTCCTCAACGTCGACATCTCGGGGCTCGGCCTCGGCGACGACGCGGCCGCCTGCGAGACGCTGGTCGCCCGGTACGGGGTCGCCGCGATCCCGGTCAGCGCCTTCTACCCGGACGGCGGGGTGCGCGACCTCGTCCGCCTGTGCTTCGCCAAGGCCGACGCCACCCTCGACGCGGCCCTGGGCCGTCTGGCCGGCCTCGCCCGGAGGGCCGCCTGATGCCGGCCGGCTTCCCGTGCGGCGGCGTCCTTGCGGGGAACCGGGGCGGGGGCCACATCGTCGTGCATGACAGCCTCCGCACGGATTCCGACGATGGATTTCTCCCAGCGTGCCGGCGCCAAGCCGTTCCCGGACGGCCGGGCCTTCCCCGGCGGCCGTCCGCCGTTCCTCTCGGCCGATCTCGGCCGCGAGGCGAGCCTCGCCCGGCTCGAGACGCTGGCGCACCTGATGGACACGGCCTTCGTGATCCCGGGCATCAACCGGCGGGTCGGGTTCGACGCGCTGATCGGCCTCGTGCCGGTGATCGGCGACGTGGCCGGCATGGTGATCTCCTCCTTCATCGTCTACGAGGCCAAGCGGCTGGGCGCCCCGCGCTGGCTGATCGCCCGGATGGCGATGAACGTCGCCTTCGACGGGATGCTCGGCGCGGTGCCGATCGCCGGCGACATCTTCGACGCCGCCTTCAAGGCCAACCGCCGCAACGTCCGCCTGCTGCGCCGCTGGCTGGAGCGCAGCGGCGGCCTGCGGCCGAGCGAGATCGAGGGCACCGCGACCCGGCTCGACGGCTGATCTTCTTGGGTTCCGGGACGGCCCTTCCAACGCGCCTCGTCCTCCCTCCCCCCTCTGCGGGGGAGGGTACTCCGCGAAGCGGGGGGGGAGAGGGGCAGCGCGACGGTTCGGGATGGGGCGCCTGCTGCGTCCTTCTCGGAAGCGGCGCTCCCCTCTCCCGACCCGGCCTGACGGCCGGCCCACCCTCCCCCGCAGTGGGGGGAGGGTGGGCCGTGGTGCGACGGGCTTCCCCGCTCGCGGGGCGCCCATGAACGAGATCCCCCGCCCCCCGGACGGCGAGGTCGTCCCCGCGCCGATGCCGGGCGCCCAGCCGATCGTCCTGCGCCCCGGCGAGGGGGCGCCGCCCGCGCCGCCGCAGGGGCGGGGCCTGTCGCCGCTCAACCGGCGCCGGCTCGACAATTTCCGGCGCAATCGCCTCGGCTACGCGTCGTTCCTGGTCTTCGTCGCCCTGTTCGTGACCAGCCTGTTCGCCGAGGTGATCGCCAACGACCGGCCGATCTTCCTGTCCTACAAGGGCGAGTGGCTGTTCCCCGTCCTCGTGAACTACCCCGAGGAGAAGTTCGGCGGCTTCCTCGCGGTCACGGACTACAACTCGCCGGAGATCCGCAAGGAGATCGCGGAGAACGGCTGGGCGGTCTGGCCGCCGATCCCGTTCGCCTACGACACGATCAACCAGGACCTGCCGACCCCGTCCCCGTCGCCGCCGACCTGGATGCTCACCGACGCCCAGTGCAAGCCCGTCGCCGAGAAACTCGGCGGCTCGACCTGCGCCGACATCCCCTGGCACTGGCTCGGCACCGACAACACCACCCGCGACGTGCTCGCCCGCGTCATCTACGGGTTCCGCATCTCGGTGCTGTTCGGGCTGATCCTGGCCGCCGTCTCCTCGGTGATCGGCGTGATCGCCGGGGCGGTGCAGGGCTATTTCGGCGGCTGGGTCGATCTCGCCTTCCAGCGGTTCATCGAGGTCTGGGGCGGCATCCCGACCCTCTACCTGATCATCATCATCTCGGCCTTCATCGCCCCGGGCTTCTTCGTGCTGCTCGGGATCATGCTGCTGTTCTCGTGGGTGGCGCTGGTCAGCGTCGTGCGGGCGGAGTTCCTGCGGGCGCGCAATTTCGAGTACGTGCGGGCGGCGCGGGCGCTCGGCCTGTCCAACCTGCGCATCATGACCGTTCACCTGCTGCCGAACGCCATGGTGGCGACGCTGACCTTCCTGCCGTTCATCCTCAACGGCTCGATCACCACCCTGACCTCCCTCGACTTCCTCGGCTTCGGGCTGCCGCCGGGCTCGCCGTCCCTCGGCGAACTCCTGGCGCAGGGCAAGGACAACCTGACGGCGCCGTGGCTCGGCCTCACCGGCTTCGTCGTCATCGCCGCGATGCTGAGCCTGCTCGTCTTCGCCGGCGAGGCGGTGCGCGACGCCTTCGACCCGCGCAAGACGTTCCGCTGAGGCGCAACCCGCCATCCTCCGGCCCCGCCGCCGATTCGGTCGCCGCACCCCAGTCCCGCGCCCCCGAAGGGGAGGCTTGCGCACCCGCACGACCGCGGACGGCGAGCGTAAATGACGCAGGTGCGGACGCGATCGTCCGCGAATGCCTGGACGGCGGAAAATCCACTTTGGGATGACTGTGCCGTCCGTGCCGAGGACCGGTCCAGGACCTGGATTCCGGTCATTCGCTGCGGTCGTAACGGTCTCTCCCGGCTGCAAAAACGCCGTTTCGAGGGGCGCTCAGGTTTCGTGCGTCGGCCGTTGCGAGATCATCCCGCCACTGCCCACCTATGCAACCGCAAGACGCGAAGCCGGTAGAACAGGTTTGGATTAACTTTGGTCTGATCACAGGAAAGGTCGCAAAAAAACTTGCTTTTTTTTCCAGTCCCCATAACTCGGGCGTGAGGGGACCTTTCGCCCGGGAAAGAGAGCGAGGAAATCACGAATGTCCGAGATCGCACCGACATCGCAACTGGACTACATCGAGCGCACGGTGGACGTGGTCGCCGCCTACGTCTCGAACAACTCCATTCCGACTGCCGAACTGCCGGCGCTGATCGTCAGCGTGCACGAAGCCCTGAACGCGATCGCCTCCGGTTCCGTCGCCCCGAGCGCCGAGACCGTCGAGAAGCCGACGTCCGCGCAGGTCCGCAAGTCGATCCGCCCCGACGGCCTGATCAGCTTCATCGACGGCAAGTCGTACAAGACCCTCAAGCGTCACCTGACGAAGCACGGACTCGATCCGCACAGCTACCGCGAGCGCTACGGCCTGCCGGCCGACTACCCCACCACCGCCGCCAACTACTCGGCGCAGCGCTCGGCGCTCGCCAAGAGCCTCGGCCTCGGTCAGCCCGGACGCGGCGGCGCGACGGCGGATGAGGGTGAGCCCGAGGTCGAGGAGGCGCCGTCCGCCCCCGCCCGCAGCCGCCGCAAGGCCGCCGCCACCGCCGCGGTCAAGGACCGTGCAGGCCGCAAGACGGTCGAGGCCGCCTGACGGCTCCCGGCTCTCTCACGGGCACCGCGCGACTGCCGGCTCCCGGGCGGTGACGGTCCGGGAGGCTTTCACGATCGGTCCCGGACCGCGCCGTCCGTGCCCGCTCAGGCCGCCAGACGACCCTCCAGCGGGAAGACCTTGGCCGGGTTCAGGAGCCAGTCCGGGTCGAACACCGCCTTCACCCGCATCTGCTGCTCCAGGTCGGCCTGGGCGTACTGGAAGCGCATCAGCTCGCGCTTTTCGATGCCGACCCCGTGCTCGCCGGTGAGGCAGCCGCCGACCTCGACGCAGAGCTTCAGGATCTCGTCGCCGGCGGCCTCCGCCTTCTGCAACTCGCCGGGCTTGTTGATGTCGAACAGGATCAGCGGGTGCAGGTTGCCGTCGCCCGCGTGGAACACGTTGGCGACCCGCAGCCCGTGGCCGGCGCAGATCGCGCCGATGCGCTCCAGCACCGGCCCGAGCTGGCCGGTGGGGATCGTGCCGTCCATGCAGATGTAGTCGGAGATCCGGCCCGTCGCGCCGAAGGCCGACTTGCGGCCCTTCCAGATCGCCGCCGACTCGGCCTCAGAGCGCGAGACCCGCAGGCTGGTGGGCCGGAAGTCCCCGGCGATGGCCTCGATCCGGGCGAGCATCGCCGTGCACTCGTCGTCCGAGCCCTCGACCTCGATGATCAGCATCGCCTCGGCGTCGCGCGGATAGCCGGCCCCGGAGAAATCCTCGGTGATCAGGATCGCCTCGCGGTCCATGTACTCGATGGCGACGGGGATGATGCCGGCCGCGATGATCGCCGCGACGCAGTCGCCCGCGTCCTCCACCCGGGAGAAGCCCATCAGCGCCGGCCGCGCGCCCTCGGCCGCCCGCAGGATGCGCACGGTCGCCTCGGTGACGACCCCGAGCTGCCCCTCCGATCCGCAGATCAGGCCGAGCAGGTCGTAGCCGGGGGCGTCGAGATGGTCGCCGCCGATCTGGACCACCGTGCCGTCGTTCATCACCAGGGTGACGCCGAGCAGGTTGTTGGTCGTCACCCCGTACTTGAGGCAGTGGGCGCCGCCCGAATTCATCGCGATGTTGCCGGCGATGGTGCAGGCGAGCTGGCTCGACGGGTCGGGGGCGTAGAAGAAGCCCTCGTGGGCGACCGCCCCGGAGATCGCGAGGTTGGTGATGCCGCTCTGCACCCGCGCGGTCCGGTTGGCGAAGTCGAGGTCGAGGACGCGGGTCATCTTGGCGACGCCGAGGATGATCGCGTCCTCCTGGGCAATCGCCCCGCCCGCCAGTGACGTACCGGCGCCGCGCGGCACCACCCGCACGCCGTTGGCGTGGCAGTAGGCCATCACCGCCGCGACCTCCTCCGTCGTGGAGGGCAGGACGACGGCCAGCGGCATCTTGCGGTAGGCGGTGAGCCCGTCCGTCTCGAAGGCCCGGCGCTCGTCCTCCGAGACGATCAGCGCCTCCGCCGCAACCAGCGGGCGCAGGCCCGCGACGATCGCCTCGCGGCGGTCGATGACGGTCTGATCGGGTTCGGGGAAGCGGATCGTCATGGGACACCCGGCGCGGGATTTCTCGTGATCGGGCCTCACCATGCGCCGGTCCGCGGCCGCGGGCAACGGCACCCCCCGGGTCACAATCCGGCCACGCCGCCTGCCTAAGCGTCGCACCCCGGGCCGGCGGCCCGCGCCGCCCGCGCGGACGCCGAGGGTGCAAGACGAGACGACATGACGCCATCCGCCGCGACCGCGCTCCTCGACGACAGTTTCCCCGTCCCCGTCTCGGCCAACCGCGACAGCCGCCGCGATATCACCCGCGACATGGGCGTGCGCAGCCTCCAGATGGGCATCACCGCCCTCCAGGAGGCAAGCGCCGCCTTCGAGGGGCCGCTCGGCGAGGCGTTCGAGCGCGCGGTCGAGCTGATCCTCGGCGGCAAGGGCCGGGTGATCGTCAGCGGCATCGGCAAGAGCGGCCATATCGGCCGCAAGCTCGCGGCGACGCTGGCCTCCACCGGCACCCACGCGTTCTTCGTCCACCCGACCGAGGCGAGCCACGGCGATCTCGGGATGATCGCCCGCGACGACGTGATCATCGCGCTGTCGTGGTCGGGGGAGACCGCCGAGCTGTCCGACCTCGTCGGCTTCACCCGGCGCTTCTCGATCCCGCTGATCGCCATCACCCGCAACGGCGCGAGCACGCTCGGCCGGGCGGCGGACGTGCTCCTGGAACTGCCGCGGGTGCGCGAATCCTGCCCGCACGACCTCGCCCCGACCTCCTCCAGCTTGATCCAGCTCGCGCTCGGCGACGCGCTCGCCGTGGCGCTGCTGGAGCGGCGCGGCTTCACCTCGGCCCGCTTCCGCACCCTCCATCCCGGCGGGACGCTCGCCGCGCGCCTCAAGACCGTGCAGCAGCTCATGCACGGCGCCGACATGCCGCTGGTGGGCGAGGACGCGCTGATGTCGGAGGTGCTGATCGAGATGGCCGCGCGCCGCTACGGCTGCGTCGGCGTCGCCGATGGCGCCGGCCGGCTCGTGGGCATCGTCACCGACGGCGACCTGCGCCGCCACATGGGCCCGGCGCTCCTCGACACGCCGGTCCGCACGGTGATGACCCGCGATCCCATCACCGTCGAGCCGCACAAGCTGGCGAGCGCCGTGCTGGAGCTGATGAACCGCCGGCTCATCACCGCCGTCTTCGCCGTCGACGACGGCCGGCCGGTCGGCATCCTGCACGTCCACGACCTGCTGCGCGCCGGCATCGCCTGATCTTTTTGGGACTTCTTGCGCGCCGCGCGCCGGTGCGCGGCGCGTCTACAGGCGCGCCAGCAGCTCGGCCTTCTTGTCCGCGAACTCCTGCGCCGTGAGCACGCCCCGGGCGTGCAACGCGGCCAGCCGCTCGATCGTGGCGAGGACGTCCCCCGGTGTGTCCGAGCCCGGCGGGTTGGCCGCGGGTGCGGGCGGCTGCTCCGGCGGCGCCGCGGCCGGGTCGGCCTGCCGCGGCGCGGCGCTCTCCGCCTCGATCCGGCGCAGGCGGTCGAGGGCGACCGCGCCGCCGGGACCGGTGAAGCCGAGGACGCCGTTCGCCTGCGACACCCCGGAGATGCTGTGCTCGCCGGTGTCGTACAGCGCGACGCCCGCGCCGGAATCCACGGCGAGCCGCCGGCTCTCGGGGAAGTAGGCGTAGCGCAGCCCGTTCTGCGAGCCGGAACTCGACGGCCGGCCGAGGTCGGCCGGCCACCACTCGCCACGGCCCGAGGCGACGGGGGTCGCCTCGGAGAAGCCGCCCGCCGGCAGGGCGGCGGCCAGCTCGTTGCACAGGGCGTTGACCCGCGCCTTCAGGCCGTCGTCGAACATCCGGCCGACCATGGTCATGCCGCCCGCGAACCACTGGCCCATCCCGCCGAGGTCCGGATGGTCGAACTGCGCCATCGTCCCGCCGCCGCGCTCGAGTGCGTGCACGAGATGGCGCACCGCGTCGATGCCGACCCCGTGGCGGTCGGCCATCGCCTGGAGGCCGGAGGCGTGGTCGAGACCGCCCGCGTCGATGAAGTCGGTGCCGCTCATGAACATCCCCCGATCCTGCGCAGGGCGCCGCGCCGCCCGGATCCGCCGTCCCAACCTCGAAAGAAACGGTCGGGACGCGGCGGGTTTCCCCGCGAGGCCCCGCAGTGCACGCCGACGACGCAAGCCCCGCGCCGCCGGCCGGCCCCGGGTCAGGCCGGGAACGGTCCGGCGTGGACGAAATCGGTGATCGGACGGCGGCCGTTCGGCGCCTCGCGCGGCCGTTGCTCCTCGGTCAGCTCCGCCTCGGGCGTCTTGCGGCCCACGGCGAAGGCGGCCTCGACCCGGTGGTGCTCCGGCAGGCGCAGGGTCTCGGGGGCGCGGGCGTGGTCGAACCCGGTCATGCCGTGGGCGTGCCAGCCCTGGCGGTTCGCCTGGAGCTGGAAGGCCAGCGAGGCCGCGCCGGTATCGAAGGAGTGGCTGTAGGAGGGCTTCAGCTCGTCGCCGACCTTCATCCGGCCGTTCGAGACGAGGAACAGGATCGCGCCGGTGCCCGCCACCCATTTCTGGTTTCCGGGCACGAGCAGGCCGAAGAACGTCTCCCAGTTGGCGTCGTCCCGCAGGGCGTAGAGGAAGCGCCAGGGCTGCGAATTGTAGCCCGAGGGCGCCCAGCGCGCCGCCTCGATCATCCGCATCAGCTCGGCCTCGGGCAGGGCCTCTCCGGTGAAGGCGCGGGGGCTGTGCCGCTCGACGAAGATCGGGTCGATGGCGTGGTCGGGCCGGCGGGGCTGGCTCAAAGGATGTCTCCGGGGGAGCGTCTCGGGTGCGGATCTCCCTGCACGAAACGCGCCCCCGGAGGCAAACCCTCAGGCCACGCTGCGCTCGATCTCCTCCTCGTCGCAGATCACGCCGGCGTTGCCCTCGAACTCGGCGGCGAGGTCGACCGGCGCCTGGACCGGCGCGGCGGCGCGGTCCCGGGCGAAGGTCGAGAGGAACAGGCGCATCACGTGGCGCACGCCCGCGTCGTTGATGGTACGCTGGTCCTCGTTGTAGTAGCGCCCCGCGTTCACGTTGCTGGTGACGATGTCGTAGGCGGGGAAGTAGACCGCCCGGGGATCGTTGCGCGCCACCACCTCGCCGGCCGCCACCCGCAGAACCGACTTGGAGTAGCTGTTCGACTCCATCACGTGCCGGTCCATGTAGGTGGCGATCATCGGCACCGGCGAGACCGTGAAGATCACCCGCGCCTTGGGGTTCACGCTCCACAGCCGGTCGAGGAAGCCGTTGAGGTCGCCGAGCACCTCCGCCGCGCCCGCGTTGACGCATTCGTAGAGGTCGGGGTCGAAGGTGCCGCCGGCCACGCCCGGCGCCAGCGGCAGGGCGGCGCCGTCGGCCCGCCAGCGCCAGCCCTCGGTGAGCCCGAGCGTCAGCACGAACACGTCCAGCGTCTCGAACAGACGGCGCACCTCGGCCAGATGCGCGTCGCGGGCGGCGATCACCTCGGCCTCGCTGGCGTAGCCGTCCGGCTCGACGGTGGGGCGGAACGGGTCGACGTAGCGGCCGTCGTCGCGGGTCCACGCCTTCAGCTCCGGCTCGAACCGGCCGTAGGCCCGGTCGAAGAGCTGCACGAACTGGCGCGTGTAGTAGAGGTTGCCGTAGCGGGCCGAGAAGGTGCCGAACTGCCGGGCGTTGGCCTCCTCGGCGCTCATGCCGGGAGCGGGCGGCTCGGTGAGGTAGTAGTTGAAGCCGGCCCCGCGCACCGCCTCGGCCACCCGCTGCGCGAAGCAGGAGCCGCCGGTCGCCACCTTGTCGGTGGGGCCGATGACGAAGCTGTCCTTCGGGTGCGGGTTGACCGCGAAGGGCGGCACGTTGGTCACGACCTTGCGCCAGAATCGCTCGGCCGGTAGACCCGTGTACGGATTCAACGCCATCTTCGAACCTTCTCCATCACGGCGGCGGCCTGCCCGCCCTCCGCTGGGACCGGCGCGCAACGTGGCCCTGAACGACCTGCCCCGGCGCGCCCGCAGCGCGTTCACACTCTCGGCGCCATCCTGGGCGACAGCGTGGCGAACGCGCGGCCGCGAGCCGTCGGACCGCACCGGCCCGTCCATCGCCGTGCTCGGCAACTGCCAGGCGCGGGGCGTCGCGCAGGCGATGCGGCTGCTCGCCCCGAAGAGCCCCGTGCGCTACCTGCCGATGGGCACCCTGAAGCGCGACCACGGCCAGCTCGACGGTCTCGCCCGCGCGCTCAAGGCCCACGCCCACGTCTTCAGCCAGACCTTCCCCGCCGGGCTGATCCCCGGCGGCGACAGCGCGGCCCTCCAGGCGCGCGAGCCCCGGCTCAGGCTGTTCCCGGCGATCGTGTTCTCGGCCTTCCACCCGGACGTGGTCTATGCCGGGCAGGCCTCCGACCTCGCGGCGCTGAAGCTCGCCCCCTCGCCGCTGGGCCAGTACCACTCGGCGATCGCGCTGTGCGCCCACCGCCTCGGGCTCGACGTGCCCCGCACCGCCGGCCTGTACCGGGCCGACGTGTTCGCCCGGCTCGGCTATCTCGACCACTGGGACCCGGCGACGCGCGAGCTGGTGGCGTCCGCCGCCGGCACCGGCTTCGGCCTGGAGCGGGAGCTGACCCGCTGGGCGCGCCGCGGCGCCTTCATGCACGTGATGAACCACCCCAAGGCCCACGTGATCGGCGACATCGCCCGGCGGCTGCTGCGCGAGAGCGGGATCGAGCCCGAGCCGGTGGAGGTGGAGGACTATCTCGGCGACGAACTCGCCCACGACGTGGTCTGGCCGGTCTACCCGGCGGTCGCCGAGCATTTCGGCCTGACCGGCTCGTACCTGTTCAAGACCAAGCCCCGCGGCGACGGCTTCCCGCGCCTCTACGACCTGCCGGGCTTCCTCGCCGCGAGTTTTTCGCTCTACGACGCGACGCCCGCCGCCGACCGGCACTGCCCGCGGGTGGAGACGTGGCTCGGCGCCCCCGAGCTCGTGGCGCTGTTCCGGGGCGGGTGAGACCTCAGCCCGCCGCCCGCACCGGCGCGTCGGCGAGCCCCTGGACCATCAGCCGGACGGTCTGGTTGACCTCGCGCACCTGGAACGGCTTGCGCAGGAACAGGCTGCCCGGCACGCCCCGGCCGCGCCGGCCCGCATCCGCCGAGGTGTAGACCACCGGCCGGTCGGGATGCATCGCCCGGTAGGCCGTCGCCACCGTCCAGCCGTCGATCAGCCCCGGCAGGTTGATGTCGGTGAACAGCCAGTCGATCTCGTCCCCGCGCTCGCGCAGGATCGTCAGGGCCGCCTCGCCGGTCGAGGCCTCGATCACCCGGATCCCTTGCGTCTCGCACAGGCTCGCGATGATCTCGAGCAGCAGGTAGCTGTCCTCGACGATGAGCACGCACTGGGCGCGGGGCATGGCGGTGTCCGGGTCTGCGATCCATGCAATCCAGGGGCGAACAGGGTTGAGATTTCCTTAACGACTGTCCCAGCCGGGGACGCCGGGGCCTGTTGCGCCGGTGCAACCCGGCCGGCCGAAACGGCGGCGCCCGTCGGCCCCGCCCCGCTGGGGCCGCAATCCGGGCGCGTCAGCGGGAGCCGCGGGTGCGTCGCCGCACGCCGCGGGCCGGAACGGGGTGCCAGGGACGGGCCTGCCCGCCCCGGCGGAACCCGGGCTTAACCAACCGCGCCTAGGAACGGCGCTCGGAACGACGCGGACCCCCCTCGAAGACCCGCAGCCGGCCTTCGGCCCCGCGCGAGGAGTTATTCGACCATGCCCCTGCGCCCCAGCGCCACTGCCCCGCGCAGCACGCCCCTGCGCACAGCCGCCCTCGGCCTCGCGCTCTGCGCCGCCCTCGGGCTCGGCGCGTGCAGCAACGACAAGAACCTCGCCGACGCCTCGGCTCTCGGCGGCGGCCTCAACGGCGGCGCCGGGGTGCCCGGCAGCGCGCAGGACTTCGTGGTCAACGTCGGCGACCGGGTGTTCTTCGAATCCGACTCCACCGACCTCACCCCGACCGCGGTGGCGATCCTGGACAAGCAGGCGGCGTGGTTGCAGCGCTACCCGCGCTACACCTTCATCATCGAGGGCCACGCCGACGAGCGCGGCACCCGCGAGTACAATTTCTCCCTCGGCGCCCGCCGCGCGCAGGCGGTCAACGACTACCTCGCCACCCGCGGCATCGCCGCGAGCCGCATGCGCACGGTCTCCTACGGCAAGGAGCGCCCGGTGGCGGTGTGCAACGACATCTCCTGCTGGTCGCAGAACCGGCGGGCGGTGATCGTCCTCGACCGGGGCGCCGGCGCCTGACCCGGCCGGCGCGGCGGGACCGGGAACGGCGGGACCGGAAAGATCCCGCCGCGCCGCAGTTTCGCCGCGGCACGGGCGCATCTGACGGGGCCCGCGCGTCGCGGCCGCCCCGGAACCCTCTCCGGCGGGCGCGACAGCGGGACCTGGAGACGCGGGGTCCGATGCCGGATCGGGCCGCCTCTCCGCCACCGGACCGCAGCCCCGCCATGCCCGCCCGTCTCCGCACCCGCCTCGCGCTCGCCACCGCCCTTGGCGCCGCGCTCCTCGCCAGCCCCGCCGCCGCGCAGGACGCCTCCGAGCTGGTCGTGCGGCTCGGGCGCATCGAGAGCCAGACCCGGGTCATGGCCGGGCAGATCGAGACCCTCCAGTACGAGAACCGGCAGCTCAAGGAGCAGCTCCGCAAGTTCCAGGAGGACGTCGAGTACCGGCTGAACGAGGGCAAGGGCGGCAAGGGCAACGCCTCGGGCGCCCCCGCGGCGCAGTCGCCCGCCCCCGCCTCCCGGCCGCCGGCCGGCGCGGTGGACGGCGTCAATCCCGGGAACGGCGCCCCCCGGCCGCAGCGGCGCGGCGACGCCTTCGACCCGGAGAACGCCCCCGGCGCCCCCGGGGCGCCGCGGCAGCTCGGCACCACGCAGCCCTCGACCCCGCTCGCCCGGCAGGCCTACGAGCCGCCGCCGGCGCAGCCGCTGCCGCAGGCGGCGATCGACGACGAGGACGCGGATGCGGGCGGCTACGACGAGCCGGTCGACCTGCGGCCCCCGGCCCGCACCGGCGTGACCGGCGCCATCGCCCCGCCCGACCGCGCCGCGAGCGTGGCGGCCACCGGCAGCGGCGACCCGTCCGCCGACTACGAGGCCGCGGTGAACCTCGTCCGGGACCGCCAGTACGAACAGGCCGAGATGGGCCTGCGCCAGTTCCTCCAGTCGCACCCGCGCGACGGCCGGGTGCCCGGCGCCACCTACTGGCTCGGCGAGAGCTACCTCGCCCGCGGCCGCAACCGCGAGGCGGCGGAGCAGTTCCTGAAGGTCTCCACCGACTACGCCCGCTCGACCCAGGCCCCCGACGCGATGCTGAAGCTCGGCGTCTCGCTCGCCGCTCTCGGCGCCCGCGAGCAGGCCTGCGCCACCCTGGCCGAACTCGACCGCAAGTTCCCGAACGCGGCCGCCACCGTCCGCCAGGGCGTCGCGCGCGAGCAGAAGCGCGCCCGCTGCACCGCGTGAGCGGGCGGGGGGACGCGGGTCCCTCCGATCCCGTCCTCGCCGCGCTCGCCCCCTGGCTCGCCCCCGCCCGCGGGGGCGCGGCGCTGCTGGCCGTCTCCGGCGGCCCCGATTCCACCGCCCTGATGCACGCCGCCGCCGCCCTCGGCGCGTCCGCGCACGTCGCCACGGTCGATCATCGCCTGCGTCCGGATTCCGCCGCCGAGGCCGCCTCGGTTGCCCGGGCCGCCGCGGCGTTGGGCCTGCCGCACGCGACCCTCGCCTGGACGGCCACGAAACCCGCGACCGGCCTCCAGGAGGCGGCCCGCGCGGCCCGCTACCGGCTGCTCGCCGCCCACGCCGCGGCGGTCGGCGCCGACCGCGTCCTCACCGCCCACACCCGCGACGATCAGGCCGAGACGGTGCTGCTGCGGCTCTGCGCCGGCAGCGGCCCGGCCGGCCTCGCCGGCATGCGGGCCGAGCGCCCGCTCGCCCCCGGGATCGGCCTCGGGCGGCCCTTCCTCGCCCTGCCGAAGGCCGCCCTCGTGGCGTGGTGCGAGGCGCGCGCGATCCCCTTCGTGCGCGATCCCTCGAACGCGCAGCCGCGCTTCGCCCGCGCGCGGCTGCGCGCCGCCCGGTCCGCCCTGGAGGCCGAGGGGCTGACCGCCGCCCGCCTCGCCCGGCTGGCCGAGCGCGCCGCCCGCGACGAGGCGGCGCTGACCGAGGCCGCCGGGCGCGCCCTGGAGGCCGCGCGGCTCGGACCCGACGCCCCCCTGCGGCTCGACGGCGGGATGCTCGCCGCGCTGCCCGAGGCGGTGGCCCTGCGCTGCCTCGACCGGGCGATGACCCGGGCCGGCGCCGCCCCGCGCCGCCTGGAGCGCCTGGAAGCCCTCGTCCTCGGGGCGCTGCTGCCGGCCCTGCGCCGGGGCGAGGCGGTGCGCCGCACCCTGGCGGGACTCGTGGTCGCGGCCGATGCCCGCGGGACCCTGACACTCGCGCCCGCCCCGCCCCGGCGCTCCGCGCCCGGCGCGTTACCCATGGGGCGCGATGTCGGGCGCGACGGCGTCCCGGCGGCACCCGACTTACTTGGCAAGGGGGAGCCCCACGCCTACATTGGCGGGGCGTGCTCGGAGGAGCCGGCGCTCCTTCACGAGAAGGACGCCCGGGGGACCGCACGCGCCAGGGATTGATCGATGAACCCGAATTTTCGCAACTTTGCCTTGTGGGTCGTCATCTTCCTGCTGGTGCTCGCCCTCGTCACCCTGTTCCAGAACCCGGGACATCGCGGCGGCGGCAGCGAGATCGCCTACAGCCAGCTTCTCAACGACGCCGATTCCGGCAAGATCCAGTCGGTGGTGATCTCCGGCCAGGACGTGTCCGGCACCTATGTCGGCGGCGGCAACTTCACGAGCTACATCCCCAACGACCCGAGCCTCGTCTCGAAGCTCCAGGGCAAGGGCGTGCAGATCACCGCACGCCCGCCGTCCGACAACACGCCCTGGTTCATCCAGCTCCTCGTGAGCTGGCTGCCGATCCTCGTCTTCATCGGCGCCTGGATCTTCCTCTCGCGCCAGATGCAGTCGGGCGCCGGCCGCGCCATGGGCTTCGGCAAGTCGAAGGCCAAGCTGCTGAACGAGGCGCACGGGCGCGTCAGCTTCGACGACGTCGCGGGCGTGGAAGAGGCGAAGGAAGATCTCCAGGAGATCGTCGAGTTCCTGCGCGACCCCCAGAAGTTCCAGCGCCTCGGCGGCCGGATCCCGCGCGGCGTGCTGCTCGTCGGCCCGCCCGGCACCGGCAAGACGCTCATCGCCCGCGCGGTGGCGGGTGAGGCCAACGTGCCGTTCTTCACCATCTCGGGCTCGGACTTCGTCGAGATGTTCGTCGGCGTCGGCGCCAGCCGCGTGCGCGACATGTTCGAGCAGGCCAAGAAGAACGCCCCCTGCATCATCTTCATCGACGAGATCGACGCCGTCGGCCGCCACCGCGGCGCCGGCCTCGGCGGCGGCAACGACGAGCGCGAGCAGACCCTGAACCAGCTCCTCGTCGAGATGGACGGGTTCGAGGCCAACGAGGGCGTCATCATCATCGCGGCGACCAACCGCCCGGACGTGCTCGACCCGGCGCTGCTGCGTCCCGGCCGGTTCGACCGCCAGATCATGGTCCCGAACCCGGACGTGACCGGCCGCGAGCGCATCCTGCGCGTCCACGTCCGCAAGGTGCCGCTGGCCCCCGACGTCGACCTGAAGACCATCGCCCGCGGCACCCCCGGCTTCTCGGGCGCGGACCTGATGAACCTCGTCAACGAATCCGCGCTGCTCGCCGCGCGCCGCGGCAAGCGCATCGTCACGATGCACGAGTTCGAGGACGCCAAGGACAAGGTCATGATGGGCGCCGAGCGGCGCACCCTGGTGATGACCGAGGACGAGAAGCGGCTCACCGCCTACCACGAGGGCGGCCACGCCATCGTCGCCCTGAACGTGCCGGCGACCGATCCGGTCCACAAGGCGACGATCATCCCGCGCGGCCGGGCGCTCGGCATGGTCATGCAACTCCCCGAGCGCGACAAGCTCTCGATGAGCTACGAGCAGATGACCTCGCGGCTCGCCATCATGATGGGCGGCCGCATCGCCGAAGAGATGATCTTCGGACGCGAGAAGGTCACGTCGGGCGCCCAGTCGGATATCGAGCAGGCGACGCGGCTCGCCAAGATGATGGTCACCCGCTGGGGCTTCTCGCCCGAACTCGGCACCGTGGCCTACGGCGACAACAACGACGAGGTCTTCCTCGGCATGTCGATGGGCCGGCAGCAATCGGTCTCGGAGGCCACCGCCCAGAAGATCGACGCCGAGGTCCGCCGCCTCGTCGAGGCCGGCCTGGAGGAGGCGCGCCGCATCCTCGGGGAGCACAAGGACGACCTCGAATCCCTGGCCCAGGGCCTTCTGGAGTACGAGACCCTGACCGGCGAGGAGATCCGCAACCTGATCAAGGGCCAGCCCCCGGTCCGCGACGGCGGCGACGTGCCGCCGACTCCGGCCCGCGGCTCCTCGGTCCCCTCCGCCGGCCGCGGCCGGCCGAAGGAGAACGACGGCGGGCTGGAGCCGCAGCCGCAGGCCTGAGGTCGGCGACGCGCGATGGAATTCGGAAGGGGCGCCGAGAGGCGCCCCTTTTCCGTCCGCAGCCGGTCCCGGGGGTGCCGTCCGGTGACGATCCCGGGCGCCTGTCCCCCGAACGGCGCGGCGGCCCCGCTATCGGGCTCGGCCGCGCGCGGGGAAATCGGCGAGATCGGCGGCGCAGGCCCTCCCAGGCCGACGAGCGGGCCCCAGGATGTCCTTCGCGATCTACTGTATCGTCGGTCTCGGCGCCGCCGCGGCCGGGTTCGTGCAGGGCCTGTCGGGCTTCGCCTTCGGCCTCGTCGCGATGTCGTTCTGGGCCTGGGTGATCGACCCGAAGCTCGCCGCGGTGCTGGCCGTGGCGGGCGCCCTCACCGGGCAGGTGGTCGCCGCCCTCACGGTCCGGCGCGGGTTCGACCCCGGCCGCCTCGCCCCCTTCGTGCTCGGCGGCCTCGTCGGCATCCCGCTCGGCGTGCTTCTGCTGCCGCGCCTCGATACGGACTGGTTCAAGGCGATCCTCGGCGCCCTGCTCGTGGTCTGGTGCCCGGCGATGCTGCTCGCGAAGGATCTGCCGCGGGTGACGGCCGGAGGGCGGGTCGCCGACGCCGTGGTCGGCCTCGGCGGCGGCCTCCTCGGCGGCCTCGGCGGCTTCGCGGGCACGCTGCCGACCCTGTGGTGCACGCTGCGCGGCTACGAGCGCGACACGCAACGCGCGGTCATCCAGAACTTCAACCTCGCGATGCTCACCGTGACGATGGCCGTCTACCTCGCCTCGGGCCTCGTCACCGCCGCCGCGCTGCCGATGCTCGCGATGGTGCTGCCCGCCATGCTGATCCCGACCGTCCTCGGGACGCGGGTCTACCTCGGCATCAGTCAGGCGGCGTTCCGCAGGTTGGTCCTGGGCCTCCTCACGGTCTCGGGCGTCGCCCTGCTGGCATCGACCCTGCCGCGGATCCTGTAGGCCCGGCCCCGATCCCGGCCGCATTTCGACCGCCTTTGTCGCGGAGCACCGGATTCACCATGCCGATACCCGGGCATCCGGCCGGGACCGGACATCTGCTAGACTTCGCCTCGGCCTTCGGGCCCGGCACCGGGGAAGCGACGTTGCGCAAGTATTTCGGGACCGACGGCATCCGCGGCCGCGCCAACGGGGTCATCACCCCCGAACTCGCCCTCAAGGTGGGTCAGGCGGCCGGCCTCGTGTTCCAGCGCGGCGACCACCGCCACCGGGTGGTGATCGGCAAGGACACCCGGCTCTCCGGCTACATGATCGAGACCGCGCTCGTGGCGGGCTTCACCTCGGTCGGCATGGACGTGCTGCTGCTCGGACCGGTCCCGACCCCGGCGGTGGCGATGCTGACGCGCTCGATGCGCGCCGATATCGGCGTGATGATCTCGGCCTCGCACAACCCCTACGAGGATAACGGCATCAAGCTGTTCGGCCCCGACGGGTTCAAGCTCAACGACGCGATCGAGCGCGAGATCGAGGCGCTGATCGACGCCGAGCTGAACCGGCGCCTGTCGGCCTCGGGCGATCTCGGCCGGGCCAAGCGCATCGAGAGCGTCCACGCCCGCTACGTCGAGTTCGCCAAGCGCACCCTGCCGCGGCAGGTCACCCTCGACGGCCTGCGCGTCGTGGTCGACTGCGCCAACGGCGCCGCCTACCGGGTTGCCCCCGAGACCCTGTGGGAGCTCGGCGCCGAGGTGATCGCCATCGGCACCGAGCCCGACGGCTTCAACATCAACCGTGACGTCGGCTCCACCGCCCCCTCGGCGCTGGTCGAGAAGGTCCGCGAGCGCCGCGCCGACATCGGCATCGCGCTGGACGGCGACGCCGACCGGGTGCTGATCGTCGACGAGAAGGGCCACGTGGTCGACGGCGACCAGCTCATGGCCGCGGTCGCCCGCTCGTGGAAGGAGGACGAGCGGCTGACGCAGCCGGGCATCGTCGCCACGGTGATGTCCAACCTCGGGCTGGAGCGCTTCCTCGGCGGGATCGGCCTCGGCCTCGCCCGCACCGCGGTCGGCGACCGCTACGTGCTGGAGCACATGCGCGAGCACGGCTACAACCTCGGCGGCGAGCAGTCCGGCCACATCATCATGTCGGACTACACCACCACCGGCGACGGGCTGGTGGCCGCGCTCCAGCTCCTCGGCGTCGTGCAGCGGCAGGGGCGGCCGGTGAGCGAGGTCTGCCACTGCTTCGAGCCGCTGCCGCAGATCCTCAAGAACGTCCGCTACCGCTCCGGCGAGCCCCTGCGCCAGGACAGCGTCGTGACCGCGATCGAGCAGGCGCGCGAGCGGCTCGGGGCGGGCGGCCGCCTCGTGATCCGCCCGTCGGGCACGGAGCCGGTGATCCGCGTGATGGCCGAGGGCGACGACCGCGGCCTCGTCGCCGAGGTGGTCGACGAGGTGGTGGACGCGGTGGCCCGGGCCGCCGCCTGAGCGCGCGCATGCGCGGCGTTCGCGTTCCGGGCGGCTCGGCGCTCGAACGGCGTTCGCGCGCTGCCACGGCCGACCGGGATCAGCGATCCACGTAGGCGGCGACGAGGTCGGGCGGCGCCGTCGTCCGCCACGCCGCGAGCAGGGCCCCGCGCAGGGTCTCGTCGTCGCAATCGTCGAGGTCGAGGTTGGTCCAGCCGCGCCGGCCCCAGGCGCCGTCGAGGGGCGCGAACAGGTCCGGCCCGGCCGCGCAGGCCGCCTCCTGAAGCGCCGGCGTCAGCCGCAGCACGATCCGCGCCTCCTCGACCCACAGCGTCGCCAGAACCCGTCCGCCGACCCGGAAATCCGGGTTGCCGCTGTGCACGCCCTCGACCGTTTCGGGCAGCAGCCGCGCCAGGGCGCGCACCGCGTCGGGGCTCACGCGGGTCCCCGCGCCGATCCGCAGGCCTGTCCGTCCATCGCGCGCATCGCCTCGGTTCGACTGTCGCCGGAGGGTCTTCAGCGGCCGGGAGCCCAGCAGACCGGCCCGGGAACCGCGATCCGGCCAGATGTTTAGCGACCCCGCAAGCCTAACATTTAACGTTAAGTCGGATTTAAGACGTTGCCGTCATCCTCCGCTTCGTCCCCTGGGCCGGCATGCAAGCTTCCGGCACACGAGTCGAGTGAAGGAATCCTATGGCCCGCTCCAAGCTCTCCGCGCTGGTGCGTAGCCTGACGCTCGCTGCGAGCGTCGGCGCGCCCTGCCTCGCCGCCGCCGCCGACCTGCTGCCGCCCCCGCCGCCGCCCCCGCCGCCCCCGCCGATCGAGGTCGGCGGCGGCTGGTACCTGCGCGGCGACGTCGGCGCGAGCATCTACGACCGGACCAAGTACGTCTCCTACGACGATTGCCACACCTGCGGCGGCGACAAGCGCGCCTTCGGCAACGCGATCGGCAGCGGCGGCTTCGCCGGCGTGGGCGTCGGCTACCAGTTCACGCCCTTCTTCCGCGGCGACGTGACCGCCGAGTACCGCTACTCGACCGGCCTGCGCGGCAGCAACTACTACAACTTCGGCACCGACGACTGGGGCAACGGCCTCTACGGCACCGAGAAGACGACCGGTCACTTCGATTCCGGCGTGTTCCTGGCCAACGCCTACTTCGACCTCGGCACGTGGTACGGCATCACCCCGTTCATCGGCGGCGGCGTCGGCGTGGCGCTGAACAACGTCAGCGGCTTCCAGACCGACTCGAGCTTCAACAGCCCGGTCTACGGGTATTCGCCCTACTACGACTCGTGCAAGTGCGGCGGCAAGGGACATCCGTCGTTCGTCTACGGGCCGAGCTACAACCCCGACGGCAGCACCCAGTACAAGAGCGCCACCGGCACCACCTACTACAAGGACAAGTCCACCACGAGCTTCGCCTGGGCCCTCCACGCCGGTCTCGCCTACAACGTCACCGACGCGTTCAAGGTCGAACTGGCCTACCGCTACCTGAACCTCGGCAAGGTCGAGACCGGGATCGGCTGGAGCACCTGCTGCGGCACGCTCCAGTCCGTGAAGATCAAGGACATCGAGGCGCACGACGTGAAGATCGGCCTGCGCTACTACCTCGGCGGCGTCATCGCCGCGCCGCTGCCCCCGCTGATGCCGGAGCCGGTCCCGGGCCCGCTGGTCCGCAAGTACTGATCGCAATTCCCAACGTTCGGACGGCCGGCGGCGCGGAGGTTTCCTCCGCGCCGCTGGCGTTTTGGGGAATGTTCGACGGTCACGGTGACGCACCGTTAGGGTTAAGCCGTTCATAACATCTTGCGTCTACAGTCTTGACAGGATGTGCGCGGGTGTTTCGCGCACGGCGTCGGAAACCGATCCATGCGTGCGTTCGCCCTCGTTCCCGCCTGCCTCGCCGCGCTGACCGTGACGGCGGGCGCGGCGGACCTGCTGCCGCCCCCGCCGCCGCCGGTCGTCGTCGCGCAGCCGGTCGGCACCGGCTGGTACCTGCGCGGCGACTTCACGCGGACCTTCTTCGACGCGCCGAGCGACGGCCTGCGGCCCGATACCTACGACCCCGACCGGCCGGCGCTCGTCGGCCTGCGCCTGAACGACACCAGCGGCGGCGGCGGCGGCGTCGGCTACCACGTCACCCCGTGGCTGCGCCTCGACGTGACGATCGATCAGCGCGCATCGAGCCGCTTCGCGGGCTTCTCCTCGCGCTCGGCCTTCGCGACGGGCGGCAACATCGAGACCGGCCGCGCGGACGTGCTGACCGGCCTGTTCAACGCCTACGCCGACCTCGGCACGTGGTGGGGGCTCACCCCGTATGTCGGCGCCGGCATCGGCTTCTCCGACACCCACGTGAACGGCGCCTTCACCCAGACCGCCTGCGCGGTCGACGCCTGCGACGGCGCCCCGGGCATCGGCCCCCGCATCGCCGTGCTCCGCCCGAGCCGCTCGGTCGCCTCGTTCGCCTACGCGCTGACCGCCGGCGTCTCCTTCGCCGTCGGCTACGGCTTCAGCATCGATGCGGCCTACCGCTACGTCGGCCTCGGCCCGATCAAGACGGGTGCCGACAGCTACGGCTACGCCACCCGCCTGAAGGACATCGCCGCCAACGAGTTCCGGATCGGCCTGCGCTACGACATCCCGGGCTTCGGCGACGTCGTCCGCGTCGGCTCCAACCCCTACGGCAACTGACCGCCTCTCGAGCTCGTCCCCGACCGGCCGCGCGGGCCCGGCATCCCCCGCCGGGTCCGTGGTCGTGCGCGCGTCCGCCCCGGCCTCTTCCGATCCGCCTGGCCGTATCGGGATGGTAACGGCCCCGGTCGCGGAACGGTTGATTAAGGTTACTCAGGTATCACGATCGGGCGGTCCGATCAGGTGCAAGTCCGGACACGCCGGGGACGGTTCCGATGCGTGCGCTCACCCTGTCGCTGCTGGCGGCCCTCGGCCTCGGCGCCGCGAGTACGGCCCGGGCCGCGGATCTCGACTACGATTACCTGCGCGGCGCGGATTACGACCCGGCGCCGGTCGCGGTGCTGGACTGGAGCGGCGTCTATCTCGGCGGTCACGGGGGTTACACGTCCGCGGCGGTGGGATCCAAGGGAACGCTGCAGTCTCTGATCTATCAGAGGAGCCACGACTCCACGGCGGAAACGGATTTTAGAGCTTCGACGCTCATCAATCCGAGCAACGCGCGCGTCGGAGACGTGACCTTCGGCGGGTACGTAGGCTACAATATGCAGTTCGATCAGTTCGTATTCGGAATCGAAGGCGATTACACATCTTTTGGACGTATGGCGGTGTCCGGCGATAGAATCGGTCGGTTCGGAACTAGTAGCACGGGCCTTTTTGAGACGGTAAGCCTGAACGGATACAGCGCAACACGGGTCAACGATTACGGCACGATACGGGGCCGCGCCGGGTACGTGCTCGGCAGCTTCATGCCTTATGTGACCGCCGGCTTGGCGATCGGCCGTGCCCGCATCGCCGACACCGTGGCCTATCGGGATTACGGATATAGTCTGACGGCCTATAACGCGACGCTCGCGGGTAATGCGACGTATGTCGATCGCTTCGGCTACACGAGCTTCAACCCCGCGTCGCCAGCGGATGGGACACCGGCGGTCAGCCTGCTGGCGCGGACACGCACCAGGGTGGTGGCCGGTTTCGCGGCAGGCGTCGGTCTTGAATATGCCGTCACCCCGAATATCCTGCTGCGCGGTGAGTACCAGTACGTGCTCCTGAACAATTTCGATGGGCGTAAAATCAATCTGAATACCGTCCGCGGCGGCGCGGCGGTCAAGTTCTGAAACCGTGACCGCTCGGACCGCCCGGGTGTCCGCACCCGCACGTCATCGCGAGCGGAGCGACGCGACCCAGGGCGGCGCGCGGCCGGCGGACGTGGCGCGACCGAACGGCTTCGCTCCGCTCGCAAGGACGGCGCGCGAGGTCGAACCCTCGAACCGGAGCCCCTGAGATGCCCGCCCGGAGCCCAGCCACGACCGCCCGCGCGCCGCGACCCCGCCGGGCGCTCGCCGGCCTCGCCGCCCTGCTCGTCGGCCTCCTGCCCCTGGCGGCGACGGCGGCGGACGATCCCTTCGGGGATCCCGGTCCCCGCCGGCTCCGCCAGCGCCGGCCGCCGCCCGCGCTGGTGCCGCCGCCACCCGGCCCCCCGATCATCTCCGGCTACCTGCCGCGCAACAACGCGGTGCCGATGTACAACCAGCCGCCGCGCCGGGCGCCGGTCTGGTAGCGCGCAGGCCTTCCGTCGCGGCCATCGACGCGGCACGCCCGGCTCTCAGCTCTCCAACTCGCTGTCCCAGTACAGGTAGTCGAGCCACGTGTGGTGGTACTGCCGGTGGTCGAACTCGGGCTGGCGGTGGTGCAACTCGTAGCGGGTCGGGCGCCGCGGGGCGTTAAGCAGCGGCATGGCCGCCTCGTCCGGGGTGCGGTTGGCCTTGCGCAGGTTGCAGGGGCTGCAGGCCGAGACGACGTTCTCCCAGTTCGACAGGCCGCCGCGGGAGCGCGGGATCACGTGGTCGAAGGTCAGGCCGCCCGAGGGCAGGCGTAGGCCGCAATACTGGCAACTGAAGCCGTCGCGCAGGTAGATGTTGTAGCGGGTGAAGGCCGGGGCGCGGGCGAGCGCCACGTAGTTCTTCAGGGCCACGACGCTCGGCACCTTGAGCGCGCGCGAGGGCGAGCGCGCCTCGATGTCGTAGCTCGCGACCAGGGTGACCCGGTCGAGGAACAGCGCGGTGAAGGCGTCCTTCCAGGACCAGAGCGAGAGCGGATTGTACGAGAGCGGCCGATAATCCGCGTTGAGCACGAGGGTCTGGAGATCCATCATCGGCGCGACTCGTATCCGGCTATCTCTGGCGCGCGCGGCGCGCGGGACGCCTGCCCGCCCGCGCGTCGCCACCCGGCGGGAGACGGCGCCCGGGGCGCCGGCTGGGTTGCGGCAGGGTTTGCTTCGCGATGAGCAACAGGGGGAGGGGCCGGCGCTGAGGGGTGCCGGTCGGGGCGGTCGCATCCGGTGCGCGGCCGGGCCGGGGCGGTGACGCCCCCGGCCGCGCCCTCTCGCGTGACGACGAAAAGGCCCTGTCCATCGGGGCTTAATCTAATCCCAGCGTGACACCCTTGTGAAGCTTTTCGCCCGGGAAGCGGCGACGCACCCACAGCCGCGGGTTCGGCGCGGGCGCCGGCGCGGGGTGGCGGCGGCACGCTTTCGCCCTATTGCTGGACCAAAGCCCCGCCCCTCCTCCCGCCCGCCGGACGCGAAGCCGCCGGGCCTTCCGGTGCCGGGCCCCGCGCCAGCGCGTCCGCCCCGACGAGAGGCTGCCCATGTTACGATTCCTGGACCGCGCCGCCTTCCTCCGTGAACGGCGGCAGGACGCCAGTCTTTGCAATCAGAAGCTGCTCACCCGGCGGAGTACCCCTGCGCGTCGGCCGGGAGCCGCGGCGTCCGGCCTCCTCGCCGCCGTGGGTCTCGGCATCCTGGGGCTCGGCATCCTCGATCTGGGAGCGCCGGTGCCCGCCCTGGCCCAGGGGGCGCCCGCGCAGGCCCCGGCCGCGCAGCCCGCCGAAGCAAAGCCGCACGAGTCCAAAGCCCACGAGTCGAAGGCCCCCGAGTCCAAGGCTCAGGACGCCAAGCCCCAGGACGCCAAGCCTCAGGATCCCAAGGCACAGGAGGCGAAGCCCACCCCGGCCAAGCCGGCGCTCCCGAAGCCCGAGATGTCCGACGCGCTGAAGGCGGTGCGGGCGCAGCTCGACGCCGCCAAGGGCGAACTCGACCGCAGCGAGAAGGCGCTGTCGCGCCCGGACCTGACCGCCCCCGAACTCTCGGCGATCCGCGACACCGCCGCCGCGGCCGGCGAGGAGATCCGGGCGCTGGTCACCCGCCTCGACGCGCCCCTGGAGGCGGCCCGCGAGCGGCTGACCCAACTCGGGCCGAAGCCCAAGGACGTCGAGGAGAGCGCGGACGTCGCCCAGGAGCGCGCGGAGCGCGAGGCCGCGGTGACCAGCATCGACGAGACCCAGCGGCTGGCGCGCTCGCTGGTGGTGCAGAGCGACCAGATCATCGACCGGGTGTCGAACCGGCGGCGCGAATCGTTCACCCGCGACCTGTTCCAGCGCTCGCAGCCGCTGGTCAGCCCCGGCCTGTGGACGAAGGTCGCCGCCGACGTGCCGCGCGACACGCGCTCCCTCCAGAGCGCGCTGGCCGATATCGGGCTGCTGTATTCCCGCAACGGCAACCTCGGGAACATGCTGTTCCTCGGCCTCGCCTTCGGCGTCTCGGTGGCGCTCTACTTCGGCCGCCGCAACATCGCCCCGCGCGCCGCCCGCCGCGACGCCGGCACGACCGAGCCGTCGCGCCGCGCCCGGCTGCTCGGCGCGTGGCGGGTGATCCTGCTCGGCACGGTGCCGGCGGTGGCGGGCTCCTACGCGGTCTACTACGCCCTCGACTCGACCAACCTCCTGCCCTCGCGGCTGCTGCCGGTGGCCGGCGCGATCCTCGGCGGCCTCGCCTTCATCGCCTTCGTCGAGGCGCTCTGCGACGGCCTGCTGTGCCCGGACAAGCCGGCGTGGCGGCCCACCCCGGTGAGCGACGCCGCCGCCCTCCGGCTGACCCGCCTCGCCGTCAGCATCGCCGTGGTCGGCACGGTTGTGAAGTCGGTGGAGGCGCTCAATTCCGGCATCTCGGCGGCCCTGCCGATCTCGATCGCCACCCGCGGCCTCGGGGCCGTCGCCACCGCCCTGATCCTCGCCATCGGCCTGCACCGCTTCGCCGACACCGACCAAGAGGAGGAGGCCTGCTTCGGCCCCTACGTGCCGACCAAGACCACCACCGGCATCGGCGGCCCGGCCCGGCTGATCGGCTGGGCCGCGGTCGGGGTGATCGGCGCCTCCGCCGTCGGGGGCTACGTCGCGCTGGCGACCTTCCTGATGGACCAGCTCGTCTGGGAGGCCTGCGTCCTCGTCCTGCTCTACCTGCTGGTGCAGAGCGTCGACGTGTTCGTCGGGCGCGCGCTCACCGAGGAGACGCGGCTCGCCACCGCGCTCCAGGCCAATACCGGCCTGCGCAAGCGCTCCCTCAACCAGATCTCGGTACTCGCCACCGGCGCCACCCGCGTCGTGCTGATCCTCGTGGCCGCGCTCCTCGTGCTCGCGCCCTGGGGGCTCGATTCCACCGACATCGTCTCCTCGGTCCGGCAGGCCTTCTTCGGCTTCACGGTCGGCGGCGTGACGATCTCCCTGTCCGCGATCGCGATCGGGATCGGCATCCTCGGCCTCGGCGTCGTCGTCACCCGCGCGGTGCAGCGCTGGCTGGAGGGGACCTACCTCCCGGCCACCGACCTCGATGCCGGCCTGCGCAACTCGATCTCGACGGTGGCGGGCTATTGCGGCTTCCTGCTCGCGCTGGCCTTCGCCTTCTCCTATCTCGGCCTCAGCCTGGAGAAGCTGACCATCGTCGCCGGCGCCCTGTCGGTCGGCATCGGCTTCGGCCTGCAATCGATCGTCAACAACTTCGTCTCCGGCCTGCTGCTCCTGTGGGAGCGGCCGATCCGGGTCGGCGACCAGGTGGTGATCGGCGATTCCGAGGGCATCGTGAAGCGGATCTCGGTGCGCTCCACCGAGATCCAGACCTTCGATCGCTCTGCGGTGATCGTGCCGAACTCGAACCTGATCTCGGGGATCGTCAAGAACCGCGTGCGCGGCGACCGCACCGGCCGGGTCAGCCTCACCGTCAGCGTGCTGCGCAACCAGGACCCGGTGAAGGCCGCCGAGATGATCACCGGCTGCGCGCAGGCGCATGCCGACGTGCTGAAGGAACCCGCCCCCCGCGTCGTGTTCAAGAAGATCGGCGACCCGTTCCTGGAGTTCGAGCTGCTGGTGTGGATCTCCGACGTCAGCCTCGGCCAGAAGGTGCTGACCGACCTGAACTTCTCGGTGTTCGACACCCTGTCGGGCGCGGGTTTCATCCCCCCGCTCGGCCCCGGCTCCAGCGTCGTCACGGTCCAGGGCCTCGACGGGATGCAGCAGGCGATGGGCGAGATCGCGAGCCGGTTCGCGCAGGCGCCCGCGGATGGCGGGGAATCGGTCCGGCGCGACCGCGCCCTGCGCAGCGCCGGCGCGTGAGCGCTCAGCAGGCGTCGAGGCGGACGGCATCCCGGCTGGTCACGGGCGGCGTCGGCCGCGGCACGACCGGACGCTCCCGCGACCCCGCCGATGCACGGTGAACGGCATCGGCGACGGAACCGGAACGGCTTTCCGGGTCGCGATGTTGTGGATGGGCCGTCGAGGGACTGGGGATCGCGCGCGGACAGCCGTCGTTCGGCCCGGCGCGGCGGGCTTGAGAGGCGTGCGGCCGCGGCGGACCGTCCCTATATGTCGGACGTGCGGAGACCGGGGGACGGTGGGCGACATGGCTGATCGGGGGACGGCTTCGGGGGGCGTCGGGCGGGGCGGCGTGCCGCGCCGGCTCGCGGCCCTCGCGGCCCTGGCCGGGACCGCCCTGCTCGGCGCCTGCACCACCGAGGCGCCGCGGACCACCGGCGCCCTGCCGAGCCTCTACCTGCCGCTCGCCAACGACACCGCCCACATCGACGTCGAGGCCGCCCGGGACATGATCTCGGCCTACCGCCGCAACCGCGGCGCGGCGCCCCTGGCCGTCGACCCCGACTTGCAGCGGCTGGCCGAGGCCGAGGCCGCCGCGATGGCCGCGGCCGACCGGCCGAGCCGGGCGCAGACCGTCAAGGCCGCCGTGTCCCATCTCGGCTACGCCGACGTGGGCGCCAACCTCTCGGCGGGCTACCACACGCTCGCCGAAGCGTTCTCCGGCTGGCGCGAGAGCCCGCCCCACGACGCGACGATGCTCGATCCGAAGGCGACGCGGATGGGCATCGCCACCGCCTACGCGCCGGGCTCGAAGTACAAGGTCTACTGGGCCCTGCTGACGGCGAAGTAGGCGGATCCTCGCCGCTTTGCAGGCGGCCCGGGTCGGCCTAACGTGCGCCGGTCCCGCAAGCCCGAGGCGCAAGGTCCCGGCGCAAGTCCCAGGCGCACGTTCGAGGTACAGGTGGCGGATCCCGAACTCGACGCCGTCGTCGCCGCGCTGCGGGCCTCCCCCCGGCCGGCCGATCCGGAGGGGCGCCGCGCCCGCATGGACGCCATCGGCGCGCGCTACCCGCTGCCCGCCGACATCCGCGTCGAGCCGGTGGCGGCGGGCGGCGTCCCGGCGGAGTGGACGTCGGCGCCGGGCGCCGACCCGGCGGCGGCGATCCTGTTCCTGCACGGCGGCGGCTACATGGCCGGCTCGCTCGCCAGCCATCGCCACGTCGCCGCGCAGGCGGCCCAGGAGGCGGGCGTGCGCACCCTCGCGCTGGCCTACCGGCTCAGCCCGGAGCACCCGTTCCCCGCGGCCCTCGACGATGCGCTCGCGGGCTACCGCTTCCTGCGCGCCTCGGGCATCGCGGCGGAGCGCATCGCGCTGGCCGGTGAGAGCGCCGGCGGCGGCTTGGCGCTGGCCGCGGCGATGGCGCTGCGCGCGGCCGGCGAGGCGCTGCCGGCCTGCCTGTGGCTGTCGTCCCCATGGGTCGACCTCGCCCTGACCGGCGCGAGCCTGCGGACCAAGGCGGCGGTCGATCCGCTGCTGCAGACGCCCTACCTCGCCGAACTCGCCGCCGCCTATCGCGGGCAGACCGACGCGCGCGACCCGCGCCTCTCCCCGCTCTACGCGGATCTGTCCGGCCTGCCGCCGACCCTGATCCAGGTCGGCTCCAGCGAGGTGCTCCTCGACGATGCGGTCCGCATCGCGGGCGCCGCGGGCGCCGCCGACGTACCGGTGACGCTGCGGATCTGGCCGCAGATGATCCACGCGTGGCACCTGTTCCACCCGCAGCTCGCGGCCGGGCGCGCCGCGCTGACGGAGGCCGGCCGCTTCGTCCGCGGGTGGATCGCGCCGGCGTGAGGGCGACCCTCAGGGCAGGGCGCGCACCGGCACCGGCGGCGCCTCCTTCAGGAGCGTCACGGTCACCCGGCGGTTGGCGGCGAGGTAGGGGTTGTCGGGGAACATCGGCTCGGTGTCGGCCTTGCCGGCGACCGAGGCGAAGCGGTCGTCCGGCACGCCCGCGCCGGCCAGGATCTCGCGCACGGTGATCGCCCGGTTGGCGGACAGTTCCCACGGCGGGGCAGGGGGGCGCTGCCCCGGCCGGCTCGTGGCGGTGAAGCCGGTCACCGCGATGCGGTTGGGCATCTGGCGCAGCGTCGGCGCCAGCGTCTCGAGGAGGCGCCGGGTCCGCTCGTTCGGCCGGCTCGACCCCTCCGGGAACATCGCGCGGCCGTCCTGATCGACGATCGAGACGTCGAGCCCCCGGACGGTGGGCACAATCATCACGTGCTTCGACACTTCGGCGAAGTCCGGCAGGTCCTGGAGCGCCTGCCGCAGCGAGGCCGCGGCGAGCCCGAAATTCTCCGGCTCGCCGCGATCGGTCAGCCCGACCTCGCTGGACTTGTCGATCTTGGGTGGCGTGGTGCGGTCGCTCGCCTGCTCCGGCGGCACCTCGCGCAGGTACTTCACGTGGTCGGCGGTCGGCAGCCCCTCGGACTCGACGATGCCGGCGAACCGCGACTCCCGGTTCACGCCGAAGGCGTCGCGCATCGAGCCCGCCACGGCCTGCATCTTCTTCTGGTCCTGCGTCGAGTAGGCGGCGATCATCACGAAGAAGCTCATCAAGAGCGCCATCAGATCGGCGAAGGTGACGAACCAGCCGTGACCGCCGTGGGCGCCGCCGCGCTTCTTCTTGGCCATCTCAGGCCGCCGCCTCCAGGAGCGACTCGCGGTGGTTGTGCGGGAGGTAGGCGACCAGCATCTCGCGCACCAGCGTCGGGCTCTTCTGGTCGCGGATCAGCAGGATGCCGTCGATGATCAGCGAGCGCGACACGTCCTCCTCCTCGACCTTCACGTGCAGCTTGTCCGCGATCGGCAGGGCGACGAGGTTGGCGATCAGCGCGCCGTACAGGGTGGCGAGCAGCGCGGTCGCCATCGCGGGCCCGAGCTTGGAGGGGTCGGACATGTTGGCGAACATCGTCACCATGCCGAGGATCGTGCCGATCATGCCCCAGGCCGGGGCGCAGTCCCCGAACGCCCGGTAGATCTTCGAGCCCTCGTCGAGATGCATCAGGAAGTTGTCGCGGTCGCGCTCCATCGTGTCGCGGATGAATTCGCGGTCGTAGCCGTCGGCGATGTAGCGCGCCCCCTGCGCCAGGAACGGGTCCGAGATCTCCATGTTCTCCAGCGCCATCGGGCCGCTCTTGCGCACCGTCTCGGCGATCCGGGTGATCTCCTCGATCAGGTCGTGCGGCTTCACCGCGCGCATGGTGAAGGCGTAGCGCAGACCCATCGGCACGCCGTGGGCGATGGTCGAGAACGGGAAGCGGATCACGGTGGCCATGACCGAGCCGCCGAAGATGACGATCACCGCGTGCTTGTCGAAGTAGGCGGCGAAGTTGCCGCCGTCGATCATGATCAGCGTGAACACCACGCCGACGCCGCCGAGCAGCCCGACACCGGTTGCGAGATCCATGGTGACGCCTGTCGCGATCCGTGCCGGGTGTGGCGCCCGTGCCGTTGCGGAGCGCGCGGGACCAGCCTTAGGAAAACGTGCTGAACGAACCGTAAAGACCGGCCGCTCCCTGCACGCGCCCGTCATCGCCCGTTCAGGCGGGCCCGCGCATAAGCCGTGCGGTCAGAGGGGGTTGGCGGTCCGATTCGGGTCGCAGGCCCGTAAAGGTTGAGCGCGAGACCCGGGTAACACGGGCCGCGCGAGGGTCGGCGTCGGAGCGGTGGCGATGGTTCGTCTGTACGGGCGGGTCCTGGGTTTCCTCCAGGCTGAGCGGGGACTGGCGGTGGCGCTGGCCGCCGCCAACGTGGCGCTGGCGGTGGCGGCCTTCGCCGAACCGCTGCTGATGGGCCGCATCATCGACGGGCTGACGCATCTCAAGCGCGGCGGCGACGCGATGGGCTCGATGCTGCCGCTGATCCTCGCCTGGGTCGGCTTCGGCTTCTTCACGATCGGGGCGGGGGTGTTCATCGCGCTCCACGCCGACCGGCTCTCCCACCGCAACCGGCTCTCCAGCATGGCGAGCTACTTCGAGCACGTGCTCGACCTGCCGCTGGCCTTCCACTCCGCCAACCACTCGGGCCGCGTCCTGAAGGCGATGCTGGAGGGCACCAACGGCATGGCGTGGCTGTGGCTCGGCTTCTTCCGCGACCACCTCGTCGCGCTGGTCTCGCTCGGCGTGCTGCTGCCGATGACCCTGTTCATCAACTGGCAGCTCGGCTCGATCCTCGTGGTGCTGGTGCTCGCCTTCACGGCGCTCACCACCTTCGTGATGCGCCGCACCGAGACGCTCCAGGGCCAGGTGGAGATGTTCAACTCGGGGCTGGCCGCGCACGCCTCCGACGCGCTCGGCAACGTCGCCGTCATCCAGTCCTTCACCCGCGCCAAGGCGGAGAAGGAGGCGATGCGCGACATCATCACCAACCTGCTCGCCGCCCAGATCCCGGTCCTGTCGTGGTGGGCGCTCGCCAACGTGGCGACCCGCGCCTCGGCGACGATCACCATGACGGCGATCTTCGTCACCGGCATCTCGCTCTACCAGGCCGGCACCACCACGGTCGGCGAGGTCGTGGCCTTCATGAGCCTCGCCACCGCCTTCGTCTCGCGCCTCGACCACGTGGTCGGCTTCGTCAACGGCCTGTTCCAGCAGGCGCCGAAGATCGCGGAGTTCTTCGAGATCTACGACACCGTGCCCGCCGTGCGCGACCGGCCGCACGCGAAGCAGGTGGCCCGCTTCGAGGGCGAGGTGTCCTTCGACGCGGTGACCTTCTCCTACGACGGCCGCCGCCGCGCCCTCGACGGCGTGTCGTTCTCGGCCAAGCCCGGCGAGACCGTGGCCCTGGTCGGCACCACCGGCTCGGGCAAGTCGACCACGCTCGGCCTCCTGCACCGCAGCTTCGACCCGGCCTCGGGCGCGATCCGGGTCGACGGGATGGACGTGCGCGACATCGGCCTCTCGTCCCTGCGCCACAACATCGGCGTGGTGTTCCAGGAGCCTATGCTGTTCGCTCGCTCGATCCGCGAGAACCTCCAGGTCGGCCGCCCCGACGCCACCGACGCCGAGATGCTCGACGCGCTGGAGCGCGCCCAGGCCGGCGAGTTCATGGCCCGCCAGCCGAACGGGCTCGACACGGTGATCGGCGAGCGCGGCCGCTCGCTCTCGGGGGGCGAGCGCCAGCGGCTCTCGATCGCCCGGGCGCTCCTGAAGAACCCGCCGATCCTGATCCTCGACGAGGCGACCTCGGCGCTGGACGCCGCCACCGAGCGCAAGCTCCAGGGCGCGCTGGAGGCGGTGATGGAGGGGCGGACCACGTTCGTGATCGCCCACCGCCTCGCCACGATCCGCGACGCCGACCGCATCCTGGTCTTCCACGAGGGCCGGATCGTCGAGGCCGGCACCTTCGACGAGCTGGTCGCGCAGGACGGCCGCTTCGCCGACCTCGCCCGCGCCCAGTTCATGGCGGCGCAGGCCGACGAGGACGAGCCGGGTTACGCGCTCGCCGCCTGAGAGCCGGGGGCCAGGGACGAGGGGGCCGTGCCGCGGGCCCCGCCCGGAGACGGGCGGGGCCCGAACGGCGTGCGGGGCGACGGATCCTGCCGGGTGTTGCCGTTTTCCCGTCGCCTCGCCCGCGGCGATGTGTGACAACCGACAGCCGAGCCTGCCCCAGGCCTGTGAACCGCCCCGCTCCCCGCCATGCACGCGCCCCAGCTCATCGTCCAGCCGGACCACGGCATCGAACCGGTCGTCGCGCTGATGCGCAGCGCCGGGCGAGAACTCCTGCTGAAGCAGTTCACCTTCGACCACCCCGTCCTGCTCGACGAGGTGCTGGCGCGCTACAGCCGCGGCGTGGCGGTGCGCGTCCTCTTGAACGGGGCCAAGGCCACGGGCGAGCGGATCAACGACGGCACCTTCACCCGGCTGGAGGCGGCGGGCGTGCCGGTGCGGTGGACGCCGCAGCACTTCCTCGTCACCCACGAGAAGTCGATGGTCGTCGACGGCGCCCGGGCGATGGTCGCGACGTTCAACTTCATGGAGAAGTACTTCACCAAGACCCGCGACTACGCGGTGGTCCTGTCCGATGCCGCCCGGGTGGAGGGCATCCGGAACTGCTTCGAGGTCGATTGGGAGGGGGCCACCTCCGAGCCCGACGGCGAGGCCGGCCTGTCCTGGAGCCCCGGCGGCGCGCGCGCGGTCCTGTGCGACCTGCTCGACAGCGCCGAGCGCAGCATCGACATCGCGCACCCGAAATTCGCGGAGCCGGTGATCTTCGAGCGGATCTTCGCCGCCCTGGGCCGCGGCGTCCGCGTGCGCCTGCTGTGCGGCGGCAAGCACGGCCTCCACCAGCCGGACATGATGTACTCCTTCGCCCTGTGGCGGCTGTTCCGCGAGGCCGGCGGCCGGCTGCACAAGCAGCGCGGCCTGCGCAGCCACGGCAAGATCGTGATCGTCGACGAGGAGCGCGTCTATCTCGGCACGCAGAACCTCGACCAGGCCGCCTTCGACCTCCGGCGCGAACTCGGCGTGACCGTGACCGACATCTCCGTGGTCGGGGCGATCTGCGCGGTCTACGAGGCGGACTGGGCGGAGTCGCGCCGCTACGAGCCGCCCTACCCGATCGAGGCGCCGGACGCGGCGGAGAACGCGGAGTTCGAGGCGGATGCCGACCTCCGGCACGGCTGAGGCCGCCCCGTCCGCGCCCGCACCCAGCCTTCAGGAGCTGTTCTGGCTGTTCAGCCGGCTGACGATGGTCAGCTTCGGCGGCGGCCTCACGGCCTGGGCGCGCAAGCTGATCGTCGAGGACAAGGGCTGGCTCGACGACGCCGAGTTCCTGAGCGCCTACGCGCTCGCCCGGGTGCTGCCCGGCGCCAACCAGGCGAACTTCGCGATCTACGTCGGGCACCGCTTCCGCGGCGTGCCCGGCGCGGTGGTGTCCCTGCTCGGCCTGACGCTGGTGCCGTTCTGCATCGTGGTCGGGCTCGCCTGGGCGTATTTCGGGTCCGGCGCGGCGCCCGCCGTGCAGGACGCCCTGCGCGGCGTCACCGCCGGCGCGGTCGGACTCGCCCTGGCCGCCGGCCTGAAGACGGGGGAGGCGTTCGCCCGCCAGCCCATCGCGCTGGGCTTCATCGTCCTGGCGTTCGGCGGCTCGATCCTGCTGCACCTGCCGCTGCTCGCCGTGCTGGCGATCCTCGCCCCGCCGGCCTTCCTGCTGGCGTGGCGGCAGGCGCAGCACAGCCGCGGAGAGGAGCCGTGAAGGTCTCCGACCTCCTCGCGCTGGCGACCTTCTTCAGCACCCTGTCGATCCTGTCGATCGGCGGCAGCAACAGCGTCGTGCCGGAGATGGCCCGCCACGCGGTGGGCGAGGCGCACTGGCTGACCAGCGACGCCTTCTCGGACATCTTTGCGATCTCCCAGGCCGCGCCGGGGCCGAGCAACCTGATCGTCGCGATGATCGGCTACAAGGTCGCCGGGATCACCGGCGCGGTGGTCGCGCAGGCGGCGATGATGCTGCCGGCGGGGCTCCTGATGATCGTCGTGTCGCGGATCTGGCAGTCCACCTCGGGCAGCGCGTGGCACGTCGCCCTGGAGCGGGCGCTCGGGCCGATCGCGGTGGGGCTGATCCTGGCGAGCGGCTGGACGGTGGCCGAGGGCGCCGGCTTCTCGATCCGCGGCTACGTCGCCGCGGCCCTGTGCACTCTGCTGTTCTGGCGCACCAAGTTCAGCCCGCTCCCGGTGCTGGCCGCCGCGGGCGTCCTGGGCTGGGCCGGCATCATCTGAGGCGCTGACCCTCAGGCCCAGCCGATCCGCGCGAAGAAGCCGCCGATCTCCGTAGCCGCCCGGTCGGGGTCCTCCCGGTGCGGGAAGTGGCCGACATCCGGGAACGGCGCGAGATCGAGGTCGGAGAAGGTCTCGCCGAGCCTGTCGGTCCAGGCGTAGGGGAAGAGCGGGTCGTGCTCGGCCCAGCGCACGCAGGTCGGCACCGCGATCGGCGGCAGCGGCGGCGCCTCCCCCGCCATCATCGCCACACGGGCCCCGTGCGAGGCGCGGTAATGCGCGAAGCCGCCCGCGAGGTTGCCGGGCTTGAGGAAGGTGTCGACGAAGGCGTCGAGCGCCGCGCCCTCCGCCCAGGGGCGGTGCGACCAGTGCCGCAGGATGTGGCCGATGTAGAGGGCGCAGGTCTCGCGGCTGGCGCCGACGAGCGCCGGAGCGAACGGCATCTGGTTGAAGGACTGATACCAGATCTCGTTGAGGCGGTCGGGCGCGCCCATCCGCGGGCCGATGCCGGGGTAGACGAAGTCGAACAGGAACAGGCCCGCGCAGCGCTCGGGCGCCGCGCGGGCGAGCGGCTGGATCACCCCGCCGCCGACATCGTGGCCGACGATGCCCGCGCACCCGATGTCAAGGACGTCGAGGAGCGCCACCATGTCGGCCGCGTGGTCGGGGGGGGCGAACGGGCCGTCCGGCTTGTCGCTGTCGCCGAAGCCGCGCAGGTCCGGGGCGATCAGGGTGTGGCGGGAGGCCAGGCGCTCCATCACCGGCTCCCAGGTCCACCAGAATTCCGGCCAGCCGTGGAGCAGGAGCAGCGGCGGCCCGGAGCCGAGGCGGGCCACGTGGAGGTTCGCGCCGTTGGCGGCGACGCTCAGGTGTTCGACCGTCATGCCCCCTCCCGTGTCGGTCCGGATGAAGACCCCGGTGCCGCGCCCTGCGCCGCCCCGGGTGCAGCCCCGGGGGCAGCCCCTTGCGCCGCCGCCTGCCGCGCCCGCATCCGCGCCTGGAGGCGGGTGCGGCGCGCCGCGATCACCGTGCCGTTCACCTCGCCGCCGAACAGGAACATGGCGGCGAGCCAGTAGACGAACACCAGGAACACCATCGCGGTGGCCAGCCCCCCGTAGGTGGAGGCGTAGGCGTTCGAGAACCGCTCCAGATAGTAGCCGAAGCCGAGCCCGGCGAGGAACCACAGCAGCAGCGTCACCGCGATCCCCGGCAGGACCGAGAGGATCGAGCGGCGCCCGGCCGCCACGAACTTGTGGGCGATGACGAGGATGACGGCGAGCAGGAGCGCGGTGATCCCGATCCGGGCGATGGCCACCGTCAGGCTCAGCGGCTCCAGCCCCGGCGCGACGAGCACGACGTTGCGCCAGATCAGCGGCCCGAGCACCACGAGCAGCGCGAAGGCCAGCATCGCGAAGGCGCCGCAGACGACGTAGCCGATCGATTCGAGCCGGGTCAGCCACCACGGCCGCATCTCGCGCAGGCCGTAGGCGCGGTTGAGCCCGACCCGCAGCGACTCGACCCCGGAGGAGGAGAAGTACAGGGCGAGGGCCGCGCCGAGCGTCAGCACCCCGCCGCGCTGCTCGGTGAGCACCCGGTGGACCTCCCCCGCGATCGGCCCGGCGATCTCCCGCGGCCACGCGTCGAAGATCAGGGTGCCGGCCTCGTCGGCCAGCGACTGCGTGCCGAACAGGCCGGCGAGCGCGGCGAGCAGGATCAGGAACGGGAACAGCGAGGTCAGGATCGACAGGGCGATGTGGCTCGCGATCGCCCAGCCGTCGTGGGCGACGAAGCGCTGCGCGGCGAGCCCCGCGACTTCGAGACCGGAGCGGAAGGGTTTCACGCGCTCGAACCGTCCTCGCGGCTCCGCGGCACCGTCGCGCCGCTCCGCGCCCGTCGATGGCCGCGGCGGGGCCGGCCCGTCAATGGCGCCGGGCGGCGCCCGGCGCGATCGGCCGGCGGTGACGCCTCCCGGCAACGCCGGGCCGCAGACGCCCGGTTCTGTCGCGGGGCGGGCGCGAACGCCGTTGCCGCCGGGCCCGGCGCCGTGCAGGCGTCGCCCCCGACATGCTCCGCTCCCCGATCCTGCCGCGCCGCGCCGCGGATCTCGCCCCCGGCCTGTTCGTCCTGATCTGGGCGACCGGGTTCATCGTCGCTCGGGGCATCGCCCCGCACATGGACGCCTTCACCTTCTCGGCCCTGCGCTTCGCGGCGGTGACGCTGGTGCTCGGCCTCGTGGCGCTCGCGGCCGGCGCGCGCTTCCCGGGCACCGGGGCGCGCTGGGGCGGCCCGCTGGTCGCCGGATTCCTGATGCAGGGGGTCTACCTGTGCGGGACGCTCTGGGCCGTGAGCCGCGGGCTGCCCGCGGGCATCGCCGCCCTCGTCGGCAGCCTGCAACCGCTGATGACCGCGGGGCTCGCCGGCCCGCTGCTCGGCGAGCGCGTCAGCGGCCGGCGGATCCTCGGCATCGTCCTCGGCTTCGCCGGGGCGGGCCTCGTGCTCGCCCCGAAGGTCGGCGCCGCGGACCCCGCCGGGATCCCGCCGACGGCGCTCGCCGTCTCCTTCGCGGCGGTCGTCGCGCTCACGCTCGGTACCCTGTGGCAGAAGCGGGCCGGCGGGGGCGGGGACGTGCTCGCCGACGCGGTGATCCAGTTTCTCGGCGGCCTTGCCTGCGCCGTGCCGCTCGCGCTCCTCCTCGGCAGCCGGACGATCGATCCCGCCCCGGCCCTGTGGTTCGGGCTCGGTTGGGCGGTGGTCGTCAACTCGGTCGCCGGAATCCTGCTGCTGCTGGCGTTGATCCGGCGCGGCGCGGTGGCGGGGGTCGCCTCGCTGTTCTTCCTCGTGCCGCCGGTCGCCGCGGCGATGGGCTACGCCCTGTTCGGCGAGGCCCTGACGCTCGTGCAGATCGGCGGCATGGTGCTGGCGGCGCTCGGCGTCGCCGTGGCGAGCCGGGGCTGAGCCGGCGCCGCATCGTCGCGGGTCGGCAACCTCCGCGGCGTCCGGGACTTACTGCGGCGGAACCGGGCGCGCGGGCGCCCGGCGGGGAGGGGGCGTCGAGGGCGCATGCCGCAGGAGATCCGGATCCGGCTCGATGCCATCCCCCTCGGCGGCAAGGCCGAGGGCGCGTCCGGCGACGACAAGGTCCTGTTCGTGCGCGACGCGGGGGGTGTTCGTGCCTTCCAGGCGACATGTCCCCATCTCGGCGCGCCGCTCGCCAAGGGCGAGATCTGCGGGAGCCGCCTCTACTGCCCCTGGCACAAGGCCGCCTTCGACCTCGCCGACGGCGCCCTCGCCGAGCCGCCCGCCCTCGAACCGCTGACCCGCTTCCCCGTCCGGATCGAGGGCGACGAGGCGGTGGCGACCCTGGCGCCCGAGCCCGCCGCCCCGAAGCCGGCCCGCGCCGAGGCCGGCAGCGTGCTCGTCGTCGGCACCGGCGCTGCGGCCGTCGCCTGCGTGACGAGCCTGCGCCGCGCGGGATTCGCGGGTCCGATCACGATGGTCGGCCGCGAGCCGCATCCGCCCTACGACCGGACCAAGCTGTCCAAGCAGTTCCTGGCCAAGCCGACCCCGCCGGAAAAGACGTGGCTGGAGCCCGACTTCGCCGCCGCGCACGGGATCGAGCGGATCGTGGCCGAGGCGGTCCGGATCGATCCCTCCGCCCGCAGCGTCGGCCTGGCGGACGGGCGCACCCGCGCGGCGGACGCCCTGGTGATCGCCACCGGCAGCCGCGCCGCGATCCCCGATTTCCCCGGCACCGACCTGCCCGGCGTGATGACCCTGCGCAGCCTCGACGACGCGGTCCGCCTCAGCGCGGCGGCGGAGGAGGCGAAGCGCGTCGTGGTGGTCGGCGCCGGCTTCATCGGGCTTGAGGCCGCGGCCTTCCTGACCAAGCGCGGGCTCGACGTGACCGTGCTCGCCCGCGAGCCGGTCCCGTTCGCCCAGCGGTTCGGCGAAGCGGTCGGCGCGGCGCTCAAGGCGTATCACGCCGGCAACGGCGTGCGCTTCGAGACCGGGCGCGTCGCCCGCGTCACCGGGAGCGGGCGCGTCGCGGCGGTGGAGACGCAGGACGGCCGCGCGCTGCCGGCCGACCTCGTTTTGATCGGCGCGGGCGCCGCCCCGGAGACGGGGACCATCGCAGGCCTCGCCCCCAACGAGAGCGGCGGCCTGCCGGTCGGCGGCGATCTCCGGATCGCCGAGCGCGCCTGGATCGCCGGGGACATCGCCGCCTTCCCCGAGCGCGGCAGCGGGACGCGGGCGCGCATCGAGCACTGGCGCCTCGCCCAGCAGCACGGGCTGCACGTCGCCCGCGCGATCCTCGGGGATCGGAGCGACTTCGCGGGCGCGCCGTTCTTCTGGAGCAACCAGGGCGACAAGCGCCTCGACTACGGCGGCTACGCCCCGGGCTTCGACCGGATCATCCTCCAGGGCGACGCGGACGCGCTCGACTTCATCGCCTTCTACGTCCGCGATGATCGGGTGACGGCAGCCTGCAGCATCGGGCGCAACGCCGCCTTCACGGCCTTCCTGCACCTGCTCGGCGAGGGACGGGTGCCGAGCCCGGCGGCGATCGAGGCAGGCGCCGACCTGCGGGCGCTCGCGTGACCGACATCCGGGGTCCGGCCGCCGGGCCCCCGCAAGCGCGCTTCGCGCGGGAGGAGACCGCATGAACTCCATCGTCGTCGTCGCCCTGGTCTGCGCCGCCTCGGTCCAGGCCCCGGACTGCTCGCGCGAGACCGCGCTCGACGTGATCACGGGGCCCGCCCACACCCTCCAGGAATGCCTGATCCAGGGGCCGGTGCTCGCCGCCAATGCCGGCTTCAAGGGCGAGGACGGGGCCTACGTGAAGACCCGCTGCGAGCCCAAGCGCTGACGCGCGTCTTCAACTTCAGTTCAAGACCAGAGCAACGGAATCTGTTTCGGGCCCGGCGCCGGACGCGGTAGAAGGCGCCCGAACAGATCGTCAGACGCGAGCCAACGCCATGTCCGCATCCCCCGCCGTCCAGTCCGAGCCGCAGGACGTCGTCGCCCTCGTGAGAGACGCGGGCCAGAGCGCCAAGAAGCTGGTGGCCGAGGCCACGCGGCGCGTGCGCGCCCGGGTGCTCGGCACCGACGGGCGGATCGACGCCGCCAAGCTCGAAGCGCAGCAGCACGCCGCCCACGGGCTGGCGTGGCTCGCGACCTACGCCGAGGCGGTGGCCGAACTCGGCGGCTACGCCGAGCGGCTGACCGCGGAGGGCCGCTTCGGGGAGACCGAGGCGCTGCTCGTGCGGATCGGCGCGGGCGAGTACCTGGAGCAGCTCTTCTCCGGCATCCCGATGAGCCAGGGCGAGATGGTCCGCCCGACCGGCTCGATCGGCCTGTCGGCGAAGGAAGTGGCGCAGTTCCGCACCGATGCGGTCGAGGCGGTGATCGCCGAGGGCAACACGCCGGAGAACCGCGCGGCCCTGGTCGCGCTGATGCGGGACGGCGGCGGCGCGGCGACGGTGGGCGCCTCCGGCCTCGACGAGGACATGGAGGCGATCCGCTCCGAGATGCGCCGCTTCGGCAAGGCCGAGGTGGTCGATCAGGCGCACGAGTGGCACTTGAAGAACGCCTACATCCCGATGTCCGTCGTCGAGAAGATGGCCGAACTCGGCGTGTTCGGGCTGACGATCCCCGAGGAGTACGGCGGCATGGGCATGCCCAAGGCCGCGATGTGCGTGGTCTCGGAGGAATTGTCTCGCGCCTATATCGGCGTCGGCTCGCTCGGCACCCGCTCGGAGATCGCCGCCGAGCTGATCCTGTGCGGCGGCACCGAGGAGCAGAAGAGCCGCTTCCTGCCGCGCATCGCCTCCGGTGAGATCCTGCCCACCGCCGTGTTCACCGAGCCGAACACCGGCTCCGACCTCGCGAGCTTGCGCACCCGCGCGGTGAAGGAGGGCGACGCCTGGAAGATCACCGGCAACAAGACCTGGATCACCCATCCCGTCCGCGCCGACATCATGACGGTGCTGGTGCGCACCAAGCCGGAGGAGAAGGGCCACAAGGGCCTCTCCATGCTGATCGCCGAGAAGCCGCGCGGGGACGACGCGAACCCCTTCCCGGTCGACGGCCTGTCGGGCGGCGAGATCGAGGTGCTCGGCTACCGCGGCATGAAGGAGTACGAGCTGGCCTTCGAGGGGTTCGAAGTGCCCGCCGCCAACCTCCTCGGCGAGGTCGAGGGCAAGGGCTTCGCCCAGCTCATGCAGACCTTCGAATCGGCCCGCATCCAGACGGCGGCCCGGGCCATCGGCGTCGCGCAGGCCGCCCTCGACGTGGCCTCGCGCTACGCCGAGGAGCGGGTGCAGTTCGGCAAGGCGCTGGTCAACTTCCCGCGCGTGTCCGACAAGCTCGCGATGATGGCGGTGGAGATCAACATCGCCCGCCAGCTCACCTACTTCTCCGCCCGCGAGAAGGACGCGGGCAAGCGCTGCGACCTCGAAGCGGGAATGGCCAAGCTGCTCGGCGCCCGCGTCGCCTGGGCGGCCGCCGACAACGCCCTCCAGATCCACGGCGGCAACGGCTTCGCCCTGGAGTACCAGGTCAGCCGCCTGCTCTGCGACGCGCGCATCCTCTCGATCTTCGAGGGCGCGGCCGAGATCCAGGCACAGGTGATCGCCCGGCGGCTGCTGGAGACCGCCTGAGGCGGTAAGGCCCGTCCCGGCCGGCCGGGGCGGGCCAACGGGCTTCCTACTTCGTCACCTTCACCGAGACCGGATCGCTCGACGGGAACGTCTCCTCCAGCGCCTCATCGAGCCGCTCGTTCATCTTCTCCTGCTTGTTGTCCGGGTTGGTCTTGTCGCCCGGCTTGGCGCTGCCCTGCTGGAAGCCGGGCTTGTCGGTCTGCGCCTTCTGATCGTCGGTCATCGCGTCTCCTCGGGTCGTCACGGGGGCACCCGCGCGGGGGGGCCGGTCGCGGTTCAACGCGAGGCGGCGCCGGTGTTTCCGTTTTTTCGGGGGACGCGGCGTTCACGCTGCGCCGCCGTCGGCGTGCCGGGTCAGGCGGGCACGGGCGCGGAGGCGTGGCGGGCCGGCGCGCCGCGCACGGTCGCGCCGCGCATCACCGCCTCGTAGACCGCGCTCAGCCGGTCGAGATGGGCGTCGGGGGTCAGCGGCGCCGCCCAGTAGCGGGCGTGCGCCGCCCGGCCCATCCGGCGGCTCACGCCGTCGTCGGACAGGCGGCGCAGGTGGGCGGCGAGCGCGTCCGCGTCGCCCGAACGGAACCAGAAGCCGGTCTCCCCGTCGACCACCGCCTCGCGGCCGGCGCAGGCGTCGCTGACGATCACCGGCGTCCCGCAGGCCAGCGCCTCGTAGACGGTGAGCGGCTGGCCCTCGTACCAGACGCTCGGGAAGACCAGCGCGCGGGCCTCCCGCATCAGCGCCTGCACCGCGCCCGCGTCCCGCCAGCCGAGCATCACCGCCTCGGGATAGCGCGCCTCCAGGTCCGCCCGCTCGGTGCCGTCGCCGACGAACACGGCCCGGACCCCGGCCCGACGCGCGGCCTCCGCGAAGACCGGCGCGCCCTTCTCGGTCGAGACCCGGCCGACGAACAGGAAATCGCCCGGCGCCCCCTCGCCCGGCGGGGCGGGCGCCACGGAGATCGGGTTGTCGACCCGGTGGAAGACGGTGCCGCGCGGCAGCAGAGGCCGGATCACGCTCTCTTGCAGGTCGCTGATCGTGATCACGTCGTGGAACAGCTCCGGGAGCCGCGCCACCTGCGCGAGGCCGACGTGGCGCAGCATCCGCGCCACCTTGCGGGGATAGCTGCGCATGTCGCAGTCGGTGGTGACGCAGGACGCCGACATCGGCGCCCGCCGACAGATCGCCTCCGCCCGGTAATCGTAGAAGCCGCCCGTGGGGCAGACCATGAAGAACTCGTGCATCGTGTAGAGGCACGGCAGGCCCGAGGCCCGCAGCGCCGGGCCGATCGCCGGCGACAGCGCCTTGGCGAAGGCGTGGACGTGGACCAGCGTGTCGCGGGCGTCGTACCGGGCGAGCTCGGCGGCCAGAGCCCGGGCCGCGCGCCCGTTCCAGATCGCCTGGGCGGCGAAGGCCAGCTTGTTGCGGGCGGTCGTCACGTCGTCCTGGTCGAGGCAGACGACGCGCACGCCGGCGGGCTCGAGGCGCGGATCGACCGGGCCGACCGCCGCGAACAGGCTGACGCGCACGCCTCGGCCGGCGAGGCCGAGGGCGGACTCGATCGCGACCTTAGCCTGGCCGCCGTTGATCGCGGCGTGGTCGGCGACGAGGACGACGTGCACGGCTTCGTTCCCCGTCCCGGTGGCTCCCGCGAGCGTAATCCCGGCGCGGTTGATCCCCCGTAAACCGGCCGCGCCTAGGCTGAAGGCACCTGTCCCCGGGGCGCCGCATGCACGTCGTGATCCTGGCCGAGTTCGCGTCCGCCAGCGGCGGTGCCGAGAAGGTCGCCCTCGAATCCGCCCGCGGCCTCGCCGAGTCCGGCGTCGACGTCACCTACATCCAGGGCATCACCGGTCCCGTGGACGATCTCCTCGACCACGCGCGGATCCGGCGGGTCGAGCTCGGGCTGCCGGACATCTGGTCGCTCGGGGCGGCGCGCGCGGCGGCGGCCGGGATCTGGCACGCGGCTGCCGCCGCGCGGCTCGCCGCCGCCCTCGACGGGCTGGCCCGGCGGCCGGACTGCGTCCACCTGCACCAGTGGACCCGCAGCCTGTCACCCGCCGTGTTCCCGGTCCTGTACCGCCCCGGTGCGCCGGTGGCGGTGACCCTGCACGACTACTTCCTCGCCTGCCCGAACGGCGTCTACTACCGGTTCGACCGGGGCGAGCCCTGCGCCCTGCGGCCGCTGTCGGCGGCCTGTCTCGCCGCGCCCTGCGACGCGCGCAGCCGCGCGCACAAGCTGGTGCGCGTCGCCCGCACCGCCGTGCTGAGCCGGGTCCTGGCGGGCCGGCCGCTCCACGCGGTGCACGTCTGCGACGCCAGCCGGCGTCGGATGGGCGACCTGCTCGGCGGCTACCGGCTGACCCATCACCGGATCGACAACCCGGTGCGGGCCGCGGACGGGCCGCCCGCGGCCCCGGCCTCGGGCGACGCCGTCGCCTATGTCGGCCGGCTCACCCGCGAGAAGGGCGCCGACCTCGTGGCCGAGGCCGCCCGCGCCGCCGGGCTGCCGGCCCTGTTCATCGGCGACGGCCCGCTCGCCGACGACCTGCGCGCCCGCCCCGGCGTCGCGGTGATCGGCTGGCAGAAGCCCGAGGCGGTGTGGGAGATCCTGCGGCGGCGCGCCCGCGCCCTCGCGGCACCCTCGCGCTGGTACGAGACCGGCCCGCTCACCGTCTACGAGGCGCTGGCGGCGGGCATTCCGGTGGTCGCCTCGGAGCGGTCGGGCGCCGCGGAGAAGGTCCGGCACGGGCAGACCGGGTTCGTGGTGGCACCGGAGGTCGGCCCCCTGGCCGAGGCCTTCGCGGCCCTGCGCGACGACGGGCGGGCCGCCGCCCTCGGCGCCGCGGCCCGGGAGTGGTTCCGGCGGGCGCCGATGGACCTCGCAACCCACGCCGCGGCGCTGCGGACTTTCTATGAGGGCATGGGATTTCGGTCTGACGCGGTGCAGCATGCGGCGCGCACCCTCGGACCAGCGGCGCCGCCAATCGGAATGCCCTAGTCGATCGCGCGCAAACTTTTTCGTGATCTCGCGGGCGCCCCCGGAGATCCGGGGACGCGGGATCACCGCCCTATTGCGGGTTCCAGCGGTCAGATCTCTCTAGGGCCGGCGCCAAGCCAGGGCGTTCTCGCCCGTGATCTGCGGGCGCGCTGCTCACGACTGTGTGAGACTGAACACCCATCCACCAAATCAGCCTCCGGCGAGGAACCGACGTCGAAATGGGCTATTGACATCCATTTTGCGCTGCAACATAACGGCCGGCGTCACCTCAGGGCGCTCGATCGCGCCCGGCAACGAAACCGTTCAGGAGACCGCCATGCAGACCCCGAACTTCGAGATCCCGGCCGAGATGCGCGACTTCGCCGAGAAGAGCGTCGATCAGGCCCGCACGGCCGTCGGCACCATGATGGCGAACGCCATCAAGGCCGCTGAGCAGGTCCAGACCAACAGCCAGACCTTCCAGTCGACCCTGGGTGCCGCGGTGGCCAAGGGCCTCGACCACGCCCAGACCAACGCCAACGCCACGTTCGATTTCGCCCAGAAGCTCGTCCGCACCAAGGACCTGCGCGAGGCGTTCGAGCTGCAGTCGGACTTCGTCCGCAGCCAGTTCGCCGCCCTCCAGGCCCAGGCCAAGGACATCGGCAGCCTCGCCCAGAACGCCGCGCGCTGAGGCGCGCCGCTCCGCATCGGCGGATCGACCTGAGCGGCGCTCGGCCCGGCCCACCGGACCGGGCGCCTTTTTTTCCGCGCCGCGCCCCGTGCGGGCCGGGCGGAATGGCCGTATCCTCGATGTCGCGGAGCCGTGACCCGACCTGACCGGGCCCGCGGCTTCGAGCCCTTTTCGATGCGCTCCCGCGCGCCGAACCGGCATGAGCCGCGGCGGGGAGCGCTCCAGGCCCCGGCCCGCGCCGGCGCGAGCCCTCTTCCGGTCCCCGACGCCCGGGACCGGCACGGGCTGCGATGAGGAGAACGCCCGATGGGAAAGCCGCGTCGACCGAGAAGCCCGCGCCCGGCCCTGGCGCCGAACCAGCCCTTCGAGGGGGATCCGCAGACGGAGACCGCCCTGCCGGCCGAGGCCGTCGGCGCGTCGGAGATCGCGCTCCCGCCCGAGCCTCCGTTCGAGGCCGAGCCGGCCCCTGCCTTCGAGGCGGCGCTGGAGGCGGCGACCGAGGGTGCAACTCACGACGCGCCGGCCGACACGATCCTGCACGTCGAGGCCGCCGCCGGGCAGCTCCCCACCGCCGAGCCCGCCCTTCAGGATCCCGCCGTTCCGCACGAGGCGGCGTCCGACGCGGTCACGTCCGACGAGGCGGCGTCCGAGGAGCCGGTCCTGCATGCGGTGGCCGACGACGCGCCGCGGCCTGAGACGGTGGCCGGCGAGCCGACCTTCACCGAGGCGCCGGTCCAAGAGTCCGCGGTCCAGGAGCCCGTGAGCGACGCTCCGGTCGCCTCCGAGCCCGCCGAAGCACCGGTCGCGGCCGCCGAGCCGGAGCCCGTCGCGCCGCCGGCCGTCCCGGAGCCGGTCCTGCCCGGGATCGCCCCGCTCGCGGCCGCGTTCGCGCCCGATGCCCAGGCCAAGGCCGCGTTCCAGTTCGTGTTCCTGCCGGAGCCGCCGGACTTCAGCGGCATCTACGCCGCGATCACCCGCTACATGCGCGGCGAGAGCGAGGCCGCGGCCGCCCACATGCGGGCGCTCGGCGAGGCCCGGTCCCCCGCCGACCTCATCCGGCTCCAGGTCGGCGAGTTCCAGCGGGCCGCAGACGCCTCGCTCACCTGCTGGAGCACCGTCGCCCACAAGGCCGGCTACAGCTTCAACGGCTTGACCGTCCGCTGAGGCGGTCACCGCGTCCCGCCCGGGCGAGTCCCAGTGCGGGGCGACCGGCGGGGCGTCGTTCCGGGGAGCCGGCACGGCGCCCCGCGCGCGTCCGGCCCCTGTCGCGCCCGGGCCACAACGCGGACCGGATCGAACCGGACGCGGTAAACTCCGGTTAACCCTGTCGGTCCTATGACGTAACCGAGGGCACGGGAAACGACACCGGACCGATGCCGAGCCGCGCGCACCTGATCCGCTCCGCCTGTATCGGCCTCGGTCTCGCCCTGGCCACCCTGTGCGCCGCGCCGTCGCGCGCGCAGGACGGGGTGAAGGCCGAGCATCGCGGCGAGGCGCCCGCCGTGGCCATCGCCGCCGAGCTGACCGGCCAGCCGGGCGGCAGCCGCCTGACCCTGGTGCTGTCGAAGGCGATCGAGGCGCGCGCCTTCGTGATGGAGCGGCCCGACCGGGCGGTGATCGACCTGCCCGAGGTCAACTTCCAGCTCGACGCCGAGACCGGGCGCCGCCGCGACGGCCTCGTCCAATCCTTCCGCTACGGCCTGTTCGCCCCCGGGCGCTCGCGCATCGTGATCGACCTCGCCGCGCCCGCGACCGTCGGCCGGATCGAGACCGCGACGCGGCCCCGCGACGGCGCGGTGGTGCTGACGATCCCGCTCCAGCGCGTCGACCGCGACGCCTTCCGCAAGGCCGCGGCGGTGAGCGATCCCGCGCCGGCGCAGGCGCGGGCCCCCGCCGCCGAACCGTCCGACCAGCGCCCGCTGATCGTCGTCGATGCCGGGCACGGCGGCACCGATCCCGGGGCGATCGCCGCGGGCGGCGTGTTCGAGAAGGACATCGTGTTCGGCTTCGCCCAGGACCTCGCCGACAAGCTCCGGGCCGCCGGCCGCTACCGGGTGCAGATGACCCGGGACCGGGACGTGTTCGTGCCGCTCGGCGAGCGGGTGCGCATCGCCCGGGACGCCAAGGCGGACCTGTTCGTCTCGATCCACGCGGACTCGATCTCGGCGGCGCCGCAGGTGCGGGGGGCGACGATCTACACGGGCTCGGAGAAGGCCACCGACGCCGAATCCGCCAAGCTTGCCGAGCGCGAGAACCGGGCCGACGCCGCCGCGGGCGCGGACACCGCCGAGGCGCCCCCGGACATCGCCGACATCCTCCAGGAGCTGACCCTGCGCGAGACCCGCGGCTTCTCGGCGGGCTTCGCGCGCAACCTGATGAAGCAGCTCAGTCCGGTGATCGAGATGAGCGTCAAGCCCCACCGCGAGGCGGGCTTCAAGGTGCTGCGCTCGCCGGACGTGCCGAGCGTGCTGGTGGAACTCGGCTACCTGTCGAGCAAGCGCGACCTCGAAATGCTCCAGAACCCCGAGTGGCGCGCCGGGGTGACCGGCTCGATGGCCAAGGCGATCGACCTGTTCTTTGCCGGCCGCGCCACCCTCGGGCGGCCCGCCTCCGGCACCCGGCGGGCGGCGGCCATCGCCCCAGTTTCACCATAGATCCGGTGTCGATACGGGGCGTCCGAACGCCCCGTCCATCGACGCCGCAGGACGGTATCCGACGGGGCTCCGAGAGGCGCGTCCGGGGCCGCCCAGCGTCGCGGGCTCCTGAGCCGGACGGGCCCCACCGGCCGCGCGGCCGGGCCAGCGACGAGCGGAACACCGGATGCGTCTGATCCTTCGTTTCTTCGGGATCCTGTTCAGTGCCGCCGCGGTGCTGTTCATGGTCGCCGCCGCGGCCGGAGGGTACTTCTACTGGAAGTACAGCCAGGACCTGCCGGACCACGCCGCGCTCGCCAACTACGAGCCGCCGGTGATGACCCGCATCCACGCCGCGGACGGCTCTCTGCTCGCCGAGTACGCCCGCGAGCGCCGGCTCTACCTGCCGATCCAGGCGATGCCGAAGGTCGTGGTCGCCGCCTTCCTCTCGGCGGAGGACAAGAACTTCTACAAGCACGGCGGCATCGATCCCGAGGGCATCGTGCGCGCGGTGCTGACCAACGCCAAGAGCGGCAAGAAGCAGGGCGCCTCGACCATCACCCAGCAGGTCGCCAAGAACTTCCTGCTGTCGGCCGAGCAGACCTACGACCGCAAGATCAAGGAGGCGCTGATCGCGCTCCGGATCGAGGCCGCATACTCGAAGGACAAGATCCTCGAGCTGTACCTCAACGAGATCTTCCTCGGCACCATCGTGCCGGGCCGCAACCTGCACGGGGTGGCCGCGGCCGCGCTCGACTACTTCGGCAAGTCGGTCCACGAGCTGACCATCAACGAGGCGGCCTACCTCGCCGCGCTGCCGAAGGGGCCGAACAACTACCACCCCTACCGCAAGACCCAGGCGGCGCTCGACCGGCGCAACGAGATCATCCGCCTGATGCGCGAGAACGGCTACATCACCCGCGAGGAGGAGGAGAACGCCAGGAAGCAGCCGCTCGGCGTGAACCCCCGCGTCGCCTTCCCGAACGCCGCCAACGCCAACTACTTCACCGAGGAGGTCCGCCGCGAGATCTCCGAGCGCTACGGCGAGAAGAAGCTCTACGAGGGCGGCCTCTCGGTGCGCTCGACACTCGACCCGAAGATGCAGGGCTGGGCGCGCAAGGCGCTCATCGACGGCCTCGTGCGCTACGACCAGTCGCACGGCTGGCGCGGGCCGGTCGCCCGCGTGGACCTCACGGGCCGCGACTGGGGCATGGCCGCGGTCGAGGTGCCGGCGCTCGGCGACGTGGCGCCCTGGCGGCTCGCGGTGGTGCTCGGCACCACGGGCGCCGGCGTCCAGGTCGGCCTCCAGCCCAAGCGCGAGGTCGGCGGCCAGATCTCCAAGGACCGCGACACCGGCGTGATCCCCCCCGAGGGCATGCGCTGGGCCGGCCGGCCGAACCTCCGCCCCGGGGACATGGTCTACGTCGAGGCGATGGACGGCGGCCGCGGCCAGTTCCGCCTGCGCCAGAAGCCCGAGGTCTCCGGCGCCATCGTCGCCATGGACCCCAACACCGGCCGCGTGCACGCGATGGTCGGCGGCTTCTCCTACGACGAGTCCGAGTTCAACCGCGCCACCCAGGCGATGCGCCAGCCCGGCTCGTCGTTCAAGCCGATCGTCTACTCGGCGGCGCTGGACAACGGCTACACCCCCTCGTCGATCGTGCAGGACTCGGCCATCACCATCGAGGCCGGCCCGGGCCAGGAGGCCTGGACCCCGTCGAACTACGACGGCAAGGCCGGCGGCCCGCACACCCTGCGCTACGGGATCGAGCACTCCAAGAACCTGATGACGGTGCGGCTCGCCAAGGACGTCGGCATGCCGCTCATCGCCGAGTACGCCCGCCGGTTCGGCGTCTACGACGACCTGCTGCCGGTGCTGCCGATGTCGCTCGGCGCGGGCGAGACGACGGTGATGCGCATGGTCACCGCCTACTCGATGCTCGCCAACGGCGGCCGGCGCATCCGCCCGACGCTGATCGACCGGATCCAGGACCGCACCGGCGAGACGATCTATCGGCACGACAACCGCAAGTGCATCGGCTGCGACGCCGAGAAGTGGTCGGGCCAGGACGAGCCGAAGCTGGTCGACGATTCCGAGCAGGTGCTCGATCCGCTGACTGCCTACCAGATGGTCTCGATCATGGAGGGCGTCGTCCAGCGCGGCACCGCCACGATCCTCAAGCAGATCGGCAAGCCGCTGGCCGGCAAGACCGGCACGACGAACGACGCCAAGGACGCGTGGTTCGTGGGCTTCTCGCCGGACATGGCGGTCGGGATCTATATCGGCTTCGACAAGCCGCGCTCGCTCGGCGACCGCGCCACCGGCGGCGGCCTCGCCGCGCCGATCGCCCTCGACTTCCTGAAGGTCGCCCTCAAGGACAAGCCGCCGACGCCGTTCCGCGTGCCCCCGGGGATCAAGCTGATCCGCGTCAACCTGGGCTCCGGCACCCGCGCCGGCTCGGGCGAGGGCGGCGGCACCATCCTCGAAGCGTTCAAGCCCGGCACCGCGCCGCCCGACGGCTACGTCGCCCCGGCGGGCGGGCAGGCGGCGGCTCCCGCCGCGGCGCCGGCCGATGCCGGCCGGGCCGCCCAGGCCGGCGGCGTGTACTGATCCCGGTCGCGCCGGGCGGGTGCAGGCCCGCCCGGCGCTGACACGGCGGCGCGCCCGGCTCGGGAGCGTGCATCCGAGCACGTCCGCCGCGACGGAATCGGTTCAGGATGAGCCCGCTCGAGGAGGTTCCATCCATGGCCGACATCGCCCCTTCCGATTCCGAGAAGCTCGTCCGCTTCGCGCTGTTCCAGGAACGCACCAACCCGGGCGGCATCGGCAACGAGTGCACGCACTTCGTCTACGCCGGGCTGCTGGAGATCAGGGCGTTGGACGGGATGGTCCGGAAGGACCCCCAGGTCGCGACCGACAACAACGCCGCCGCCCTGAGATGGGGCCGGAAGGTCGACGCCGCCGAGGCGATTCCCGGGGACGTCGTCCAGTACCGCGACCAGAAGGCCAGCATCGTGGTCTACTCGTCGCTCGTGGGCAGCGGCAACCTCTACGCCGCCTCGCGGATGCGCGGCCCGCAGCACACCGCGATCACCTACACGCGGCCGTATCAGGGCGACCTCATCGAGTTCGAGTGCCACCTCTCGAACGACGGGCCGGATCAGGCGAGCTACACGAAGATGCAGGTCCGCGAGAACCGCGTCTTCGTCGAGTCCTACGCCATCGAGATAGGCGAGGCGGCGCTCAATCAGCCGTCGAGTCTGATGACCTACATCCGCAACACCGGCGGAACCCCCGAGGCGCTGTTCCGGGCGGTCAACTGGGGCGCGCTGCGCCAGAACTTCACGCCGTCGGCGGCGCGGCTGGCGGAGATCCGGCGGTCGATCAAGGCCGGCCAGACACCCGCGGGCGTGGGCATCTTCTTCGAGGTGGTCGTGACGGGATCGACGACCTTCTACCGGCCGCAGATCAGCAATGAGCGCCGCACGATGGCGCCCGCCGCCCTCCAGGCCGAGAAGGCCAAGGTGGTCGACCGGATGAAGAAGACCGGCCGCAAGGGATCCGCGGCGACCGGCGATTCGAAGACGGATCGCATCGCGGCGGGAAGCTTCAACTGGGAGTTCCGGGACCAGTGAGCCCGGCCGGATGCGCGAACGCGGCAAGAAAAAAGCCGCCCGGTCAGGGGCGGCTTATGAGAGTCGTCAGGGAGGCATCAAACAGAGTGGACGGAAGGGTCACACTCGACATCCAGGAATCTGGATGTCTTCTTCATGATCTGAAAACGTTAAGGGACCCTTAACAGCCAGTGCCCCCGCCGAATCGCGGCCGGATCCGGGAGGCGTTGCCCCCGAACGCGTTGCGCTCCAGGGCTCCGAACTCGGTTTGACGCAGGCGTGGCAGCGGCGTTTGCGAGCGGCCCCGTCATTCCGGGACTGCGCAGCAGGGCCCGGAATCCAGAACCGCCCGGGCGTGCCAGGCATGGCGTAAGCCTCTGCGCGCAAGACTCGGCACTGTCGGCGGTTCTGGATTCCGGGCTCGCCTGCGGCGCCCCGGAATGACGGACTGAGTTTGAGAGAAGAGGTTGCATCCCTCACGGGTTGCAGGTCGTGAATCCGAGTTCCGAACCTTGCACTGCGCTCGACCGCAGTTGAAATCTCAGATTGATTAACATACCTCAGGTTGGTTTCAGGGCGACGGCTGCCCTGACCACCGGAGGGAGGCAAGCATGAGCACGTGCCGCGACAGCAACGGCGATACCTGGGAGATCTACCAGAGTTCGGGCGAATGGCGCTGGCGCCGCATCGCCGCGAACGGACGGATCGTCGGCGCATCGACCGAGGGGTACACCAACCGCTCGCACTGCATCGAGAACGCGCGCCGCAACGGAATGACCTGCACGCCCGCCTGACCCGCGCGGCGGCCCGAGCGCGCTCCGGGCGGGTTCAGGCCGCGAGGCTGTCGAACAGGCCGCGACCGCCGGTGCCGCCGATCAGGCCTTCGACGAAGTTCTCCGGGTGGGGCATCATCCCGAGGACGTTGCGCGCCTCGGAGAAGATCCCGGCGATGGCGTTGAGCGAGCCGTTGCGGTTGGCCTCGACGGTGATCTTGCCCGAGGCGTCGCAGTAGCGGAACGCCACCCGGCCCTCGCCCTCGACCCGGGCCAGCGTCTCGGGGTCGGCGAAGTAGTTGCCCTCGCCGTGGGCGACGCAGACGTCGATCACCTGACCGGCCGTGTAGGCGCTGGTGAAGCGCGTGTCGGTCCGCTCGACCCGCAGGGTCTGGCGGTGGCAGATGAAGCGCCGGTCGACGTTGCGCATCAGCACGCCCGGCAGCAGCCCGGATTCGCACAGGATCTGGAAGCCGTTGCAGATGCCGAGCACGAGGCCGCCGCGGGCGGCGTGGGCGCGGACCGCGTCCATCGCGGCGGCGCGGCCGGCGATGGCGCCGCAGCGCAGGTAGTCGCCGTAGGAGAAGCCGCCCGGCAGGACGGCGAGGTCGGTGCTCGGGGGCAGCGCGCTGTCGGCGTGCCAGACCTTGGTCACGCTGGCGCCGGACAGCCGCAGGGCGCGGACCACGTCCGCCTCGCGGTTCGAGCCCGGGAAGACGACGACCGCGGCGCGCATCAGGCGATCTCGATCGTGTAGGTCTCGACGACGGTGTTGGCGAGCAGCTTCTCGCAGGCGGTGCGCAGCGTCGCCTCGGCCGCGGCCCCGTCGGGGGCCGACACCTCCAGGTCGAACACCTTGCCCTGGCGCACGCTCTCGATCCCGGCGATGCCGAGCGACTTGAGGGCGGCCTCGATCGCCTTGCCCTGGGGGTCCAGCACGCCGGTCTTCAGGGTGACGGTGATGCGGGCTTTCATCGGCGCTCGGGACTCGTGCGGGACGGGGCGGGGCTCCGCCCTTGCGGCGTTGTTACGCGGGCGACCCGCGGTCTCTAGCAGGATCGTGCCGGGCCTGTCGAACCCGCTCTCGCTCCGTCCGCGTGTCCTAGCGGTGGGATTCGCGCGGCGCGCGCAGCGGCTCGATGCTCGTCGCCCGCCGCCAGAGCTGGACCATGATCCAGGCGGCGAACAGGCTGAACAGGCCCATCAGCACGTGGCCGATCCGGTCGCCGAGGTCGAACAGCCCGGCGATCGCCCACCCGGCGGCGATGGCCACGGCGAACACCTCGGTGCCGACCAGCACCATCATGCTGACAATGGTGAGCGTGTTGCGCGCGTTCACGGGCACCGTCCGGACGGAAAGACCGCCCGGACGGGCGTCCGGGCGGCCTGGAGCTAGCGCAGATGGGCGGGCGGGCGCAACCGAGCGCGTCGGCGCGGGGCGCAGATCAACGCGGGGCGCGCTTGGCGAGGATCCGCTGCAGCGTGCGCCGGTGCATGTTGAGCCGCCGGGCGGTCTCGCTGACGTTGCGGCTGCACAGTTCGTAGACGCGCTGGATATGCTCCCAGCGCACCCGGTCGGCCGACATCGGGTTCTCCGGCGGGTCGGCGCGCTCGCCCGGCTGGGCCATCAGCGTCCCGTGGATCTCGTCGGCGTCGGCGGGCTTGGCGAGGTAGTCGAACGCGCCGAGCTTCACCGCCGTGACGGCGGTGGCGATGTTGCCGTAGCCGGTGAGGATCACGCCCCGCGCCTCGGGTCGGCGCTCCTTCAGGCGGGCGATCACGTCGAGGCCGTTGCCGTCGCCGAGCCGCATGTCGATCACGGCGAAGGCGGGCGCGCGCGCCTCGACCGCGGAGACGCCCTCGGCCACGCTCTCGGCGACCTGGACGTGGTAGCCGCGGCCTTCCATGGCGCGGGCGAGCCGCGTGGAGAACGGCTTGTCGTCGTCGACGATCAGCAGGCTGCGGTCGGCGAAGGCGGCGAGCGGGTCGGTATCGGTGAGGACGGCAGCGTCGGCGGCCGCCGCGGTCCCGGTCTGCGTGAGCATCGGGGGATCCTTCTGAGCGGGTGTTCTCGATACGGTCTCATATAGGGAGCGACTCGCGCGATGGCAGGGGCGGAGGCAACTCCGGTTCGGGCGAGTGGCGCGGCACGGCCCCGCGCTCGAAGATGTGGCGGGCCCAGGAGACGCGCACCACGGCGCCGTGCCCGTCCTCAGCTCCGGACCCGTTCGACAGGGCGATCTGCGCGCCCGAGCGCTCGATGAGCGTCTTGGCGATGAACAGGCCGAGCCCGAGCCCGGCTCCGACGGTGCCTGCGCCCTGCGGCCGGTCGCTGCCGCGGCTCTCGGCGCCGCGCGTGGTGACGTAGGGCTCGCCCGCCCGCAGCAGCACCTCGGTGGAGAAGCCCGGGCCGTCGTCGCGGATCTCGATCCACACCCGGTCGTGGCTCCAGCGGCCGTCGACCGTGACGCGCGCGCCGGCGAAGTCGACCGCGTTGTCGAGGATGTTGGCGAGCCCGAACATCACGCCGGGGTTGCGGCGGCAGGCGGGCTCGGGACCGTCGCCGCGGGTCGACACGTCGAGGGCGATCCCCAGCGCCCGCTGCGGCGCCACCAGCTCCTCCACGAGGTGGCTGAAGGTGACGGTGGCCAGGAACCCGGCGCCGTCGCCGTCGAGCGAGGTGAGCTTGCCGAGGATGCCGCGGCAGCGGTCGACCTGCTCGCGCAGCAGGTTCAGGTCCTCGGCCACCGCGGGCGAGGCGGTCGGCCCGAGTTGCCGGATCAGCTCCTTCGACACCACCATGATCGTGCCGAGCGGGGTGCCGAGCTCGTGCGCGGCCGCCGCCGCCAGCCCGTCGAGCTGCGACAGGTGCTGCTCGCGCGCCAGCACCAGCTCGGTCGCCGCGAGCGCCTGGGCGAGCAGCCGGGTCTCCTCCGCCACCCGCCACGCGTAGACGCCGGTGAAGGCGGTCCCGAGCAGGATCGCGGTCCAGACCCCGGAGACGTAGAGGAACGGCAGCTCGATCCGCCCGTCGGCGAACCAGGGCAGCGGCCGGTGCACCAGGGCGAGCAGCGTCGCCAGCCCGATGGCGAGGAGGCCGAGCGCCAGGGTCCGCTCCGGCGGCAGGGCGGTCGCCGAGATCAGCACGGGGGCGAGGAACAGCAGCGAGAACGGATTCTGGAGGCCGCCGGTGAGGAACAGCAGGGCGGCGAGCTGGATGATGTCGAAGGCGAGGAGCAGCGCGGCCGAATCGTCGCTGAGCCGGTAGCTCGCCGGGAATCGGATCCGCAGGGCGAGGTTCAGCCAGGACGAGGCGGCGATCACCAGGAAGCACCAGCCGAAGGGCAGGGCGAGGCCGAGGCCGAACTGCGCCCCCACCACCGCCGCGCTCTGGCCCGTGATCGCGAGCCAGCGCAGGCGCACGAAGGTGTCCAGGCGCAGGTGCCGCGCGCCGCGGCCGAGGCCGGCGAGGTCGATGTCGTGCATGCCGGGGATCGTGAGAGCGTCACCGGGCAAGCGTCCGAGCGGGGCGGATGTTCCGCCCCCGTTCATCCCGGAACCTTATCCTCGCCCGCCCGGTTGCCTCTGTCTCCCCGAAAAGCCCCGGATGCGAGACCGCGCCGCCGTCACGGCGGCCCGGGGCCGCCGCCGCGTCGGGCGCCCCGCCGCGGGCGAGCGTGGCCGGGCCAGGTGCCCGGGCGAGGGGGGCGGCAAGGGGGCAGGAAGACAGTGCAGGAGAGACCGCGATGCTGATGGCCTACGCCATGTTCGAGGGCGCCCGCGCGATGATGGCGCCCGCGCGCCTCGCCGCGGACATCACCCGCTACAGCCTGAACATCCCCGGCAACCCGATGGCCTACTCGCCCTACGCGCGCTCGGTCGCGGCGGGCTGCGAGATGTTCGAGCGCGCCACCCGCCGCTACGGCAAGCCCGCGTTCGGGCTCGACGCCACGGTCGTCGACGGGCGGCGCGTGCCGGTCACCGAGCGGGTCGTCTGGGAGCGGCCGTTCTGCCGGGTGATCGGCTTCGACCGGGGCTTCCTCCAGCCGCCCGCCGCGCCCCAGCCCAAGCTGCTGATCGTCGCGCCGATGTCGGGCCACTACGCGACGCTCCTGCGCGGCACCGTGGAGGCGATGCTCCCGGACCACGCGGTGTTCATCACCGACTGGACGGACGCCCGGATGGTGCCGCTGCTCGCCGGCCGCTTCGACCTCGACACCTACATCGACTACCTGCAGGACATGTTCCGCGCCCTCGGGCCGGACCTGCACGTGATGGCGGTGTGCCAGCCCGCGGTGCCGGTGGCGGCCGCGGTGGCGCTGATGGAGGCCCGCAACGACCCGGCCGTGCCGGTATCCATGACCCTGATGGGCGGCCCCGTGGACACCCGCCGCTCGCCGACCGCGGTGAACTGCCTCGCGCAGGAGCGGGGACAGGCCTGGTTCGAGCGCAACACGATCAGCCTCGTGCCGCCGGTCTTCCCGGGCGCCCTGCGCCGGGTCTATCCGGGCTTCCTGCAACTCTACGGGTTCATGGCGATGAACCTCGACCGCCACGTCACCGCCCATTCCGACATGTTCGACCACCTCGTCACCGGCGACGGCGACTCGGCGGAGAAGCACCGGGACTTCTACGACGAGTACCTCGCGGTGATGGACCTGACGGCGGAGTACTACCTCCAGACGGTCGAAACCGTGTTCGTGGACCACGCCCTGCCGCGGGGCCTGATGCGCCACCGCGGCGAGCCGGTCGACCTCGCCGCCATCCGCCGCTGCGCGATCCTCGCGGTCGAGGGCGAGAACGACGACATCTCCGGGGTCGGGCAGACCAAGGCCGCCCTCGACCTGACGCCGAACCTGCCCGACGCGCGCAAGGCCTACCACCTCCAGGAGAAGGTCGGGCATTACGGCGTGTTCAACGGGTCGCGCTTTCGCGCGGTGATCGCCCCGCGCATCGCCGCCTTCGTGCGGGAGATGGCGGCGCAGCCGGCGGCGCGCATCCCGCACCTGCGCAGCGTCGGCTGATGCGCGCGCCGATCCGGCGGCCGTCCTAAAAAGAGGTGCCCGCCGGCCTCAGGCCGCCAGCGGCGGGGCCGCCGCTGCCGGGCCGGCGCCCGCCGGCTCCGATGACGCCGGGCCGAACAGCGACTGATAGAGGGCGGCCGGGGTGCGGGCGCGCCCGCAGCCGTCGACGATCAGCACGTCGGCCATCCCCGCCGCGAGGAGGCTCAGGCCCTGGTCCAGGGCGCTCAGCGCCGAGGCGTGACGGTAGTCGTAGCGGCCCGCGGCCCCGCGACCGGTGACGGTGAAGTTCACGACGTGATCCCGATGCGGCGCCGCGCCTCGACCGAGGGGCGCCCGTTGGACGATGGGGGAGGCCGGTGCGAGCACCGCGGCGGCACAGCCCATCGCCCGGGATAGCGGCGAGTCCTTGACGAAATCTTGGCCTGGGGGCGGGCGCGTTACAGACGACGCGTCCTGAAGACTGTCGATCGCTCCGCCGGGAGCGTCAGCCGGGGCTCCGGGCGTAGCGGCCGTCGTAGCGGCCCTCGCGGATCATCCGCAGGGCCTCGGCCTCCCGCGCGTCCTGGGCGCGCACCGCCTCGATCAGGGTCGGGGCGAGCGCGGGCGGGAAGGTCACCACGCCGTCGGCGTCGCCCACCACCACGTCGCCGGGATTCACGATCCAGCCGCCGACCGAGACCGGGCCGTTGATCGTCCCCGGGCCGACCTTGTAGGGGCCGCGGTGGATCGCGGCCCGGGCGTAGCAGGGGAAATCGGAGGCGGCGAAGGCGGCCACGTCGCGGATCGCCCCGTCGATGACGAACCCGGCCACGCCCCGGCTCTCGGCGATGGCCTTCATGATGTCGCCGACGAGCGCGCGGCTCGCGTCGCCGCCGCCGTCGACCATCAGCACGTCCCCCGGCCGCGCCTCCTCCAGAGCCTGGTGGATCGCGAGGTTGTCGCCCGCCCGCACCTGCACGGTCAGGGCCGTGCCGAGGAGGCGGCCGCCCCGGTGGAACGGGCGCAGGCCGACCGCGCCGGGCAGGCGATCGAGGTTGTCGCTGATCGTGGCGGTGGCCGCCTCGCGGAAGGCGGCGAGGATCGCGGGGTCGACGGGCGGAGCCGGCGGGTTGCGGGTGATGCCGGCCATGACCTCGATCCTCCCCGGACGACCGGGCCGCGCGCGGCCCCGCGCGGCTGCAACCGCGCTGCGAAGCGGGGTAGCACCCCCGTCACCGGCGCGGAAGCGCCGTTTCATTCGCCCCGCGATGGGGCCGCGGGGCCGTCCGGGCGGGAGACCGCCGGGACCGATCCGTGCGATGGAGGCGGGGCGGTTCAGGGAGGACGCGGATGGCGGCGGATCGGTCCGGACAGGGCGGGCGCGTGGCCTGCCTCGGGGAGTGCATGCTGGAACTGCGCACCCGGCCCGACGGGCTGCTGTCGCGGGCCTTCGGCGGCGACACCCTGAACACCGCGGTCTACCTCGCCCGCCTCGGCGTTCCGGTCGACTACGTCACCGCGCTCGGCGACGACGATTTCAGCGCCGAGATGCTCGCCGCCTGGGCGGAGGAGGGGGTCGGCACGGCCCAGGTCCAGCGCGTGCCGGGTCGGCTGCCGGGGCTGTACATCATCGAGACCGACCCGGCGGGCGAGCGGCGCTTCCTGTACTGGCGGGACGCGGCGCCGGTGCGCCAGCTCTTCGACGGACCCGGGGCGGAGGCCGCCGCCGCGGCGCTGGCGGGAGCGGGGCTCGTCTACCTCTCCGGCATCACCCTCTCGCTGTTCCGCGGCGAGAGCCGGGCGCGGCTGTTCTCGGCGCTGGAGGGCGCGCGGGCGGGCGGCACCCGGATCGTGTTCGACACCAATTTCCGCCCGCGCGGCTGGCCGGACCTCGCCGAGGCCCGCGCCGCCTACGCGCGGACCATCGCCCTCAGCCACACCGTGCTCGCGGGCTGCGAGGACTACGCCCTGCTCGACGGCGACGGCGCTCCCGAAGACATCCTGGCGCGGCTCGCGGCGGCCGGCGTCGCCGAGGCGGTGGTCAAGCTCGCCGAGCCCGGCTGCATCGTCGCCGCCGACGGCACGACCGAGACCGTCCCGGTGCCGGCCGCCGTGGTGCCGGTCGATACGACGGCGGCGGGCGACAGCTTCGCGGCGGCCTACCTCGCGGCGCGGCGCGCCGGGGCGCCTCCCGCCGAGGCCGCGCGCGCCGGCCACCGCCTCGCCGGCGCGGTGATCCGCCACCCGGGCGCGATCATTCCCCGGGCGGCGATGCCGCCGATCACGGAATGATGTGGACGGGCACGCAACCCTCGACGGGGTGCCGCTGTTTCCGGGGTCCAGAAACACGCCCGAAACAGGGATACCCCGCCATGATCACCCGTCTCACCGCCGCCGCCGGCTGGCTGGCGCTCTCGACCGGCCTCGCGCTGGCCCAGTCCGCCTCGCCGGGCACCGCCGCCCCGACCACGGGCACCGCGCCGCCCGCCACCGCCCCGTCCACGACCGCCCCCGCCACCCCCGCGCCTTCCACCACCGCGCCCGCCACCCCCGCGCCGGCTCCCGGCGCGCAGGCGACGAAGGCCACCGACGACATGAAGGAGTGGCAGGTCGCCAAGCTCGCCAAGGTGAACCTCGCCCAGGCGCTGACCACCGCCGAGTCGCAGGGCGAGGAGAAGGGCGGCCGGGCGATCGACGCCGACTTCGAGAAGGCCGACGGCAAGGACCCGGCCCATTACTCCATCAAGGTCGTCTACCCGAGCGGCAAGCTGGTCGAGTACGGCATCAACGCCGACACCGGCGCCGTCTACAAGACCGAGAACCAGCCGATCGAGCGCTACTTCACCTTCCTCAAGCCCGCGAACTTCAACGAGGCGAAGACCTCGCTGAAGGACGCGCTGATGATCGCCGAGCAGAAGGCCGGCGGCGGCAAGGCCTACGAGGCCGAGGTGTCGAAGGACGGCAAGGCGGTCCAGTACGAGATCAAGGTGGCCGGCGCCGACAAGGAGCAGACCGTCAAGATCGGGCCGGACGGCAAGGTCATGGACTGACGCGCCGCCGGTCCCGGTCGCCGCTCACCCGGCGGCCGGGGTCGGGGGAGCGGTGATCCAGCGGGTCGCGTCGCCCCGCGGCGCGACCACGTCGGTGTCGGTCCGCAACTGCGGGCTGAAGGCGGGGTCCTCCCGCAGCACGTCCCCCCAGCGCCGCAGGAAGCGCGCTACCTGCGCCCCCGGCGCGACGTTGGCCTGCCGCGAGGCGCTCTCGTGGTGGGTCATCTCGGCGAACGGCGTGTAGACGATGCGGTAGCCGAGCATCCGCAGCTTGAAGCACAGGTCGACGTCGTTGAAGTCGAGGGAGAACGTCTCGTCGAAGCCGTTCACCGCGTCGAGGACGGCGCGGCGGGTGGCGAACAGCGCCCCCGTCACCGCCGAGCAGTCCCGCTGCGCCAGCGCCCAGTCGCCGTAGGTCGGCTCGGCCGCGTCGCGGTTGTACCAGGGGTGGGCCACCACGTCGAAGATGCCGCCGGTCATGCCCGCGTGCTGGATCTTGCCGGTGGGGAACAGCAGCCGGCCGCCGACCCCGCCGACGCCGCGGTCGAGGGCGAAGGTCAGGAGCGCCTCGATCCAGCCGGGACGGCGCACGACGAGGTCGTCGTTCATCAGGATCACGAGGTCGGTCTCGGCCGCCCGCCACAGGCGGTTCATCTTGGCCGCGTAGTTGAACGGCTCGCCCGGCGGCCGCGCGGTCAGGATCCGGCGGACCGCGAACCGGTCGGAGCGGCCGCGGTAGATCGCGTCGTCCTCGCGGTCGTCGCCGACCAGCACGGTGACGCGGTCGAGCGGGTAGGTGCTGCGGCCGAGACTGTCGAGGAAGTTGAGCACGTGCGGCCGGCCCGCGTTCGGGCCGTCCTTCGGCGCGCTCTGGGCGGTCGGCACCACCAGCGTCACCGGCGGCGGGTCGGCGAGGGCGCGGCGGATCTCCAGGGTGTCCGGCGTCAGGCCGGCCCGGGCCTCCAGCGGCGCGCCCGCGGCCTTGAACCACGCGCCGAGGGCGCGGGCGCGGGCCTCGCGCGGCGCCTTCGGGCGCTTCCCCGCCGAGGCGATCAGCGTGTGCGGGATGCGGTCGATCCCGACGCCGGCCGAGAGCGCGTCGAGGCAGAACCGGAACCACGCGGCGCCGGCGTTCCGGCGCGGGAAGTCCGGCCGGGCGCCGGTCAGGGCCGAGGCGCGCACGACCAGGGGGAAGCCGACGTAGTCGTCGGCCATCATCAGCGCGCGGTTGAGGGCCGGCTTGCAGTGGACGCCCCGCACCCCGCCCTCGCGGTCGAGCACCGCGTCGTCGCCGTAGAAGATCCCGATGTCGGGCCGCCCGGCCATCGCCGCGGCGATGAGGGCGAGCAGGTCCGGGTGGAGGTCCGCCGCGGCGGGGGCGACGAACAGCGCCTGCCCGGGAGCGAGATGGGCGAGCCGCGCCGGGTCGAGGGGCCGGAACTCCGCGTCGAGCGGCAGCGGCACGAGCGCCTCGGGCCAGGGGATCGCGCCCCACGCGGTGGAGGGGGCGGGGACGGGCTGTCCCGCGGCGAGAGTCTTGAGGGCTTTCATGCGTGCTTGATCCGGAGCAGGCGGCCGAGGCTCGCCTCCATCGCCGCGGCAACCGCCTCCGTCGACAGCCGCTCGCGGATCCGGGCGCGGGCGGCCGCGCCGATCCGGGCCGCGTCCCCGCCGGTCACCGCCCGGGCGGCGTCGGCGAGCGCCCGGGCGAGGTCGTCCTCGTCCACCTGCCCCCACTCGGCGCCGCGCAGGTAGGGCCCCCAGGTCTGCTCCAGGGCCGTCACCTCGGCCCGGACCGGGAAGCCGCAGGTCGCGTCGAGGAAGTCGCGGCTGCCGCCGTAATCGGTGGCGACCACGACCTTGCCCATCTCCATCGCCTCGGCGATCGTCAGCCCGAAGCCCTCCGAGGAGTGCGAGGAGGCGTAGACGTCGCACAGCTCGAACAGGGCCGAGAGCTCGTTCTGGGAGAGCGGCTGGTCGATCACCCGCACGTCGCCCGAGGTCCCGACGAGGTCGAGCAGGCGCTGACCCTCCTCGGGCAGGTCGAAGACGTGCTTGGTCTTGAGCACGAGCTGCCAGCCGGCCTTGGCGAGGCCGGCGGCGCGGAACGCCCGGATCAGCGCGTGCGGGTTCTTGCGGGCGAGGTAGCTCGACCCGTCGAAGGCGTAGAGGATCACCCGCTTGGACGGGTCGACCCGGAACGCGTCCCGCAGGCGCGCCTTGGCGGCGGCGCTGGCCGGCTCGCCCGCCTCGGTCTCGACGACGTAGGGCACCACGTCGACCGGGATGTCGGTGATCTGGCGGAAGATCTGCGCGCAGAACTCGGTCGGCGCCCAGATCGCGTCGAGGCGGTCGACGGTGGGCAGCCAGCCGGCGGGCACGTAGGAGGTCTCCCACACGAACAGCCCGACCCGCAGCCGCGCCCGGGCGGCGAGGTCGAGATGCGCCTCGCTCATCAGCGCGTGCCAACTGTCGCCGTTGAACTGCACCAGCGCCACGTCCGCCGGCCCGGAGAACGTGCGCGCCTGCCAGTCCGGCGCGACCCGGGCGTGGACGTGGAACGGCCGCTGCATCGGGTGGACGTTGACGCTCCAGGGGGTGCGGTGCAGCGCCCGCACGTAGCTGCGCGCGGCGACGCCGAGGCCGTTGGCGAAGTTCATGGGTGCGATGAACGCGACGCGCGCCGCGCGCGTCGCGGCCACCGGGCGTTCGAGGTCGGCGCGAACGCTCGCGCCCGGGTAGACGTAGGTCGGCTCCAGGCGGTCGAGGTCGAAGCCGCGCTCCTCGATCGCCGCGCGCACCGCGGCGCCGCCGAGCGCCACGTGCTCGCCGAGCAGCGAGCGCTTCACGAAGGGGAAGCCCTGGCCGAGCAGGTTCTCCCAGTCGAACAGCGTGCGGTTGTTGCGCGGGTCGTTGCGCAGGGTCATGTGCTTGTTCTGCGTCGAGAACAGGCTCCGGGTGTTGAGCCCGGCCGCGCGCATCCGGCCGGTGAAGGTCAGCTCGTACTCGGTGATGATGGCGTTCTTGTCGGGCCAGCTCGTGATCGACTGGATGTAGGTGTTGAACGCGTAGGAGGACAGGCAGCGCTTCTTCAGGGCGAGGAAGAAGCTCTGGAGGTGCGGCGTGTAGTAGAAGTTGTCGGCCAGTCCGACCACGTCCTCGGAGCAGGCGTCGATCCGGGCGAGCAGCCCCGCGAAGTCGTCGCGGTCGAGGGGGCCGACGAGGCTGTCGTTGACGAGGTACAGGGTGCCGGCGTCGAGCAGGCTCTCGTCCTCCAGCAGGATATGCGCCCAGGCGTTGAAGTCGAAGCCGCGGTTCTCGCGGACATAGACGGAGGCGCACAGGTCGATGAGCGTCTGCGGCACCGCGGTCTTGCGCTGGTCGGCCGCCGCGATGAGGACGAGGTCGACCCCGTTCTCGGAAAACGCCCGCAGGTAGGGCTCGACATGACCGCGGATGCGGCCTTCGGGGGCGTGGGTGATGAACAGCGCGACCCGGCCCTGCCGACGGGGCGCCCGCTTCAGGCAGGTCAGCGGCGCGGCGGCCGGCTCGGTCGAGTCGCGCTCGGTGCCCGGGACGCGCCGGCTCCGGCACCCCTCGGTGAGGCCGAGGGTGACGTAGTGGACGAGCGGGTTGAGCCCGAGCGCCGCGACCCGCGGGTGGCGGCCGAGATACCAGGGCGCGTCGAAGCGCGGCGACGGGCTGGTGGTGCGGCCGCCGTCGGCGAGGAAGTGGGCGAGCGCGTTCTCCTCCGAGTCCGCGGCGAGATAGGTCTTGGCGTACCAGCGGGTGTCGAACCACGGCCCCGGATCGTGCCCGGCGGCGGCGCCGTGCTCTAGGAAATGCACCAGCGGGTTGAGGCTCTCGGCCAGGATCTCGGGGGCCTGGGCGGCGTACCAGTCGGGGTCGAACAGCGGGTGGGGCGCGTGGCGGCGGTGCCCGCCGGCCATCACGTAGTGCTCCAGCGGCTCCAGGCCGCTGCTCTCGGCCTCGGGGCAGCGCTGGCGGTAGAACGCCGGGTCGAAGATCCCGGAGGCGCGGATCAGGTCCACGTGCCGGGACAGGCCGGCGAATTCCTCGGCGTTGCGCAGGTAGCCCTGCTGCCGGCCGGAGATGAAGTAGTGGGCGAGCGCGTTGACCGGCTCGCGCCGGGCGTCGGGGTAGCGGCCGCGATACCACGCCGTGTCGAAGGCCGACGACGGGTCGGTCTCGCCGCTCTCCAGGAAGTGGAACAGCGCCCGCGCCCGCTCGGAGCGCCCGCCGAGGTAGCGCTCGGCGTACCAGTCGGGATCGAACAGCGGGTTCGGCGCTTGCCCCGCGGCGGCACCGTGCTCGACGTAGTGCAGCAGCGGGTTGATGCCCTCGGCCCGGAGCGTCGGGTTGGCGGCGAGGTAGAGGTCGCCGTGGAACAGCGGGTGCGGCCAGCGTCCCTCGCGGCCGCCGTGGACGGCGTAGTGCGTGGCCGGGTCGAGCCCCTCGGCGACCACGTCCGGGTAGCGCCGCCCGTACCACGCCGCGTCGAACAGGCCCGACTCCCGCACCATCCGGGCGAGGTCGGCGTGGCGGGGCGCGCCCGCGCCGCGGCGCGGCCGCCCGATCCGGCCGATCAGCGGCAGGGTCACGGCCTGCGCGGCGGCCGCAACCAGGGGCCCGGTTCCCGACGACCAGGCGACGAACGCATCTCGAAGGCTCATGGCATGTCCGGCAGGCGCGGGCTGTCCGCGGCGCGTCCTCTGGTCCTTGCGCGGGGATCCGGGCCGGAGGAAGGCGCGGCGAAGCGTCCCGGTCCGAGGGGTGGCCCTTCCTACCGGCGCCGGCGGCGGGAGCCAAGGCCCGGCGGCCCGGCGACGCTCTCCCGGCGGCGGGGCGTGCGGCGATGCCGACCTTGCCAGCCCGCCCGAAACCGGCCCACACTCGCGCCTTTCCTTCGGCCTTTCCCGAGCCCGCGGGTACGGAGACGGACAGCTTCATGACGCAAGCGGCGAGCCCGGCCACCAGCCTCGACGACGGCATCGTCGCCACCGCCGAGAGCTGCCTCGCGGCGGTGGGACAGGCCCGCGAGGCGATCCACGGGGTGATCTTCGGCCAGGAGCGCGTCGTTGACCTCGCCCTCGTCACGGTCCTCTCGGGCGGCCACGGCCTCCTCGTCGGCCTGCCCGGACTCGCCAAGACCAAGCTCGTGGAGACGCTCGGCACGGTGCTCGGGCTCGACGCCCGGCGCGTGCAGTTCACCCCCGACCTGATGCCCTCCGACATCCTCGGCACCGAAATCCTGGAGGAGGATGCCGAACGCCGCCGCGCCTTCCGCTTCGTGCAGGGGCCGGTGTTCACGCAGCTCCTGATGGCCGACGAGATCAACCGCGCGAGCCCCCGCACGCAGTCGGCCCTGCTCCAGGCGATGCAGGAGGGCCACGTCTCGGTGGCGGGCGAGCGCCACGACCTGCCGCGGCCGTTCCACGTGCTGGCCACCCAGAACCCGATCGAGCAGGAGGGCACCTACCCGCTGCCCGAGGCGCAGCTCGACCGCTTCCTCCTGGAGATCGACGTCGGCTATCCCGACCGGGCGGCCGAGCGGCGGATCCTCGTGGAGACCACCGGCGTCGAGGAGGCGCGGGCGCGGCCGGTGATGACCACCGAGCAGTTGCTCACCGCCCAGCGCCTCGTGCGGCGCCTGCCGGTGGGCGAGGCGGTGGTCGAGGCGATCCTCGACCTCGTGCGCGCCGCTCGGCCCGACGGCGGTGACGGGATCGTGAAGGGCAAGCTGCTCTGGGGGCCCGGCCCCCGCGCCAGCCAGGCGCTGACGCTCGCCGCCCGCGCCCGCGCGCTGATCGAGGGCCGCGTCGCCCCCTCGGTTGCCGACGTGAAGGCGCTGGCCGAGCCGGTGCTGAAGCACCGCATGGCGCTGAGCTACACCGCCCGGGCGGACGGCGAGACGATCGAGGGCCTGATCGCCCGCCTCGCGGAGAAGCTCTGATCCAACAGCATTTTCGAGTCAGGTGGATGCCGGCTAACGTGAAGAAAATGCGTGGCCCTGAGCCATACGCAGCGCGGACCGGTACGCGGGGGCTGCGCTGCGTATGATCGCGACCCGCGCCCTCGACGCCGCACGGCGGATCCCCGGGCGAGGGGAGAGCGAGGCCGCCGCGGCCTTATCGGAAAAAATGCCGCGGCTGGTGCTGGAGGCGCGGCGGGTGTCGAGCCTGCTCGCCCACGGCCTGCACGGGCGCCGCCGCGCCGGCCCCGGCGAGAGCTTCTGGCAGTTCCGCCCCTTCGTCACCGGCGAGGCGGCCGCCCGGGTCGACTGGCGCCGCTCCGCCCGGGACGACCGGCTCTACGTGCGCGAGCGCGAGTGGGAGGCCGCCCACAACATCTGGCTGTGGATCGACCGCTCCGCCTCGATGGGGTTCTCTTCGGACCTCGCGTCGGCGCCGAAGGTCGAGCGCGCCCTGGTGCTGGGTCTCGCGCTCGCCGACGCCTTCGTCGAGGGCGGCGAGCGGGTCGGCCTGCTCGGGCTGACCCGGGCGACCGCCTCCCGCGGCATCGTCGAGCGGATCGCGCGGGCGCTGGTCGCGGACGCGGCCGGCCTCACCCGGGACCTGCCGCCCCGGGCGCACCCGGCCCGGTTCGACGAGGTGGTGCTGATCGGCGACTTCCTGTCCCCCCCGGCCGCCGTCGCGGCCTCGGTCCAGGATCTCGCCGGCCGCGGCAGCCGCGGCCACCTCCTGATGATCGTCGATCCGATCGAGGAGACCTTCCCGTTCTCGGGGCAGGCGGTGCTGCACGACCTCGAAGGCACCCTCGCCCTCGACATCGGCGACGCCGACGCCTGGGGCGCGCGCTACCGGGCGCGGATCGCGGAGCACCGCGCGGCCTTGCAGGACATCGCCCGCGGACAGGGCTGGACGCTGACGCTGCACCGGACGGACCGGCCGGCGAGCGAGGCGGCCCTGCGGCTCGCGACCCTCGTCGCCGCCCGCGGGCAGGGATAGGCCGCCATGCTCGGCCTCACCTTCGCCGCGCCGCTCGCGCTCGCCGCCCTGATCGGCCTGCCGGCCCTGTGGTTCCTGCTGCGGGTGACGCCGCCGCGCCCGCGGCGGATCGACTTCCCGCCGCTCAAGCTCGTCGCCGACCTGATCCCGCAGCGGCAGACGCCGGCGCGCACGCCCCCCTGGCTCCTGATCCTGCGGCTGCTGATCGCCGCCGCGCTGATCCTCGCGGTGGCGGGGCCGGTGTGGAACCCCGGCGGCGTCGGTGCGGGCGGCGGGCGCAAGGCGCTCCTCGTCCTCCTCGACAACGGCTTCGCGGCCGCCCACGACTGGCGCGACCGGCTGCGGGTGGCGACCGATGCGGTCGAGGGCGCGGCCCGCGACGGCCGGCCGGTGGCCCTCGTCGGCCTCGCCGAGCCCGCCGCCGCCTTCGACGCGAAGACGCCCGCCGCGGCCCTGGAGCGGCTGCGGGCGCTCGCGCCCCGCCCCTATCTGCCGACCCGGGACGCACACCTCCAGGCGATCGGCGCCTTCCTGGAGAAGAACCTCGGCGCCGGAATCGTCTGGATCTCCGACGGGGTGGCGGGGGCGGGCGACGAGCGCTTCGCCAAGGGTCTCTCCGACCTCGCGGGCGAGGCCGGGGCCGCGCTGACGGTGCTCAAGGCCGACCGGCCCCCGGCCCTGGCGCTGGCGGGCGCCGAGACCGGCGGCCGGCTCACCGCCCGGGTGCTGCGCGCCGCGCCGAACGGCCGCGACGCGGGCGTGATCCGGGCGCTGGACCAGAAGGGCCTGCCGCTCGCCGAGCGCGACTTCGCCTTCAAGCCGGACGCGACCGCGGCCGAATCGACCTTCGAGATGCCGGTGGAGCTGCGCAACAGCATCAGCCGCCTGGAGGTCGCGGGCGAGCGCTCGGCGGGTGCGGTGGTGCTGATGGACGAGCGCGGCAAGCGCCGCCGGGTCGGCCTCGTCTTCGGCGGCACCCTCGATCAGGCGCAGCCGCTGCTGGCGCCGACCTACTACCTGTCGCGGGCCCTGCAACCCTTCGCCGACGTGCAGGAGCCGCGCGGCGCCAAGGGGACGGCCGAGTCGATCAACCAGCTCCTCGACAATCAGGTCTCGGTGCTGGTGCTCGCCGATGTCGGCGCGCTGGACGAGCGGACCACGGCGCGGGTGGAGAAGTTCGTGCAGGACGGCGGCCTGCTCCTGCGCTTCGCCGGCCCGCGGCTCGCCGCCGGGCACGACCCGCTGGTGCCGGTGCGCCTGCGCCGGGGCGGGCGCAACCTCGGGGGCACGCTGTCCTGGGACGCGCCGAAGACGCTCGCGCCCTTCGCCCCCGAGAGCCCGTTCGCCGGCCTCTCCCCGCCCGCCGATATCGGCGTGCGCCGCCAGATCCTCGCCGAGCCCGACGGCGACCTGCCGGGGCGGACCTGGGCCTCCCTCCAGGACGGCACGCCGATCGTCACGGCGCAGAAGCGGGGCGACGGCGAGATCGTGCTGTTCCACGTCACCGCCGACACCACGTGGTCGAACCTGCCGCTGTCCGGGCTGTTCATCGACATGCTGCGGCGGGTGGTGGCGCTGGCCGGCAGCGCCCCGCAAGGGGCCGGTGCGGGGCCGGGCGGGGAGGGCGCGCGCGCACCCGCCGCGGTGCTCGCCCCGCGCCTGACGCTCGACGGGTTCGGGGCGCTCGGCGCGCCGCCGCCCTCGGCCACCGCGGTGCCCGCCGACTACGCCGATCGCGCCGGTCCCGAGCATCCGCCGGGCTTCTACGGGCCGCCCGAGGGCGGCATCAGCGTCAACGCCCTGAAGCCCGACGACCGGTTGGCGGCGCTCGACTTCGCGGCGCTCGCGGGCGCGCGGATCGGCTCGCTCGCCGGCGCCGAGACCCTTGACCTGCGCCCCGGGCTCTTCACCTTGGCGCTGATGCTGCTCGCGCTCGACACGCTGGCCGGCCTGTGGCTCGGCGGCTTCCTGGGACGGCTGTCGCCCGCCCGCCTGCGCGGCCGGCCGGCGGTGCTGGTGCTCGCCGGCCTGCTGCTGGCCGGCGCGCTGCCGACGGGGCCGGCGCGGGCGGAGGAGCCGCCGGCCAACCGCCCGAACGGCATCGAGTCGGCGCTCGTCACCCGCCTCGCCTACGTGATCACCGGCGACGCGGCGGTCGACGAGGCGAGCCGCGCCGGGCTCACCGGCCTGACCCAGATGCTCGCCTCGCGCACCGCCCTGGAGCCCGGCGAGCCGGCCGGGATCGACCCCGCCAAGGACGAGCTGGCCTTCTACCCGCTGATCTACTGGCCGATCGCCCCAAGCCGGCCGCAGCCCTCGGAGACCGCGATCCGCCGGATCGACGCGTTCATGCGCAACGGCGGCACGGTCCTGTTCGACACTCGCGACGCGCTCACCGCCCGACCCGGCGGCCCGCCGACGCCGGAGGGCGCCTACCTGCGCAAGATGCTCGCGACCCTGGAGGTGCCCGAACTGGAGCCCGTGCCCTTCGACCACGTGCTGACCAAGGCATTCTACCTCGTCGACAGCTTCCCCGGCCGCTACAGCACCGGCCAGACCTGGGTCGAGGCGCTGCCGCCGGCCCCAGAGGGGGGCGAGCGCCGCCCGGCGCGGGCCGGCGACGGGGTCAGCCCGATCCTCATCACCGGCAACGACCTCGCCGCCGCCTGGGCGGTGGGCCGGCGCGGCGAGCCCCTGTACCCGATCGTCGGCGGCGACCAGCGCCAGCGCGAGATGGCCTTCCGTGGCGGCGTCAACATCGTGATGTACACGCTCACCGGCAACTACAAGGCTGATCAGGTCCACGTGCCGGCGCTGCTGGAGCGGCTGGGCCAGTGATTTTTTCGAGGGATATGCGAAGCGCCGCCACGCTCCCTCCCCCCTCTGCGGGGGAGGGTACCCTGCGCAGCAGGGGGGGAGAGGGGCGGCGCGACGAGAGCGGGCTCGGTCTCCGGCACGACCTCTCCGGATACGGCGTTTCCCTCTCCCGACCCCTGCTGACGCAGGGGCCACCCTCCCCCACGGATCTCGGGCTTGCCCGAGATCCGCAAGGCAGCCCAAGTCGGGCAAGCCCGACTTGGGTGGGGGGAGGGGTGCGCTGCGGGTCTGATCCATGCTGAGCCTCAGCTTCACCCCCCTGCTGCCCTGGCCGGTGCTGGCCGGGCTCGGCGTGCTGGTGCTGCTGCTCGCCGGGCTGGCGCTCGCGAGCCGCGGCCGCACGGCGCTCCTGCGCGCCCTGGTTCTGGCCCTGGTGCTCGCCGCGCTCGCCAATCCGGCGCTGGTGCGCGAGGATCGCGAGCCGGTGAAGGATGTCGCCGCGATCGTGGTCGACCGCTCCGGCTCGCAGGGGCTCGGCGACCGGCCGCAGATGACGGACCAGGTCCGGGCCGAGTTGCAGCGCCGCTTCGGCGCGCTGACCAACATCGAGCCGCGCTTCATCGACGTGCCCGACGCCCGCGAGGGCGACGACGGCACCAAGCTGTTCACGGCTTTGGGGCAGGCGCTCGCCGACGTTCCGCCGGAGCGGCTGGCGGGCATCGTCATGCTCACCGACGGCGTCGTGCACGACATCCCCGCCGCCATGGCGGCGCTGGGGTTGAAGGCGCCGCTGCACGTCCTCGTCACCGGGCGGCCGGACGAGCGCGACCGCCAGATCAAGCTGCTGGAGGCGCCGCGCTTCGGCATCGTCGGCAAGGACGTGACGGTGCGCGCGGAGGTGATGGAGCGCGGCGGCACCGGCCACGCGGTCGTGACCGTGCGCCGCGACGGCGAGGAGATCGGCCGCCGCGACGTGGCCACCGGCAAGCCGTTCACCCTCACCACCCGGATCGAGCACGGCGGCCCCAACGTCGTCGAGATCGAAGTCGAGCCGCTGCCGGGTGAAATGACGGGCGTGAACAACCGCGCGGTGCTCCCGATTGAGGGCATCCGCGAGAAGCTGCGGGTGCTGCTCGTCTCCGGCGAGCCGCACCAGGGCGAGCGCACGTGGCGCAACCTGCTGAAATCCGACGCCAACGTCGATCTCGTCCACTTCACCATCCTGCGCCCGCCGGAGAAGCAGGACGGCACGCCGATCTCCGAGCTGTCGCTGATCGCCTTCCCGACGCGCGAGCTGTTCGTCCAGAAGATCAAGGACTTCGACCTGATCATCTTCGACCGCTACGCCAACCAGAGCGTGCTGCCGGCGGCCTATTTCGACAACATCGCCCGCTACGTGCGCGAGGGCGGCGCGCTGCTGATCGCCGCCGGTCCCGAATACGCGGGCGCGGCGAGCCTCGCGCGCACGCGGCTCGCCGGCATCCTGCCCGGCGATCCCGACGGGCGGGTGGTCGAGCGGCCCTACAAGGCGACGCCGACGCAGGTCGGGCAGCGCCACCCCGTCACCCGCGCCCTGCCGGGCTCCGACGCGAGCCCGCCCGCCTGGGGCGACTGGCTGCGGATCATCCAGGCGCGGATGCGGCCGGGCGTGCAGCCGATCCTGTCGGGCGCCGAGGGGCTGCCTCTGCTGGCGCTGTCCCGCGAGGACAAGGGCCGGGTCGCCCTGCTGCTCTCCGACCACGCCTGGCTCTGGGCCCGGGGCTACCAGGAGGGCGGGCCCTATCTCGACCTGCTGCGCCGCCTCGCCCACTGGCTGATGAAGGAGCCGGCGCTGGAGGAGGAGGCGCTGCGGGCGCAGACCACGGGCCACGGCCGCGAGGTCCGCGTCGAGCGCCAGACCATGGCGGACACGGCCGAGCCCGTCACCGTCACCGGCCCGACCGGCGCGGTCGAGACCCTGACCCTGAAGCCCGCCGAGCCCGGCCTGTTCACCGCCACGTTCGACGCGAAGGAGCTGGGGCTGCACACCCTGCGCTCGGGCAACCTCGTGGCGTTCGTCAGCGTCGGCCCGGCCAACCCGCGCGAGCTCGCCGACGTGTTCAGCGACACAGAGCGCCTGCGGGCGGTGGCCGAGGGCTCCGGCGGCTCGGTGCGGCGCGTCGCCGAGACCGGCGGCGGCATCCAGGTGCCGCGCCTCCAGTCGGTGCGCAGCGGGCGGCTGGCGGGCGCCGACTGGATCGGCTTCCGCCCGAGCGACAGCGCCAACATCCGCGGCGTCGAGGTCTATCCCCTGGCGCTCGGCCTCGCCGCGCTCGCCGCGCTCGCGGCCGCGGTGCTCGCGATGTGGCTGGTCGAGGGCCGGCGCGGCCGCGCCGCCTGATTTCGCCCCGTCTCGCGCACAAGGTCTGACCGGACGCACCCCAAGTCTTCCGACACGGGCGTTGCCTCGCGGCTGCGATATGCCTATCTCCGGGGTGCGATCACGGTCGAACTCTTGACCTCGTGGCCGCGCCAGCGATTCGGTTGCACGGGAAGTCTGCGCAGGGCGCGGGAGCCTGATCATCGGATCGATGCTCGAAGACGTGGGGTGATCGGTCGGTGCAGCGAGAGGGCGACGACGGCTGCTACGAGCCGTACGAGGACCCGCGCGACCACTTGCGGGCGGCGCTCGATGCCTCCGGCGTGGTCGGCGCCTGGGACTGGGACTGCGTGCGCCACACCGCGCGCTACGATCGGGGCGCCGCCGGGCTGCTCGCCGGGGATCCCGATCTCGCCGGCCAGGACCTGCGCGCCGCCGCCGCGATGGCGTGCATCCACCCGGAGGACATGGGCTGGCTGCGAGCGAAGACCGAGCGCGCCATCGCCGACGGCGGCCTGATCCTCGCCGAGTACCGGATCCTGGTGCGGGGCCGCGGCATCCGCTGGGTGCTCAGCCGTGGACGGGTCTACCAGGACCAGCACGGCCGGCCGGTCCGCTGCAAGGGCATCCTGATCGACATCACCGAGAGCCGCGACGGCAGCCGGGGCTACCTCGCCCAGGCCGCGCCCGGGACGGCGAGCGGGATCGACTTCCTCGGGGAGGACCCGTTGAGCCGCGCGGCGGCGCGCTGCCTGGAGGCCCGCGACGCCCTCGACGCGGCGGACCGCGCGGCGCCGGATCACCTGCGCCTGATCCTCGACATGGCCCTCTACGAGATCGGCCGCCAGCTCGCGCGGCGCGCGCTGATGTGAGGCCGCGGCGACCGGTCCCGCTGCCGCACTCGACGCCCGCCCCCGACCCGTCCTAAGACCGCTGGGCTCGGCGGCCTCCCGGTCCGCCAGGATGGGAGACAGCCTGCCCGTGACGCCGCACGCCGTGACCGGACGCCGCCCGGAGCCCTCTTCGCCGCAACGGTTTCCGGCCCGGCGCGGGAGAGCGCGGCGCGGCGCCGCCCTGGCCGCGCTGCTCGCCGCGACCCTGCTGACGCTGCCGGCCCGGGCGCAGGCGCCGGCCACCCTGCCCGCCGCCGACGGCCAGTGGCGGCACGCGATCACGCTGATGGGCGAGCCGAAATACGGCCCCGGTTTCAAGCATTTCGACTACGCCGACCCGAACGCCCCCAAGGGCGGTCTCGTGCGCCTCGGCGCGCAGGGCGGCTTCGACAACTTCAACATCGTCGTGGCGGGCCTCAAGGGCGACCTCGAAGGCGGGATCCAGCAGATCTACGACACGCTGCTGACCGACTCGTCCGACGAGCCCTTCACCTCCTACGGGCTGCTCGCCGAGGCCGTGCGCGTCGCCCCCGATCTCGGATCGGTCGCCTACCGCCTGCGCGAGGGCGCCCGCTGGCACGACGGCCGGCCGATCACCCCGGAGGACGTGGTCTGGTCCTTCGACGTGCTGAAGGCGAACTCGCCGTTCTACGCCGCCTACTACCACACGGTCGCCAAGGCCGAGGCCACGGGCCCGCGCGAGGTGACCTTCACCTTCTCGGAGAAGGGCAACCGCGAGCTGCCGCAGGTGATCGGCCAGTTGCGGGTGCTGCCCAAGCACTGGTGGACGGGCAAGGACGCGCAGGGGCGCAGCCGCAGCGTCACCGAAACGACCCTGGAGATCCCGCTCGGCTCCGGGCCCTACAAGCTGGAGAAGTTCGAGCCCGGCCGCACCGCGACCTACACCCGCGTCGCCGATTACTGGGGCAAGGACCTGCCGGTGAACGCCGGCCGGTTCAACTTCGGCACCGAGCGCTACGAGTACTTCCGCGACGGCACCGTGCTGGTCGAGGCGCTGAAGGGCGACCTCTACGATTTCCGGGTCGAGAACATCGCCCGCAACTGGGCCACCGCCTACGACGACTTCCCCGCGGTGAAGGAGGGGCGGCTCATCAAGGAAGCGTTCCCCGACCGCGGCATGGGCATCATGCAGGCGTTCGTGTTCAACGCGCGCCGGGACAAGTTCAAGGACGAGCGCGTGCGCCGGGCGTTCAACCTCGCGCTGAACTACCAGGAGATGAACAAGGCGCTGTTCTACGGCCTGTACAAGCGCATCGACTCGTACTTCTTCGGCTCGGAACTGGCCTCGTCCGGCCTGCCAGAGGGTCAGGAGCGCGAGATCCTGGAGAGCGTCCGGGACAAGATCCCGGCCTCGGTCTTCACCACGCCCTACACAAACCCGGTCAACGACTCGCCGGAGGCGGTGCGCAAGAACCTGCGCGAGGCGGTGGGGCTGCTGCGCGAGGCGGGCTACGAGCTGCGCGACGGCAAGATGGTCGACAAGGCCACGGGCGAGCCGCTGACCGTCGAGTTCCTGGAGTTCCAGAACACCTTCGAGCGGGTGATCCTGCCGTTCTCGGCGCAGCTCAAGCTGATCGGCATCGGCACCACCCTGCGGGTGATCGACCAGGCGCAGTACCAGAACCGCATGCGCAACTTCGACTTCGACGTCACCACCGGCTCGTGGGGCGAGTCGCTGTCGCCCGGCAACGAGCAGCGCGAGTACTGGGGCTCGGCCGCCGCCGACAAGCCCGGCTCCCGCAACCTCATCGGCATCAAGGATCCGGGCATCGACGCGCTGATCGAGCGGGTGATCTACGCCCCCGACCGGGCGGGGGTGGTGGCCGCCACCCGGGCGCTCGACCGGGTGCTGCTCGCCCACAACTACGTCGTGCCGCAATGGGCCTCGAACAGCCAGCGGACGCTGCGCTGGAACCGGTTCGCCCACCCGCCCGTGCTGCCGCTCTACGCCAGCTCCGGCTTCCCGACGACGTGGTGGTACGATCAGGCGCTCGCCGCCAAGACCGGGGCGCCGCGTTGAGGCGCCGTCCCGGGAGCCCGACCCGCCGGGGCGTCGTCCTCGGCCTCGCCGCCGCCGGCCTGCCGTGGGATCTGCGCGCCGAGGATGTGCACGCCGAGGCGGGCGAGCGCCACGGCCTCTCCAGCTTCGGCGAGCTGAAATACGCGAAGACCTTCGAGAGGTTCGACTACGTGAACCCGATGGCGCCCCGGGGCGGGCGCTTCTCCGGGCAGCTCGCGTCGACGATCGGCAATCAGGCGCTCAACACCTTCAACACGCTCAACATCTACGTGCTGCGCGGCGAGGGTGCCGCGGGCATGAACCTCACCTTCGACAGCCTGATGACCCGGGCGCTCGACGAGCCGGACGCGGTCTACGGGCTCCTCGCCCGGGGGGTGACGGCGAGCCCCGACGGGCTGACCTACGCCTTCTCCCTCCGCCCGCAGGCTCGGTTCAGCGACGGTTCGCGGCTCACCGCCCGGGACGCCGCCTTCAGCCTGCTGCTGCTGCGCGAGAAGGGCCACCCGGAGATCAGCCAGGTCATCCGCGACATGACCGACGCGCGGGCCGACGGCGACGGGCGCCTCGTCGTCACCTTCGCGCCCGGCCGCGCCCGCGACCTGCCCCTGATCGTCGCGCAACTGCCGATCTTCTCCGCCGCCTATTACGGGGCGCGCGACTTCGAGGCCTCGACCCTCGAAGCGCCTCTCGGCTCGGGGCCCTACCGGGTCGGCGCCGTCGATCCCGGCCGCTCGATCGCCCTGGAGCGCGTGCCTGATTACTGGGGCGCGGACCTGCCCGTGAACGTCGGCCGGAACAACTTCGAATCCATCCGCTACGAGTACTTTCGCGACCGCACCGTGGCGTTCGAGGCGTTCAAGAGCGGCGCCTTCACCTACCGGGAGGAGTTCACCGCCCGGGTCTGGGCGACGGGCTACGATTTCCCCGCCGCCGCCGAGGGGCGGGTGACCCGCGAGACCGTCCCCGACGCGCGACCGACCGGAACCCAGGGCTGGTGGATCAACACCCGGCGGGACGCGTTCCGCGATTCCCGGGTGCGCGAGGCGATCGGCCTGTGCTTCGACTTCGAGTGGGCCAACCGGAACCTGATGTTCGGCGCCTACACGCGCACCGCCTCGTTCTTCGAGAACTCGGACCTCAAGGCCACCGGCAAGCCGTCCGCCGCGGAGCTGGCGCTGCTCGATCCGCTCAAGGACCTGCCCCCGGAGGTGTTCGGCGAGGCCTGGACGCCCCCCGTCTCCGACGGGTCGGGCCAGGACCGGGCGCTGCTCAAGCGCGCCGACGCGCTCCTGCGCGAGGCCGGATGCACCCGCTCGGGCAACGCCCTGCTCCTGCCGGGCGGCCAGCCGCTCACGATCGAGTTCCTCGACGACGACCCCGTCTTCCAGCCGGTCACCCAGCCGTTCATCCGCAACCTCGGGTTGCTGGGCATCCGGGCCTCGATCCGCCTCGTCGACGCCGCCCAGTACCAGTCCCGCCTCAAGGATTTCGACTTCGACCTGACGCCGCGCCGCTTCGGCAGCGGCGTCACCCCCGGGGCGGAGCTGCGCGAGACCTACGGCGCGCGGGCGGCGCGCACGGCCGGCTCCAACAACCTCTCGGGCATCGCCGACCCGGCCGCCGACGCGCTGCTGACGGCGGTCGCCGACGCCGGCTCGCGGGACGCGCTGACCACGGCCTGCCGCGCCCTCGACCGGGTGCTGCGCGCCGGCCGCTACTGGGTGCCGATGTGGTACGCGAGCCAGCACCGGCTGGCCCTGTGGGACATCTACGGCCGCCCCGCCAACCCGCCGCGCTACGACCTCGCCGCGCCGACCACGTGGTGGTTCGACGCCGACAAGGCCCGGCGGATCGGGCGGATCTGAGAGCATGCTGAGCTACATCCTCCGCCGGATCGGCCTGATGATCCCGACCCTGTTCGGGATCATGCTGATCACCTTCACGATCGTGCAGTTCGCCCCCGGCGGCCCGGTGGAGCGGGTGCTCTCGCAGATGCAGGGGCAGGGCGAGGGCAGCCTCTCGCGCATCACCGGGGGCTCGGGCGACCTCGGCGGCGGCGGGCGGCCGGTGGGCGGGGGCGAGGCCAATTCCCGCTACCGCGGCGCGCAGGGGCTCAGCCCCGAGTTCATCGCCAAGCTGGAGAAACAGTTCGGCTTCGACAAGCCCGCGCCCGAGCGCTTCGCCAAGATGCTGTGGGACTACGTGCGGTTCGATTTCGGCCGCAGCTATTTTCGCGATGTAACGGTGATCGACCTGATCAAGGAGCGGCTGCCGGTCTCGATCTCGCTGGGGCTGTGGATGACGCTCCTGTCCTACGCGATCTCGATTCCCTTGGGGATCCGCAAGGCGGTGAGCGACGGCGGCCGCTTCGACCGCGCGACCTCCGCCGTGATCATCGTCGGCTACGCGGTGCCGGGCTTCATGTTCGGGCTGATGCTGATCATCCTGTTCGCGGGCGGCTCGTTCTACCAGTGGTTTCCGCTGCGGGGGCTGACCAGCGAGGGCTGGGAAGGGTTCAGCCTCTGGCACAAGGTGACCGACTACGCGTGGCACATGGCCCTGCCGCTCACCGCCCTGGTGATCGGTGCCTTCGCCACATCGACCCTGCTGACCAAGAACTCGTTCCTCGACGAGATCCGCAAGCAGTACGTGATGACCGCACGGATGAAGGGCAACACCGAGGCCCGCGTGCTCTACGGCCACGTCTTCCGCAACGCGATGCTGATCGTCATCGCCGGCTTCCCCGGGGCCTTCATCTCGGCCTTCTTCACCGGCTCGCTCCTGATCGAGACGATCTTCTCCCTCGACGGGCTCGGCGAATTGTCGTTCCGGGCGATCGTCGGGCGCGACTACCCGATCGTGTTCGCGACCCTGTACATCTTCTCGTTGATCGGGCTCGCCGTGAACCTGCTCTCGGACCTGATCTACGTCTGGATCGACCCGCGGATCGATTTTTCCGCGCGGGCGACCTGAGGCTCGTCGGCAGCGGCGGTCAGCGCAGCGGCGAGCCCGGCTCAGGCAGGGCGACGGCCGAATGCGCCTCGGCGATCTGGTCCGGCCCGCCCTTCGGCGGCCAGTGGCCCGACGCGTAGGCCTCACCCCGCAGCCGGGCGCGCTCCTCGACGCTGGCGAAGCCCCAGATGTGCGTGATCCGCGGCGGACCGTCGAGGGCGTACAGGTTGACGACGAGGTGGTCCGTGTACGGCTTCGCCGCGGGGTAGGCCGCCTCCCAGGCCGCCAGGGTCGCCGGCAGGCCCCCGGGCTTCAGGCGGTAGGTCCGGAGCTCGTAGACGGCGCCGCGCTCCCCCGTGCGGAGCGGCGGCAGGAACGGGAACGGCGCGTAGCTGTCCATTTCCAATCCGGTCAGCACGTCCCCGGCATTGAACGGGTTTGCGCTCATCAGGGCCCGTCGGCGCTCGGCGGTCATGTCCTCGGGCGCCTCGAAGCCGCGCAGGATCAGCAGGCGGCCGAGCGCGCCGATCTCCGTCCGCCAGCAGCCGACCAGCGTGCCCTTCGCCTCGGGGTCGTCGGTCCAGGCGCGGGCGGCCGCGGAGACCGAGGCGACCGACAGCAGGGGGCAGGACAGCGCGGCGAGTTCATAGAGCATCGGGCGGGTCTCCGCTTCGTCACGGCGGGAGATGGCGCGCCGGGTTGCCCGCGCCCAGCACCCGCTCCACCGTCACCCGCAGCGCCTGCGGGCTGCGGTAGCCCACCGCCGCCGCCACCGCCCGCGGCGCCTGCCCCTCGGCGCCGAGCGCCAGCGCGCGGATCACCCGGGCCCGCGCCCGCCAGTCGCCGAAGCTGAGCCCCGTCTCCGCGCGAAAGCCCCGCGTGAGAGTGCGCCGGCTCGCGCCCGCGCGCTCGGCCCAGGCATCGAGGTCGCCGTCGTGCCCCGGATCGGCGATCAGCCCGAGGCAGACCTTCCGCAGCCGCGCGTCGCGGGGCAGCGGCAGGGTCAGCGGCGTCTCGGGGGCGCGGCCGATCTCGTCGAGGATCAGCGCCGCGAGATGGTCGCCGCGGGGGCCGTAGAGCACCGGCTCGGCCCCGAGCGCCGCGAGCGCGGCGGCGAGCAGCGGCGACACGGCGATGACCCGGCAGCGCGCGGGGAAGCCCGGGACCGCGGCCGCGTCGATGTAGGCCGAGCACATCGCCACCGGCCCGTGCATCGCCACCGCGTGCGGCAGCCGCGGCGGGATCCACAGGGCGTGGCCCCCGGGTACAACCCAGGTGCCGTCCTCGGCGGACGCCATCATCAGCCCGGCGGTGGCGTAGAGGAGCTGCGCCCGGGGATGGTGGTGGCGCTCCACCCGGGCCTGGGCCGGGTAGTGCTTCGGCATCACCGCCACCGCGCGCGGCACGTCCTGGTAGGCGGCGGCCTCGGTCGAGCGCGGCTCGGCGGAACTTGGCCCGTTCGCGTGCATCTGCGGCCCGACACCATCGATCGGGTCAGGCTACAACGCGTTCCGGAGGATCGCCAGGATGGATTCGGAAACCCTGTCCCGCCGCACGCTGCGCTTCGTCAACGTCGCGCACGCCCTCGACCACTTCGTGCTGCTGATCTACCCGACGGCGGTCATCGCCATCGCCGAGCAGACGGGGCTCGGCTACGGCGATCTGATCGGGCTCGCCACCGGCGCCTTCGTGGCCTTCGGCCTGTGCTCGCTGCCGATGGGCTCGCTCGCCGACCGGTTCGGGCGGCGCACCATGCTCGCGATCTTCTTCCTCGGCTACGGCGCGTCCTGCCTTGGGGTCGCCACCGCCACGGGCCCGCTCGCCTTCGCCCTGTGGCTGTGCGTGCTGGGGCTCGCCTCGGCGATCTACCATCCGGTCGGCTCGGCGATGCTCGTCACCCACGCCCGGCGGCTGGGGCGCGACCTCGGCGTCAACGGCGTGTGGGGCAATCTCGGCGCGGCCTCGGCCTCGGGCGTGACGGCGCTTCTCGCCGCGACCCTCGGCTGGCGGGCGGCCTTCGTGGTGCCGGGCCTCGTCTGCCTCGCCTGCGGGGCGGCCTTCATCGCCCTGGTGCCCGGCGACGGCGACGCGGCCGGCGCGAAGGGGCAGACCAAGGCGGTCATCCCGGTGGCGCGGCCGGTCGCGCTGATCGCGATGTTCGGGCTCGCGATCTTCGCGGGCGGCCTGACCTTCAACATGACGACGATCAGCCTGCCGAAGGTGATCGACGAGGGCGTCGGCCACGCCATGCCGCTGGCGCTGATCGGCTCGCTCGCCACCCTGGTGTTCCTGTTCGGCGCCCTGACCCAGCTCGCGATGGGCCGCCTGATCGACCGCTACAGCCTGCCGAGCCTGTTCGTGGCGCTCTCGGTGCTCCAGCCGCTCGGCCTCGGGATCGCGGCGGCGACCACAGGCCTGCCGCTGCTGGCCGGCCTCGTCCTGGCGATGGCGGCGATCTACGGGCAGGTGGTGATCAACGACGCGATGATCGCCCGCTACGTGCCGCCCGCCTACCGGGCGCGGGCCTACAGCCTGCGCTACTTCGTCGGCTTCACCGCCTCGGGCTTCGTGGTGCCGGGCATCGCCCTGCTGCACGAGCGCGGCGGGTTCACCCTGGTCCTGGGGGTCGCGGCGGCCTGCGGCGCGGTGATCTGGCTCTCGGCCCTGGGCTTCCGCGCCTTCGCCGGGGCAGGGCCCGCACCGGCGCTCGCCCCGGCCGAGTAGGCGAAGCCCTTGACGGGGCGCCCGACCGGGCGCCTCCTGCCGCGGGAGGGGCGAACGCCCCCGAGCCTCGTCCGGGAGGGGGCCCGTGTTCCACGCTTCGGATGCCGCGGCCGCCTGCGCGTGCTGCACCCCGCGCCGGGGCTTCCTGCGCGCCGCCGCTCTCGGCACCGCGGCGCTCGCCGCCGGCGGGGCCCGGGCGCAGCCGGCGCGTCCGCGCTACGACGGCCTCGTGGTCGATTGCCACGGCCACTACACCACCGAGCCGGCGGCGATGCTCGACTGGCGCAAGCGCCAGATCGCGGCGCTCAACGATCCCGGCCAGACACCGTCCCCCGACGCGCTGAAGGTCTCCGACGACGAGATCCGCGCGAGCGTCGCGAACCGGCAGCTCAAGCTCCAGGCGGAGCGCGGCATCGGACTCGCCCTGTTCTCGCCCCGGGCCGGCGGGATGGGCCACCATATCGGCGACGCGCGCACCAGCGCCGACTGGTCGCGCGTCTCGAACGACATGGTCTACCGGGTGGCGGGCCTGTTCCCGAAGAACTTCGCCCCCGTGTGCCAGTTGCCGCAATCCCCGGGGGTCTCGCCCGCCAATTGCCGGGACGAGCTGACCCGCTGCGTCACCGAACTCGGCTTCGTCGGCTGCAACGTCAATCCGGACCCGACCGGCGGCTACTGGCGCGACCCGCCCCTCTACGACCGCTCGTGGTATCCCCTGTGGGAGCGGATGGTGGAGCTCGACGTGCCGGGCATGATCCACGTCAGCGCCTCGGCCAACCCGAACTTCCAGGCCACCGGCGCGCACTACATCGCGGGCGACACCACCGCCTTCATGCAGTTCATCACCTCGGACCTGTTCCGGGATTTCCCGACCCTGCGGCTGATCATCCCGCACGGGGGCGGCGCGGTGCCCTACCATTGGGGCCGCTACCGGGGCCTCGCCCAGGACATGAAGCGGCCGCCGCTCTCGGACCTCCTGCGCAATGTCTGGTTCGACACCTGCGTCTATCACCAGCCGGGCATCGACCTGCTGACCCGGGTGATCCCGGCCGACAACATCCTGTTCGCCTCCGAGATGGTCGGCGCGGTCAACGGCGTCGATCCGGAGACCGGCCACGCCTACGACGACACCAAGCGCTACGTGGACGCCGCCGCGCTCTCGGATGCCGACCGCGCGAAGGTCTTCTCCGGCAACGCCCGCCGGGTCTACCCACGGCTCGCCGGGCGCCTGCCCGAATAGCCCCGCCACCGGCGCGCCGCCGCGGCGGGCGCGGGGGATCGCCTCGTCCGCGGTTTGCGGCCCTGGCCCGGCGCTGCTAGGCCACCGGCGTTCCGCCCAGGTCCGAAGGCAGCCGTGACCACACTCTCCCTCGTCCTGCGCCCCGAGCGGCCGGAGGATGACGCCGCCATCGGCCGGCTCGAAGCCCGCGCGTTCGGGCCCGGCCGCTTCGCGCGCACCGCCTACCGCCTGCGCGAGGGCGCGCCGCACCGGATCGACCTCGGCGTCACCGCCTCGGTCGGCAGCTTCCTGGCCGGCTCGGTCCGGATGAGCCCGGTGCGCGCCGGATCGGCGGCGTTCCTGATGCTCGGGCCGCTCGCCGTTGATCCGAGCTTCGAGGGCCGCGGCATCGGCACGGCGCTGACGACGGCCGCGATCGAGGCGGCGCGGGCGGCGGGGGAGGGGCTGGTGACCCTGGTCGGCGACGCGCCGTACTACGCCCGCTTCGGCTTCTCCGCCGTGCCGACCGGCCGCCTGACCCTGCCCGGTCCGGTCGACCCCGCCCGCTTCCTCTGGCTGGAGCTGGCCGAGGGCTTCTGCGCGGGCGTCTCGGGCCTCGTGGAGCCGGCGCGCTGAACCGGATCCCGCGCTGCGCGCGAATCCCGAGACCGATCAGGCCCGGCGCAGCGCCAGCGCGGCGATGAGCCCGGCGGCGAGCAGCGCCAGCGCCACGGGGGCTGCGGAGGTGGCCGGCCACGCGGTCGCGGCCGCCGTGAACACGGCGCCGAAGCTCATCTGCGTGAAGCCGTACAGGCTCGACGCCGAGCCGGCGGCGTGCGGATCGACGTTCATCAGCCCGGCCACCGCGTTCGGGCTGAGCAGGCCGACGCCGACCGCGTAGACGAACAGCGGGGCGATCAGGGTGACGACGGTGAGCATCCCCGTGCGGTCGATGGCCAGCAGCGCCAGCGCGGAGACGATGCACAGCAGGTTGCCGCCCCGCGCGGCCCGGCGGATCGGCACCCGCGCGGCGAGCCGGCTCGCGAGCACCGCGCCGCCGACCATCCCGAACACCACGATCAGGCAATCGAACCCGACCTCCTGGGCCGAGCGCCCGAGCCGGTCCACGAGCAGGAACGGCGCCACCGCCAGGAAGGCGTAGAGGCTGGTGCCGCCGCAGGCGCCGGCCACGAGGTAGGCGCGGAACGCCGGCACCCGCACGAGCCGCAGGTAGCCCGACAGGATCGCCGCCGCCCCCGGCAGCGCCACCTTGTGGCGGTTGGTCTCGGGCAGGGTGAACACCACCAGCGCCCCGAGGCCGGCGACGATTCCGGCGAGCACCACGAACACCGCCCGCCAGCCGAACGCCCCGCTCACCACGCCGCCGATCGCCGGGGCCAGCGCCGGCGTCAGGGTCATCGCGGTGGTCAGGATCGCGAGCTTCTTCGCGGCGTCCTCGCGGGTGGACACGTCGCGCACCATCGCCCGGCCGATCACCAGCGAGCCGCAGGCGCCGAGCGATTGCAGCACCCGCGCCACCAGCAGCAGGCCGATATTGGTGGCCGGGATCGCCAGCAGCAGGCCCGCGAGGTAGAGGGCCAGCCCGCCGATCAGCACCGGCCGGCGCCCGTAGCGGTCGGAGAGCGGCCCGTAGAGGAGCTGCCCGCCCGCAAGCCCGACGAGGTAGACGGTGATGGTCGCCTGCGCCGCCGCGGCGGTGGTGCCGAGATCGGCGGCGGCTGCCGCGAGCGCCGGCACGAAGATGTGCAGCGCCACCGTGCCGGTCATCGTCACCGCCACGAGGAGCGGCAGCGGGGCCTTGCGGTCCGCCTCGGGCCTTGCCTCCGGCACCGGGGTTCCTCGCGTGTCGGGCCGCCCGGGGCCCGGGGTGGACACGGAAAGGGCCGGGCTCTCGCCCGGCCCCTGACCGACGATCCCGCGGATCCTACGGCTTCGGCGCGTTCCCGTCCTGGGGCGCCTGGGGTTGAGGCACCGTGACGTCGAGTTCCTTGGCCCGCTCCACCGCCTCGGGGTTGGCCTGGGCCGGCGGCTCCACGGCGGCGGGCGAGGAGGGCGCGGTCGGCTCGGCGGGGATCAGGCTCGACGGGGTGCCCTGCTGGTCGCTGGCGTTGGCGTCGGCGGGCGGGGCCGGCGCGTTCTGGTCGTTCGGCTCGCCGCTCGGACGCGGGCTGCCCGGGGCCTTCGCCGGGCCCGGCTTGGCGGTCGAGGTGTCGGCGGGCTTGGCCGGGCTGTCCTTGCCCTCGGAGGGCTTGGCGGCGGCGGGCTGGTTGGCGGTCGGCTTCGCGTCGCCGGCCCCGGCGGCCGGGGCCGAGGGCTGGGCCGCGGGCTGAGCCGCCGGCTTCTCCTCGGTCTTCTCGACCGCGGGCAGCGGCTTCGGGTTGTCCGACAGGGTCCGCAGGTAGGCGATGACGTTGGCGCGCTCCTGCGGCGAGGCGATGCCGGCGAAGGCCATCTTGGTGCCCTTCACGTAGCCCTTCGGGTTCGTGAGGAAGGCGTCGAGGTCGGCGTAGGTCCAGTCGCCGCCCTTCTCCTTCAGGCCAGCCGAGTAGTCGAACCCGGCATGGCCACCCTTGTGGCGGTCGACCACGTCCCACAGGTCCGGGCCGACCTTGTTCGGGCCGCCCTTCTCGAAGCTGTGGCAGGCGTGGCACGCCTTGGTGCCCGCCTGGCCCTTCTCGACGTTGGCGCTCGCCAGACGCACCGCGATCGGCTCGACCTTGGCGGCCTCAGCCGGGGCGGCGGCGGTCTCGGGCTCCGGCTCCGGCAGGTCGTAGCCGGCCTTGCCGGCGGGCCTGGGGTGGTACAGCAGCTCCGCCACGAAGCCGGATCCCGCCGCGAACAGCAGGGCGCCGAGGATGGCGCCGGCGATCTTATTCACCTCGAACGCGTTCATGCGCCTCTCTCGGACTTGCAGGCCCGCGCCCCTTACGGCCCGCGCCCCTCGCGCGCCCGAGGCCGGCCGACGGGCCCGGGCACCGCACACTGGAAGGTTTCGAGGCTGCCCTTAGCCGCTCAGGGCCGACCTTGACAATGCCGGCGCGGGGTTCCGCGCGCCCGTGCCGCGATCGGCGCCCCGAATCCCGGGGCTTGTCACCCGTTCGCATCTGGCCGCCGTCCGGGGCGCGGGGGGAGGACATGAGGAGAGGACGCCGTGGAGGACAGCAGGGGAGGACAACCGGGGCCGCGCCTGCTAGACACCCGGCGCTCCCGCAAGGCCCCGCCCGTCCCCGCCGACCACGCATGTCCGATCCCCTCGTCCTGATCCCGGCCCGGCTCGCCGCCACCCGCCTTCCGGACAAGCCGCTCGCCGAGATCGCGGGCGAGCCGATGATCGTCCACGTCTGGCGCCGCGCGGTCGAGGCCGGGATCGGCCCCGTCGTGGTCGCCACCGACACGGACGCGATCGTCCGGGCGGTCGAGGCGGCGGGCGGGCTCGCGGTGATGACCCGCGCCGACCACCCGTCCGGCTCCGACCGCCTCGCCGAAGCGCTGGAGACCGTCGATCCGGAGGGCCGCCACGACGTGGTGGTCAACGTGCAGGGCGACCTGCCGACCATCGACCCGGCGATCATCGGCGCCTCGGTGGCGCCGCTCGCCGACCGGGGCGTCGACATCGTCACCCTGTGCGCGGCGATCACCGACCCGCACGAGGCCGACAACCCGAACGTGGTCAAGCTCGTCGGCCACGGGGTCGGCCCGCGGCGGCTGCGCGCCCTGTACTTCACCCGCGCCCGCGCCCCGTGGGGCGACGGGCCGCTCTGGCACCATATCGGCCTCTACGCCTACCGCCGCACGGCGCTGACCCGCTTCGTCGCCCTGCCGCCGGGCGAGCTGGAGACCCGGGAGAAGCTGGAGCAGTTGCGCGCGCTGGAGGCCGGCATGCGCATCGACGCCGTGATCGTCGACGACCTGCCGCTCGGCGTCGACACCCCCGCAGACCTGGAGCGCGCCCGCGCGCTGATGCGGGCCCGCCGCCTCAACTGACAGCCACGAGCCATGAGCACGCGAACGATCTCCTACCAGGGCGAGCCCGGGGCCAACTCGCACATCATCTGCGCCGAGGCGTTTCCCGACTGGACGCCGCTGCCCTGCGCCACCTTCGAGGACGCCTTCGCGGCGGTCACCGAGGGACGCGCGGGCCGGGCGATGATCCCGATCGAGAACTCGATCGCCGGGCGGGTCGCCGACATCCACCACCTGATCCCGACCTCGCCGCTGCACATCGTGGCCGAGCACTTCCTGCCGATCCACTTCCAGCTCCTGGTGCTGCCGGGCACGAAGCCGGACGCGCTGCGGACGGTCCACAGCCACATCCACGCGCTCGGCCAGTGCCGCCGGCTGATCCGGCGCCTCGGGCTCAAGGCGGTGATCGCGGGCGACACCGCGGGCGCCGCGCGCGAGATCAAGCAGGCCGGCGACCCGAGCCGGGCGGCGCTGGCGCCGGCGCTGGCGGCCGAGGTCTACGGCCTCGACATCCTGGAGCGCGACGTCGAGGACGAGGCGCACAACACCACCCGGTTCGTGGTGTTCTCCCCCGAGCCGGAGCCTGTCGCGGCCGACGCGGGCGCCTGCGTGACGAGCTTCATCTTCCGCGTGCGCAACATCCCGGCGGCCCTCTACAAGGCGCTCGGCGGCTTCGCCACGAACGGCGTCAACATGTCGAAGCTCGAGAGCTACATGATGGAGGGCGAGTTCACCGCCACCCAGTTCTACGCCGAGGTCGACGGCCACCCCGACGACCCGGGGCTGGCGCGGGCGCTCGACGAGCTGCGGTATTTCTCGCGCGAGTTGCGGGTGGTGGGGACGTATCCGGCGCACCCGTTCCGCGAGGCGGCGCGTCCGGCGGCGGAGTAGGGACTTGGATCCGCGGCAGGCGGGCACCAGGAGCCTTGCGTAGCGACGGAACGTAACTACACTCTGCCATGGGTTTTCAGTGGGATCCGGACAAGGATGCGGCCAACCGGGCCAAGCACCTCGTCGGTTTCCGGCAGGCGGTCGAGATCTTTCGCGGCTTCCGTCTGGAGCGTGAGGACACCCGTCGCGATTACGGCGAGCGTCGCTTCATCGCCCTGGGAGAGTACGACGGGGTCATTCTGCGCGTCGTCTACATGCACCGTGACGGCGACATCCGCATCATCTCGGCGTGGAGGGCGAGTCGGCATGACAGGCAAGTCTACGCGGCAGCGCGAGCGGCACGTTCGGTTTGACAGCCTGGACGACGTGCCGGCGGCCGAGCCGCTGCGTGCCGATGTCCGGGCCTTGGACGACGCGGAGATCGAGAGACGCGCGGCGGAAGATCCCGACGCGGGTCTCGTCCCGCCCGGCTTCTGGGACGAGGCGCGCGTCGTCCCACCCGAGCCGAAGGAACAGATCACGCTACGGCTCGACGCGGATGTGCTGCGGCACTTCCGGGCCTCGGGCAAGGGCTACCAATCTCGCATCAACGCTGTGTTGAAGAGCTACGTCCTGGCGCAGGAAAAGGCGTCCTAGGAACTACTCCCGCCGCAGCACCCGGTCGACCATCGCGTCCGACCAGAAGCCCGGCCGGAAGTCGCGCTTCAGCGCCTCCGGGTCGTAGACGGTCTCGACCCAGGTCAGGAAGTCCAGCCCCCGCGCCTCCCCCTCGACCCGGTAGCGGGCGAAGAAGGCGTCGAGGATGCCGGTCTTGGCGAAGCGGAAATGGCCGTAGCGGGCCGAGAGCTGGCGGGCGGCCTCGGCGACGGGGCGCCCCTCGTGCAGGATCAGGTAGAGGGCGGAGGCGAGGCCGGCGCGATCGGCGCCCGACTTGCAGTGCATCACCGCCGGGTAGGTGATCCCGTCGAAGAACGCCTTGGCGGCGAGGATCGTGGCGCGGTCGGGGGCCTCGCGCGAGCGCAGCACGAACTCGACGAGCGTGAGCCCGTGGCGCTCGCAGGCCTCGCGCTGGAGCGGCCAGGAGCCGTGCTCGCGGCCGCCGCGCAGCGAGATGATCGTGCGCACGCCCTCGGCGCGGAACCGGGCGAGGTGGTGGGGGCCGGGCTGGGCCGAGCGCCACAGGCCGCGGGTGCCGACCGCGTGCCGGTTGAGATAGGCGAGGCGGAACACGCCGTGGTCGATGAGCAGCATGTTCGCCCAGGCCCGCAGCCGCGCGCCCGGCCCGTCGATCGGGCGCTCGAAGCGGGCGATCCGGGCCATGCGCCGGGCGTAGCGCGTCTCGGGCTTGAGGAAGCGGTTGAACACGGAGCTTTCGGGCGGCGGGGGGCGCCCGGCTCTACCAGCCGCCCCCCGCACGGGCAAACCGCGGCATAGCGGATCGGGTGTCCCGCACCGCCTTGGCCGCGGCACCGCCATCCCTTGTCAACCCGCGCGGCCGGACCCGAAAAAACGGCGCCGTTCTTGCCAGGAGTCCTGCCTCGGGTTCCCGCCTCGGGTTTGCCGGCATCGGGATCGAACCTCCGGCGGCGGGAACGGTTGTCAGCCGGACGAGCGAGGGAGGGGCGGGGGCCATGAGCACGCGCACGACGAGCATCCGCCGGGCCCGGGAGGGGGATATCGGCGGCGTGTCGCGGGTGTTCGATGCGGCGTGGCGCGAGGCCTATCGCGGGATCATCCCGGGGGTCGCCCTGGAGCGTCTGATCGCCGGACGCGACCGGGCGTGGTGGCGCGGCGCCCTGCGGCGGGGGCGGCCGGTGGCGGTGGTGGAGACCGGCGAGGCGGTGGTCGGCTACGCCTCCTACGGGCGCACCCGCAGCCGGACGCTAGCGAGCGACGCGGAGATCGACGAGCTGTACCTGATGCCGGAATACCAGGGCGTCGGCCTCGGGCGGCGCCTGTTCCGGGCGGTGCGCAACGATCTGGCCGACCACGGTCTGACCCGGCTCGGGGTCTGGAGCCTGGAGGACAACGTCCGGGCGGGCGCGTTCTACGAGGGTCTCGGCGGCCGGGCCGGCCCGCGGACGCTCGACCGGATCGCGGGCGTGCCGCTGCCGAAGGTCGGCTACCTGTTCGGCTGACGTTTCCCCGCCCCCGTCGCCGGGCGCGATTTGCATCGCCCGGCGGTCTCTCTAAGAAGCGGGCGGAAGGGGCGCGCAGACGCGCGCCCGGGAGCGGAACGCCATGAATCTCGACGCCATCTCGATCGGCAAGAACCCGCCGCAGGACGTCAACGTGGTGATCGAGGTGCCGCTCGGCGGCGAGCCGATCAAGTACGAGATGGACAAGGATGCCGGCACGCTGGTCGTCGACCGGTTCCTGTACACGCCGATGTTCTACCCGGGGAACTACGGCTTCATCCCCCACACCCTGTCGGGCGACGGCGACCCCTGCGACGTGCTGGTGGCCAACACCCGCGCGGTGATCCCCGGCGCGATCATCAGCGCGCGCCCCGTCGGCGTGATGGTGATGCGCGACGAGGGCGGCGAGGACGAGAAGATCATCGCCGTGCCCTCGCGCCACCTGACCAAGCGCTACGACCGGGTGGAGAACTACACCGACCTGCCCGAGATCACGATCCTCCAGATCCAGCACTTCTTCGAGCACTACAAGGACCTGGAGCCCAACAAGTGGGTCAAGTTCGTCCGCTGGGGCGACAAGGAGGAGGCGCAGCGCCTGATCCAGGAGGGCATCGAGCGTGCCAAGGCGGGCAAGAAGTAAGGCGACCACAGCCTTGCCCTCTCCCGCGGACGGGAGAGGGAGACCGGTGCCGGCCTACAGCTTCTCCCCCCGCAGCAGCCGCGGCGACGCGCCGCCCAGGCCCGCGGCCTCGGTGGCGAAGAACCGCTTGAGGCCGGGCATCCGGTCGACGAGGCCGAGGCCGAGGTCGCGGGCGAGCCGCACCGGCAGGGCGTCGTTCGAGAACAGCCGGTTCAGCCCGTCGGTCATCGCGGCCATCGCCACGGTGTCGAAGCGGCGCGCCCGCTCGTAGGCGCGCAGGGTGCCCGGGCCCCCCGGGTCGAGGCCGAGCCGCAGCGCCTCGGTCACCGCCTCGGCGAGCGCGGCGGCGTCGGCGAGCCCGAGGTTGAGGCCCTGGCCGGCGATCGGGTGGATGACGTGGGCGGCGTCGCCGAGCAGCGCGAGGCGGTCGGCGGAGAAGCGCCGGGCGATGCCGACCGCGAGCGGATGGCGGCTCGGACCGTGCTCAAGGCCGAGCTGCCCGAGGTCGAGGGTGAAGCGGCGCTCGATCTCGGCCAGCACCTCCCCCGGATCCCCGGCGAGCAGCGCCTCGGCGTCCGCCGCCCGCTCCGTCCAGACGATCGAGGAGCGGTGGCCGAGCGCGCCCCCGTCCGGCAGCGGCAGGATCGCGAAGGGCCCCGACGGCAGGAAGTGCTCGAAGGCCCGGCCGCCGTGCGGGCGGGCATGGCCGATCGTGGCGACGATGCCGACCTGGCTGTAGTCCCGCCCGACCCAGCCGATCCGGGCCGCCTCGCGCAAGGCGGAGCGGGCGCCGTCGGCGGCCACCAGCAGGTCGGCGGAGCGGGTCCCGCCGCCCGCCAGCGCCGCCCGGATCGCCGCGCCCTCGACCCGCGCGGACACGACGGATGCGGCCTCGATCGCGACGCCGGCCGCGACGCAGGCGTCGCGCAGGGCCGCGGCCAGGGGCTCCGCCTCGACCATGTGGGCGACCGGCTCGTCCCCGCCGCGATCGGCCTCCGCGCCGAAGGTCAGGAAGACCGGGCGGATCGGGTCGGCGAGCCGGCTGTCGCTGACGATCATCTCGGTGATCGGCTCGGCCGCCCCGGCCAGACGGTCCCAGATTTCGAGCCGCTCCAGCATCCGGCGCGGGCCGGGGGCGACGGCGTAGGCGCGGCCGCGGTGGCGCGCCGGCTCGGCCCCGCCGGGGTCGAGCACCGTCGCGTCGAGCGCCGGCCCGTGGGCGCGCTTGAGCGCCAGCGCCAGCGCCAGGGCGGGGAGCCCGCCCCCGGCCACGAGCACGGCGCGGCTGCCGGGGCGGGGCGTGCTGGCCGTCATCGTCGCGGATCTCCTCCAACCGTCCCGGCGCTGCGATCGTGGACCGCTGCGCCGGCTCAACCTATGTCGCGCGGGCGTCCTGAACGAAAACCCCGCCGCGCACGAGTCTTCCAGCCATGCCCGATACCGACGCGATGACCGAGGCGGTCACCGAACTCCTGGCCGTCCTCGACCTAGAGCGGCTGGAGATCGACCTGTTCCGCGGCGGCAATCCGAAGACTGGCTGGAAGCGGGTGTTCGGTGGGCAGGTGGTGGCGCAGGCCCTGGTCGCGGCGACCCGGACGGTGCCGGACGACCGCCCGACCCATTCGCTCCACGCCTACTTCCTCCTGCCGGGCGATCCGCGGGCGCCGATCGTCTACGAGGTCGAGCGCATCCGCGACGGCCACAGCTTCACCACCCGGCGGGTCAAGGCGATCCAGCACGGGCGCGCGATCTTCGCCACCACCGTGTCGTATCAGGTCGTCGAGGACGGGTTCGCCCACCAGCCGCCGATGCCGGCGGTCGCCGATCCGGAGGGGCTGGCGGACGGGCGGGATCTGGCGCGCGACGGCCGCATCCCCGCGGCGGTGGCCGCCTATTTCGGCCGGCCCCGGCCGATCCTGCTGCGGCCGGTGGACCTGCGCCGCTACAGCGACGGCGAGGCCCGCGAGGCGGCGTTCAGCGTCTGGCTGCGCGCCGCGGCAACGCTGCCCGACGATCCCGCCCTGCACCGGGCCGTGCTGGCCTACGCGTCCGACATGACCCTGCTCGACGTCTCGCTGATCCCGCACGCCAAGTCGGTGTTCGACGCCGACGTGCAGGCCGCGAGCCTCGACCACGCGCTGTGGTTCCACCGGCCCGCCCGCGCCGATGACTGGCTGCTCTACGCGCAGGACAGCCCGGCCGCGGGGGGCGCCCGCGGCTTCGCCCGCGGGCAGATCTTCGACCGCGCGGGCAACCTCGTCGCGTCGGTGGCACAGGAGGGTTTGATCCGTCCGCGCGGGGAATAAAGCTCGTCGTCCGACGTGCGTTGCGTTCCTGCCACAGGCTGGGATGCGCCGTTTCGTGCAAAATGCCTACTCTATGGGCATAATTCCGCCTGCCGCGATCGTCGCGCGCCCGGCGAGGCCAATTCGCGGGCAGAATCGCACCCCTCCGAAAAGTTCCCGGTCGAGCTTGGGTGGCATAGTCCTTGAATAGGACGGCGCGACCGCGGGGCCATTCCGGCCGCGCGGGCTTCCCGGACCGGGGCGCCGTGCGGCCACGGCAACGGTTCCCAAAGACTCTGAAAGGGGCGCCGCCCATGAAGATCGTGATGGCCATCATCAAGCCGTTCAAGCTGGAGGAGGTGCGCGACGCGCTCACCGGCATCGGCGTGCACGGCCTGACGGTGACGGAAGTGAAGGGCTACGGCCGCCAGAAGGGCCACACGGAGATCTACCGCGGCGCCGAGTACGCGGTGAGCTTCCTGCCCAAGCTCAAGATCGAGGTCGCCGTCCCCTCCGATCTCGTGGCGAGCGTCATCGACGCGATCGCGGGCGCCGCCCGCACCGGCCAGATCGGCGACGGCAAGATCTTCGTGATGCCCCTGGAGAAGGCGGTGCGCATCCGGACCGGCGAGACCGACGCCGACGCCCTCTGACGCCCCGGTCCGCCGGCCCCTCGCACCAGCCCCCGCACGATCCCCGCAGCGGCGTCCCCGCCGCGCGGAGACCCCTCGAACGCCCCTCGAACACCCTCACGCGACAGCGCGATCCGGAGCCCCGTGCCCATGAAACCACGTCACGCCCTCATGCTCGGCCTGGGAGGTGCGGCGCTCGCCCTCCTCCTGGTCGAGCCGTCCCTGGCGCAGACGCCGACGATGGAGGCCGCCTCGGCCCCGCCGCCGGCCGCGCCCCTGCCCAACAAGGGTGACACCGCCTGGATGCTGATCTCCTCGGCGCTCGTGCTGATGATGTGCGTGCCGGGGCTGGCCCTGTTCTACGGCGGCCTCGTGCGCACCAAGAACATGCTCTCGGTGCTCACCCAGGTCTTCGCGATCGTCTCGATCGTCGGCCTGCTGTGGGTGTTCTACGGCTACAGCCTCGCCTTCACCAACGGCGGCGGCCTCAACGACTTCATCGGCGGCTTCTCGAAGGCGTTCCTGAGGGGCGTCGACCCGAACTCGACCGTCGGGACCTTCTCCAACGGCGTCGTCATCCCCGAATACGTCTACATCTGCTTCCAGATGACGTTCGCGATGATCACCCCGGCGCTGATCGTCGGCGCCTTCGCCGAGCGGATGAAGTTCTCGGCGCTGGTGGTGTTCATGATCCTCTGGGTCACGATCATCTACTTCCCGATGGCGCACATGGTCTGGTACTGGGCCGGCCCCGACGCGCTGGGCAACGCGGCGAAGGCGCTCGCCGCCGCCACCGACGATGCGAGCAAGGCGACCGCCCAGGCCGCGCTCGACGCCGTCAACAAGGATGCGGGCTTCCTCTTCCAGAAGGGCGCGCTCGACTTCGCCGGCGGTACCGTGGTGCACATCAACGCCGGCATCGCGGGCTTCGTCGGCTGTCTGCTCCTCGGCAAGCGCATCGGCTACGGCCGCGACCTGCTCGCCCCACACTCGCTGACCATGACCATGATCGGCGCCTCGCTGCTGTGGGTCGGCTGGTTCGGCTTCAACGCCGGCTCGAACCTCGAAGCCAACGGCACCGCCGCGCTCGCCATGCTCAACACCTTCGTCGCCACCTGCGGCGCGGCGGTGGCGTGGCTGTTCGCCGAGTGGGCGCTGAAGGGCAAGCCGTCGCTGCTGGGCATGGTCTCGGGCGCGATCGCCGGCCTCGTCGCCGTCACCCCGGCCTCGGGCTTCGCCGGCCCGATGGGCTCGATCGTGCTCGGCCTCGTGGCGGGCGTGGTCTGCTTCGTGATGTGCTCGACGGTGAAGAACGCGCTCGGCTACGACGACTCGCTCGACGTGTTCGGCGTCCACTGCGTCGGCGGCATCCTCGGGGCGCTCGCCACCGGCATCCTCGTCGATCCGAGCCTCGGCGGCGTCGGCATCCCGGACTACACCTCGAAGCCCGGCGAGCTCGCGGTCGGCGCCTACAGCATGATGGGGCAGGTCATCACCCAGGCGGAGGCGGTCGGCCTCACCCTGCTGTGGTCGGGCATCGGCTCGGCGATCCTCTACAAGCTCGTCGACCTGACGATCGGCCTGCGCGTCACGCAGGAGGAGGAGCGCGAAGGCCTGGACATCGCCGATCACGGCGAGCGCGCCTACAATTACTGATCCGGCGCGGCCCCATGCGGGGCCGCTCCCACGGTCCGAACGAGAGAAGCCCCGGCTCGCCAGAGCCGGGGCTTCCTTGCGTTCCGGTCGCCGCCTGCCTCGGACGGGCCCTGTTCCGTCCTACCCGGCGACGACGCGCTCCAGGCGCATGCGGGTGATCGCGGCGATCTCGTCGAGGGCGGTGGCCTCCTCCTCCGCCCGCCCGCGCGCCAGCCGCTCCTCGAACAGCGCCAGGATCTCCGTCCGTCCGCGGCCGCGCACGGCGACGATGAACGGGAAGCCGAACTTCTCCCGGTAGGCCGCGTTCAGCCGGTCGAAGGCGGCGGCGTCCGCGGCGGTGAGCCGGTCGAGGCCGGCGCTGCCCTGCTCGGATTCCGAATCCGCCGTCATCGCCTTGGCCCGCGCCTCGGGGCCCGCGAGCTCCGGGTGGCCGTTGAGGAAGGCGAGGCGCGCCGCCTCCGGCGCGGCCCGCACCGCCTCCATCATCGCGTCGTGCAGGCCTGCGCGGTCGGCGAAGGGCCGGGCCGCGTGCGCCGCCTCGGCGACCCAGGCGGCGTGCTCGAACACGCCGCCGAGCTTCGCGACGAAGGCGTCCCGGTCGAGCCGGTTGATCGCGTCGAGATCGCTCAATGCTCAGCTCCCGCGGTAGGTCGCGCAGTTGCCGGGCGTGCACAGCATCGGCACATGGTAGTGCTGCTTGGCGTCGAAGATCGCGAAGCGCACGACCGGGTTGTCGACGAAGATGTCGGCCTCGCTGATCCCCGGCTTGCCGCGCAGGTACGCGTCGATGTGGAATTCGAGCTGGTACTGCCCGACCTTCGCCTCGTCGCCGGGCAGGATCGGCTTGTCGGTGCGCCCGTCGGCGTTGGTGACGACGCTCTTCACGAGGCGCCACGCCCCGTTCTCGAAGGCGGAGAAATCGATGCGCACGCCGGGCGCCGGGCGCCCCCGGTCCGCGTCGAGCACGTGGGTGGTGATGCCGGCCATCGGTTTCGGATCCTGAGCGGGGCGGGCGGCGGGCCGCGCGTGGAGCGAACTCCGCCGACGGGAATACCGGTCCGGCGCGCGGGAGCGCCGGGGCGAAGGGGCTAGCTGCCGCGGTAGTAGGAGTAGCCCCAGGGCGTGAACAGCACCGGCAGGTGGTAGCGCTGGCCCGCGTCGCGGATCTGGAAGCGGATCGGCACGAGGCCGAGGAAGTTGGGGCTCGGCAGCTTGACCCCGATCTTGGCGAAGTACTCCTCGAAGTGCATCAGCAGCTCGTAGCGGCCGACCTTGACGGCGTCGTCGACGAGGATCGGCTCGGCGGTGCGGCCGTTCGGGGCGGTGGTGACCGTCTTGATCGGCTTGTAGCCGGACCCGTCGTGCATCGACAGGTCGCAGATCATCCCGGCGCCGGGCGTGCCGTGGAACTGGTCGATCGCGTGCATCGTCAGCCGCGGCCCCAGGCCCGCCTGCGAGACCGGGGCCGTGGTGAGCGCGCCGGGCTGGGCCGGGGCGTTGGCGGGCGGGGTTCCTTGGGCGAAGGCCGCCGAGGTTGCGGCCGCCGCCGCGACGCCGCCGAGTCCGGCCCCGACGAGGCTGCGGCGCGTCAGGGCGTGCCGGTCCGAGGGGTGATCCAAAGGGAACTCCTGTCGCGAGGGGATGGGGCCGCCGGGTCCGATCCGGGCGGGCGCGTTCAAGCGGGCTCGATTCAAGCGGGTTCGTGGGCGGCGCGGGCGGCGGCGCGCCGCTCCAGCTCCGGCGTCGCCCGCGGGACGAAGGCGAGGATCAGCACGAGGGCCAGCGCCTCGACGGCGGCCACCAGCCACAGCCCGGTCGAGACGGAGCCCGTGTGCTCGCGCAGGTAGCCCATCACCGCCGGCGCGCCGAAGCCCGCGAGGTTGGCCACCGAGTTGATCAGGGCGATGCCGGCCGCCGCCGCCGAGCCGGCGAGGAAGCGGCCGGGGATCTGCCAGAACACCGGGATCGCGCTCATCGTGCCGACGATCGCCACCGCCAGCGCGACCATCGCCAGCCCCGGGCTCGCCGGCACGAGGAAGCCGAGGATCGCGATGGCCACGGCGCCGACGAAGGCCGAGATGCCGCAATGCAGCCGCGCCTCGCCCGAGCGGTCGGAGTGGCGGCCGTTCAGGATCATCCCGGCGCCGCCGCACAGGTAGGCCGCCGACATGATCCAGCCGACGGTGAGCGGGTCGGTGAACCCGGCCTCGCGCACCACGCTCGGGCCGAAGAAGGTGAGCGCCGAGTTCGCGGTGATGACGCAGAAGAAGATCGCGATGCACTGCCAGACCCGGACGTCCTTCAGGGACGCCATGATCCGGTGCTCGCGGGGGCCGAGCGCCGCGGCGTCGCGGGCGAGGTCGGCCTCGATCAGGGCCCGCTCCTCGGCGCTGAGCCAGCCGGCCTTGGCCGGCCGGTCGGTGAGGTAGAACAGGGTGGCGACGCCCGCGAGCACCGAGGGGATGCCCTCCAGCAGGAACACCCACTGCCAGCCGGCCCAGCCGTTGACCCCGTTCATCCCGGTCATGATCGCGCCCGCGAGCGGTCCGCCGATCACCCCGGCGAGCGCCGAGGCCGACATGAACAGCCCGAACACCTTGGCCCGCCGCTCGGTCGGATACCAGTAGGTCAGGTAGAGGATCACGCCCGGGTAGAACCCGGCCTCGAACACGCCGAGCAGGAAGCGCAGCACGTAGAACAGCGTCGATGTCGTGACGAACATCATCGCCACGCAGCAGATCCCCCACAGGAAGGTGATCCGCGCGATGGTCTTGCGGGCGCCGATGTGTTCCAGCAGCAGATTGCTCGGCACCTCGCAGAGGAAGTAGCCGATGAAGAAGATCCCCGCGCCGATGCCGTAGACCGTCTCGCTGAACTTCAGGTCGGACAGCATCTGAAGCTTGGCGAAGCCGATGTTGACCCGGTCGATCCAGGACAGGATCCACAGGACCATCAGGAACGGCAGCAGGCGCCACGTGATGCGGCGGTAGGTGGCGTCGAGGGTGGGGGGCGCGGCGGTGGCCATCACGCGACGCCCAGACCTGTCGCGCGGCGCGGACCGGCCGCGCGCGCCCTCGAACCCCGTCCCATGTCGCCCCCTCCGGCGTCGGAACGGCGCGCGACATCAGATCTCGCGCCGAGCCGGGGGAAGGCTAGGCAATTCACGCACCACGAACAAGCTGTCGCGGCCGGACACCGCAAGGCATCCGGCCGCGCTTGTCACTCCGGCGGCGCCTCGTCCACGGGATGCGCCGGATCGGCCGCCCGGCGCTTGTCGCGCTCCGAGCGCAGCTCCCGCTCGGCCAGCAGCCAGAACTCGATCTCCAGGCCCTCGGGCCGGTGGTTGCGCTCCCACAATTCGTAGGCGCGCTCGCGGATCTGCTCGAAGGTGAGGGCGTCCGGGTTCCGCGGGCGCGGCGCCTCGTGTCGGCTTGCTTTCGCGTCGTCTGCCACCGGCATCTACCCCGCGCGCAGCCCGCCCGCGCGGGGGCGAGCGGCCACCGTCATCCGTCGATCCTGTCCGGCGCGCGCCGTCAGGGGGCCGGCCGGTCGAGGTAGGCGGCGATGCTGGTGATGCGCTTGCCCACCATCGAGACGGCCTTGCGCAGGCGCTGCTCGGTGACGCCGAAGCGCTGTGCCCAGGCCTCGCGGGAGGCGCGGTCGTAGATGTCGATGTGGGTCTTCGCGCGTGTCTCGGTCGACATGGCGGTTCGCTCTGGTGCTGAGGGGAAGCCCGGCCGGACCGGGCGATCTGCAAGGACAAACACGCGTCGCGGCGTTCGGTTTCCGTTCAGGAAGCGCGCGGATCGGTCCGGCCTGTGGATGGTGGGGAGAGCGCCTCCGGTACGGCCTCGCAGACCAGCAGCGAGCCGGTCGGCAGGGGCGGCGCGAGGACGCCCCGCCAGCGGCCGTAGGCCCAGGGGCGATACCACGCGGCGCCCGCGGGCGGGCGCTCGGGCACGAGGTCGATGCCGTGGGTGCCGAACGGCCCGCAGCGGCAGACCCGCGCGAGACCCATCCAGGCGCCGGGCCAGAGACCGTGGCGGGCGATCGCCTCGTCCGCGTAGGCCGAGCAGCTCGGCCAGTGCCGGCACTGGCGGCCGACGAGGCCCGACAGGGTGAGCTGGTAGCCGCGGATCGCGAGGTGCGCGGCCCGGCGCGCGAGGCTCACGCCGCCTGCCGCTTGGCCGCGATCTGGTCGAGCGCGTCGACCACCGCGTCGAAGGTCAGCAGCGTGGAGGCGTGGCGCGCCTTGAAGTCCCGCACCGGCTCCAGCACGGCGAAGTCGGCCCACGGGCCGCCGGGCGGGGGCGCCCCCTCCTTCAGCATCGCCCGCACCGCCGCGCGCAGGGCCCGCAGCTCGTCGGCGGAGGCGCCGACCGCGTGCCGGCCCATCAGCGAGGAGGAGGCCTGCCCCAGGGCGCAGGCCCGCACCTCCTGGGCGAAGTCGGCGACCCGGTCATCGGGCCCGAGCGCGAGGTCGACGGTCACGGTGGAGCCGCACAGGCGGGAATGGGCGGTGGCGCTGGCGTCCGGCCGCTCCAGCCGCCCGAGCCGGGGGATGTCGGCCGCCAGTTCGAGGATGCGGCGGTTGTAGATGTCGTCGAGCATCGGGTCCTCGGCTCGGGCCGCCGGAAAAATCGCGCGGCGCCCGCCCACGGGGCGCTGCCGCGCGGAGGGCGCATTGCGCCTTTGCCCGCGAACGATGATATAGGCCGCAGGCGGCCCCTTCGCGAGGAGGCGGCCCGTCGACCGGGTCCGCGCCCAGGGCCAAGGTCGGGTCGCGCGGGTTGCGTTCCTTAGCCCGCGTCCATCCGGGGCACCGGCCCGGAACCGTTCCGGGCGCGGGTCCTTCCCTGATCCGGCAATGGTCCGGCAAGCCCGACTCGGTCCGACGATGTACGCCAAGCCCGACAGCTCCACGATGAAGTCCCGCGTGGCCCGGGCCGGAGATGCCATGGATGCCGCGCTCAAATCCCTGTCCTACCGCGTCGACGACCGCGATCTGACGGGCATGCGCAACGACAACGCCCCCACGGACAACGCCCCATCGGACAACGCCCCCACGGACGAGGCCCCCGCGGAGATCGCTCCGGAGCCCGCCTCCGCCACGCGGGTGCCGCAGGGGCTGGCCGCGGGCCGCCCGAGCCGCGAGGAGGCCGAGGCCGCCGTGCGGGTGCTCCTGCGCTGGGCCGGGGACGACCCGGCGCGCGAGGGGCTGGTCGACACCCCCGCCCGGGTGGTGAAGGCCTACGAGCAGCTCTTCGGCGGCTACAAGGTCGATGCCGACGCCCTGCTCGCGCGGGTGTTCGAGGAGGTCGAGGGCTATTCCGACATCGTGCTCGTGCGCGACATCCCGTTCTACTCCCACTGCGAGCACCACATGGTGCCGTTCATGGGGCTCGCGCACATCGCCTACTACCCGACGCGCGGCGTGGTCGGCCTGTCGAAGCTCGCCCGGGTGGTGGACACCTTCGCCAAGCGCCTGCAGACCCAGGAGACGATGACCGCCCAGGTCGCCGACGTGATCGAGAGCGTCCTCAAGCCCCGCGGCGTCGCGGTGATGGTGGAGGCCGAGCACCTGTGCATGGCCATGCGCGGCGTGCAGAAGGCCGGCGTCTCGACGATCACCACCCAGTTCCGCGGCGCCTTCAAGGACGATGCGAGCGAGCAGGTCCGCTTCCTCTCGCTGGTCCGCGGCGGCAGCAAGTAGGCGTTCGGGATCGGAGCGATGTCCACCCGCGCAGCCGCCTTCGACGCGCCCGGCGCCCGCGCCGAGGTTGAGGAGGGCACCGCCTTCACCCCGCGCTTCGACCGCGACGGTCTGGTCGCCTGCATCGCGGTCGACGCCCGCGACGGTCGGGTGCTGATGCTCGCCCACATGAACGCCGAGTCCCTGGCGCGCACCCTGGAGACCGGCGAGGCGTGGTACTGGTCGCGCTCGCGGGGCGAGCTCTGGCACAAGGGCGCCACCAGCGGCCAGATCCAGCGCGTCGTCGAGATGCGCACCGACTGCGACCAGGACGCCCTGCTGATCACCGTGGAGGTCGGCGGCGACGGCGGCTGCTGCCACACCGGCCGCCGCGCCTGCTTCTACCGGACGGTGTCCTGGGACGCCGCGGCGGGGCGGGCCGCCCTCGCGCCCGCCGGGGCATGAGCCGGACCGGAGGCGCGGCGCGCGCGGCCCGTCCGGACGACGCCGGCATCCCCCACGGCGCGGTCGAGCCGGTGCGGCCGGCCGCCTCCGGCCCGCGGCTCGGCCTCGCGCTCGGGGGCGGCTCGGCCCGGGGCTGGGCGCATATCGGGGTGATCCGCGCCCTGGAGGAGGCCGGCCTCGCGCCGAGCGTGGTGGCGGGTTGCTCGATCGGCGCCGTGGTCGGCGCCTGCTACGCCGCCGGGCGGCTCGACCGGCTGGAGGCCTTCGCCCGCTCGCTGACCCGGCGCCGGGTGGTCGGGCTGATCGACCCGCGCCTGCCGGGTGCGGGCCTGATCGCCGGCAACCGCCTGCGGCGGCGGCTGGAGGCCGATCTCGGCGCGCGCCGGATCGAGGACCTGCCCGTGCGGTTCGCCTGCGTGGCCACCGAGTTCGGCACCGGCCGCGAGATCGGCCTCGACGACGGCCCGGTGATCGACGCGGTGCGCGCCTCCTACGCCATCCCCGGCCTGTTCCCGCCGGTTCCCCACGGCGGCCGGCTGCTGATGGACGGGACGCTGGTGAACCCGGTGCCGGTGGCGCTCGCCCGGGGGCTCGGGGCGGAGATCGTGGTCTGCGTCAACCTCAACGGCGACACCGGCGGCCCGGTGATCCGCGAGGTGCCGGCCCCCCGCCGCGGCCTGCTGCACGCGGTGCGGGCCCGCCTGCCCGGGCGGCCCCGGGCCCCGGCCGAGGCGGCCCTGCCCGGGGTGGCGCGGGTGGTGCTCGACGCCTTCAACATCACCCAGGACCGGATCTCCCGCGCCCGCCTGGAGCGCGACCCGCCGGACGTGGCCGTTGGGCCGGATGTCGCCGCCTTCGGCCTGTTCGACTTCCACCGGGCCGCCGAGGGGATCGCCCTCGGCCACCGGGCGGCGCGGGCGGCGCTGCCGCGGATCCGCGCGGCGCTGGAGGGCGCGGCCGCGCGGGTGTGACGGCGCCTCGGCCCCGCCCGGACGGCGCTCAGGCGGTGGTGATGTAGTCGCGCAGCGCCTGGTGCTCGGCCTCGACGGTGGCGATGCGCCGGGCGACCACGTCGCCGATCGAGATCAGGCCCGCCAGCCGCCCGTCCTCGCAGACCGGGACGTGGCGGAAGCGCTCGTTGGTCATCATCTCCATGACCTCCTCCATGGTCGCGGACTTGCCGCAGGTGGTGACCTTGGTGGTCATGTGGTCCGAGACCGGGGCATCGAAGGTGGCCGCCCCGTGCTGGGCGAGCGCGCGCATGATGTCGCGCTCCGAGATGACCCCGGCGACCGAGCCGTCGGGATGGGCCACCACCAGGGCGCCGATGCGCTTCTCGGCCAGGATCTGGATCACGTCCTCAAGGGTCTTGTCCGGCGCGACGGTGGCGACGGAGCTGCCCTTCTCGGCGAGGATGCGTGCGACGGTCATGAACCTCTCCCTGTGAACGCGGGTCTGGCGCGCCTCAGCCCGGGGCGCGCCGGTTGCGCTGGCGGCCGGGTTGCGGCCCCGGCTCGTCGGAATGCGGCGAGTGTGTGGCCGTTCCCGAAGGTTGGCAAGCGCCGCCGCGGCGTTCGCGCGGGATCGGCGGCCGTCCTTCAGCGCGGCGCCGTCGCCCGCGGCGGCTGCCGGGGATCGATGTAGGGGAACAGCAGGAAGCCGGCGACGAACCCGCCGAGATGCGCGTCCCAGGCGATCGCCGAACTCTCGGTCAGCAGCGGCATGCTGACCACGCCGAACAGCAGGTTGGTGACGAGCCAGATCGCCAGGAAGGACACCGCGGTGCGGTTGCGCAGCAGCTCGGGGATCGTCTCGGCGGGCCGGTGCGGGGGCGTCTGCCCGGGCGGCGCGTAGGCCGAGACCGGCGGCTGGAACACGAACCGCGCGGCGGCGGCCATCAGCGCCGAGACCCCCGCCGAGGCGCCGATCAGCGGCGCGGCGCTCAACGGGTCGATCGCCACGTGCAGGAACGCGCCCGCCACCGTCCCGGCGAGCCCGATCAGGCCGTAGCGCCACGCGCCGCAGCGCCGGGCCACCGGCGAGCCGAAGGCGGCGAGCCAGACGGTGTTGAAGATCACGTGCATCCACGAGCCGTGCAGCAGCGCGTAGCTCGCGAGCGTCCACGGCTCCAACGCGTGCTCGCCGGCGATGTAGCGGGCGAAGGCCTCGCGCGCGGCGGCCATCTCGGGATCGCCGGCGCCGGCCGCCTGGATCACCTCGGCGGCGCGGCCGGGATCGAACCACACCGTCCAGCGCGCCGGCACCAGGGCGAGGTCGAGCACGACGCGGATGTCGAGGGTGTCGGGCAGCAGGTACTCGCGCACGCCCTGGATGGCCAGCAGCACGCCGATCGAGGCCGTGACCACGCCGGGCATGTTGAACACGGGGGCGCGGCGCTGGCGCGGGAAGTCGGGGGAGGCGTCCATGCGCCACCATGTCGGGACGCGGCCCGCGCGGGCAAGCCCCGGCGCGCGTCCCGGCCCCGATCCCAGCTCCCGATCCCAGGTCCCGATCCCCGGCCCCGATCCCCGGCCCCGATCCCAGGCACGCCCCGTGCGACCCGGCCTCCCGAACGCCCCGGATCGCCCCGCCGCATCGCCCGATGTGCCGGAACGGGCCGGCGGCGGACCATCCGGCGTACCGTTTCGGGGCACCCATGAAGCATCCCACGAGCCGCAAGCTGCACGCCTACTGGGAACGCCTGCGCGGCGAGCGCTCGGCGCCCGAGCGGGCCGAGATCGAACCCGGCGAGATCCGCCACCTGCTCGCCGACAGCCTGATCCTCGAACTCGACATGGCCGCGCGCGAGGCCACGGTCCGGCTCGCCGGCACCCGGGTCTGCGCACTCTACGGGCGGGAGCTGAAGGGCCTGCCCTTCGCCCAGCTCTGGGGAAGCCCGGCCGCCGAGCCGTGGCGGCTCGTCGAGATCGTCGCCCAGGACACGCTCGGCGTCGTCGCGGGCCTGCGCGGCACCAACGCGGCGGGCGAGTCGCTGGACCTCGAACTGCTGCTCCTGCCCCTGCGCCACCGCGGCCGCACGCAGATCCGGGCCCTCGGGACGCTGACCCCGGAGGGGACGCCGCACTGGATCGGCCTGCGGCCGCTCGCCCGGGCCGACACCACGTCCCTGCGCATCCTGGCCCGGCCCGAGCCGGCCGACGTCCGGCCGGATCAGCCCCCGGCCAACGACACCGGGCCGATGCGCCGCGGCCACCTCCTGGTCCATACCGGGGGACGCGCCTGACGGGATGGGCGTCGCCGCAAGGCAGGTTCGCCCGTGACGGACATCCATCTGCGCCTGAGCAGATAAGTTGTAGTAACTCTGGGTTGTGCAACCATTCCGTGCAGCAACGCGTGGCCGGACACGTGCAACCGTCTAAATTCGACCCCCGCGGCCCTCTCGGAGAAGGCTTTCGTAACCTTGCAGGGTTTAGCGTCCGGCTCCTCACCCGCCCGCGAGGCCAGCCAAGCGTTATGAGCGCGGTCTACGCCACAGCAGCCCTGCTTCCGAGGGGCCCCGTCGTCGGCGGCGATGCCTCGGACCAGCGCCGCCACCAGCGGGTGCGGGTGGCGCTGCTCGGCCGCTACATGCTCGCCGACCGGCGCGAGTTCCCCTGTCAGACCGTGGACATGTCGCCGGGCGGCGTCCGCCTGACCTGCGCCGTGGCGGGCGAACTCGGCGAGCGCGTGGTGCTCTACCTGGAGCATATCGGCCGGCTCGAAGGACTGGTGGTGCGCCAGACCCGCGGCGGCTTCGCGGTGCATCTGGCCGGGAGCCCCCGCAAGCGCGACAAGATCGCCTCGCAGCTCACGTGGCTCGCCAACCGCGACCTGCTCGGCCTGCCCGAGGGACGCACCCACGAGCGCCTCGTCCCCCGGCAAACGGCGGTGATCCTGCGCCTCGCCGGCCGCGACGTCCCGGCCCGCCTCGTCGACATCTCGCCGTCCGGCGCGGCGCTCGCCTGCGAGGTCCGGCCGCCGCTCGACACCCTGGTCACGGTCGGCAGCACCCCGGCCCGGCTGGTGCGCTACTTCGACGACGGTTTCGGCGTGCAGTTCCTGCTGCCGCTCTCCCCCGACCGCTTCCACGCCGGCATGGTGCTGTGAGGGACGGCCGCCGCGCCTGCGCGCGGCGGATCGGATCGGCTCAGATCTTCTTGGTCAGATCTTCTTGGCGAGCTGCGCCGCGGTCTGCTCGGGCGGCCGCGAGAGGTCGAGGGCGCCGAGGAAGCGGTTCTGGGCGTCCATCACGTAGACGAGCGCGGTGTGCTCCATCACGTAGTCGCCGTCCTTGCCCGGGACCCGCTTGGCGTAGCCGCGATAGGCCTTCACCGTGGCGGCGACCTGCTCCGGGCTGCCGGTGAGCCCGGTGATGCGCGGATCGAAGCTCGACAGGTAGGTCTTCAGGCTCGCCGGGTCGTCGCGCTCGGGATCGACCGTCACGAAGGCCACGCGCATGCCCTTCGCCCGGGGGCCCAGCGCGGCGAGCACGTCGGAGATCTGCTGGAGCGTCGTCGGGCACACGTCCGGGCAGTGGGTGAAGCCGAAGAACACGAGGTGCGTCGCGCCCAGGAAGTCCCGGTCGGTGACCGTGCGCCCGTCCTGGTCGGTCAGCGTGAAAGGACCGCCGACCGACGGGGTGCCGATCGGCGCCTTGTCCGGGATGAAGGCGAACACCGCCGCCCCGGTGATGCCGACGAGGCCGAGACAGAAGGCGAGGAGGGGCACGAGGGCGCGTCGCATGGGTCCGGACCGGGTCTCTTCGCGCGCACGTCGCGCGCAAAGTCTGGGGGATGCGCGACGCCGTGCGGGCGCGCGAGGCACAGCACGGATCGCCCGGGCGGGGCAAGCCGGCCGGGTGCCGCGGCTTTGACGGCGGCTTGCGCCCGGGCGATGGCTCGGCATGCTCCGCCTCGCCCTCTACCAGCCCGACATCCCCCAGAACGCCGGCACGATGCTGCGCATGGCCGCCTGCCTCGGCCTCGCCGTCGAGATCGTCGAGCCGGCGGGCTTCGACGTCTCCGACCGGCACCTGCGCCGCTCGGGCCTCGACTACCTCGACCATCTCGCCGTGACCCGGCACCGGTCCTGGGCGGCGTTCGAGGCGTGGCGGCGGGAGGCCGGCCCGCGGCTGGTGCTCGCCACCACCACGGGGGCGACCCCCTACACCGCCTTCGCCTTCCGCCCCGGCGACTGCATCTTGGTCGGGCGCGAATCGGCCGGCGTCCCCGACGCCGTCCACGCCGCGGCGGACGCGCGGGTGGTGGTGCCGATGCGGCCGGGGATGCGCTCGCTCAACGTCGCGGTCGCCGCGGCGATGATCGTCGGCGAGGCGCTGCGGCAGACGGGGGCGGCCGGCTGACCCGCGCCCTCCGCCGCTCACTCCTCCGGGAGGCCCTCGGCCGCGCGCCGCCGCGCCTCGGCGTGGCCCGCGTCGATGGCGAGGTCCATCAGCCGCCGGGTCAGCCGGAAGGCCAGGACGAACAGGACGAGGCAGAAGACGACCGCCGCGGCGGCCTTGAGCGGGTCCACGATATGCCCTCGGGAAACGTCATCGGCTCCGCGGCGACGCGGCGGCTTCGCGCGCGACCGGCGGCATCCTATCTCTGCCGCTCCTCATAGAACGGGCGGACCCGGTTGCGCGAGACCTTCCACATCGAAGTCATCGGTCCCGACGGCGCCGAGGTCGTCACCCGCGTCTCGGTGCGCGTCGGCAGCCTGGAGGGCGCGCAGGAGCGGGCGCTGCGCCTGTTCGCCCGCGCCCGGGTGCCGCAGCGCCGGGAGGAGCCGGCCCAGGCGGTGCGGGTGATCGACGGCGCCGGCCGCGAGGTATTTTTTCGGAGTCGCTTCGACGAGCGGGACTGAGCGCTCACCGAGCGCCTCGCCGGGCCCGGGCGACGCGCTCGCGCGCGCGCTCGAGGGCCGCCGCCACCGGGAACAGCGGGTCGCGCCCCGCCTCGACGAGGAGGTGGGCGATGTCCCGCCGCCCGGTCCAGAAGGTGGTGCCGAGGGCGAAGTCCGGCGGCGCGCAGGAATCGATCCGCGCCCAGGCGGGGTCGGCCAGCGCCGCTTCGGTGAGGCGGTGGACGAGCTGAACCCCGGGGGCGGCCTCCGGCTCGGTCTCGTCGTGGGCGATCTTCAGGACCCAGCCCTCGGAGCCGGTCAGCGGCACGATCGCCGAGGCGAGCGTGCGGTCCCCCCGGCGCAGGCGCGCGATCCGCATCCGGCCCTCCGCCCCGAGATCGGCGGCGAGCGCCCGCAGGAAGGCGGCCTCCTCCGGCCGCTGGCCGAGGCCGGTGCCGGCCCGGCCCTTCCAGCCCGCCGCCTCCAGGGCGACGTGGTCGTCGAGCGCCGCGCCGAACGCCTCGGGCGCGTCGAGGATCTCCAGGGTCACCGGCCCGCCCGCCTCCAGGCGCTCGCGGGCGAGCCGCAGCTTGCGCCGCCGCTTGCCCGAGAGGTGGCCGAGATAGCCGGCCCGCGCCGCGGGCGTCAGGCCTTCGAGGTCGAGCATCCCGCGGGCGTGCGGCCAGTAGGCGGCGCGGCGCGCGCCCAGCCGGTCGAGGAGCGCGGGCAGCGGCCCGTCCGCGGGGGCGTTGGGCATCAGCAGCCGCGGCGGCAGGCCGAGCGCCCGGGGCGCGGCGAGCAGGGCGGCGAGCGCCCGCTCGGGCGCGGCGGCATCGAGCAGCGGCGCCCCGAACGGGCCGTAGCCGTGCGTCCAGCCCATCAGCAGCGGCAGCGGCAGGCCCCAGCGGCGCCGGTCCCGCCGGAACGGCCACGCGGCGACGATCCGCGCGCCCGACTCCTCCGGCGGCCGGTCGGCGACGAGGAGCAGCCGCACCCCCGCGCCGAACGCGGCGCGGGCGGCGAGCGCGCAGCCCGCCTCGTAGAACGGGTTGGGGATCGCCGCCGCCCGCCCCAGCGCCCGCCAGGCCGGGATCCACGGCGCGCCGGGATCGAGCGGCCGGACCGCCGCGACGGCGCCGCCCGGCAGCGGGGCGTGAGCCGCGCCGGTCACGAGGCGAGCCGCCGGCGCAGCGCCCCCGCGAGGCCGAGCACGTCGTAGCGCCACGCGACCATCAGGGCGCCCCCCGCGAGCACCGCCAGCCGCAGCACCTGCCCCGCGGCGGTCAGGCCGCCGGGCAGCAGGCCGATGGCGACCACGGTCAGCCCGCAGGCGAGCGCGCCGCCGGCGATGCCCGCCATGTCCGCGAGCGGCAGCGGCAGGGCGGTGCCGGCCCGGCGGGCACCGAGCACCAGCACGAGGCAGGCGGCCGCCTGCCCCCCGGCGAAGGCGAAGGCGGCCCCCATCGCGCCCAGCGGCGGGATCAGCGCCAGCGACGCCGCGGCGACGGTGGCGAGCGTGGCGAAGGCGGCCCAGGCCTCCAGCCGGCTGGAGCGGGTGAAGTAGATCACCTGCCCGAAGTAGTAGGCGCGGAACATCATCAGGATGCTCGCCAGGATCAGCACCGGCGCCAGCGCCTGGGCCTCGGCGCGGTAGTCGGGCCCGAGCAGCACGCCGATCACGAGGTCGTCGAAGCACAGGAAGAACACCGCGCCGAAGGCGGCGATCAGGCCCATGGCGCGGGCCGCGTCGCGCAGCACCCCGCCCGCCGCGGCCATGCCCCCCGCCCGCGCCTCGCGCTTGGCGATCGAGATCAGCGACAGGGCGATCGCCTCGCCGAACACGACGAAGCTCTGCTTCAGGAAGTCGGCGATGGCGCCGTAGGCCCCGAGCCCGGCCGGCCCGACCGTCTCGGCGACGATCAGCCGGTCGAGGGTCTGGCCGAGCGCGGCAGTGCCGAAGGACAGGACCAGCGGCCAGCCGTAGGCGAACAGGCGCAGCGCCTCGGCCCGGCTGCCGCGGCCGGGCATCAGCGGGATGATGGTCAGCGCCGCCGGCAGGGCGCCGAGCGCGTTGGCGCAGGCCACCGCCAGGGCGAGGTGCAGGGGATCCCCCGAGGCGTGGAGCGACAGGCTGCCGAGCCCGAGGATCAGCACGGCCCGGCTGATCACCGAGGCCGCCACCGCCCCCGCCTTGAGCCGGGTGCGGGCGATCTCGGTGGAGCCCTCGAACAGGGTGGTGCCCATCGCCAGCGCCAGGATCGCCGCCGCCGCGCGCGGCGAGACCAGCCCGAGGGCGGAGGCCGCCGCCGCGCCGAGGCCCGCGAGCAGCAGGGTGCCGCCGAGGATGCGCACGACGGTGCCGACCTGCGCCGGCTCCCGGGCCTCGTCGTAGAGGGCGAAGAACGCGAATTTCGGCCACTGGCAGGTGGCGCCGTAGAGCACCAGCGCCCAGGACAGCAGGTAGAGGTAGCCGCCGTAGCTTTCCACCGGCGCGAGCCGGGTGAACACCGCCACCGAGCCCATGTTGAGCGCCGCGGCGAAGCCGCGCGAGCCGACGTAGATCAGGCTGTGCCGGGCGATCATCGGCGCGCGCCCGCGCGCGCGCCGTCCCGGTTCGGGGCGGGGCTGTCCCAGATCGGCACGGGGGGCGAGGGCGAGCGGCATGGCACGGCCGGTGGTTGCAGGCGCCGTGCCCGCCGGACCGCGCCGGGACGGGCCGGCGCGCCTACTCCGCGGCGGCGCCCACCGTGTCGGCCATGTGCGCCTCCCGGGTGCCCAGCGGCTGCGGGGCGCCGACCGTGGTGTCCTCGGCGGTCTGGTGCTCCATCTCGGCGTTGAGCTGCGCACCGGCGAGGATGATCGTCGTCGAGAGCCAGATCCAGGTCATGAACCCGATCGCCGCCCCGAGCGAGCCGTAGGTCTTGTCGTAGCTTCCGAAGTTGGCGACGTACCACGAGAACAGCAGCGAGCAGACGAGCCACAGCCCGGCGGCGAGCAGGCCGCCGGGGGTCACCCAGCGCCAGCGCGGCGCGTCCCGGCTCGGGCCGTATCGGTAGAGGACCGCCAGCCCGAGCAGCACCGCGAGGAGCAGCGCCGGCCAGCGCAGCAGGGCGAGCCACCACCCGCCCTCACCGAGGCCGATATAGCGCAGCGCGATCGGCACGGCGACGACGGCGGTGAGCGCCAGGATCAGGAACAGCAGGGCGCCGGCGGTGAAGGCGAGGGAGATGAGGTTGAGCTTGATGAAGCCCCGCTTCTCGCGCTCGTTGTAGACGAGGTTGAGCGCGTCGAACACGTGCTTCACGCCGCCGTTGGCGCTCCACACCGACAGGGCGATGCCGGTGACGAGGCTCAGGCCCAGCGTGGCGTCGCCCTTCTCGTTCAACCGCCGGACCTGCTCGCCGACGATGTCCAGCGCCCCCTGCGGCAGCACCCCCTGCAGGCTGGCGAGCTGGTCGTTGATGGTCGCGGCGTCGGCGATCAGCCCGTAGGAGGAGACCAGTGCGGCGATGGCCGGGAAGATCGCCAGCAGGGTGAAGAACGTGACCCCGGCCGAGACCAGGGTGACCCGGTTCTCGCCCACGTCGCGGTAGGTGCGTAAGCCGATGTCCTTCCAGCCCTTGGCCGGGATCTCGCCCGGGTGCGCGGCGCGGCGCCCGCGGTCGGCCTCGGCGTGGGCGGTCGCCCGGGCATCCGAGCCCGCGTGCGAGGGCGCCGTGCGGCGGGCCGCATCATCGCCCTGAGGCGATCTCGCGGAGCGCCGGGGCGCGGCGTCCGCGCCGCCGCGACGGGGGAGGGCGACGAGGCCGAGCAGCGCCGTGGCCAGCGCCAGGGTCCACACGGTCGAGGCGCGCGCGTCGGCGCGGTCCGGGCGGGGGGAGGGCATCGACGGGTCCTTGCCTCGCGTTCAGGGTGCGGCTGCAACGACGAAACAACTTCTTCGGGACGCTCCCGTATCCTCGCGCTTCGCGTCCTTCCTGCGCCGGGCTTTTCCGGCGGGAGACGGCGGCCGCGCGGATCGCCGCAGGCCGGATCGGCTGGCGCCGCCGCGGGAACAGGTGTTCCCCGGGGCGGGTTCGCCGACCGTGATCCGGATGCGGACGGGGGACGGGCATGGCGCATCTGCGCGGCAGGACGGTGGTGATCACCGGGGCGTCGAGCGGGATCGGCCGCGCCGCCGCGGAGGCCTTCGCGGCGCGCGGCGCCCGGGTGGTGCTGGCGGCCCGCCGCGGCGCGGTGCTCGACGACATCGCCGGGGCGATCCGGGCCCGCGGCGGCGCCGTGCAGGCGATCCCGACCGACGTCACCGATCCGGACGCCGTCGCCGCCCTGGCGGAGGGGGCGCTCCGCGCGTTCGGCGGCCTCGACGTCTGGATCAACAACGCCGGCGTCGGGGTGTTCGGCCCCTATCTCGACGCGCCCCTCGACCTGCACCGGCGCACCGTCGAGGTGAACCTGTTCGGCGCCATGCACGGCGCCTACGCCGCCCTGCCGCATTTCCTGCGCCGGGGGCGCGGCACGCTGATCAACACCGTCTCGATGGGCGGCTGGGCGCCGACGCCGTTCGCGGCGGCCTACACCGCGAGCAAGTTCGGCCTGCGCGGCTTCTCGGCGAGCCTGCGCCAGGAACTCGCCCGCCACCGGGACGTCCACGTCTGCGCGGTGTTCCCGGCCATCGTCGACACGCCCGGGCTGGAGCACGGCGCCAACGTCTCGGGCAAGCGCCTCAACCCCGGCCACCTGTACTACGCCCCCGAGGACGTGGCCCGGACCTACCTGCGCCTCGCCCTGCGCCCGCGCGACGAGACGGCGGTGGGCTGGCCGGCCCGCCTCGCCCAAGTCGGCTACGCGCTGGCCCCGTACCCGACCGAGCACCTGATGGGCCTGGGATTCCGCCTCGCCCTCGACCGGGCCGATCCCGGGCCGCGGGACAACGGCGCCCTGCGGGAGCCGGTCGCGCGGGGCACGACCGCCGACGGCGGCTGGCGGGCGCGCAAGGGCGTGCCCTCGGCCGGGGCCCTGAGCGTCGGGCTGCTCGCGGCCGGCGCCGGCGCGGCCCTGCTGCTCGGCGCCGCGCTGGGCGCCCGCCGGGCGTGAGCCGCGACGCCGCATCCCGCGCGCCTGGATCCCGCGCGCCTGGATCCCGCCCGTGGCCCGTGCGATCTTCTGGTTGTGGGACGGCGCGAGATGGGCGTGGGCGGGTCGAGGCTTGAGCACGCGCGCCACCCGCTCTGGGTGCGCGCCGCCCACTGGATCGGCGCCGCCGCCTTCCTCGGGCTGGCCGTGAGCGGGGTCGCGATCCTGCTGGCGCTGCCGAAGCTGTTCTGGGGCGAGACCGGCGCCAACGACGCGCCGGCCTGGGTGAGCCTGCCGCTGCCGGTGAACCTCGAACAGACCGGCTGGGGGCGCAACCTGCATTTCCTCTCGGCCTGGGCCTTCGTGATCGCCGGGGGCCTCTACCTCGCGGCCGCCGCCCTCGGCGGGCGCCTGTACCGGCGGCTCTGGCCCGACCGCGACCAGGTCCGCCCGGCCCATCTCGCGGGCGAGGTCCGCGACCACCTGAGCCTGGGGGGCGACCCGCGGGCAGCCTACGCGCCGCGCTACAACGCCCTCCAGAAGCTTGCCTATCTCGCGGTGCTGCTGGTGCTGGCCCCGACCATGCTGCTGTCCGGGCTGACGATGGCGCCCGGGGTGACGGCGGCGTTCCCCGAGCTGTTCACGCTGTTCGGCGGCCGGCAATCGGCGCGCACCGTCCACTTCCTCACCGGGTGCGGGCTGGTGCTGTTCCTGGCCGTCCACCTCTGGCAGGTGCTCGCCAACGGCCCCCGCGCGCTGATGCGGGCGATGATCCTGGGACGGCCCGAGCGGAGGGACCGGCGATGAGCGATGTGACCCGCCGCGGGCTTCTCGTCGGCGCGACCGGCCTCGCGGCGGCCGGGCTCGGCGGCTGCGACCTCGTCGCGGACGGGCCGGGCCGGGGCGGCCTCTACGGCGCCAGCGACTGGCTGACCTTCCACGTGCAGCGCTGGCTGCTGCGCCACCAGCCGCTGGTGCGCGAGTTCGGCCCCGAGGCGATCTCGGCGGTCTTCCCGACGATCAACACGGTCGACCCGGACGATCCCGCCTATCGCCGCTCGAAGGCCGCGGGCTTTTCCGACTGGCGCCTGCCGGTGACCGGGCTCGTCGCGCGGCCGATGGCCTTCTCCCTTGCGGACCTGAAGGCGATGCCGGCCCGCACCCAGATCACCCTGCACGCCTGCGAGCAGGGCTGGTCGGCGATCGGCCAGTGGACCGGGGTGCCCCTGTCGCAGGTGCTGCTGGCGGCGGGTCTGAAGCCGGAGGCGCGCTTCCTCGTGATCCGCACCGTCGACGGCTGGTGGGACACCTACGACCTGTTCGACGCCCTGCACCCGCAGACCATCCTCGCCTACGGCATGAACGGCGGCGACCTGCCGGTGAAGCACGGCGCCCCGGTGCGGCTGCGGGTCGAGCGCCAGCTCGGCTACAAGTCGCTGAAGTACCTCGCCAGCATCGAGGCGGTGGACCGGGTCGACGGGATCGGCCAGGGCCGCGGCAGCATGGTCGGCGAGCTGGGCTTCAGTTGGTACGCGGGGATCTGAGCGCCCCTCACGGCCACAGCCGATGGACCGGCGCCCCCGCGTCGTGGACGTAGGCGGCGGCGCGGTCGAGCGCGTAGTCGGGGCCGGGCTGCCGCAGGTAGGTGGCCAGGTCCCGGATCAGCCGCTCCAGGGGGTGGGTTTCGAGGAAGCCCTGGAGGCCGACCGAGCGCTGGGCCAGCGCGATCGCGTCGAGCCCGGCGCGCTCCACCGCCCCGCGGGCGAGGTTGACGTAGGCGACCACCCGCTCGGGATCCTCGTCCGCCTCGGCCGCGGCGATCCGCGCCGCGCCGCGCACGAACAGCCGGGCGGTCTCGGCCGCCTGCGCCGCCTGCCCCAGCCGGGCGCGCTGGTGCGGGTCGCCGCCCCGGCCGGTGGCGCGCAGGTGCGCCCGGTGCGCCTCGACCACCGCCTCGATGCCGCCGAGCTGGACCGCCAGGAAGCGCCACGCCCCGGCCGAGAAGAACGGCTGCCGGAAATAGGCGTCCGGCTCGCCGACCGCGTGGGCGTCGGCCGCGCGCAGGCCGGAGAAATCCACCGTGCCGGTGGCGGAGGCACGCATGCCGTGCGCGCGCCAGTCGGCGAGGTCGGCGCGCGTTCCCCGCTCCAGCGGGACGACCAGCATCTGCCGCCGTCCGTCGGGGAGCCGGGCGGTGACGAGGGGGCGCGTGACGTGGCCCGCCCCCGAGGCGAGGCTCTTGGCGCCCGCGAGCTCCGGACCGTCGAGGGTGAGACCGCCGGGGTCGGGCTCGGTGTTCCAGACGCCGAACAGGTGGCCGTCGCGGGCGTCGCGGGCCAGCGCGTCGCGGGCGTCGTCCGACCCGTAGCGCAGCACCAGGGCGAGGGCGTTGACGTGGCCCTCGTAGAGCCGGCCCAGGGCGAGGCTGCCGCGGCCGACCGCCGCGAGCACCGCCGCCAGGGCGTCGGCCGAGCCCGCCTCGCACAGCCCGGCGCCGCCGAGCGCCACCGGCAGCGGCGCGGCCAGCAGCCCGGCCTCGCGCAGGCCGTCGATGTCCTCGCGCGGGAAGGCGCCGTGCCGGTCGTGCCGCGGGGCGCGCTCGGCGAAGACCGCCGCCGCGGCCTCCGCGGCCCGGACGATGGCCGGGGGTGGGAGCATCGCGGGGATCATCCGCGACCCCGACCGGCGCGACGGCCGCGCTTCGCCCCCGGGTGCCGCCCGAACGCCTGATCCACCCCCATCCCCGTCCCCCCGAAGCGCCGCGTCCCCTCAGGTCTCGCCCTCAGGCCTCGCCCTCAGGTCTCGGCGCGCAGGCTCTTGATGAAGCGCCGCGCGATCGCCCGCACCGCCTCGTCGTCGCGCGCCGTGCCCTCCGACTTGTCCCACAGATGGTCGAGACTGCCGTCGAGGGCGTCCAGCAGCTCCGGGTGCCGGGCCGCCACGAAGCGGATGGTGCCGAACAGCAGGTGCTCCACCGCCATCTCGCGCCGGCGCGCGTCGACCACCTCGCCGGCGATCGCGTCGGGATCGGGATCGAGGGTTGCAGGATCGGTGGTTGCATGAGCGCTCATGGCCGCACAACCGGCCGCGGACCGTCCCGGTTCGCACGCCGTTCGAACGCCGATGCCGCACCCCGCGCGTCAGCGGGCGCGGTCGCGGGCGATCTCCTCCGGCACCTGCTCCGCCGCGTCCTGGCGCCGGATTAGGGCGTCGAGGGTCACCGGCCGGTCGTCCCAGGCGTCGACGCCGACGTCGCAGGACATCCGGGTGTCGGGCAGGGTGGCGTGGCTGTGGCCGTAGAGGTGGCGCGTCTCCCGCCACAGGCCGGGCCAGGCGCGGTGGGCGTAGTGCGCGAGGTAGAGTCGCCGCTCGCGGCCCCCGCCATCGGCCACCGTGATCCGGGCGCTCTCCACGGGCGGCGCGGCCCAGGGCAGGTCGAGCACCCGGTTGGTGTCGTGGTTGCCCCGCACCAGGAACTTGCGGCCGTTGAGGGCGGAGAAGATCTCGGCGCAGCGGGGGCGGCTCGCCCCGGCGGCGAAGTCGCCGAGGTGCCAGACCGTGTCGTCGGGCCCGACGACCGCGTTCCAGGCGGCGATCAGGCCGGCGTCGTGCGCCTCCAGGCTCGCGAAGCGCGCGGCCCGGTGGCGGAGGATGTGGGCGTCGCCGAAATGCGTGTCGGCGGTGAAGAAGGTCGCCATCTGCGCCGAACGCTCGGGGGCGCGGCGGCTCAATTGCGCAGCGGCTTGGCGCCGATCTCCATGCGGTAGACCGTGGTCGGGAACTTCACCGCCGAGGCCTCGCCGCCGTTCATCGCCGGCGTGCGGTTCATCTGCGCCGCGGGGATCCACAGGCCGCCCGTCTCGTCGATCCACAGCGCGTCCACCCAGACGAGGCGCGGGTCCTGCACCAGCGTACTCGTCGTGCCGTCGGGGGCGATCTTCAGGATCCGCAGGCCGTCGGTGTCGCTCGCGTAGATCGTCCCGTCCGCGTCGATCGCGGTGCCGCCCGTCGCCACGGTGGGGGCGAAGAGCTTCACGTGCCGGGCGCGCTCGGCGTCGCTCGCCCCCGCGTCGTCGAGCCATCGGGTCTCGATGCTGTAGAGCGGGCCGGTGCAGGCCTGATAGTAGAACGTCTTGCCGTCGGGGGAGACTTCGAGCTGGTCGGCGTGGATGAACAGGAGCTTGCCCTTGTCGTCCCGCAGCACCCGGCCCTGGCCGGTCAGCGGGCGCTGGGCGATGGTCGACCAGTGCCCGTCGAGGACGCGCCGCGTCCGGCCCGAGTCGAGGTCGAGCACCACGAGGCCGGGCTGGCCGGCATCGGTCAGGTAGACGTTGCGGCCGTTGAAGCGGAAATCGTCGATGAAGCTCCGCTCGGTGGTCGCCGCCCCGAGCGGGTAGACCCGCCGCACCGTGTTGCCGGCGAGATCGATCTGCACGAGCTTGGGGCCGCCGGGCAGCGGCGCCTCGCCCATGCCCGGCGCGCCCTTGTCGACCACCCAGAGGTCGCCGTCCGGGCCGATCCGGATGGCGTTGACGGCGACGAACGCCTTGGCCGGGTCGTCGCCGGGCTTCCAGGCGTTCCAGGCCTCGTCGGGGTAGGCGACCGGCTTGCCGTCGCGCCACTCGCCGAGTTCGAGCCCCTTGCCCTTCGTCTGCCGCTGGAACGGCGAGAACAGCCGCCCGTCCCGCGACCGGGTGATGCCGTTGAACACGAGGTCGTCGCTGCGCAGCATCGGCTTCAGCGCGTCGGCGCCGGGCTGCGCCGTTTGCTGCGCGGCGTCCTGCGCGGCGTCCTGGGCCGCCTCCGCACCCCGGCAGACCGGGGCGAGCGCGAGGGTCACCAGGAGAGCGGCGGCGATGCGGAGCATGGGCTGTCTCGCGTCCGGAGGGGGCGTCCGGCCCGGCAATCGCGCGCGGGCCCGCCCTGTTCCGGCGGCCCGGCCGCGGGCCTCGCGGCATCGGGACGCTCCGGCAGGACCGCCGGCCCGCCCTTCGTCCGACCGATCGTGCGGAATCCCGGATTGACGGCGTGCTACTGGGCCGGCGCGGCCTTCCCGGCCGGAGGGGTCTTCGGAGCCGTCCCAACGGCGGGTCTGGCCGCCCATTCCGGGTCGAGGCGGGGGCCGTCCGGCGCGCCGGTGGCGCCGCGGAGCTGGCCCGGCGCGGGCTCGGTCACCCGCGTCCAGGTCTGCGAGCCGCAGAACACCGTCAGCATGCAGCCCTTCACCGTCAGCGCGGTGGGGGTCTCGCTCCACACCGTCACGTCGTAGAACTTGCCGTTGTCGCCGTTGTAGATCCGGCCCGCGTAGCGCCCCTCGGCGGTCGCGCCCAGGCCAAGCAGCATCTGGTGGCCGAGGACGGGGCGGGCCTGCCGGCGCGGGTCGGGGTTGTAGCGGTCGCGGCGCGGCCGGCCGTCCTCGTCGAGGGGCTTCTGCAACCAGACGACGGTGCCGCACAGGCGGGCGGCGTCCGCGGCGCAGGGCTCTGTCCGCACCCGGGCGCGCCCATCCTCCGTCAGCCACGTGCCGACCGGCTCCGCGGCCCGGGCCGGGCCGCCGCAGGCATAGGCCAGGAGCGCGACCAGGGCGGCGGTGGCGAAGCGGGTGAGGATCGGGGTCAATCGGTTCTCCGTCGAAGGGGCCGCCGTCATCGGGCGGCGGAATGCGGTAGCGGCGCGCTCCCCGCCTCGTCGCGGGGGCCGACCAGGCGGCCGAGGCCGCGCCCGAGCCGGCGCGACAGGCCGTCGACCAGCAGGAACACCGCCGGCACGAACACCAGCGAGAGCAGCGTCGAGACGATCAGGCCGCTGATCACCGCCACCGCCATCGGCGCGCGGAACTCGCCACCGACCCCGAGCGCCATCGCCGAGGGCACCATGCCGGCGGCCATGGCGATCGTGGTCATCACGATCGGCCGCGCCCGCTTGCGGCCGGCATCGACGATGGCGGTGACCGGATCGACGCCCGCGCGCATCTCCTCGACGGCGAAGTCGACGAGCATGATCGCGTTCTTCGTCACCAGCCCCATCAGCATCAGGATGCCGATCACCACCGGCATCGAGATCGGCATGCCGAGCAGCAGCAGGCCGAGGATCGCCCCGCCGATCGACAGGGGCAGCGAGAACAGGATGGTCAGCGGCTGGAGGAAGTTGCCGAACAGCAGCACCAGCACGGCGTAGACCATCATGATCCCGGCCCCCATCGCCATCAGGAAGCCGGAGAACACCTCGCCCATGATCTCGGCGTCGCCGGTCTGCTTGATCGTCACGCCCGGCGGCAGGGCCTTGGCGGTCGGCGTCGCGAGCGCCTGCTGGATCAGCGAGCCGAGCGCGTCCGAGCCCTCCATGTTGGCCTCCACGGCGACGCGCACGGCGCGGTCGTAGCGGTCGATGGCGCCCGGGCCCTGGTCGAGGGCGATGTCGGCCACCGCGGCCAGCGGCACCGCCGCCCCGTCCTTGGCCTGGACCTTCAGGTTCTCCAGCCGCGAGACGGCGCCGCGGGCGCTCTCGGGCAGTTGCACCCGGATCGGCACCTGCCGGTCGCCGGCGTTGAACTTGGCCAGATTCATGCCGATGTCGCCGATCGTGCCGACCCGGACCGTCTCGGCCAGCGCGTCGGTGGTCACGCCGAGGTCGGCGGCCGCGCCGGGCTTCGGGCGGATGCGGATCTCGGTGCGGTCCAGCGGCGCCGTCGACATCACCGCCACGAGGTGCGGGATCGCGGCCATGTCGCGCTGGAGGCGGGCGGCCACGTCCTTGACCACCCCCGCGTCGGGGCCGCTCACCACGAGCGCGAGGTCGCGGTTGCCGTTCTCGCGCAGGGTCCAGGAGCGGATGTCGGGCTCGTCGGCGAGCAGGCCGGCGACCTCGGTCTCGACCGCGGCCTGCGACTTCGCCCGCGCGGCCTTCGGCGTGAGGTTGACCACCAGGGTGGCGAGCCGCGTCTCCTTGCGGCCCCCGGCCTGCCGGCCGCCGTCGACGAAGACCGAGGTCACCTCCGGCAGGGCGCGGATCCGCGCCGCGAGCCGGTCGGTCACCGCGATCGTGTCGGCGAGGCGGGCTCCGGGTGCCAGCTCGACCATGAACAGGGTGCGGGCGTTGTCCTGCTTGGGCAGGAAGCCCGAGGGCAGCAGCGCCGTCGAGGCGAGCGAGGCGGCGAACAGGCCGAGCCCGGCGAGCAGCGTGATCACCCGGTGGCGCACCGACCACCCGACGATCCGGCCGTAGGCGCGCATCACCGGCCCCTCGCGCTCGTGCTCCGGCCCGTGGTCGCGCAGGAAGTAGGCGGCGAGCATCGGCGTGATCAGGCGCGCCACCAGGAGCGACATGAACACCGACACGGCGATGGTCAGCCCGAACTGGACGAAGTAGCGCCCGGCGATGCCGCCCATGAACGAGACCGGGGCGAACACCGCGATCAGGGTGGCGGTGATGGCGATCACCGCGAGCCCGATCTCGTCGGCGCCCTCGATCGCCGCCCGGTAGGGGGATTTGCCCAGCCGCATGTGCCGGACGATGTTCTCGATCTCGACGATGGCGTCGTCGACGAGGATCCCGGTCACGAGCGTGATCGCGAGCAGGCTGATGCCGTTGAGGGTGAAGCCCAGCGCGTCCATCGCCCAGAAGGTCGGGAAGACCGAGAGCGGCAGGGCGGTCGCGGCGATCAGGGTGGCGCGCCAGTCGCGCAGGAACAGCAGCACCACGATCACCGCGAGCACGGCCCCCTCGACCAGGGTGTGCATGGCCGAATCGTAGCTGCCGAGCGTCGCGGCGACCGAGGAATCGATCCGGTCGAACCGGATCTCGGGGAATTCCGCGCGGAAGGCGTCGATGCGCGCCTCGACGCCTTCGGCCACCGCGGCGTCGCTCGCCCCCGAGCCGCGCGAGACCGCGAAGGCGACCACCGGCTCGCCGTCGAAGCGGGCGAAGGTGCGCGGCTCCTCGACCCCGTCCTCGACCCGCGCCAGCTCGTCGAGGCGGACCTTGCGGCCGCCCGGCAGGACGATCGAGGTGGCCTTCAGGTCGGCCACGCTGCGGGCGGCGGCCAGCGCCCGGATCGACTGCTCGCGGCCGCCGACCTCGCCGCGCCCGCCCGCCATGTCGGCGGCGGTCAGGCGCACCTGCCGGTTCACGTCCGCGGCGGTGATGCCGAGCGCGAGCAGCCGGTCCGGCTTCAGGACGACGCGGATCTCGCGGGCGACGCCGCCGAGCCGCTCGACGCCGCCGACCCCCTTAACCCCCTGGAGGGCGCGGGCGACCCGGTCCTCGACGAACCACGACAGGTCGGCGGGGGTCATCGCCGGCGCCCGCACCCCGTAGGTCAGGATCGGCAGGCCGGTGATCTCGACGCGCTGTATCACCGGCTCGTCGATGGTGCGCGGCAGGTTCACCCGGATCTTGGAGATTGCGTCCTTCACGTCGTTGACGGCGCGGTCGGTGTTCACCTCCAGGCGGAACTCGACGGTGGTGACCGACGAGCCCTCGGTGATGGTCGAGGTGATGTGCTTCACCCCGCGCACGCCCGCGATCGAGTCCTCGACCCACTTCGTCACCTGGGGCTGAAGCTCGGACGGCGCGGCGCCCGCCTGCGTGATCGACACCGAGACCACCGGCACGTCGACGTTCGGCATGCGGGTGACGGCGAGCCCCCGGAAGCTCACGAGGCCGAGCACGACCAGCACGAGGAACAGGACCAGGGGGGCGATCGGGTTGCGGATCGCCCAGGCGGAGACGTTCAGGCGCATGGCGACCCGTTCGAGACGATGACGAGGGGAGGGGCGCGCCGGCTCAGGGCGCGGCGGCGTCGGCGGTGTCGCCGGGGGCGGGCGCGGCCGCCACCGCGGGCGGCGACAGGGCCTCCAGCACCGGGCGCACCCGGTCGCCGTCGCGCAGGAAGGAGCCGGCCCGCGCCACGATGCGCTCGCCGGCGCTGAGGCCGCCGCGGATCTCGACCGCGTCGTCGTCGGCGAGCCCCGTGCGGACCGCGCGCGCCTCGACCCGGTCGCCCGCGACGACGAGGACGCTGCTGCGCGTCGTGCCGCCGGTCGCGCCATAGAGCACCGAGGCCTGCGGCACGGTCACGCCGCGGACCCGGGCCAGCTCGACGGTGCCGCGGGCGAAGGTGCCGATGCGCAGGCGCGGGTCGGCGTCGAGGCGGACGCGGACCTTGCCGAGCCGGGTCGCCCGGTCGACCTCCGGGTAGACCGCGCGGACGCGGCCCTGGACGCGCGGCCCGTCGCCGATCTCGATCTCCGCCGGGGCGCCCTCGCGCAGCAGCGGCAGCCGGGTCTCGACCACCTCGCCCTCCAGCTCGATCTCGCCGCGGGCGATCAGCCGGAACAGCGGCTCGGCCGCGGCCGAGGCGGTGAGCCCGACCCGCGCCGTGCGGCGGCTGACGATTCCGGCCTCCGGCGCGCGGATCTCGGTTCGGGCGAGCCGCAGGGACAGCTCGTCGCGCACCGCCCGGGCCTGGGCGAGTTCGGCCTTGGCGATCGCCAGCCCGTTGCGGGCGAAGGCGACCCGGCCCTCGGCCTGGCGCAGGGCGGAGGTGCGGGTCTCGATGACCGCCGCCGTGGTGTTGCCGGTCTGCATGAGCTGGCGGGCGCGGTCGAAGGCGAGGCGCGCCTCGGTCTCGGTGGCCTCGGCCTGTTCGATGCTGCTCTGGGCCTGCGGCACGGCCGCCGCGGCCTTGTCGAGCAGCGCGTCCTGCTGGGCGATCTGCCGGTCGATCAGGTCGTGCGACAGGCGCGCCAGCACCTGCCCGCGCGCCACCCGCGCGCCCTCCTCGACCAGCACCTCGGTGATCCGGTAGCCGTCGATCTCCGGCGTCACCAGGATCTCGTCGCGGGGCACCAGCGTGCCGGTGACGACGACGCTCTCCACCACCTCGCGCCGGGCCGCCTCTACGACGCTGACCGCGGGGACGAGGGCGGCGTGCGAAGGGGTGGGCGAAGAGGCGGACGAAGGGGCGGGCGACGCGGCAGCGGGGACGGGCAGCGCGAGGCCCAGCGCCAGCAGCGCCGGCGCGGCGGCCGTGCGCGTGGGCCTCATCGGACCGCCTCCCCGGCGGCGGGACCGGTCAGGCCCGCCTCGATCAGCGCGCGGAGTTCGGCCACCGCCGGTCCGACGTCGTAGCCGGCGTCGAGGGCCTTGTTCACGAGGATCCCCTTCATCAGCGGGTTGAGCGCCGCGTAGAGCGCGGCGGCGTCGCAGCCCGGCGCGGCGAGCGCCGCGAGCGTCTCGGTGAACCACGCGCGGGCCTCGTCCTCGCCCTGCTGGACGATGGCGGCGATGGCGGGGTTGCGGGTGGCCTCGCACCAGAGATCGAGGCGCAGGATCGCGCCCGCGCGGGTGGCCTGGGTGAAGTAGCGCTCGATCACCCCGGAGAGGGCGCCCCGGCGGTCGCCGGCCCGCTCCATGGCCTCGACGAGGATCTCCCCGCGGGCCCACTCGCGGTCGGCCAGCCCGATGACCACCGCCTCCTTGGATTCGAAGTAGCGGTAGATGTTGCCCGGGCTCATCGCCGCCTCGCGGGCGAGGTCCTGCATGGTGGTGCGGTGGAAGCCGTTGCGCACGAAGCAGGCCTCGGCGGCGTCGAGGATGTGCTCCCGCCGCGCCGCGGCGCCGCTCCGGGCGTCGATGACGGTGCCGGCGGCCGCGCTCACGACGCGACCCGCGCGCCGGCGAGGTGCGGGGCGACCCGGCTCGGATCCTTCACCGGATCCTTGGGCGCGCGGAGGGCGCCGCAGGCCGGCACCGACCCGTCGAGGCCGGCGCAGGTCCGCGCCTGCCACGAATCGGGGCCCGCGCCGGTCCAGGCGATCAGCGCGAGCCAGCCGGCGACGATCGCCGCGGCGAGTACGAGGTTGGCCGGGGCGCAGACCGCCCGGAGGAAAGCCGCGGCCGACAGGGCGCCGGGGGCCTGCGCCGCCGGGGCGGGCCACGCGCCGGGCACCGTGTGCATGAACCGATCCGCCAGCATGGAACACTCCCTCGCACGACCGACGATCCAAACTGTAGTGAACGTTCATTCTCATGTCAATGAACGTTCATTCTCATGCTCGGCGCTCTGGCGGCGGAGGCCGGCGCGACGCCTCGCCCGGGATCGATCGCCCGCCGCCGGGATCGTGTATGGTCCCCCCGAGGCCCGCCGTCGGCGCGGCCGGTGCGCCCCCACCCGGGGCGCGGTTCCCGAGGTGATCCGATGGCTGACCCGCGCACGGGATCGCACGCCACCCTGCCGGACCGCCCGGGGGCGGACGGCGATCCGGGCCCGGTGTTCCGTCCCGCCCGCGCCGACGATCTGCCGGCCATCGTCGCCATGCTGGCGGACGACCCGCTCGGCGCCGCGCGCGAAGATGCGGGCGACCCGCTCGACCCGCGCTACGCGGCGGCCTTCGCCGCGATCGAGGCCGACCCCAACCAGCTCCTCGTCGTCGCCGACCGGGGCGGCGCGGTGATCGGCTGCCTCCAGATCACCGTCGTCCCCGGCCTGTCGCACCGCGGCATGCGGCGCGGCCAGATCGAGAGCGTGCGCGTGGCGAGCTCCGAGCGGGGCCGCGGGATCGGGGAGCGGATGATCCGCTTCGCCGTCGAGATCTGCCGCGACCGGGGCTGCGGCATGGTCCAGCTCGCCACCAGCAAGACCCGCCGGGACGCGCAGCGCTTCTACGCCCGCCTCGGCTTCGCCGCGAGCCACGAGGGGATGAAGCTCGTCCTGTAGGGGCGGCGGCGCCGAACGCGGCCCGGTCCGCGGGTCGCCGCGATCCGGTCGCCAATTCGCCCGAAACCGCCGTCAGCACGTCGGCGGAGACCCGCGCGGCGCGGGACTTCCTGCACTCCGCAACCCTCGTCTCCCCGCGGGACGCGCCGCGGCGACGGCACCGTCGCCCGGCGGGGACCGCTGCCCGCGATCGCGCATGGTCCACACCGGCTACAATCCCGCCCTCGTGGCCCTCTCGATCGCGGTGGCGGTGTTCGCCTCCTACACGGCGCTGGACCTCGGCGCCCGCGGCCGCGCGGGCGGGTCGGGGCCGCGCTGGGCCTGGGTCGCGGCCGCCGCGGTGGCGATGGGCGGCGGCATCTGGGCGATGCACTTCGTGGGCATGCTCGCCTTCGAGATGGGCCTGCCCGCCGCCTACGATTCCGGCCTCACCCTCCTGTCGCTGCTGATCGCGGTGGGCGTCACCGGCGCCGCCTTCGCCTGGGTGAGCCGGCCCGGCTCCGGCACCCGCGCCCTGCTCGTGGCCGGCCCGGTGATGGGGCTCGGCGTCGCCCTGATGCACTACACCGGCATGGCCGCGATGCAGGTCCCCGGCGACCTCGCCTTCAGCGCGCCCATCGTGCTCCTGTCGGTGGCCATCGCGGTCACCGCCGCCACCGCCGCCCTGTGGCTGACCGTCCGCCAGACCAGCGTCGCGCAGAAGCTCGCCGCCGCCTGCGTCATGGGCCTCGCGGTGGCCGGCATGCACTACACCGGCATGGCGGCGGCGACGATCACCGCGGAGGAGGCGGGCGCCCACGCCGCCCACACCGCGGCGCTCGGCGCCGGCCAGCAGAACCTCGCCCTCGGCGTGGCCGGGGCGACCTTCCTGATCCTGTTCCTCGGCATGCTCGCCGGCTCGATCGACCAGCAGCGGGTCCAGGCGGAGCTGCGCGCCAGCGAGGGGCGCTTCCGCGCCGCCGTCGCCGCCGTGCGCGGCGTGCTCTGGACCAACGATCCGGAGGGGCGGATGGTCGGCGACCAGCCCGGCTGGGCGGCGATCACCGGACAGACCCGGGACGAGTACCAGGGCTTCGGCTGGGCCGACGCGGTGCACCCCGACGATGCCGCGGCCAGCGTCGCGGCCTGGAACGCCACGGTCGCGGCGCGGAAAACCTTCGTGTTCGAGCACCGCGTGCGGTCGCGCGAGGGCGGCTACCGGCACTACGCGATCCGCGCGGTGCCCGTGCTCGCCCCGGACGGCGCGATCCGCGAGTGGGTCGGCGTGCACACCGACATCACCGAGCAGCGCGAGGCCGAGGCCGAGCTGCGCGAATCGAACGAGGAGATCCAGCGCTACGCCTACATCGTCAGCCACGACCTGCGGGCGCCGCTCGTCAACGTGATGGGCTTCACGAGCGAGCTGGAGGCGACGCGGGAGGACGTGCGGGCGGCGCTCGCCGGCCAGCCGCAGGCGGAGCGCATCGATGCCGACTTCACCGAGGCGCTGGGCTTCATCCGGGCCGCGGTGAACCGGATGGAGGGCCTGATCGCCGCCATCCTGAAGCTGTCCCGCGAGGGGCGGCGGACCTTCGACCCGCGTCCCCTCGACATGACCGCCCTGCTGCGGGGCCTCGCCGACGCCCAGCGCCACCAGACCGAGGCGCGCCGGGCGGTGGTCACGATCGCCCCCGACCTGCCGACGATCGTGGCCGACCGGCTGGCGGTCGAGCAGGTGTTCGGCAACCTCCTCGACAACGCCGTGAAGTACCTCGACCCCGACCGGCCGGGGCAGGTCACCGTCACCGCCCGGCCGGCGGGCACGGGGCGCGTCCGCTTCGAGGTCGCCGACAACGGCCGCGGCATCGCCCCGCGCGACCACGCCCGGGTGTTCGAGCTGTTCCGCCGCGCGGGCACCCAGGACCAGCCGGGGGAGGGGATCGGGCTCGCCCACGTCAAGGCGCTGGTGCGCGCGCTGGGCGGCCGGATCGAGCTCGCCTCCGAGCCCGGGGCCGGCGCCACCTTCGGCGTGACGCTGCCGGTCGGGGCGGCTACAGGTCGCACCGCGACCGAGGCGCCGACGCGGCTCGCCGCGGAATGAGCGAGGCCGCCATGCACCCCGTCTGCATCGTGATGATCGAGGACGACGAGGGCCACGCCCGGCTCATCGAGCGCAACATCCGCCGCGCGGGCGTGAACAACGACATCGTGCCGTTCCGCGACGGCACCTCGGCGCTGGACTACCTGTTCGGGCCGGACGGCACGGGCGAGGCGAGCGCCCGCCGCCACCTGCTGATCCTGCTCGACCTCAACCTGCCGGACATGACTGGCATCGACATCCTGGAGCGGGTCAAGGCCAACCCGCACACCAAGCGCTCGCCCGTGGTGGTGCTCACCACCACCGACGACGCCCGCGAGATCCAGCGCTGCTACGACCTCGGCGCCAACGTCTACGTGACCAAGCCGGTGAACTACGAGGGCTTCGCCAACGCGATCCGCCAGCTCGGGCTGTTCTTCTCGGTCATGCAGGTGCCCGAGAACCCATGATCACCAACTCGTGGTCACCAACCCGATGACCACCATCCCATGATCGCCATCCCATGACGACCGCCCCACGACTGACCCGCTCATGACCGGCACCGCCCCCGGCGCGGAGGGCTCCCCGGCCGCCGCCCGCATCCTCTACATCGACGACGATCCCGGCCTCGCCCGCCTCGTGCAGCGGACGCTGACGGCGCGCGGGTACGCGGTCGAGGCGGCGGCGGACGGCGAGGGGGGCCTCGCGCGGCTCGCCCAGGGCGGCATCGACCTCGTGGCCCTCGACCACCACATGCCCGGCCGGACCGGGCTCGACCTGCTGCCGGCGATCCGGGCGCTGCCCGACGCGCCCCCCGTCGTCTACGTCACCGGATCCGACGACAGCCGCGTCGCGGTGGCGGCGCTCAAGGCCGGCGCGGTCGACTACGTGTGGAAGGACGTGCAGGGCCAGTTCCGCGAACTGCTGGCCGAGGCGGTCGGCACCGCCCTGCGGGCGGAGGCCCTGCGGCGCGACAAGGAGCGGGCCGAGGCCGCCGTGCGCGCCGCCCGCGACCGGGCCGAGCTGCTGCTGCGCGAGGTCAACCACCGGGTCGCGAACTCGCTCGCGCTGGTCGCCGCGCTGGCGCACATGCAGACCAGCGCCGTGTCCGACCCCGCCGCCAAGGCGGCGCTGGAGGAGATGCAGGCGCGCATCTCGGCCATCGCCGGCATCCACCGGCGGCTCTACACCTCGGAGGATGTCGAGGCGGTGGAACTCGACGCCTACCTCGCCAGCCTCGTCGAGGAGTTGCAGGCGGCGATGAAGGCTGCGGGCCGCGACCACGCGATCCGTCTCGACGCCGTGCCGGTGCGGCTCGCCACCGACAAGGCGGTGTCGGTGGGCGTCGTGGTCACCGAACTCGTCACCAACGCCTACAAGTACGCCTACCCGGCGGACGCGTCGGGGGAGATCCGGGTCGCGCTGCGGCGGCAGGAGCCCGACCTCCTGGAACTCGCGGTGGAGGACGACGGCGTCGGCTGGTCCGGCGAGGGCCGGCCCCGCGGCACCGGGCTCGGCTCGCGCATCGTCAAGGCGATGGCGGCGAACCTGCGCACCGCCCTGGTCTACGGGACGGGCGGGAGCGGCACCCGCGCCTCGTTGTCGTTCCAGGCCTGAGCCCCGGCGGGCCTGAGCCCCGGATCGCCGTCGCGGCCGTCGGGGAGCGCGGTCGAGGGCCGCACCCCGGGAGCCGGGCCGCCGGGCGTGAGTCGCGCGCCATCCTTTCGCCTTGCGGTGCTGGCGGGATGGGTCCAGTGTCCCCAGCGTTTTTTAGACCCGCCCGTTTTCGGCGCCCGGCCTCGTCGAGGGGGCGCCCAGGAGCCGCGATCGGTTCATGATCAAGACACGCGCCCGCCGGACCGCCTCGGCGCTCGCCCTGCTGCTCGCCGTCGGCCAAGTCCCCGACCTCCTCGTCTCGGGCGCCCGCGCCGCGCAGCCGAAGGAATCGAGCCCGGCGACCGACTACGAGCCGGCGGAGTCGCTGGAGGGCAACTTCCTCTCCGCCTACATCGCCGGCGCCGCCCGCGACACGGCCGCGGCCGCGACCTTCTACCGGGAGGCGGTCAAGGCCGACCCGCGCAACGCCGAGTTGGTCGAGCGCGCCTTCATCTCGCTGCTCGCCGACGGGGCCCTGCCGGACGCGTTCCGCGCGGCGGAGAAGCTCGTCGCGCGCGATCCCACCAACGGGCTGGCCAACCTCGCCCTCGGCGTGCGCCAGATCAAGGCCGGCCAGTGGGCCGCCGCCCGCCAGAACTTCGGGCGCAGCGGCCGCGGGGCGGCCAACGACCTCACCGCGACGCTGCTCACCGCCTGGGCCTTTGCCGGCGCGGGCGACGGCAAGAAGGCGCTGGAGACGGTCAACCGCCTGCGGGGCGAGCGCTACTACAACACCTTCCGCGACTACCACGCCGGGCTGATCGCCTCGGTGACCGGCGACAACGCCGAGGCCGAGCGGCGCCTGAAGGCCGCCTACGACGCCGACAAGAACACCCTGCGGATCGTCGACGCCTACGCCCGCCTGGAGGCGAGCCTCGGCCGCACCGACCTCGCGATCCAGGCCTATTCCGACTTCGACCAGCTCTCGCCCCGCCACCCGCTGGTGCGCGACGCCCTGGAGAAGCTGAAGGCGGGCAAGCCGCTCACCCGGCTCATCACCAACGCGCAGGAAGGCGCCGCCGAGGTGCTCTACGGGCTCGGCTCCGCCGGCTCGACGCAGGGGGACGAGCTGCCGGCGGTGATCTACCTGCGGCTCGCCCTCTACCTCGCCCCCGACCACGCGCTCGCCCGGCTGACGCTCGCCGACACCCTCGACCGGATGAAGCAGCCCGAGCGGGCCAACGAGGCCTACGCCCAGATTCCGGCCGCCTCGCCGCTCAAGCTCAACTCCGACATCCAGATCGGCCTCAACCTGGAGCAGATGGGCAAGGGCGACGAGGCGCTCGCCCATCTCGACGCGGCGATGAAGGCGCATCCCGACGACATCGACGTGATCACCGCCCTCGGCAACGTCCAGCGCGCCCGCAAGAAGTACGACGAGGCCGCCGCCACCTACACGCGAGCGATCGACCTGATCGGCAACCGGCCGTTGTCCAATTACTGGACGACCTTCTACTTCCGCGGCACCGCCTACGAGCGGGCCAAGCAGTGGCCGAAGGCCGAGGCCGACCTGAAGAAGGCTCTCTCCCTGGTGCCGCCGAACCAGCCGGCGGCCAAGGCGCAGGTGCTGAACTACCTCGGCTATTCCTGGGTCGACCAGAAGATCAACATCGAGGAGGCGTTCAAGCTCCTCCAGCAGGCCGCCGACGCGAGCCCGCGGGACGGCATGATCGTCGACAGCCTCGGCTGGGCCTATTACCGCCTCGGCCGCTGGGACGACGCGGTGCGCGAGCTGGAGAAGGCGGTCGAGCTGAAGCCCGGCGACCCGACCATCAACGACCACCTCGGCGACGCCTACTGGCGCGCCGGCCGGCGGCTCGAAGGCAAGTTCCAGTGGCAGCACGCCAAGGACCTGAACCCCGAGCCCGACGACCTCGAGCAGATCAACGAGAAGCTCAAGAACGGCCTGCCGGACACCGAGAAGCCGACCGCCACCGCCGAGAACCCGCCCGCGCCGGTGGCCGCGCCCCACTCGGCCGAGAACCCGGAACTGCCCAAGGGCGCGCCCCAGCCGCACGAGGCGCCCGGCGCCGCCGACAAGGCGAAGAAGTCGGGGGGCTGAGGGTTTCCCCTTCCCCTTGTGTGGAGGGGTGGTTGTGGTGCCGGATGAGGCTCGGCGATCCGTTCTGAACCACCCCCACCTCCGGCTCCTCCCCGCAAGGGGGAGGAGAGGGCGTGGCGACGCATTCTCTCCGACAAGTCCTTTTTGTCGGCCGGCTGAGAAAATTCGACGGGCAATTCCCCCCGCTTTGACGCAGAGTGCCGCCGCGGTTCGCGCCGGGCGGCCTCGCCGCCGCGTCGGTACCCGCGGACACCGCACGGCGAAGGCCGGCGGCCGGGCCTCCGCGCCCGCGAGCCAGGGAGGAAACCATGCCGTCCGACATCGAGATCGCCCGCGCCGCGACCCTGAGGCCGATCGCGCAGGTCGCCGAGAGGCTCGGCATCCCCGACGAGGCGCTGCACAATTACGGCAAGCACATCGCCAAGCTCGACCACGGCTACATCGCCGGGCTCGACGCGCGGCCGGAGGGCAAGCTCGTCCTCGTCACCGCGATCTCGCCGACGCCGGCGGGCGAGGGCAAGACCACCACCACGGTCGGTCTCGGCGACGCCCTGAACCGCATCGGGCAGAAGACCATGATCTGCCTGCGCGAGCCCTCGCTCGGCCCCTGCTTCGGCATGAAGGGCGGTGCCGCGGGCGGCGGCAAGGCGCAGGTCGTGCCGATGGAGCAGATCAACCTGCACTTCACCGGCGACTTCCACGCCATCACCGCGGCGCACAGCCTCGCGGCGGCCCTAATCGACAACCACGTCTACTGGGCGAACGCGCTGAACATCGACGTGCGCCGCATCTTCTGGCGCCGCGTCGTCGACATGAACGACCGGGCCCTGCGCCACATCAACCAGTCGCTCGGCGGCGTCGCCAACGGCTTCCCGCGCGAGGACGGGTTCGACATCACCGTCGCCTCCGAGGTGATGGCGGTGTTCTGCCTCTCCAAGAACCTGGAGGATCTGGAGGAGCGCCTCGGCCGGATCGTGATCGCCGAGACCCGCGACCGCAAGCTCGTCACCCTCAAGGACGTGAAGGCCACGGGGGCGATGACCGTGCTCCTCAAGGACGCGCTCCAGCCGAACCTCGTGCAGACGCTGGAGGGCAACCCGGCCCTGATCCACGGCGGCCCGTTCGCCAACATCGCCCACGGCTGCAACTCGGTGATCGCCACCCGCGCCGGCCTGCGGCTCGCCGACTTCACGGTGACGGAAGCGGGCTTCGGCGCCGATCTCGGGGCGGAGAAGTTCCTCGACATCAAGTGCCGTCAGGCCGGGCTCGCGCCCGCCGCGGTCGTGGTCGTGGCCACCGTCCGCGCGCTCAAGATGCATGGCGGCGTCGACAAGAAGGGGCTCGGTGCCGAGAACGTCGCGGCGCTGGAGAAGGGGTTCGCCAACCTCGCCCGGCACGTGGGCAACCTGCGCCGGTTCGGGCTGCCGGTGGTGGTCGCCGTCAACCACTTCCACGCCGACACCGACGCCGAGCACGCCCGGCTCAAGGAGCTGTGCCGCCAGCACCTCGACGTCGAGGCGATCACCTGCCGCCACTGGGCGGAGGGCGGGGCCGGCGCCGAGGAACTGGCCCGCGCCGTGGTCAAGCTCGCCGAGGCCGGCCCGGCGGCGATCCGCTACGCCTACGAGACCGAGGCGCCGCTCGCCGACAAGATCCGGGCGATCGCCACCGGCCTCTACGGCGCGGCCGACATCCAGATCGAGGCGAAGGCGCAAGGAAAGCTCGTCGAGTTCGAGAAGGAGGGCTACGGGAACCTTCCGATCTGCATGGCCAAGACGCAGTACTCGTTCTCCACCGACCCGGGCCTGATGGGCGCCCCCGAGGGCCACGTGGTCGGCGTGCGCGACGTGCGCCTGTCGGCCGGCGCCGGCTTCATCGTGGCGATCTGCGGGGAGATCATGACCATGCCGGGCCTGCCCCGGGTGCCGGCCGCCGACTCGATCCGCCTCGACGCCAACGGGCAGATCGACGGGCTGTTCTGACGGATGAGCCCGCGCCTCCCCCGTTCCGGCGCCGGCCCGTCTTCCGACGGTAGACGAGATCCCGGTCGTGCAACCCGGACGCGCGGCCCGCGCCGGGGCCGGGGTTGACGGGCCCCGGCCGGGCTGAGACATCTCGGCCGCGCCGGCCACAGTTGCGTGCCGGTCCGACCGGGGACGGTCCCGACGTGACAAGTTCAGCCCCGCGCGACGGTCTCGCCCGCCCGGTGCCTCCGGCCAAGTCCAGCGCCTTCGAGTCCAGCGCCTTCGAGACCGGATCTCTGAAGCCCGGTTCCGTCGAGCCGGTCCGCGTCCGGCCCGCGCCGCCGGATCCGGCGGGCGACCCCCGCAGCGACGACCTGATCGAGCTCCTGTTCTTCGCCTACCGCGACTTCGTCGGCGATCCCGACCGGATCCTGGCCGCCTACGGGTTCGGCCGGGCCCACCACCGGGTGCTGCACTTCGTCGACCGCTACCCCGGTCTGACCATCGCCGAGCTGCTCGACATCCTGCGCATCACCAAGCAGAGCCTCAACCGGGTGCTGAAAGACCTGATCGATCAGGGCTACGTCGCCCAGCGCCCGGGGGTCAGCGACCGGCGCCAGCGCCTCCTGACCTGCACCGCCTCGGGCGCCGCGCTCGCCGCCGACCTCACCCGCGTCCAGGCCCGGCGGCTCGCCCGGGCGCTCGCGACGCCCTCGGTCGCCGGCACCCCGAAGGACTTCCTGATGGCGATGATCGAGCCGGAGGACCGCGCGGCGGTGCGCCGGCTGATGGCGCGCCGGGGGGGCGGGGCCTGATGGCGCCCCCCGCCGAGCTGCCCGACGAGGCGCCCCACGTCCTCGTCGTCGACGACGACCGCCGCCTGCGCGAACTGCTCGCCCGCTACCTCGCCGACCAGGGGTTTCGCGTCACCGCCGCGGCGAGCGCCGCGGAGGCCCGGGCCAAGTCCCAGAGCCTCGTCTTCGACGCCCTGGTGCTCGACGTGATGATGCCGGGCGAGAACGGCTTCGACTACGCCCGCAGCGTGCGCGAGACCTCGCGGGTGCCGATCCTGATGCTCACCGCCCGCTCGAACCCGAACGACCGGGTGCTGGGCCTGGAGATCGGCGCCGACGACTACCTGCCCAAGCCGTTCGAGCCGCGGGAGCTGACCCTGCGGCTGACCAACATCATCAACCGCGGCGGCGGCCGGCGCCGCGAGGCCGGCCCCGAGGCCGTGACCTTCGGGCCGTTCACGTTCCGCATCGACCGCGGCGAGCTGCGCCGCGACGACGAGGTGATCCGCATCACCGAGCGCGAGCGCGAGATCCTGACGGTCCTGGCGAGCGCGGGCGGCGCCAACGTCGAGCGCGAGCAGCTCGCCGGCCCCGGCGGCGCGGCGGCCGAGCGCACCGTCGACGTCCAGATCAACCGCCTGCGCCGCAAGACCGAGGTCGATCCCGCCAACCCGCTCTTCCTCCAGACGGTGCGCGGCGTCGGCTACCGCCTCGCCGTCGATTGATCCCCCGGTCTCCTTCGGCCCGTGACCGAGAGCATGGAGGACCCTCGCCCTCTTGTCGGCGCTACATTCCGGAGATCATTCGCCATCGTTGGCCGTGGGGTGGATCGGAAAATACATTCTGCGTATCGTATTCTGATAAAGATATGACAATCTGATATCCTAATTCATTGATATCTGGATCTATATATACATGTCCTGGCTTATTATATTTAACAAGATTGACAATCTTTTCCATATATTCGTGTGACTGATATGACGAAAGACTGATCTCGACAATGCCATTGCGGAACGCAAGCGAGCTGTTCTGATCTTGGTCTAGAATTTTCACAGCGACGTTGTGCAGCAAAGTCTCCGCGTGCTCGCCGAAGTCGGTCGCCTCCCGCGATCCGATCTTATGGGCCAGCCACAGCAGATCCTTGTGTTTTCCGGCAAACAGAAGTGTCGGATCGGCGAATTCCGCGAAGCCAATATGGAGCATGTTCGACCTCGGATCATGGCTTGACCGGTGGCAGGCCCCCGGCCGGTATGTTCACCCAGGGCGAGTTCGGGCCGTCATGGGCATTGTGGTCCCAATGCGGATTGTGCCACCGGTCACCGGGGTGCCATCGCCACTCACCGCCTTTCGGATCCCAGAGGCTTTGGCCGCCCTTCGCGCGCTCCGACGGCCTGCTCGCCGGCCCCGGACGGCAAGCCCCGGCGGCGGGTGGGCTGGTGCCTGAGGGCGGCAATCCACGCAGCGACGTCTCTCCTGTGAGCCGCTATCGGGGGCGCTCATCATCGGGAAACCCATTTTTCGCGAGCGAGCTTATGGTGCGCGCGCGGAGAACGGAAGTGTTCGGCTCGGCGGTCGTGACGTGCTCCAGGGGCTCCCGAAGTCCCGACAGGACGCGATCCGCATCGGCGCGTCCCGGCTTGGCGCAGGACGGCACGGCCGCAACCCGGGCGGCTTAAAGGTCGATTCACGCAGTCCCGGTTAGGTTCGGCTAACGGTACTCCCGCGTAAACCGATCCGCATGCCCCCTTCCGTCGACGCTCCGCCGGACTTGTCCGGGCTCATCGAACTGTCGCGCATCGAGCATCTCGATCTCAAGCCCGTGATCCTGCGGGTGCAGACCGACCTGTTCCTGCGGGCCGCGAGCCGCGACCGGGCCGAGAGCGAGATCTTCGAGTCGCTGGCCTGCGGCCTGATCCCCACCGTGGACGACGACACCGCCCGCATCGTCGCCGAGAAGCTGGCGCCGTTCCCCGAGACGCCCCCCGCCGTGCTGGAGGCGCTGGCCGCCCGCGGCGGGCAGGCGCGCGCGGCGGTGGTCGCCGGGGCGCCCAACCTCGGCCCGGCCCTGATCGAGGCGGCGCTCGCTGCCGGGGACGGTCTCGCCGCCCGGCTCGCCGCGCGCCCCGGCCTCCACCGCGAGGCCGTGGAGGAGCTGGCCCGGGACGGACTGCCGGAGGTCGACCGGGCGCTCGCCGGCAACCTCGGCATCACCCTGCGCGGGACGGCGCTCGCCCAGCTCGTCGGCCGCGGGCGCGGGGCGGTCGACCTCGCCCGCGCGCTGCTGGTCCGGCCCGATCTCTCGGCCGCCGACCTCGCGCCCCTCTACCTCCACGCCGATCCGATCCGCCGCGAGGCGATCGGCCGGACGGTGGAGGCCACCGCCGCCCTGCGGCCCTGCCCGCCGCCGCCCCGGGGCCTCGGCGAGGCCCTGACCGCCCTGTCGTCCGCCCACGACGTGCCCGGCTTCGTCGCGGCGCTCGCCGACGGGCTCGGGCTGCCCCACGAGTTCCTCGCGGCGATGCCCGACCCCGGCGCCCGCTACGACCTGCTGACGCTCGGCCTGCGCGCCGCCGGCCTGCACGAGGAGGAGGCGGTCTACATCTTCCTCACCCTCAACCAGGGCGTGGCGCGCTCCGCCGAGCGGGTCGCCGGCCTCGTGCGGCTGTTCCGCACCGTGAGCCGGCCCGCCGCCCGGGATCTCGTCGCCGCGATCCTGGACCGGCCCCTCGCCGAGCGGGCGGTCGACGGACACCAGCCCTACCACGGCCCCGAGGCCCGGCTGCGGCAGGGTGCCGAGCGGGCGCTGCCGCAGCGCCCCGCCCAGCCCGTCCGCCCCCGCCGCACCGGCGGTGACGCCGTCTGACCCGTTCCGGCCTCCGCGCCCCGGACGCACCCGCGATCACGCCGCCTCGACCGGGTCGCGGGTCGGCGTCCCGCCTCAGCGCGCCTCCACGCCGCGCCACGCCGGCTGGCGATCGGCCGCGTCCAGGGTGTCGGCGGAGGCGGGCTCGGCCTCGCCGGCCCGGCGGCTCAGCTCGGCCATCAGCCCGCGGGCGAGGACATCGCGCACCACCCGTTCGCGGGTCTCCGGCGGGACCGCCTTCGCCACCGCCGGGATCGCGGCGGCCGGCCCGGGCAGCGCTTCGGCGAGCCGCTTCGCCTCGGCCGCCGGATCGGCGCCGCCCCGCAGCAGCGCGAGGTAGGAGAGGGCGCCGATCACCAGCGCGGCGCGCAGCAGGAACGTCATCGGCGGCTCTCGGTCTGACGGATCACGGTCGGGAGAATCCGGCGGAGTCCGTGAAGCGCGCGTCAACCGCGCCGGGCTTTCGGTCGCGATGGTGAACGCCCGCCCGGGCGATGCGCCGGACGGCGCGGCGGCCCCGGCGGTTACCTTGCGGAAAGCATCCCGGCCGGTCGGCGAAGTCCCGCAACACTCGTTTAAGCGCGCTCTGCGACCGTCCGGAAGTCGTTCGAAGTCGAGCCGAGGGCGCGACGGAGCCTGACAAGCATCCTTCGCGGCGCGTGTGAGTCTTGCGTATTAAGAATATCTTGACCGCTCTGCTCGACGACCGCCTCGCCGGACTCGTTCACGAATCCGTGGCCGACGACGCGGCGGTCCGGTTCCGCCACGAGCGCTTCCTGGTGTCACGGCTCGCCACCGGCGCGGTAATGATGGCGGTCCTGCCGCCCTACCTGCTGTGGCGCGGCGTACCCTCGACGATCGAGGCGCTGGCGATCGCGAGCCTCCTGCTGCCGATCCTCGCGGCGGTGCTGCTGGCGCGCACCGGCTCGCTGTGGGTCGCGCACGCGGTCTCGTCGGCCGGGCTCACCGGCCTCGTCGTCTGCCTCGCCGGGCTCACCGGCGGCGCCTCCTCGCCCGCGGCGGTCTGGCTGGTGGCGATCCCCCTGGAGGCGCTGGTCTCGGGCTCGTGGCGGGCCACCGCCGCCGCCTCGGCGCTGGCCGTGCTCGGCGTACTCGCGGTGATCCTGGGCGGGACCTGGGGCGGGGCCGGGCCGGTCATCGACCTCTCGCACTCGGTCGCGCTGCCCGTCTTCGCGCTCACCGCCATCGGCCACGTCGCCGCCCAGGCCCTGGAGCACATGCGCAACGAGGGCGCGTGGCGCGAGCGGCTGCGCGACAACGAGGCCCGCGACCGCCTCCTGCTCTCGGCGATCGACGACCTCGTGACGTGGCACGACCGCAACGGCCGGGTGCTGGAAGCGTCCGCCTCCGCGGTCAAGCTCGTCGGCGCCGAGGCGCCGGCCCTGCGCGGCCACGGCCTGCTGGAGCGGGTCCACGTCGCCGACCGGCCGGCCTTCCTCAAGGCGGTGAGCGATGTCGCCGCCTCCGGCAAGCCCGCGACCCTGCCGCTGCGGCTCCACGTCGAGCCCGCCGCCGGCCGGGCGGATGGGGCGCGGCTGATCCACGCCGAGATGCGCGCCCACCGCATCGAGCGCGGCCCCAGCGACGCCGGGATGACCGTGGTCGCCGTGACCCGCGACATGACCGAGCACCACCGCCACGCCCAGGAGCTCGAGGCCGCCCGCGCGGAGGCCGAGCGCGCCGACGCGATCAAGGGCCGGTTCCTCGCCAACGTCACGCACGAGCTGCGCACGCCGCTCAACGCGATCATCGGCTTCTCCGAGGTGCTGGCCGGGGAGGGGGCGATCGCCCTCGGGCCGGAGCGGGCCCGGGAATACGCCGTCATCATCGGCCAGTCGGGCCACCACCTGCTCGGCGTCGTGAACACCCTGCTCGACATGAGCCGGATCCAGAGCGGTAACTTCGACTACGAGCCGGAATCCCTCGACGCCGCCGCGCTGGTGCGCACCTGCTGCGACCTGATGACCCTGAAGGCTCAGGCCGCCGGGATCGCCCTGTCCGCGGACGTCCGCGGCCCTGTCGAGATCACCGCCGACCCGCGCGCCTGCCGGCAGGTGCTGATCAACCTGATCTCGAACGCCGTGAAGTTCACCCCCGCGGGCGGCCGGGTCGAGGTCTCCCTGCGCCGCGGCCTCGACGACCTGGAGATCACCGTCGCCGATACCGGGTCGGGCGTCGCCGAGGCCGACCTGCCGCGGCTCGGCACCCCGTTCTTCCAGGCCGGGCTCGGCGGCTACAAGCGGGCCCACGAGGGCACCGGGCTCGGGCTCTCGGTGGTGCAGGGCCTCGTCGGGCTGCACGGCGGCGCGATCCGGATCGAGAGCGCGCCGGGGGCCGGCACCGCGGTGTCCGTGACCCTGCCCCTCGACGGCCGGGCCGGCGCCGCTGCCGATCCCGCGCCCCGCCCCGCCCCGATCCGCACGGCCGTGCGCCACGCGGTGCCGCCGCGCTCCACGGTGGTGCGCCTGCCGCTCGGCCTGTTCGACCCCGAGCCCACCGGGACCGCGCTGGCCGCCTCCGAGCTGGCGGACGCGTCGAGCCTGCGCCGGGCCGGCTGACCCCGCGCATCGAGAACCGGATCCGGAGAAGGAGTGACGATGCCAGGCTACCGCGAGATCACCGTCGCGGGCGAGGGCCGCCCCCGCCGCGCCCGGGCGCAGCGCGGCGCGGCGCCGCGCGACTGGCGCGCGGCGCTCCGCGGCGCCCTGTCCGGCGCGGTGGGCCTGTGCCGCGAGAGCCCCGGGACCGCCGTCGGCGGCGTGGTCGCCGTCGCCGCGGCCGGGCTCGTCTGCGTCAACGCCCTCGGCTACCAGACCGGGCGCCACCCCGCGCCGATCCTGCCCAAGGTCCCGGCCAAGGAGATCGCCGCCCGGGAGCCCGGCAAGGAGGCCGCCGCGCGGGCGGCTCCGTCCGAGCCGGTCCGGGTGATCCCGCAGGCGGAAGCCGCGCCGAAGCCGGCGGCGCGCGACGCGATCGGCGACCTGATCCGCTCCGAGGAGACCACCGCCTCGGTCACCCCCAGGCAGCCGGCCAAACCGCCGGTCCGGGAGGCGGCCAAGCCCGATTCCAAGTCGGCCGCGAAGCCCGACGCCGCTGGGTCGGAGGCTTCGGTGCTGCGGGCGCAGCGGGCGCTGGCCAAGCTCGGCTACGCGGTGAAGGCGGACGGGGCGCTGGGGCCCGGAACCCGAGCGGCGCTCGAACGCTTCGAGCGCGACCGAAAGCTCCCGGTCACCGGCGAGGCCTCGGGCCGGACGCTGCGCGCGTTGATGGTCCGGGCCAGCCAGGGATAAGTAGGGTCTCTCCGGAAGCCCGAACAGATGCAGCGTCTGCGGTCCGATTTCTGGGTCTCGGCCCACCTGAGGCGGCTCGGCGTCGAGGGGATCCCCGCGGTGCTGCGGCGCCGGGGCGCGGCGGAGGCCGGCGCGGTGTTCGTCAAGGTCGACCGGCTCGACGGCACCGCCGACCTCTACGGGCCGGCGCCGCAGGCCCTGATCGAGGCCGAGGATGCGGGCGAGCGCCGGTTCTCGGTCCTGATCGCGGGCGGCACGCCGCTCGATGCCGAGGAGCGGCTGGCCAAGGAGATCCGCTTCGATTCCGACCTCTGGATCGTCGAGATCGACGACCGGCAGGGCCGGCACTACCTGGATCTGGCGGCGTAGCCGGCCGGCGCGCCCACCGGAGATCACGCCATGTCGCGAGATCACGCCATGTCGCGGGACGAGGCCATCGCGCGCGCCGAGGCCGCCTTCGATTCGGGTGCGTTCCTCGCCCTGCTGCGCGCGGCGGTTGCGATGCCGACCGAGAGCCAGGCGCCGGGGCAGGAGGCGGCCCTGCGCGGCTATCTCGACGGCTTCGTCGCACCGCTCCTGGCCCGCCTCGGCTTCGAGTCCCCGGCGATCCACGAGAACCCGGACGGCGTGCACGGCCCGTTCCTGATCGCCGCCCGCCGCGAGGCCGCCGACCTGCCGACCGTGCTGGTCTACGGCCACGGCGACACCGTGCGCGGCTATCCCGAGCAGTGGCGGGCGGGGCTCGGGCCGTGGGAGATCACCGTCGAGGGCGACCGCTGGTACGGGCGCGGCACCGCCGACAACAAGGGCCAGCACGTCCTCAACCTCGCCGCCCTGGAGCAGGTGATCGCCGCCCGCGGCGGCCGGCTCGGCTTCAACGTCAAACTCCTGATCGAGATGGGCGAGGAGGCCGGCTCCCCGGGCCTGCGGGCGCTGTGCCGGGCGCAGGCCGCGGCGCTCGCCGCGGACGTGCTGATCGCCTCGGACGGTCCCCGCCTCAGCGCCGAGCGCCCGACCCTGTTCCTGGGCTCGCGCGGAGCCTACAACTTCGAGCTGGACGTGGACCTGCGCGAGGGCGCCCACCATTCCGGCAACTGGGGCGGCCTGCTGCGCAACCCCGGCACGGTGCTGGCGAGCGCCATCGCCTCCCTCGTCGACGCCCGCGGCGCGATCCGGGCCGAGGCCCTGCGCCCGCCGCCGATCCCCGAGGGCGTGCGCGCGGCCCTGCGCGACATCCGCGTCGGCGCGGACCCGGACGGGCCGGGGATCGACGCGGAGTGGGGCGAGCCGGGGCTCAGCCCGGCCGAGCGGGTGTTCGCCTGGAACGCCCTGGAGGTGCTGGCCTTCACCACCGGCGACCCGGACGGGCCCCTCAACGCCGTGCCGCCCCGCGCCCGAGCGACGCTCCAGCTCCGGTTCGTGGTCGGCACCGACTGGCAGAACCTCGTCGCCAACGTCCGCGCCCATCTCGACGCGCACGGTTTCCCGATGGTGGCGGTGCGCCCGGCCCGCGGCGCGGAGGTCTTCCAGGCGACGCGGCTGCCGGTGGAGGATCCCTGGGTGGACTGGGCGATGGCCTCGATCGCGGCGAGCAGCGGCAAGGTGCCGGCGCTGCTGCCGAACCTCGGCGGCTCGCTGCCGAACGACGCCTTCTCCGAGATCCTCGGCCTGCCGACCCTCTGGGTGCCGCACTCCTATCCCGCCTGCCGCCAGCACGGGCCGGACGAGCACCTGCTCGCCTCCAGCACCCGCGAGGCGATGGCGATCATGGCCGGCCTGTTCTGGGACCTCGGCGCGGACGGCCCGGAGATCCTGCGGCGGCGTCGGGCGGCCGCGTGAGTGCCCCGTCGGCCGCCGATCGACGCGCACATCCGCCGTCCGTCGGCAGACTGTCCTGCCCAACGACCGCCGTCACGCTCGCCCGCCCTGGATGGATTGTCGCCGTTGCATCGGCAGGTCGAGTACCCTCGGAAGGCGAGACACAGTCGGTGCGCGCGCCTGCATCAGGGTGCGGCTCTTAAGGGGGCGTGACGGCGGGAGGCGCGACAAGTCGGGAGGCGGGCACGGCGGGAGCCGTCAGCCATACGAACCACTCGACAACCTTCGGACCATCGTTACCTTCGAGACCACGGCGTATGCCAAGGAGCCCACAATGGCCGACAAGGATAAGACCGGGCCTCCGGCAGATCGCGAGCCGTGGCTTCCGATCACATCCGATGACCTCAGACGAGAATTGGACGACGTTCGGCGCGCGGAAGAGGATGCCCGTAGATATGTCGACGAGAGACGAAAGAGTATCCGAAAGGGAGCAAGACGGGCTCCCCGGACGTTCCGTCTATGATTTTCTCTATAGCGACAACAAGAGAATCGGATCTTTCCTCTCCCAGTTTGATGACAACGGCCTTCTTGAGAAGTTGACGCAGATCGAGGGAGCTTCGAAGAACGTCACTCGAGGCTACAAGTTCAGCATCGGGGGCGGTGCAACGGTCGTAGGTACGGGCGGAACCGGAACGATCGGTATCGAGCGAGGCCCTGGCGAGCAAGGAACGGAAAGCCTTCAGAGGGTCTACGACCCGCTCTGGACCAATGCTCTGACGTTGCTCGATTTCCTGATGCTGGAAGACCTCATAAACAAAGACATAAAAGCTGCGCGAATCGGTCAATTCGTCCTGCTGAGGGGAAGATTGTCGATCTTCGACATGAACGCTTTGAAGGGACTGTGGAATATACCAACCGTAAAGGACAATCTCATAGCCGGGCAAGTTCAGCAACAGGAAGCAGCCCACATCGCGTCCGGTAGGCCCGTCTCCAACGCCGAGCGTCGCCAACTTGCCGCATCGTGGAAGGCGGAAGCGACAAAACAAATGAGCTTCAACCTCGATGTTCTGAATATACTTCCACATTCGATTTTGTGTAGCATCAATGACGACGGGCATTTTGCTTGGTGCAGTTTGATGTCTGACAGCTTGGTCACCACGTCGAGTGACTTGCTCATCAAGTATGGGGTCAATGTCGCCGGTGATTGGGCCATGTTGGCCGTGCTGGACGCCTTGCCCTCGAACGAAGCCGACGCCGCCGGAGACTTGGAAGCGTTGGCGACCGACGCGATGTCGCTCGGTGGGCTGGGAGCGGGCGTCGCCGCGATGGCACCCGTCGTGAGGGCCGTTCTCGGCAGACCGGCGGGTGCGTTCGGCGTGACCCCTCTGATGATTTTCCGACAGGTCGCCAGTCAGGATTCCTAGCCCGACCCCGGGACCTGCGTGCGGACGTTGGCGCGGGACGGCGCATCCTCGCGGGCGGGCGCCGGGTCGCGGGCCGGGACGATCCGGCGCATCAGCGCGACGAAGGCGGCGGCCGGGCCGTCCCAGTCGTGGCGGGCGGCGTGGGCGCGGGCGGCGGCCGCGTCGAAGGGCAGCGTGCCGTCGATCGCCGCGCGCATCAGCGCCGCCAGCCGCTCCACCCGGTCCGGCGCCTCGGGGTCGAAGTAGTGCGCCGCCGGGCCGCCCGCCTCGGGGATCGCCGTGCGGTTCGAGGCGATCACCGGCGTGCCGCGGGCGAGGCTGTCGAGGACCGGGATGCCCCAGCCCTCGCCGCGGCTCGGGAAGACCAGGGCGGCGGCCCCGGCATAGAGGCCGGACAGACCGCGATCGTCGATCGCCGCGACGTGGATCGCGTCCGGCGTGCGGGCGAGCCGGTCGAGGGTCCCGGGCCGCTCGCCGTCGCCCTTGCCGACGACGATCAGCCGGGCGGCCCCCGCGGGCAGCCGCGCGAAGGCGTCGAGGACGAGGCCGAGGTTCTTGCGCGGCTCCAGGCGGCCGACCATCAGCAGGTAGGGCCGCCCGTCCGCGAGCGGCGGCGTCCCGGCGTCCGGCGGCGGCTCGGTGCCGCAGCGGATCTGGGCGATGCGGGCCGGGGGGACCCGGTAGATCTCGGCGATGCGGTCGCGGCTGTAGTCGGAGATGGTCAGCACCAGCCGGGCGCGCTGGGCCGAGAGCCGGGTGAGGATCCGGTTGCGCCAGCGCATCCGCCACGGGAAGAATTCGGGGTGGGTCTCGAACAGGATGTCGTGGACCACCACCACCTGCCGGTGCCCGGGCACCAGCGGCGGGGCGATGTAATTGGTGAGCAGGGTGTCCAGCCGGTCGCGCAGGACGAGCCAGGGCCAGACGGCGAGCAGCCGCACGGCCGCCGGGACCCGCGGCAGGCGGCGGTGCTCGATGTTCGGGCCGGAGATCGTCCGGGCGCAGACCTCCGGATCGCCGGAATAGACCACGTAGGTCGCCTCCGGGTGCCGGGCGGCGGCGCGGCCGACGATGTTGATCAGCCACGTGCGGCTGCCCTGCGGCTTGCCGGTGACGACGTGGGCGTCGATGCCGATGCGGGGCATGTCCCTACGCGCTCCTCATGGTCTTGGCGCTCCCCATGGTTCGGGCACTCCTCTCACGGGCCCCTGTAGGCGCCGAAGGTCGGGGCCTCGCCGGGCCCGTAGGGCCGGCCGGCGATGTCGCGGGTGGCGCCGAGCGGCACGCCGGCCCGGGCGGGGGCGGCGGTGAGGGCGAGCCCGCCGGCCATCGGCCGGGCGGGATCGAGGAAGGCCGGGGCGCCGGTCAGGTCGGGGCCGCGGCCCCCGAGCGGCAGGCTCGCGCCGTCGTCGGTCGCCTTCGCCCCCCACCGGTAGAGCGGGGCGCCGGTGCGCGTCCCGAGGAAGTTCGGGCCGATGGCGTTGCGGTTGTCGACGGTGGTGGCCTCGACGACGATCGCCGACACCCCCGGCCGGGTGGCGTAGGCGATGTTGTTGAGCACCCGGTTCTCCGAGGTGCGGTCGACCCGCTTGGTGTAGTCGGAGGCCAGCACGATCTCGCCGCGGTAGACGTGGCGGCCGCCGGAATCGCGCATGTTGCCGGTCACCGTGTTGTTGACCACGGTGTTGGCGCCCGCGTCGAACAGGTTGATCCCGGCGCCGTCGTTGTCGGCGGCGACGTTGAAGGCCACCGTGTTCCCGTCGCACCACTGGTCGATCTGGATGCCGTTGCCGTCCTGGCCGGTGGTCTCGCGCTGGTCGGTGACGATGTTGTAGCGGATGGTGTTGCGGTCGCCCGCGTCCTGGGCGGCGTCCTTCGCGTAGACGTGGATGCCGGAGGTGCCCGACATCGCCACCCCGTTGCCGGACACCCGGTTGCCCTCGACCACGTAGCCCGAGCCGTTGATCTCCATCCCGTGGATGCCGTTGCCGGTCACGGTGTTGGCGAGGATGTAGCTCGGGTCCTCGGGCGGCGCGTTGATCACGTCGATCGCCACCCCGTGGGTCTTGTTGCGCTCCAGGGTGTTGCCGGTGATCTTGTGCCCGGGCCCGGCCCCGTCGCCGATCCAGATGCCGAGGCCGGAATCCTGCACGGTCGATGCCGTGACGCTGACGTGGTGCGAGCCGCGGCGGATGATGAAGCCGGAATTGACGGCCCCCCGCACGGTGAGGCCGCTCACGGTGACGTAGGCCGCGCCCTCGAACACCACGGAGTTCGACAGGACCGGCGCGGTGCCGGACACCGCCCCGACCTTGACCGGCGCCTGGGCGGTGCCGCGGGCGGCGACGAAGACCGGGTCGGCGTGCGACCCGCCGCGGATCAGCACGCTCGACCCGGGGCCGAGGGCCGCGAACGGCACGTCGGAGAGCCGCGCCACCGTGCGGTAGCCGGGCATCGCGCCCCCGGCGGCGTCCACGAGGATGTTCTGCGGCTCGACGGCGCCCGCCGCGTCGCAGGCGGCGAGCGCCGGCAGCAGCAGCAGGGCCAGCAGGTCGGGGAGGCGGGGCAGGACGTCGCGCATGGGGATCCCTCTCAGGCGGCCAGGGCGCGGGCGATGGCGAGGCGCTTGCGGCGCTGGAACAGCCGCCGCCACACCCGGCGCCCGGCCTCCGGATTGAGCCGCGTGAGCGCCCGGGCCGCAGCCTGCCAGCCGGGCAGCAGCGCGGTCGGCATGGCGAGGTCGGCGAGGCGGTGGCGCACGGCGGTGCCGAGCGGCGGCGGCCCGACGAGGCCGAGGCGGGCGAGTTCGGCGGCGAGGTCGGGCCGTTTGCGATACCAGAGCACCAGGGCCGCGCCCTCGCGCTCGGCGATCCGCAGGTAGGCCGCCTCGTCGAGCAGGTGGTGGTGGTAGCCGAGCGCCCCGGGCTCGTAGAACAGGCGCATGCCCCGGCGGGCGAGGCGCTCGCCGAGCTCGATGTCCTCGTGCCACGTCAGCCTCGGATCGAAGCCGCCGGCCTCCAGCAGGAAGGCGCGGTCGACGCTGACGTTGCAGGTCAGGAAGGCGTCCCAGCCGACCTCCTCCCGCCCGGCCAGCGCGTCGTAGGAGGCGTCGTGGTGGAGGGCGGAGAACGGCGAGAACGGCAGGGCCGGGTCGATCGTCATGCGCCCGAGGATCGCCGTGTGCCGGCCGCCGCGCCGGGCGTGGGCGGCGAGGTGGGCCGCCACGAGGTTCGGCGCCGGGATGGTGTCGTCGTTGACGATCAGCAGGCGCTCCCCCCGCGCCGCGTCGATGGCGCGGTTGCGGGCGACGTTGGCGCCGCTGTTCACCTGGTGCAGGTGCACCACCGGCATCCGCCCGGTGGCGGCGGCCCGGGCGATCACCGCGCCGGTGTGGTCGGCGGAGCCGTCGTCGCAGACCACGATCTCGAACGGGGCGTCGGTCTCCTGCCGGTCGAAGGCGCGCAGGGTCAGGCGCAGCGTGTCGGCGCGGCCGTGGGTGGGGATGATGACGGAGAGGGCGGGGGCGTCGCTCATGACGAGGCTTCCGGGACGGGGAGGGAGAGGACGGGCAGCGGCCGGCGCAGCCGGAGCGCCGCGGCTGCGGCCGCGGCGAGGACGGCGGCGGCGGGCACCGCGACCGGCACGGCCGCGGCCGGGCCGAGGGCCCAGACGGCGGCGGCGAGGAGGCCGGGACCCAGCGCGGGGCCGAGGTCTGCCGCCGCCAGCGGCGGTCCGGCGGCGCGGTGGAAGGCGTGGGCGACCACCGCGAGCATCGCGCACTCGGCGGCCAGCGCGGCGAGCGCCGCCCCGGTCACCGGATCCCACGGGATCAGGAGGGCGCAGCCGGCGGCGTTGACGAGGCAGGCGGCCGCGCCGCCGCGCACCGCGAAGCCGGTGCGGCCGAGCGGCACCAGCCCGGCGAACAGCACGGTGGCGGCGATCAGCACGACGCTCATCGCGGCGGCCACCCGCACCACCGGGACGCTGCCGGCGAAGTCGGGCCCGAACAGCAGCCGCACCAGGGGCTCGGCCAGCGCGCAGGCGGCGACCGCGCCCGCGCCGGAGACGGCGAGGCTCAGGGTGAGGGCGGTGGACACCCGCGCGCGCAGCGGGCCGGTCCCCGCCGCCGGGCGCCCGTCGACGAGCGGACCCGCCGCCCGCCCGAAGACCGGCACCAGCGGGGCGCACAGGGTGATCGCCGCGGCGGCGCCCAGCTCGAACACCCGGAAGCCCGCGGTGAAGCGCCCGAGTTCCGCGGCGGTGGCGGCACCCGCGAGCATCAGCAGGCTGATGCGGCCGTTGAGCGTGCCCAGCGCGTTCGCGACGCCGACCCCGGCCGCGGCGCGCAGCAGCGCCCACCCCTCCCGCGCGGGGGCCGGGCCGAGGGGGACGAGCCGCCCGGCCAGGGCCAGGCCGACGGCGCCGTAGGCGATTCCCGCGGCCACCGCGATAGCGGACAGGACCGCCTCCGGGGCCCCCAGCCGCAGCGCGAGGGCGGTGCCGCCGAGCAGGACGATCGCGTTGGCCAGCGCAGGACCGCTCGACCAAGCCGGCCGCCCGGATACCTGGAACAGGGCGTCGAGGAAGCGCGCGGCGGCCAGCGGCATGAGCAGCGCGGCGAGCAGCAGCGCCGGGCGGATCTCGGCGGGCAGCAGCGGCAGGGCGGCGAGGAGGCCGAGGCCGGCGAGCCCGCCGAGGATCAGCCGGGCGGTGAGCATCCGCGCGACCTCGCCCGGCCGCTCCTCCGGCCGACAGGCCCCGAGCCGGGCGCCGAAGGTGAGGGTGGTGCCGAAATCCGCGGCGATCACCGCCACCGCCAGCACCGCCAGGGCGAGGCCGTAGCGCCCGAGCGCCGCCGGGCCGGCGCCCTGGCCGACCATCACGAACGCCGCGAACCCGGCCCCGAGATAGATCCCGCGCCCCGCCGCCTGGCCGAGCAGGTTGGCCCCGTAGCGGCCCCCGCCCCGGCGCGTCCGGCCCGGCGATCGGTTTACCAAGTCTCGCATCTTCCGGTGATGCCTGTCTGCAAAACACGACCTGCAATTGCATCGTGGCAGGATGCGTATGGCTTGCAACCGAGACTTCAATTTATGGTTGCATACCCGTCTCGATATCGAAACCGGAGGACTGCGTATGCCCGACACGGCCCGCGCGACGGCGGAACCTCGGATCGACCGGGCGCCGATGCCCGGCGCCCGCGAGCGACCCTGGGCGCGCACCCGCGCGGCCCTGCGGGACGACCGGGCGCACTGGCGGCGGCGCGGCTGGCCCCGCGCCCGGTTCGCCCGCGGCTACCACGCGGTCTGGTTGTATCGCCTGTCGCGCTACGCGCACGAGCGCGGCTGGCGGGTGACCGCGTGGCTGCTCTGGCTCGTCAACGGCTGGTGGACGGGGGCGGACATCCCGCCGTCGAGCCGGATCGCCGGCGGCCTGTTCCTGCCCTACCCCTACGGCGCGGTCATCGCCGGGGCGGTCGGCCGCGACGCCGCCTTCGGGGTCCAGGCCTCGATCGGCGGCCTGCTGAAGGAGCCGGACAGCGACGTCGGCGGCGGTCCCGGCCTGCCGGTGCTGGGCGACGGCGTCGTGCTGGAGGCCGGGGCGCTGGTGCTCGGCGCCGTGCGGGTCGGCGACGGCGCCCGCCTGGGGCCACGGGTTGTGGTGCTGAAGGACGTCGCCCGCGCGGAGACGGTGATGCCGCAGCCCTGGCGCGCCCTGCCGGGCCGGGGAGGTGCGGCGTGAGCCCCGTGACGCCCGCGCCGCGCGAGCTCGACCATCACAGCCTCGCCGACCATCACAGTCTCGCCGGCTTGCGCAGTCTGCTGGCGGCGGACTTCGCCCGCGTCCTGCGCCAGACGACGGGCGGGCGGCCGGTGGCGGGCCTGCGGCGGCTGATGCACCTGTCGCTGCCGGCGATGCAGGTCGCCGCCCTGCACCGGGTCGCGCACCTGCTGCACGGCCGCGGGCACCGCCGCGCGGCGGCGCTGGTCGCGGGCGTTTGCCGGACCCTGACCGGCGCGAGCTTCCATCCCGGGGCGCGGATCGGCCCCGGCCTGTTCGTGCCGCACCCGGCGCGCGTCGCGTTCTGCGCCGGCGCCGGGCGCGGGCTGACGGTCCTGCCGAGCGCCCTGGTCGGGCCGGAGGTCTGGCCGGCGCCGGGGCAGCCCTTCCCCGCCGACGCGCCCCGCCTCGGGGACGACGCCGTGGTCGGCGCCCACGCCGCGGTGTGGGGCGACGTCTCGGTCGGCGACGGGGCCTGGATCGGGATCGGCGTCTGCACGCGGCGCGACGTGCCGGCGGGCACGGTGACGATGCTGCCGCAGCGGCTCACGCGGACGCCGCCCGCGGCGGAGGCCGGCGATGGCGCTTAAGCAGGTTTCGCCGAAGTGGTCGCCGGTTCGGCGTCGAAAGCCTGCGATCCGTCAAGGATCTAAGCGGGTGAAGCGTTGGCGTGCCGACGCGAACCTGCTTAGGATGCGCCGGGCCGGACGGCCCGCGTCACGGGGCCGCCCGCACCCGCGCGGCCTGGGCGGCTGGGACGTGGCGGGCCAGCACCGCCTCGTAGGCGTCGAAGATGCCGGTCCAGCCGAAATCCTCGGCGTGGCGCCGCCGGGAGGCCTCGGCCATCGCGTCGAGGCGGGACGGCGCGGCGCGCACCAGCGCGAGGATGCCCCGGCGCAGCTCCGACTCGTCCCCGAAGTACACGGCCCCGTCGCCCGCCACCCAGCGGTTGAACGGGTTGTCGTGGGCGAGGATCGGGCAGCCGGCCCCCAGCGCCTCGACCAGCGACGGGTTGGTGCCGCCCACCGTGTGGCCGTGGATGTGGAACCGGGCGTGGCGGCGCAGGGCGGCGACCCGGCCCGCGTCGTAGATCGCCCCGGCCAGGACCACGTCGGGCCCGGCCGCCGCCCGCACGGCCCGGTGGTAGGGATCGTCCGGATCGACCTTGCCGAGCAGCACCAGCGGCAGGCCCGGGCGGGTCTCGCTCCAGGCGCGCACGATCTGAAGGACGAGGTTCTCCGGCACCACCCGGGCGATGACCAGCCCGTAGCCCCCGGGCTTCACCCCGTACTCGGCGAGCGGGGCGGCCGGCGCGTCGGCGATCGGGTCGGCCCCGTAGGCGATGGTGGTGATCCGCGCGGGGTCGGTGCGCCGGGCGAGGTGGCGGGCGATCTCGGGGTGGTCCGCCACGAGGTGGGTGGAGAACACGCTGCCCAGCCACTCGTTCAGCCAGAACCACGCCTTGGCCGGGCGCGACCAGCGCTCGCGCTTCCACTCGATGCCGTCCATGTTCATCACGCTGCGCTTGCCGCGCAGGCGGTAGAGCAGCGAGAAGGCGGCCGTGTTGTAGCCGAGCACCAGCGGCAGCGCCGGCCGGCCGGCCGCGCGCAGGGTGCATTTCAGGTCGAACACGATCGTCGACAGCGCCCCGTCGCCCCGGGCGGCCACCGGGATCAGCGCGATCCCGCGCCAGGTCGAGGGCGGGGTCGGGGTGCTCACCTGGCAGTAGACCTCGACCCGCCAGCCGCGGGCGACCAGCTCGATCGCGAGGCGCTCGGCCAGGGTCTCGAACCCCCCGTGCGCCGCCGGCACCCCGCGGGTGCCGAGGATCGCCACCGCCGGGCGCGGATCCCCCCCGCCCCGGCGCGCCGCCCCCGTCCGTTTCAACCCGCTCCGCGCGGCCGGCCCGGTGCCCGGTCCGACGACGAGCGTTCCAGAGGAGCCTGAGGGATGATCACCGTCGAGCAGCGCCTGTTCCGGGAAATGGGCGCCGGGGGCTACTCCCGGAACGACCACCGGATGGCCTACATCGTGCGCGTCAACGCGCTCCTGCGCCCCGACATGCGGGTGCTGGAGTTCGGGGCCGGCCGCGGCAAGTGGAGCGACGACCCGGTCCCGCTGCGCCGCCGCCTGGGCGACTTCCGCGGGCGCTGCGCCCACGTCACCGCCTGCGACGTGGACGAAGCGGTCCTCGGGAACAAGTCGGCGGACGCGGTGAAGCTCCTCGGCCACGACGGCCTGCTGCCGTTCCCCGACGCCAGCTTCGACCTGATCTCGGCCTTCTCGGTGCTGGAGCACATCGAGACCCCGGAGGTCACCGCCGCCGAGCTCGGGCGCGTCCTCGCCCCAGGGGGCTGGCTCTGCGCCTGGACGCCCAACCGCTGGGGCTATGTCGGGGTCGGGGCGCGGCTGATCCCCAAGCGCCTGCACGCCCGGGTGCTGCGCCTCGTCGAGCCGCGCCGGGTCGAGATCGACTCCTTCGTCCCACTCTACACGATGAACACGGAGGCGGCGCGGAAGCGGCTTTTCCCAACTGACCGCTTCGAACACTTCACCTACAGTTTCGATGGGCAGCCGTTCTACCATGGCGAAAACATCGTCCTGGGCAAGTTCTGGGACCTGTTGTTCCGGCTGACGCCGGGGCCGTTCAAGGGGTATCACATGGTCTTCATCCGCAAGCGGGCGTGATGTAGTGCGAGTTTACTCATCGAAGACTGCGGAGGTGGCCGGCGAAGCGGCGCATGTCGCCGGCCTTCGCAGTCAGGTCCGGGCGCCGCCGCAGGCGCCCGGCGATCCCGTAGGCGAGCGCGCGCAGGGCGAAGCCGACCCGGAGCGGCGCGGAGAAGAACGCCGGCGATGCGAGCCTGCGGCCGGAATTGCGCAGGCGGTAGACGGCGGCGAGCCCGTCGAGCCAGCGCGCCGAGCGGGTGCTGCCCGAGCCCGCTTGCGAGCCGCCCTGGAGATGGACCACGGCGATCCCCGGCAGGTAGGCGACCCGCCAGCCGGCGTCGCGCAGGCGGCAGCCCCAGTCCACGTCCTCGCCGTAGAGGAACATCGGGCTCGACAGACCGCCGATCGAGTCCACCGCCTCCCGCCGGAGCAGCAGGAACGCGCCGCACAGCCAGTCCACGTCGAGAGGCGCGCCGCCGGCCCTGAGGGCGGCCCGCGCCTGCCGGCCGGAGAGGTAGAGGCCGCGCAGGCCGAAGCGGCCCGACAGGCCGGCGGCGTGGACGAGGACCGTGAGCGGGCGCGGCTCGTAGCCCGCATCCCCCACCTGGTGGGCGCCGTCGGGGAACGTCAGCCGCGGGCCCACGGCGCCGACCTCCGGATGGGCGTCGAGATGGGCGAGCGCCGTCGCCACCGCGTCGGGGTCGCGCAGGAACGCGTCGGGATTGAGCAGCAGGATCGCCGCGCCGCGCGCCAGACCGAGCGCCAGCGCGTTGCCGCCCGCGAAGCCGTGGTTCTCGGCCTCGGCGACGAGGCGCACCCACGGGAACTCCCGCGCCACCCGCTCGGGCGTGCCGTCCCCGGAGGCGTTGTCGACGAGGATCACCTCGTAGGGGCGGTCGATCCGGCTGGCGCGCAGCAGGCGCAGGCAGGTGTCGATGTCGGCACCCGCGTTGTAGGTGACGATCAGGACGCTGAGGCCGATCCCGCTCATCGGGGGCTCGCTCTGCCGGGGAGGGGGGCGTCGTCCCAGGCGCGGGACGGGCGCGGCGGTGCGGGGCGTGGCGGCGCGGCGCTGAGCGGTGTGGGGCTCGGCGGCGCGGGCCGGGGCGCGTGGCGGCGCGCGTCCCGCGCCTGCGCGGCCCTGAGCCGTGCCGCCCGGACCTGCACCGCCCGCACCGCCGCGATCAGCCCGAGGCCGGTGTAGAGCAGCTCGGCGATGCCGAGGTTCAGGCGGAAGCCCGGGTCGACGAGGCCGTGCAGCAGGTGCGCGGTCAGGCCGATCGCGCAGGAAGCGGCGATCGCCGCGAGCGGGTCGCCCACCGGCGCCCGCAGCGCCGCGCGCAGGCCGCGCGCGATCCCGACACCGAATACGGCGGCGAAGGCGGCGTAGCCCACCACCCCGACCTCGGTGAGCACGAGGATGTGGAGGTTGTGCACGACGTGGTTCGAGCGGTCGAACAGGCCCGCGAGCCGCGACAGGCCGGTCCGGTCGAGCACCGCGAACTGGTTGCCGAAGTTGTTCAGGCCAACCCCGAGGACCGGGTGCAGCTCGAACATCGCCAGGGCGGCGGCGTTGAGGGGGCCGCGCTGGGCGGCCGAGCCGCCGTCGTCGGCGGTGAGCCGCTCCCAGATCAGCGGCCCGGCGTAGATCGCCGCGACGCCGCCCGCCACCGCCAGCAGCCCCGCCGCGACCAGGCTCGGGCGGGACATGAGCCGGTCCCGGTAGACCAGGAGCAGCACCAGGGTCGCCGAGAGCGGGAAGGTCAGCCACGCGGCGCGCGAGAGCGTCAGCACCACACCGACCAGGGCCGAGAGCGCGCCGGCCGCGCCGACGAGGCGCAGGAGCGCCGGCCCGCGCGACAGGGCGAGCGCCAGCGCCAGCGGCCAGACGAACTCGTAATAGTAGCCCAGGATGTTCGGGTGGACCTTCAGGCCGCCGGCCCGGCGCTGGGCGGAGAAGTTGATGTTCTCCTCGACGATCTGCTCCTCGCCGAGGATCGACAGGCCGAGTTCGGAGCCCGAGACGTATTGCAGGCCCGCGACCAGGGTCTGGACGAGGCACAGGGCGCAGATCGCCAGCGCCAGGACCCGGATGTCGCTCCCCGACAGGTTCGAGACGGCGACCGAGACGAGCAGCAGCCCGAGGAAGCGCCACGCGTCGAAGCCGAGCAGCGCGGTGTCGGTGGCGTTGGCGAGCGACGCCAAGCCCGCGGCGAGGAAGGCGAGTTGGGTGAGCACCAGCGGCCGGTCGATCCGCAGGACGCGGGTCCGCTCGCCGATCCCGGCCAGCTTGAAGGCGATCAGGCACAGCGCCACGAGCAGCGCCACGCTGATCGTCAGGCCCGCGCCGCCGCCGATGCTCGGCAGGTACTGGCCGACCGCCTCGAAGTGCTGGAAGAAGCTGACGTCGAGCTTGACCGTGAGGCCCACCGCCAGAGCGACGAGGAGGAAGGGCGTCAGGCGCACCCGCTGCCCGAGGATCAGCGCGCCGACCGCCCCGCAGGCGGCCGCGAGCCCGACCGCCGCGAATTTCGGCGGCGCCGCGGCGAGCGCGATCGCCGCGGCGGCGGCGGCGAGCCCGAGGCCGGCGAGCGGCAGCGCGCGGGCGGCGCTCATCCGAGCCACCGGTAGAGCCAGCGCGGGATCGGTCGGCGGGTGCGGTTGAGGACCACGCCGAGCGGCGCGCCCCCCGCCGCCTTGAGGTCGGCGAGCGCCCGCCGCGCCACGGCGCGCCGGGTGCGCTCGGCGCCGATCACCACCACGAACCCGTCGACGAACGGCGCCAGGGCCGCCGCGTCGCCGATCTCGGTGATCGGCTCGCAATCGAGAATCGCGAGGTCGAAGCGCGCATCGACCAGGGCCAGGAAATCCTCGACGCGGCCATCGTCGAGGGTCGCCCGCCGGATCGCCCCGGGGCTGCCCGCCGGCACGACGCTGAGCCGTTCGGCGACCCGGTGGACGCCCCGGCCCGGGGCCACGTCGCCCGCGACGATGTCGGCGAAGCCCGGCCGCTCGCGCAGGCCGTAGGCGGCAGCAAGGGCTGGCCGCGACCAGTTCGCCTCGATCAGGACGACCGCGCGGCCGCGGCGGGCGTAGGCGCCGGCGATCTCGCGGCTGAAGGTGGTCACCCCCTCGCCGGCCTGGACCGCGGTGACGCCGACGCGGCGCAGGCGGCTCTCGTGCCGGGCGAGCTGGACCAGCGCCGGCTCGATCACGCCGGGGTCGATCGCCGGGGTGGCGGGGGCGGCCGGAAATGCGGTCATGCGGCGGCTCGGCGGAGCGGCGCGGCCCGGCCGGGGCCGGGCTCGCGGGGGGCGGGCTGGAGGGGCACGGCGGCGAGCACGGGCACGCGCAGCGAGCGCGCGACCTCGGAGGCGCTGCGGTAGGTCTGCGCCAGGATCTCGGCGAGCGCGGCGTAGGCCAGGGCAGCCAGCAACCCGAGGCCCGCGGCGAGCCCGAGGATCAGCGGCCGGTTCGGCCCGGACGGCATCCGCGGCGGCACCGCGCGGGCGACGAGGGCGGAGGAGGTGACGGTCTGCGCGTCGAGGCCCGAGCCGGTCTTCAGCGCGTCGATGCGCTTGCGCGTCTCGGCGATCTCGTCGGTGAGCAGGCCCTTCTGCTGCACCAGCCTTCCGTAGGCCAAAGCCGCGTCGCTCTGGCCGATCGCGGCCGTGCGGCGGCTCGCCTCGACCGCCGAGATCGCGCGGATCTTCTCGGCGAGCACCGCGAGGCGGGCGGTGTCGGCGGCGATCAGCGCCCCGTACTTCTGGCGCGCGAGCGCCGCGAGGTCGTGCTCCAGCCGCGCGAGTTCGGGGGCGGCCGGGCGGAAGCGGGTGGCGAGCTCCGCGCGCTTGGTGCGCAGCTCGGCCCAGCGCTGGTCGAAGGCCGAGACCGTCGGGTCGGCGTCCGCGGGCGTCGGCTGCCAGCGGTCGGGCCCGAGTTCGCGGGTGCGCCGGAGCCGGGTCTCGATGCCCTCCCGCTCGATCTGCGCCGCCGACTTCTGCCGGGCGAGGTCGGAGAGCGTGCTCAGGTCGTTGCGCTGCTCGATCTCGAAGCTCGCGGTGTTGCTGCCCTTCAGGTAGGTCGCGAGCTGCGCGTCGATCGTCGCGAGGTCGGCGCGGGCCCGGTCCAGCTTCTCCTGGTAGAACGAGGCGGGCGTCTCGTCGGCGTAGACCTCGACGTGGCGGCGCTTGTAGGCGTCGAGCAGGCGGTTGAGGGCCTGGGCCGCGAAGGTCGGGTCGGTCCACGTGAAGCCCGTGAGGATCACGTCCGTCTCCTTGACGAACACGACCTTGAAGGCGGCGCGGTAGGCCTCATAGAGCTTCTCGTCGGGGCTGAGGTGGCGCAGCAGGCCCACCGCCTCGAAGGGCACCCGCACCGTGTCCACCACCCAGGTCTTGACCGCCTTGGCCGCCCGCAGGGCCTGCCGGCCCTGGTAGACCAGCCAGTCGTACCAGTCGGCGGGCGGGGGGCCGAGGTCGCCGGTCGGGGTGATCGCCTTGAGCGCCGCGAACTCGTCGCGCACGATGCTCGGGTCGCGCAGGATCTCGATCTCGTTGTTCACGTTCTGCGCGCGCTCGGAGAACATGTAGTTCTGGTTGGCCCCGCCCACGGCCTGCGCGCCGGACTTCTCGCGCCCGAGACGGACGATCAGCTTGGCGTCGGCGGTGTACTCGGCCGGCGTCACCAGCAGGTAGCCGGCCGCGCCGAGCAGGGCGGCGAGGACGATCAGCAGCATCGCCCGGAGGTGCCGGAACAGGGCCGCGAGCAGATCGCGCAGGTCGAAGGCGGGGGCCGCTTCCGCCTCCTCGGGGGCGTCGGCGGCGGTCACGTGCCGGACCTCACGGTGGCGCTGGTCGGGGTGCTGGCCGAGGGCCCGGTGATGTAGTTCACACCGAAGCCGGTGCCGTTGAACAGCAGGATCTGGCGGACCACGAGGTCGACGGCGCGCGCGGTCTTGGCCAGGAACGAGGGCGGCACGTAGACCGTGGCGTTCGGCGGCACGATGATCGCGTCGGCGAGCCCCGGCCGGCCGATATCGACGGTCTGCACCGTGCCCGCGGCCCCGGTGTCGAAGCGGATGATGCGCACCGCCTCGCCCGCCGCGGTCGGCAGCGTGCCGCCGGCCGAGCCGAGAACCTGCGCCAGGGTGCGCGGCCCGGTGAGGGTGACGGGGCCCGGGGCGCGGACCTCGCCAAACACCATCGTGTTGGCGGGCACGAGGCTCGCGAGCCGGACGCTCGTCGAGACCGCCGCGAGATTGTGCCGGTAGGCGGCGTTCAGCGAGGCCGCGATCTCGCCGACGGTGCGGCCGGCCGCCTGCACCGCGGGGACCATCGGCAGGTTGATCTTGCCGTCCGGCTCGATGGCGAGCGTCCGGATCCGGCCGCCGTCGGCCCGCTGGGTCAGGTCGCGGAAGTCGTCGGTCGCGGTGTGGAACCGGCGCAGCATCACCGTGACGACGGGGTCGATCAGCACGTCGTCGTAGGTGGCCCGGATCAGCGCGGCGGCCGCCTCCGGGGTCAGGCCGGCGACCCGGATGCCGTTCTTGCCGGGCAGGGAGATGCGGCCGTCGGGCCGCACGATCACCGTGCGGTTGTATTCGGGGTGGGTGCGGAAATCGACCTCGAACTCGTCGCTTGGATTCAATCTGTAGTTGGGTTGAACCGTGCTGGAATTGATCAGGAACGAGACTTCGAGGGTGTCGCCGACATTGGCCCGGTAATGGGCGAGGCCGAGGCGCATGGTGCGGCCGACCTCCTCCTCGGCGGCGGCGGCGAGGCCCGGAGGCAGCTCCGCTTGGATCGACCCGGTCCGGGTCACGTCCGGGACGCCCGCGCGCGCATCCTGGCGGGGGCGCGCCGTCACGCAGCCCGCGAGCAGCGGCGCGCAGGCCGCCAGCATCAGGAGGGCGGCGCGGCGCCGGGCGGGCCCGGCTCGATCCGGTCCGGCGCCTGCGGGCGCGCGCAGGGAGGCCGCACCGGGGATGACAGACAGGGAACGCGTCATCGACCTCAGCCGCATCAAGCTCGAAGCACCGGCGCGACTACAACCCTTGGTCGAACCGTTCGGGTTGGTACAATCGTCGAGCTTGGTTAACGAGGCTTAAATCCAGGCCGGGTATCTTCTATCATAAGTTGCGGATGTCGATCCGGTGCAGAGTGCCGAGCGGCCGCGCGCCGCGGCGCGGACCGGCGGCTCCGTGCGGCGTCACTTGGCTTGCGGCATCACTTGGCCTGCGGCGTCGCCACGGCGAAGGCCGGCCGCCGCGCGCCGCGCCGGGCGAGGGCGGTGCGGTAGGCGGCCACGAGGCCGCCATGGGTGCGCTCGACCGCAAACACCTCGCGGAACCGGTGCGCCCCGCGACGGCCCATCCGCGGCAGGTCCAGGGTCGCGGCGCGGCGCAGGGCCGCCACCAGCCCCGGCGTGTCCGACGAGGCGCACAGGATGCCGGTCTCGCCGTCGACGACGATCTCCTCCAGCGCTCCCGTGCGGAAGGCGAGGACCGGGCGGCCCGCCCGCATGGCTTCGAGCGCCACGAGCCCGAATCCCTCCCAGCGCGAGGGCATCACCACGATGTCGGCCCAGGCGTACTCCTCCTCGATCCGCTCCCGCGACATCCAGCCGAGGACCGCGACGTTGCCCGGCAGGCCTCCGGGCTCCTCGCGCCCGACCACCTGCGCGCCGACCAGCCGGACCGTGACCGCCTCCGCCAGTTCCGCGGCCGCCGCGACGAGGAGGTCGTAGCCCTTCTGCCGGTCGAGCCGGCCGACGAACAGGACGCGCAGGCCGGCTTTCGCGCGCGGCTCGGCGGATCGGCCAGGGCGCGACGGCCCGCGCGCCGCGGAGAGCCCGTTGCGCACCAGGGCGAGCCGGCCGGCATCGACCCGGGAGGCGCGCGCCGCGTCGTGCTCGCTCTCGGAGATGCACACGACCTGGTCGGACAGCCCGGCGAGCAGCCGCTCGACGAGGCGGGTGAGGGCCCGGCTCGGCCGGGAGACCTCCCGGGAGAAGGCCCAGCCGTGCGGGCAGTAGACCACGGCCGGGCGGCCCGGCATCAGCGCCAGCAGCGGCCGCAGCACCGCGCCCGCGAAGGTCGAGTGCAGGTGCACCACGTCCGGACGGTGGCGCACGACCTCGCGCAGGCCCGCGAAGGCCATGGCCGCGAAGCCCTGCGCGGTCCGGCCGCGGCCGCCGAACGTCACGACGGCCGCGTCGGGGATGTCGCGGAGGTCGGCGCGATGGTGGGCGGGGACGACGTAGACGACGTTCCGCGCTCCGAACTCGGCCGCTTGCAGCGGGTGCAACTCGGTGAGGTACGTCGCGATGCCGCCGCGGACGGTCTCGGCGATGTGCAGGACGCGTAAGGTGCTCACCATCCCGATACTAAACTCACAGTTGTAAAACGCGACTTTCCAGGGCCGCGCTCCGCCCGGGCTGTACGGAGCATGACCGGACTTTTAGGGATTTTTAACTTGCATCGACCGGGCCGCTGCACCACCGGGTAGAACTACCCAGGTCGTGGCGCGTACACACCGGCGCATAGTCCGGGCGCCAGGGCTCTTCATCGTCCGGGCCGCGGCGTTGTACAGACGGGCGTCCTATTGCGGTGGTCGAGGGGGCTATTTCCCCGCGCCGGTCCGTCAGGGGGGCGGGGCCCGGCGTCCGGCGCCTGCCCGCCTCAGCCGGTAACCTGCTCGGCGGAGGCGCAACGTAGAATGAAGGCCGGCGTCGCGGCGCACCCGCATCCGCCGAACCGGTCTCCCGCCCGGCGTCGAGCGCCCTAACCGGATCGCAAGGCCGGCCGGCTAGACAGCGCTCCGCTCCGCCGCGCGGACAGTCCCCACGGGCCGCCCCCGCGGGCCGCGCTTCCCGGTCGCGCCTTCCCCGGCGCCCCATCGCAGGTGCCCCATGCTCGCGCGCGACGGGACGACCGTGTTCCTCAACGGCCGCTTCCTCACCCAGTCCCTCACCGGCGTCCAGCGCTACGCGGCCGAGATCGTGGGCGCCCTCGACCGCCGGATCGCGGCCGGGGCGGTGCCCGCGCCGCTGGCGGGGGCGCGGTGGGTGCTGCTGACGCCGGACAGCGCCCGGCACGCCCTGCCGCTCGCCGCCGTGACGACGCGCCGCGTCGGTCGTCTGCGCGGCCACGCCTGGGACCAGGTCGAGCTGGCCTGGGCGGCGCGGAGCGGGCAACTCGTCAGCCTCGCGAATTCCGGCCCGGTGGCGCACCGGCGCCACACGGTGGTGCTGCACGACGCGCAGGTGTTCCGGCACCCGGAATTCTTCGGCCGCGCCTACCGGCTGGCCCATGGCGGGCTCGGGCATGCTTTGGCGCGCACGGCCCGGCTCGCCACGGTCTCCGCCTTCTCCCGCGGCGAACTCGCGCAGGTGCTGCGGGTGCCGCCGGAGCGGATCGCGGTGGTGCCTAACAGCGCCGAGCACTTCGCCCGCGTGGCGCCGGAGCCCGCGATCCTCGGCGAGCTGGATCTCGCCGGTCGGCGGTTCTTCCTGGTGCTCGGCAACCTGCGCGCGAACAAGAATCTCGCCGTCGCCCTCGCGGCCCTGCGGCACGTGCCGGATCCGGACCTGCGCCTCGTGGTCGTCGGCGAGGGCAATGCCCGGGTGTTCGGCGGCTACCTCGCCGGCCTCGATCTCGCCCGCGATCCCCGGGTGATCCTGGCGGGCCGGCGCAGCGATGGCGAGGTCGCCGTACTGTTCGGCGCCGCCCAGGCCCTGGTCTTTCCGAGCCTGTACGAGGGGTTCGGCGTGCCGCCCCTTGAGGCGATGACCTGCGGCTGCCCGGTGATCGCCTCCACCGCCTCGGCCGTGCGCGAGGTGTGCGGCGACGCGGCGGCCTACTTCGACCCGCACGACGCGGCGGCCCTGGCCGGGCTGATGCGGGCGCGCCTCGATGCGGGCCCCCCCGACGCGGCCCTGCGCGCGCGCCAGGACGCCCGGGTCGCCGCCTATGCCTGGGACCGCTCGGCCCGCAGCCTGCTCGCGCTCCTGGCCGAGCCCCGGGCAGGCTGACGCGGGCGTCGCGGCCGCAGCGGCTGCGGCGCAGGCGGATTCGGACGCCGCAGGTGCAGGAAATCGCCGGCCCAGGCGATCCCGGCGACGATTCCGGCGGACAGGGCGATCCGCAATCCGAGCCAGAGCGGACCCGCCGCCCCGGGCAGGGCCGTGGCGGCGATCAGACCCGCGCCCGCGACCGCAGCGGCCACCAGTGCGCCGCGCGGCCGGGCGCCGAAGGCCAGCGTCGGCCGCACCGCGTAGAGCGCGACGGCGGCGGTGGCGAAGCAGGCCAGCAGCAGGGCGTCGCGCGGGGCCGCGCCGAGGCCGACGCCGGCCCAGACCAGCCCGGCGACGGTCGCGAGCTGCGCCGCCGCCACCCCGACCAGCCGCGCCGTCGCCTCCCGCAATTGCGGGACGATCGCCAGGGTCGTCTGGATCTGGACGTGCAGGAAGTAGAACGCGGTGGCGGCCGCGCCGACGCCCACGAAATCCGCCCGAAGTTCGGGCCGCACCAGCAGCGCGGCGGCCTCCGGCAGGAACGCCACCAGCCCGCCGAGCATGATCGTCGTGGCGCAGAGCATGAATTCCAGCAGGCGCGCGGCCGCCGCCCGGGCCGCGTCCGGGCCGCCGCGGTCGTGGGCCGCCACCACCTCCGGGTAGCTGACGATGTGGATCGCCGCGATCAGGACCGAGAACGGCCGCTGGAGCAGGTCGAGGGCGAGCGAGGCGGCCGCGGCGACGGCGGGGTTGGCCGCGTAGAGGCCCACGATCAGGTAGCGGATCGCGATCGGGACCGTGAGGTGGGTGACGGAGGCCGCCGCCGCCGGCACGCCGAACCGGGCGAAGCGCGCGAGGTCGGCGCGGTCGAGCCGCGGGGAGGCGCCGCGGAACAGGCCGGAGCCCCACGCCGTCGCGAGCGCCGCAGCGAGGCCGACCGCGTGCCCGGCGAGGTTGCCGGCCAGCGCCCCCCGGGCGGAGCCGTCGAGCCACGCCCCGGCCACCGTACCGGTCACCAGGGCGCTCGCCCGCAGCACCATCAGGGCCGCGGCGCGGCCGAGGCGGCCGTCGACCCGGACCATCGTCAGGGCGAGGTCGGTGAGCCCTTGGCCCGCGGCGATGCCGAGCCCGAGCAGCACGAGGGTCCGGTCGGGCGCCAGGGCCGGCGCCGCGAGCAGCAGCGTGCCGGCCGCGGCGGCGAGGGCCAGCGCCCCGCCGCCGTCGGCCGCCAGCAGCGCGACCCGCAGCCGCGGGCCGGTCGCGGGGGTGGCCGAGGAGAGGTAGCGGGTGCCCGCGATCTGCACCCACTCGAAGGCCAGGACCCCCGCGAACTGTGCGCTGGCCAGCGTCAGCGAGAAGGCGGTGTAGGTCGCGGGCGCCACGAGGTGGCTGACGCAGACGATCAGCACGATCGCCGCGGCGCTCTGGTAGACGTAGCTGGCGAAGGCGAAGGCGCGGGTCATGCAGCGGGTCGTTGCGCGGGTGTCGCCGCGACCGCCCCTGCCGGGACGGCGGTGGCGCTGACCCGTCCGTAGAGGTCGCGATAGGCGCGGACGACGTCGTCGAAGCCGTAGGCCCGGCCGGCCCGCAGGGCCGCGTCCTGCATCGCCGAAAGTGCCTCGGGCCGGTCGGCGATGCCCGCGAGCGCGGCGCGCAGCGCCCCGGTCTCGGGCGTGACGATCCAGCCGTTCTCGCCGTCGCGGACCAGCTCGGGGGTGCCGCCGTAGGGGCTGCCGAGGACCGGGCGGCCGGCGGCCAGCGCCTCGACCACCACGAGGGCGGCCGGCTCCTCCCAGAGCGAGGGCAGCGCCACGAGATCGACCCGGCCGTAGAAGGCGGCCGGCGGCACGAAGCCGAGGAAGGCCAGATCCGCCCCCGGCGCCAGCGCGCGCAGCCGGGCCTGCTCCGGGGGGGACACCCGCCCGGCGACGACGAGGCGCACCCGGTCGGGCGGCAGCCCGGCCATCGCCGCGGCGAGGCGGTCGAGGCCCTTCTCCGGGGTGGCGCGGCCGATGAACCCGACCGTGACGGGGCCGCCCGCGTAGCGCGGCCCGGGGACGAGATCGGCGACCGAGCAGGCGTTGCGCACCACCGTTCGGGTCGCGGCCCCGGCGAACAGGCCCTCGGCGAGGTGGATGTCGAGGATCCGCCGGCTCACCCCTACCACCGCGTCGACCAGCGCCGTCGCCCGCCGCCGCCGCCGGGTCAGCAGCCGGCAGCCGCCGCAGGTGCCCGCGCAGCGCGCGCCGCCGGAGAAGCGCGAGCAGCGCGGGCAGGTGAGGTAGTAGTCGTGCAGGGTGTGCACCACCGGCACCCCGGCCGCCCGCGCCGCCCGCCACAGGGCCGTGGTCAGGCCGGAGAGGGTGTTGGTGTGGACCACGTCCGGCCGGAACGATGCGATGGCGTGGCCGAGCCGGCCCGCGTCTCCGGCCCAGTCGTCGAGGGCGTGCCAGAGCAGGCGCCGGACCGGGTCCCGCCGCGCCTCGAAGGGCGGGTGGAGGTTGCGCGCCGGGATCGCCCGCACGGCCACGCCCCCGGCGGTCTCCTCCGCCGGAATGCCGGCGCCGCCGGTGCGCAGGGCGGCCACGGCGGTGCCGGCCGCGGCCAGACGCTCCGCGAGGTCGCGGGCGAAGATCTCGGCCCCGCCGAGCGTGCGCGGGGCGAGGGGGGTCGGGTAGAGGGCCGAGCCGATGAGGACGCGCATCGCGACGGGGTTCCGATCGGGGCTGTCGGGTTCGTGCGGGCCGGCCTCACGTCTTCGGCAGCGGGTGCTCCTTCCGGAAGACCGGGCTCCACGCCTCGGCCTCGCGCGGGTGGGGCGGGGGCGCGGGCCGCCCGGCTGCTGCCGGCCGGACGGCGCAGAGGCGCTCGAGCCATCCGCGCAGGCGCCGCTCGACGAGTTCGTAGGTGATCCCGGCGGCGAGCGCGCTGGCCCGCGCGCCGACCCCGAACACGAGGGGCGCCGCGGCCCAGAGCGGCCGGGCTGCGAGGCCGAGGCGCGTCCCGACCGCCAGCAGCCCGAACAGCACGAACGGGTGCACGAGGTAGAGGCTGTAGCTCACCCGCCCGAGATATTGCAGCACCCGCCCGCGCAGCAGGCCCGCGAAGCCGCTGCCGGGATCGAGCACCAGCGCGAACAGGATCGCGGCGAACGGCAGCCCGGCGAAGACCGAGACGTACTCGCACAGGCCGTACATCGCCGCGAGGCTCGCCAGCCCGAGGGCGAGGCCCGCGACGCGCCCGCCGCCGCGCGGGCTGCCGAGGCGGGAGAAGGCGAGGCCGAGGCCGAAATAGCTCGCGGCGGGGAAATGCCATGCCACGAGCACCGCGCCGGCCACCAGGATCGCCATCGCGAGGTGGCGACTCCGGTCGCCGCCCCAGGCCAGGGCGGCCAGCGCCGTCCAGGCATAGAACAGCCACTCGTAGGTGAGCGACCACGCGTTCTGCTGCGCGAGCGGCATGTCAACGAGCGGCGCGACGAAGGTGAGGTTGGCCAGGAACGCCTGGGCGTAGGCGAGCGGCCCGATCCCGGCGAGGAACTTGTAGCCGATCCAGGGGCCCACCGCGAAGACGACGAGGTGCAGGATGACGAACAGCGGCAGGATGCGCAGCGCCCGCTCGTAGAAGAACCGCCCTACGGAGCCGTGCCGCCGCAGGCTCGCGGGGATGAGGTAGCCGCTGATCACGAAGAACAGCTCGACCCCGCGCCCTCCCGTGCCCAGCACCCCCAGGAGACCGTCCGGGAAGCGCCCGGACCAGAGGCCGACCGACAGCGGCATCAGGTAGAGGTGCACGAGCAGGACGCTCAGCGCCGCGAGACCGCGCAGGCCCTGGATCGCGGGGAGATAGGTCCGGGGCGCGGGCTCTGCGCCGCGGGGAGGGGTCGGAGGCTCACTCATGATGCGCCTCGTGCGGGCTCGGCCGCGTCCGGGCCGGGCGGCCCGCGCTCGTCGGTCAGGGGATGCGGCTTGCGGCTGAAGACGTCGCTGAACACGACGCCGAGGGCCAGCAGCGCGCTGGCCGGGCCGTAGCTGAGCACCGTGATGGTGAACAGGTTCAGCAGGAAGGCGAGGGTGTAGCGGTAGCCGTCGCGGCTGCGGGCGAGGCTCCTGACCGCGCAGGCCACGAAGATCAGGCTCGGAACCCCGAACATCAGGTACGTGCCGAGGTAGAAGTTGTCGACCGGGACGTTGTAGTTCGCGAGCTTCGGCGCGAACAGTTCCTGCGGATAGTTGAAGCACCCGAGCCCGCAACCGATCAGGTAGCCGGTCGGGGCCATGCGGAGCATGTAGACGAACGGCAACTGCCAGGAGTTGTTGATGCGGTCCTGCATGCTGAACAGGATCGGGTTGATGCCTTCGAGGTCGATGCCCGAGCAGACGATGACCAGGATCGCCGGGATGAAGATCGCCAGGAACGAGCCGAGGCCGAGGCGGCGCAGGACCGGGAAGCGCGCCTCCCGCGGCAGGGCGCGGACGACGAGCAGGGCGGCGAGGTAGACGACGAGGACGGCGAGGCTCGTCTTGCTGGTGGTCAGGACCAGCGCGTAGATCGCCAGCGGGGCGGCGGCGAGGCACCAGAGCGTGCTGCGGCGCGGGGCCGCCAGCCCGAAGGTGATCAGCACGAAGAAGCCGGCCATGGTGCTGTCGGCCGCGAGCCCGCTCAGGCGCACGCCCTCGTCCCCGGCCCACCACAGCCGCCCGGCCTCGCGGACGGCGCCGAACGCCTCGTACTTGAACCCGACCCAGGGCATCTCCTGCAACGACGACAGGATGACGCCGAAGGTCGCCACGTAGAACATCGCGTGGATGCTCGCGAGCAGCCGCCGGTAGTCGCCGAGGGCGCGGTCGCAGAAGCAGAACCCGACGAAGACGGGCAGGATCATCTTGAAGGCTGAGGCCATCGCGGCGACGTTGCCGAGGACGATCAGGCCGATCCCGAGGGAGAAGGCGGTGTAGAGGACGGTCAGCAGCGCGACCGCGCTGCCCTCGCGGATCACGTGGCGGCCGATGAAGGCCGCGAGGCAGGCCGCCGCCAGGATGTCCGGGATGAACCACAGCGGGCCCAGCCCGAAGATCGTGAGGTAGTAGCGCAGCGCCCCGGCCGTGAGGTCGCGGGTGAAGTAGCAGAACAGGGCCGCCGCTTCGAGATTCCACAGCGCGCCCGCGAGGGCGGCGGGCCGGCCGAGGGCGAGGGGCGCGCGCGGCGCGTCGTATCCGGCCAGGGCGCCGCTCATGGCCGCTCCTGCAGGTCGAGGGCGGGCGCCCGCCGCGCGAACCGCGAGCGGTCGAACAGCGCCAGGATGGCCCGGGAGCCTGGCTTCTCGACATGCTTGCGGGTGAAGTCGGCGATGATCAATACCGACCCGACGACCGCCAGTATTAATGCTAAACCGAGATAGCCGCCGAAGGCCGCGTCGAGCGCCCTGATCCGGTCGAGCCCGACGGCGCGCAGGCCGTACTCGGCCAGCACCACCACCGTCGCGTGGACCATGTAGATCGAGTACGACCGCGCCCCGAGCCAGATCAGCGGCCGCGCCGACAGCAGCCGGCCGAGGCCGCTCCCGCCGTTCACGAGCAGGCCGCCGAGGAACAGCGCGAAGACGGGCGGCGCGAGGAAGCTCAGCGCGCCGTGGGCGCCCACGGCCGCCACGAGGGCGAGAGCGGCCAGCGCGGCGAGCCCCTGCACCCGGCCGTCGCCGGCCCAGGCGAGGTGCTTGCCCAGGGCCTCGACCAGTTTGAACGTCACCACCCCGATGGCGAAGCTGTACAGGCAGCGCAGGATGCCGAAGTCGAAGTGGAATTCCAGGCTGTCCGCGCGCAGGACGAACAGGATCGCGAGCAGCGCCGCGACCGAGAGCAGCGCGAAGACTGGGCCGGTCAGTGCCAGCGCGCGGTGGGCGGCGAGCGCCGCGATCAGCCCGGCGAAGATCAGGTAGGTGTAGAACTCCGCGCTGATGCTCCAGCTCGGGCCGTTCCAGTTCAGGCTGTCGACCGTCCCGAGCGCGTTGAGCAGGAAGAGCTGCATCACGAAGGCGTAGGGCGTGTTCACGTCCTGGGTCAGGCCGGAGGCCACCGGCAGGCCGGCGGCGGTGGTGGCGAGGCGCACGCCCCGCAGCGGCAGCAGCACGAGCAGCATCGCGAGGTGGAGCGGGTAGATCCGCGCGAGGCGCCGGACCATGAACTCCCGGATCGAGAACGGGCCGCGCGGGGCGGCGTAGTTCATCGCGATCACGATCCCCGACAGGACGAAGAACAGGTCCACGAAGATCCACGCGTTCCAGAAGAAGCCCGCCAGCGGCCCGCCGAGATCGAACACCCGGCCGAAGGTCTGGGAGATGACGCAGTGGTGGACGACGATGCACAGGGCCGCGATGCCGCGCACGCTGTCGAGCGGCAGGTTGTGCGCCTTGACGGTGGGCTGCGCGGCCAGTGTCATCTCCCTCGTGCCGGGGGCGGGCGGCGATCGTCCGCCTCGGGGCGGCGCGACCGTCCCACGCTGGTTCCATACCCCTGCACCGGCCAGCAATCCGCGCAGAACACCGGGATGTTCAGTCGTCCGGCCTGAAAGGGGGCTCCGGAGGCGGCGATACTTGCCCGTCCCGTGCGACCTCCGGTCATGCGCCCATCGGCCCCGGCGTGGCGGCGTGCCGCCGGTCCCGCCGGACCCCCAGCCACAGGGCGAGGACGCTGCCGAGGACGATCCCGAGCCCGAAGGCCTGGGGCAGCACCAGCCGCGGCGGGGGCGGCCAGCTCGGCCGGCTCGCGGGCATCGCGGGGGAGATGACGCGGATCCGGGAGGTGTCGATCTGCGCCTGCTCGCCGAGTTCGCGCGCCCGGCGCAGGGACGCCTCGTAGACCTCCCTGCGCGCGGCGCGCTCGCGGTACAGCTCGCGCAGCCCGACCTCCGCCCGGTCGTTGCCGGTGACCTCCGCCTTCGCCGCGTCCAGGCGCGCGCGGATCGCCGCCTCGCTGGCGGCGGCGCGGTCGAGTTCCTGCTGGAGGCTGTCGACGATCCGCTCCTTCTCGCGCTGCATCTGCCGGCGCAGGTCCGCTTCCTGCGCCGCCTGCGCCGCCAGGGCCGGGTGGCGCTGGCCGAGGCGCGCGGCGATCTCGGCGGCGGTGCGGGAGAGCGCCGCGTATTGCTGCCGCAGGTTCTGCAACTCGCGCGAGGCCAGCATCTCGGGCAGCGCCGAGCCGGCATCCTCGGGCCGCGCCCGCCGGGCCTGGTCGAGCCGCGCCCGCGCCTCGGCGGTGCGGATCCCGGCGGCGACGATCTCCTGGTTGAGGGCGCCGAGCCGCTGGTCCCCGAGGGTGACGCCGTCGGCGGTGGCGAGGTCGTGCTCCTGCCGATAGCGCGCGATCCGGGCCTCGACATCCTCGACCGCCGCCTTCTGGCCGTCGAGCCCGCCCCCGAGGGACCCGGACAGGCGCCGGGCGAGGCCCGAGCGGTTGGCCGCCTCCTCGTCGAGGAACGCGTCGACCACCGCGTTGGCCACGCGCGCCGATTCCTCCGGGTCCCGGGTCTCCACAAAGATCTCGACGATCAGGGTCCGGTCCGACCGGCGCACCACGACCTTGCGCGCGAGCGCGGTGAGCGCGGTCTCGTCGCGCTCCTCCGCGCTCGACGGCGCGAAGCCGAGGTCGACGTCGAGCAGCGCCGACAGGCGCTCACCCCAGCCCGGGGGCGCGAAGTCCGGGTCGTCGCCGAGCCGCAGCCGGCGCACCACGCGGCGCAGGACGCTGTCGGAGCGCAGGACGCGGGCCTGGCTCTCCACCAGCGAGATGCCGCTGTCGTACTGGGGTCGCCGGTCGACCATGTCGCGGTCGAGCACGTGCAGCCCGGCCGGATCGACGAGGAGCTCGACGGTCGAGGTGTAGGCCGGGGGCACGGCGCCGAGCGCACCGAAGGCCGCGGCCGCCGCGGCGAGGCCGCACAGCAGGATCAGCCCGGCGCCCGCGCGCAGGTGGCGCAGGACGCCCCGCGCATCGAGGACGGGCGCGTCCGGTCCGATCGGGACGGCCGCGCCGTCGCGGATCCTGTGGGTAGCGTCGAGCATCGCCATCCTGCTTCCGTCGCCCGATCCCGGGGACGGTCCCGTTCAGGGGCGGGGGCGTCCCGCCGCGGCACGCGATCCGTCCGGGAGGCCTCCCGCGCCGCGACCGGTGCAGCGGCCGTGCCGGCCCGCCGCGGATCGCGCGGAACGCGGTCGGCGTCGCGCCCGTTCTGGATCACAACACACAGGAGGTCACCCGATGAAGATTGCGATCCTGTTCGCGTCCGCCCTCATGCTCGGCACGCTGGCGGGTGCGCCCGCGCAGGCGAAGGGCTGCCTGAAGGGCGCCGTCGTCGGCGGCGTGGCCGGCCACATGGCCGGGCACGGCAAGATGGGCGCGGCCGCCGGCTGCGCGATCGGCCACCACAAGGCCAACAAGAAGCAGGGCTGAGCCCGGCGCCGCCCTCTTCGCGGGGCGGTCCGGCATCACGATCCCGAGAGGAGCCGGGGGCCGCATTCGGCCTCCGGCTTCGTCGTTTCGGGAGCCTTCGAGCGGGAGCGAGGAACCGGCCACAGGAATCGCCGTTGACTGCTCATTGGAGCTGTTCTAATTAAGAACTGCGGGCGGGGCGCATCCCGGTGCCGACCCCGCCGACCAGACCACGCGACACGGAGAGACCCGATGACCGGTAACGCGAACGCCGCCTGCGAGAGCTGCCGCTTCTTCGACGACCACAAGCTCAACGGCGCCCAGGCGAAGGGCGACGAGGGCCTGTGCCGCTTCAACCCGCCGATCAACCAGCCGGGTCCGGAGTCGAAGGGCCTGTGGCCGGTGGTGGCCTCGAAGGACTGGTGCGGCCACTTCACCGCCGAGATGACCGCCGCCGAGTGAGCCGACGCGTGAGCGTCGCGCGTTGATCGCCCTGGGGCTCCCGGGATCCGCGATCACCGTTCCAGGGGCCGGCGCCGACGCGCCGGCCCCTTTTCGTGCGGCGAGCGGTTCCGCTATCCTGCCCCGGTGAGCATCCTCGTCCGCCCGGCGACCGGGGCCGACATCCCGGGCATCGCCGCCATCTACGCCGACGTCGTCGAGACCGGCACGGCCACGTTCGAGACCGTGGCGCCGACGCCCGACGAGATGGGCCGGCGCTTCGCGGCCCTGACCGGCGGCGGATTCCCCTACCGCGTCGCGGAGCGGGACGGCGCGGTCGTCGGCTACGCCTATGCCGGCCCCTACAAGGAGCGCGCGGCCTACCGCTCGACCGTCGAGGATTCGATCTACGTGGCGCGGGACGCGCGGGGCGGCGGCATCGGGCGGGCGCTGCTGGCCGCGCTGATCGCGGACTGCGAGCGGATCGATTGCCGGCTGATGGTCGCGGTCATCGCCGACAGCGGCTCGCCGGCCTCCGTCGCCCTGCACGCCCGCCACGGCTTCGTCCCCGTCGGCACGCTGGCGGGGGTCGGCCACAAGCACGGGCGCTGGCTCGACACGGTCCTGATGCAGCGCCCCCTCGGGGCCGGCCGGGACGCCCCGCCGACGCGGGTCTGAGCGCCGATCCCGGACGCCGGCGGGCCGGTACGGGGACGGCGGTTCGTCCGGCCAGATGGCCGCGGGTGCCGCCGCCGTCATGATGCGGTCAATTTCGCGCGGGAGACGGCGGGCAGGACGCGCGATCCGACGGGACATCCCGGCGCGACGGTGCGCGCTCACGCGGGGAGGGCGGCTCCCGCCGCCGGTGCGGCCTCGCGCTGGCCGCGGAGCAGGATTGTCCGCGACGCATGGGAGTTCAGGCATGAAGTTTCGCACGATCGGCCTCCGCGCCGCGCCGCTGGCGCTGCTGGCGGTCGCCGCGCTGGCGGGCCAAGCGGGCGCGGCCACGCCGACCGACCCGAGCGGCACCTACCTCACGGAGGACGGCCGCGCCCGGATCCGCCTCGAGAAGTGCGGTGCGGCGGCGGACCGCCTCTGCGGCTACGTGGTGTGGCTCAAGGTTCCGCTGAACGACAAGGGCGAGCCGCGGGTCGACTTCCGCAATCCCGATCCGAAGAAGCAGGCCCGGCCCTCGCTCGGCCACCAGCTCATCATGGGCCTGAAGCCCAACGCCGACGCCCAGTACGAGGGCAAGATCTACAACTCGGAGGACGGCAAGTCCTACGACGTGAAGGTCTGGACCGAGACCGCGGGCGAGCTGACGGTGAAGGGCTGCCTGATCGCCTTCCTGTGCAAGTCGCAGACCTGGACGAAGGTCGTCGACGTGCTGCCCGGCCAGCTCAGCGGCCCGACCAACAGCCCCGGCGGGCCCCGCACCGACCCGGAGTACATGGGACCGAAGGCGGCCGCACCGAAGCCCTCCGCCAAGGCGGCGCCGAAGGCCGGCGAGACGGCCCCGGCCCAGTGACGGCCCGGGGCGCGCCGCCGTCCCCGTGACGGCCGCTCCCCGGCGACCGAGGGCCGCCGGCTCCCGGCCGACCCCGCGCGATCAGGCCCAGCGCCAGCCGCCGGGCTCCATCACCAGCACCTCGCCCTGGCGGATGCCGAGCCGCGGCGCCGCGTAGACGTCGAGGTGGCCGAGCGCCACCAGCACCGCCCGGGCGACGCCGCCGTGGGCGACGATCACCGTCGTCCGGTCGAGGTCGGCCAGCATCGGCGCGACCCGGTCGGTGAGTTCCGCGTAGCTCTCCGCGCCGAGGCCCGGCGGCCGGTGCTGCCAGCGGCTCCGGTCGCGCGCGGCGGCGCCCGCCGGGTCGCGCCGCCGGATCTCGGCCCAGGTCGAACCCTCCCAGGCGCCGAAGCCGATCTCGCGCAGCCGCGGATCGGTGCGATAGGTCTCCGGCGGCAGGCCCAGCGTCGCCCGCAGGATCTCCATGGTGCGGCGGGTCCGCAGGAGCGGGCTCGCCACGAAGTCGGCCGCCGCCAGCGCGTCGCCCGCGACCGCGCCGAGGCGCGCGGCGACCGCCTCCGCCTGGGCCTCGCCGATTGCGTTGAGGTCGGTGTCGCGGGAGCCCTGAAGGCGTCCCTCCGCGTTCCAGCCGGTTTGGCCGTGGCGGATGAAGTAGATGGTCTGCAAACCCCTCGCGCCCCATCACGACGGCGATGCGGGGAACGGGCGCGCGGCGTGGCCGTTCCGTTCCCGCGCAGCACCGTCCCCAGGCCCCGCCCGATGTCCAAGAAGCACGGCAAGCACAAGAGCGGCCAGTCCGGCGACGGGGCGGGTGTGACAGAGCCGAGCGGACTTTCCCACGGTCAAGTTCGTCCGCCCTCGACCTCCCTGTGGGTTCATGCCGCGGACGAGATCGCCGGCGTGGCGCCGGGATCGGTCGAGGCGCACGGAAGCGGCGCCGTCGCCGCGGCGCCCGGGATCGCCGTGGTCGCGCCCGGCACGCCCTTCGACCTCGCGGGCGTCGACACGGCGGCCGACGGCGGCCTCGACAAGGACTGGACGAAGGAGGCGCTGCGCGAGGAGCGGGCCCGGATCGACGCCCTTCAGGAGCGGCTCTACGCCGAGCGGCGGCGCAGCCTGCTGCTCGTCTTCCAGGCGATCGACACCGGCGGCAAGGACGGCACCATCCGCGCCGTGCTCAAGGGCGTGAACCCCCAGGGCTGCACGGTGGCCTCGTTCAAGGTGCCCTCGGCGGAGGAACTCGATCACGACTTCCTGTGGCGCTACCACGCCCGGACGCCGGGCCGCGGCATGATCGGCGTGTTCAACCGCAGCCACTACGAGGACGTGCTGGTGGTGCGGGTGAAGGGGCTGGTGCCGGACGCGGTCTGGCGGGCGCGCTACGGCCTGATCAACGATTTCGAGCGGCTGCTCGCCGAATCCGGCACGACGATCCTCAAGTTCTTCCTGCACATCTCGAAGGACGAGCAGCGCCGCCGCCTGGAGGCGCGGATCGCGAACCCGGAGAAGCACTGGAAGTTCGATCCCGCCGACCTCGTCGAGCGCAAATCCTGGGACTCGTACCAGGAAGCCTTCGCCGACGCGCTCACCCGCTGCTCGACCCCGCACGCGCCCTGGCTGGTGGTGCCGGCCGACAAGAAGTGGTTCCGCAACTACGTGATCGCCAAGACGGTGGCCGACACGCTGGCGGCGATGGACCCGCACTTCCCGGACGCCGCCAAGGACATCGCGGATCTGGTCGTGCCCGACTGAGTGCGCGATGCCGGCGCTGCGGGAGGTCACGGTCTCGGGCTACCGCTCGCTGCGGCGGATCACCCTGCCGGTCGAGGGCCTGTCCGTGTTCGTCGGCGGCAACGGCGTCGGCAAGACCAACCTCTACCGCGCCCTCGAACTGCTCCAGGCCGCCGCGGCGGGCACGCTCACGCGCGCGCTCGCGGCCGAGGGCGGCATGGATTCCGCCCTGTGGGCCGGGCGCCGCCGCCAGGGCGAGCCCGCCCGGATCCGTCTCTCGGCGACGCTCGCCGACGACGTGACGGGGCAGGACTTCACCTACGCGGTCGAGATCGGTCTCGTGCCGCAGGCGGGCGAGGAGGTCTACGGCGCGGCCTTCCCGCGGGAGCCCCAGGTCAAGACCGAGCAGCTCGCGGTGCGGGCCGGCGCGCGGCCCGTCGTGATGCTGAACCGGGACGGGCCGACCGGCTTCGTGCGCGACGAGGCCGGCCGCAAGCGCCCCCTCGGCACGGACATCCTCGCCACCGAGACGGCGCTCGGCACCCTCCAGGATGCGGTGCGCTACCCCGAGATCGAACGGGTCCGGCGGGCCATGCTGGCGTGGCGCTTCCACCACGCGGTGCGCACCGATGCCGGCTCGCCCCTGCGCCGCCCCTGCCTCGCGGTGACGACGCCGACGCTGGCCTCCGACGGCGCGGACCTCGCGGCCGTGCTGGCCACCCTGGTCCACATTCGCGGGGACGCCGCCGAAATGGATGCGGCGGTGGCCGAAGCCTTCCCGGGGGCCCGGCTCGTGGTGCCGCGGCCCGGCCAGGAGGTGGAGTTCGGGCTGATCTTCCCCGACCACCCGCGGCGGGTGTTCTCGGCGGCGGAATTGTCGGACGGGACCCTGCGCTACCTCGCCCTGCTCGGCGCCCTCGGCTCCTACCGGCTGCCGCCGTTCCTGGCGCTGAACGAGCCGGAATCGAGCCTGCACCCGGACCTGATGGAGCCGCTCGCGCGGATGATCGCCCGTGCGGCGGCGCGCACGCAGGTCTGGCTCGTCACCCACTCGGAGCGTCTGGCCGCCGCGGTCGCCGCGCGGGGCGGCGCGCGGCCGCGGACCGTGGTGAAGCGCGACGGGGGGACGTGGATCGAGGGCCTGCGCTTGGTCGGCACGTTCGACGAGGACGAGGACTGAGCCGCCGAGCCCGGCGCTCAGTCCTTGTCGAGGGTCAGGTCCGGTGCCTCGGGGTTCTTCATGCCGACCACGTGGTAGCCGGCATCCACGTGCAGGATCTCGCCCGTCATGCCCGCGGCCATGTCGGAGACGAGGTAGGCGGCGGTCTCGCCGACCTCGCCGATCGTCACCGTGCGGCGGAGCGGGGCGTTGTACTCGTTCCACTTGAGGATGTAGCGGAAGTCGCCGATGCCGGAGGCGGCGAGCGTCTTGATCGGGCCGGCCGAGATCGCGTTGACGCGGATGTTCTTCGGGCCGAGGTCGGCGGCGAGATAGCGCACCGACGCCTCCAGCGCCGCCTTGGCCACGCCCATCACGTTGTAGTGCGGCATCCATTTCTCGGCGCCGTAATAGGTCAGCGTCAGCAGCGAGCCGCCGGGGCGCAGGATCTTCTCCGCCCGCTGCGCCACCGCCGTGAACGAGTAGCACGACACCAGCAGCGACTTGGTGAAGTTGTCCACCGAGGTCTCGATGTAGCGCCCGGTCAGCTCGTCCTTGTCGGAGAAGGCGACGCAGTGGACCACGAAGTCGATGCCCTCGGGGAAGACCCGGGCGGTCTCGGCGAACACCGCGTCGATCGTGGCCGGGTCGGTCACGTCGCAGTGGCCGACGACGTGGGCGTCGAGTTCCTTGGCCAGCGGCTCGACGCGCTTCCTCAGGGCGTCGCCCTGGTAGGTGAAGGCCAGCTCCGCCCCGTGGGCGCGGGCGCTGCGGGCGATGCCCCAGGCGATCGAGCGGTTGTTGGCGACCCCGAGGACCACGCCCCGCTTGCCGGCCAGAATCCCGTGCCCGTGTTCCGCCATGACCCGTCCCGGAAGCCCTCGGCGCCTCGCGGCGCCGGGGTTCCTTAGCGGAGGCGCGGCGGGGACGGAAGTCCGGTCCCCCGCGGCGGCTACTCGGCCTTCGCCGCCCGGCGGGCGCGGGCGAACTCGGTCAGCGCCGGCTCGTCGCCCGCGGGCAGGGTGATCGCCGTGGTGGCGAACAGGTCGCCGCGGGTGCCGTCCTTCTTCGGCAGGCCCTTGCCGCGCAGGCGGAAGGTGCGGCCGGAGCTGGTCATGGCCGGGATCTTCATCTCGACGGCGCCGGTCAGGGTCGGCACGCGGATCGTGCCGCCGAGCACCGCGTCCTCCAGCGGCACCTCGACGCTCGCGCGCAGGTCCGGCCCCTCCGCGGTGAAGCGGGGATGGGGCAGGACCCGGATGGTCAGCAGCGCGTCGCCGGGCTCGGCCCGGAAACCGCCGGGCTGGCCCAAGCCGCGCAGGCGGATGGTCTGGCCGTCGACCACGCCCTTGGGGATCATCACGTCCACGTCGCGGCCGCCGGGCAGCGACAGGCGCAGCTTCTCCTCGCTGCCGACCTGCTCCAGGGTCACGCTGAGTTCGGCCGCCACGTCCTCGCCCTTGGCCGGCTGGCGCCCACCGCCGGGCCCCGCGCCGCCCGCGCGGAACGCCTCGCCGAAGATGTGCGAGAAGATGTCCTCGCCCATTCCGCCCGCGCCGCCGCGGCCGCGGGCCATGCCCTCGTAGTCGAAGCCGCCGCGCCCGCCGCCGAACCCGCCGGTGAAGCCCTCGAAGCCCGTGGCGCGCGGCTTGCCCTCCGCGTCGATCTCGCCGCGGTCGAACTGCTTGCGCTTCTCGGCGTCGCCCAGGATCTCGTAGGCCGTGTTCGCCTCGGCGAACCGGTCCTTGGCCTTGGCGTCGTTCTTGTTGCGGTCGGGGTGGAACTCCTTGGCGAGCTTGCGGAAGGCCTTCTTGATCTCGGCCTCGCTCGCCCCCTTGGCCACGCCCAGCACGTCGTAAGGGTTGCGCATCGATCGATTGAGCTTTCTGGCGGCGCGACCGCTCGGTGTGCGCCCCGCACGCATGTGGGGGGCGTGTTGCATCTCTGCAACGGTCGTCGCCGCAAAAGTCGGCGCAACCGCCGCGCACGTCAAGCGCCGGCCTCGCCGCGGACGGGCGGGCGGCCTACACTCGCGCGGCGGACCCGAGACCGCGGACAGACCGGACCTGCGATGACCTACCGTTGCGATCACGTCCACCTGCGCAGCCGCGACGCTGTGGCCGCCGCCGGCTTCTACGTGGCGATGTTCGAGGCCCGGGAGGTCGCGCGGGTCGGCGCGGACCCGGTGCAGCGCGTGGTGCTCGACCTCGGCGGCCTGACCGTGTTCATCGAGCAGGCGCCGCCGGAGACCAACCCGGCGGCGACGACGCCCTGCCTCGGCATCGAGCATATCGGCCTGCGGGTCGAGGACATCGAGGCCGCGCTCGGCGACCTCACCGGCCGCGGCGTGGTCGTGCGCACGCCGATCACCGAGCGGGGCCCGGGCCTGCGCATCGCCTTCGTCGAGGGACCGGACGGGGCGCTGATCGAGCTGCTGGAGCGCAAGGCGGCCTGACGCGATCGTGCGCCGGCCCCCAGGTGCGCCGGCCCCCAGGTGCGGCGGCCGGCGCGGGCCGCCATCGCGGTGATCCTGTCGACGCACGTCCCCGGCCACGCCCTGCTCTGCGCCCACCGGGTCGCGGCGCTCACGCCCGCGCTGCTGCGCACGCTCTACGGGATCGACGCGGTGGTCGCGCCCCTGCCGGGGACCGGGACGACGGTCTGCGCCCCGGTGCTGGCCTGACGACGATGGCCTGACGACACTGGCCTGACGACGCTTGGGCCTCAGCCCCGCACCGTGCCGTTCCGGCGCTCCGGCGCTCCGCCCGGGCCCTCGGCGGGGGGCGGTTCGAGCCGGTCCAGCCCGTCCGCGGCGTAGACGGCGCCGAGCACCATCTCGAAATGGTCGCGCACCCGGCCGTGGCATTCGCAGGCGGCGCCCTCCATCTGGCGCCGGTCCAGCACGGTGATGCGCCCGCGCCCGACCCGGATCAGCCCCTGCTCCTGAAGGGTCCGCAGGATCCGGGTCAGGTAGGTGCGCTGGACGCCCAGCATCGCCGCCAGCAGCTCGTGGGTGATCGGCAGGGTCTGGCCGCCGATCCGGTCCTGGAGGGTCAGGAGCCAGCGCAGGCAGCGCTGCTCGATCGGGTGCAGGGCGTTGCAGGCCGACGCCTGGAGGATCTGCGCCAGCAGGCAGTCCGAGTAGCGGGCGAGCAGGTTGTCGATCGCCGGCGAGCGCCGCTTCGCCTCCTGAAGGCGGCCGGCCTCGATCCGCAGGGTCAGGCCGCCGATCTGCGCCACCGCGTGGGTCGAGGCGGGAACCCGCCCCTGGCTGACCACCCCGCCGACCGCGCCCTCGTGGCCGATCGTCGCCGTCTCCGCGCTGCGCCCGTCGCGCGTGGTGATCAGGAGCGTGACGACCGTCTGCTCGACCGGGAATGTGATGTGGGTGACCTCGGACCCGGCCTCGAAGAGCGTGGCGCCCTTGGCGTAGACCGCCGGCTCCAGATGCGGAGCGAGCAGCGCCTGGTCGGAGGCACGCAGGGCCCTGAGGAGGAGGTTCCCTTCGATCAGGGAGGCGCTGGCGGACGGCATGCTTCGGCGTGCTCGGGGGACTGCGCGCTCCCTACAGAACGCCCGTGCCGCGGTCTGTCCGATTGTAGACGGAACGTGAACGAATCTCGCCCGTTCTCACCCTCCGCCTCAATCGGCCCTCGACATCCTGCGGGTGGCGCGGGCCTGGCACCTACTTGTCGGTGCAGAGCCCCTGCGCCGAGAGGCGCCTGTGGTCGCGCGGATCGCAGTCGGTGGAGAGGAACGACGCCCACTCGGACGGGGTCCCGTAGAAGGCGTTGCGGTCGACGTCGCCCTGCACGCCCGGGACGCGGCCGGTGGAGGTAAACTGCCACAGCATCCACTTCCGGTTCGAGAAGCGCTGTTCCGGCTCCGCGGCGGTGGAGCGCAGCCAGTGCGGGTAGTCCGGCAGCTCGCCCTCCAGCACGTCCTTGTGGAAGGTGATGTCGGTGTAGATGATCGGCCGCTTGCCGGTGTAGCGCTCCATCTCCTCCAGCATCTCGGTGACCATCGCCAGCGCCTGCGCCTTCGGCAGCTTCTTCGGGCAGGTCAGCGAGTGGCCGTTCCACTCCACGTCGAGCACCGGCGGCAGCGCGGAGGGGTCGTTGGGGACGTTCTTCTTGAACCACTCCATCTGCTCGCGGGCCGAGCGGCACCAGAACACGAAGTGGTAGGCGCCCCGGGGCACGCCGGCCCGGGCCGCGCCCTCCCAGTTGGTGCGGAAGCGCTCGTCGATGTGGTCGCCGCCCTCGGTCGCCTTGATGAAGGCGAACTGCGTGCCCGCCGCGCGCACCGACGCCCAGTCGACGTTGCCCTGCCACTTGGAGATGTCGATCCCCTGGATCGGGTGCTGCTTGGCCTTGGCGACGCCCGGGTGCGGCTTCACATCGCCCTTGGTCGGGTAGAAGTCGCTGTTGGAGGCGCAGGCGGCGAGGCCGGCGAGCGCCGCGGCCGCGGCGGCGCGACCCAGGAACCGGCCGGCGGCCCGCAGGCGACCGAGAGACGGACGAAGCTCGAGATCCCGCGACATCAGTGCTCAGCCCGCCACCGAAAGCGCCACAGACAGGCGTATTCGATGGCCCCTGCGCAGTTAACGGAGCTTTGCGATCATTGCGGCGGAATTCCGGGAGGCGTTGCAGATCCGCGACATAGGCCCCGCCGGGGCCGGTTGGCGGGGGATCGCTCCCGGCCTAAGTCCCGGTGATGCAACGCGAGTCCGGTCACGCCCCCGTGAGCAACACCCTGTTCACCATAGGTTACGAAGGGCTCGATGCCGAGCGCCTGACGGCCGCGCTCCGCTCGGCCGGGGTCGGGCTGCTCGCCGACGTGCGGGCGGTGGCGAACTCGCGCAAGCGCGGCTTCTCGAAGGGCGCGCTCAAGGCCGGCGTCGAGGAGGCGGGCCTCGGCTACGCCCACCTGCGGGCGCTCGGCACCCCGAAGGCCGGCCGCGAGGCGGCCCGGGCCCACGACGCCGCGCTGATGGAGCGGATCTTCTGCGAGGAGGTGCTCGACACCGCCGCCGGGGGCGCCGCCCTCGACGAGCTGGAGGCGCTGGCGCGGGCGCGGCCGACCTGCCTGCTGTGCTTCGAGCGCGACCCGGCCCGCTGCCACCGCCGTGTGGTCGCCGAGCGCCTGCGGGACCGCGGGTTCGCCGTGGTCGACCTGTTCGGCTGAAGCCGGGGTCAGGGCCGCAGCAGCGGCTGCACCCGGGTACCCACGGCCTCGGCGAGACGCCGCACCGGGCGTAAGGCGGCGCCGAACCGCGGATCCGCCATCAGCGAGCGGGCCGCTGACGCGGCGGGGCGCCGCCGGGCGGCCTCCGCGGGCGCCACAGGCTCGACCGGCTGGTACAGCGCCTCGAAGAACGACATCTCGACGAGGGTCGCGCCGTCGGCGTCGGTCACCATCACCGCGGCGTCGAGGAGCCGCGGCTCGCCCGCGTGCCGCTGCACCAGCCGGCGCACGACGGTGCGCGCCGCCGCCCGGGCGGCTTCGAGATCCTCGACGGGCTGGCCGACCCGGTCAGGCAGGACCGCCCCGTCGAGGCGGATGTTGAAGTGGGCGCGGATCATGGGCGTGCGCTCCGGATGCCGCGTCAGGCGGCCTCGGCATCCTCCTGCGGCTCGGCCGCCGGTGCCGCGGATTTGGGGTCGAAGGCGTCGGCGAGCAGCGCGAGGCGGCGGGCCATGTCGCGCACCTCGTTGAGGGCGATCGACTTCTGGCCCTCCTTCACCGCGCGGGTGATGTCGCTGACCTGCGTCGTCGCGATCCGCTTCAGTTCGCCGGCGAGCTGGTGGGTGGTCATCATGTCCGGGATGTCGCGTTGCGGTCGGGTGCGGAGCTTCGGGGACCCGCCTTACCAATGGGGTAACGCTGCGGTGCGGACCGGTGTGGAAACGGTGGATAACCCGCCCCCGGGCGGCCCGCGTCCGGCCTGCGGCGAGCGCCGGGAACCGGCGCCCGCCTCGCCGCCTTGTGCAGTGCGGGATATGGCGGGAGGCGCGGCGTGACGGGGGATTCGAAGCGGCCGGAGACGGATCCGGCGGAGGCGCCGACCGGTGGGCGCGCCTACGAGGACCGGCCGGTGCGCGGCGTCCCGCAGGGTGGCGATTCGCCGGGTGCCACCGAACCTGCCGACATCGGCGGATCCGACCGCGGGACCGAGCCGCCGCCGCGCGAACGGCCGCGCGACGACGGCCCCGGCTACCGCGGCTGAGGCGCCCGATGGCGACGCCGCTGTCCCCGAGCGCCTTCCGCGCGCCCGCCGTGCTGCTCTCCGGGCCGGTCGACTACGCGCTGTACAAGGAGTTCCGCCGACAGTTCGAGGCGGCGGAGGGCCGCGACCTCGTGGTGGTCGAGCTCTCCACTCTGGGCGGCGACCCGGAGGTCGCGCGGATGATGGGCGAGGACGTGCGCTTCCACGCGGAGATCAGCCCGAAGACCCGCATCGTCTTCCTGGGCAAGGCGGCGATCTACTCGGCCGGCGCGACCTTCATGAGCTTCTTCGACCGCTCGAACCGCTACCTGACCCGCGGGACGCGGCTGATGATCCACGAGCGCAAGATGGACAAGCATCTCCACGTCCAGGGGCCGCTCACCACCTGCGTCGCCGCGGTGACGGCGACGCTGCACGAGATCGAGGCGTCGATCGCCATTCAGAACGAGGGGTTTTCGAACCTGATCCGGGGCTCGGACGTGACCCTGGAGGAGGTTCTGATGAAGGCGCCCGCCAATTGGTACCTCGAGGCGGATGAGGCGCGCCGCCGCGGCCTGATCGAGGCGGTGCTCTGATCAGCCCTGCGGGTAGTCGGCGCCGAGACTCGTCTCCCGCCACGCCTCGATCTCGGCGAGCCGCGCCCGCAGCCGGTCGGTGACCGCCTCGTAGCCGAACGCGCCGAGCACGAGGTGGCGCGGCGGCGCGTCCATCTCCGTGATCCGGATCATCGCCTCGCCCGCCCGCACCGGGTCGCCGGCCTGGGTGCCGCTCTTCTCCGAGGTGGCCTTGAGGCGGGCGCCCGCCGTCTCGGCGTAGTCGGGGATGGCGTTCGGGGTCTGGATCAGCGAGCGCCCGGCCCAGTCGGTGCGGAACGGCCCCGGCTCGACGCAGGTGACGCGGATGCCGAGCGGCCCCGCCTCGGCGGCGAGCGCGTCGGAGAAGCCCTCCACCGCGTGCTTCGTCGCCGCATAGTAGCCCGAGCCCGGGAAGCCGACGAAGCCCGCCACCGAGGTGACGTTGAGGACGTGGCCCGCCCGCTGCGCCCGCATGGTCGGCAGCACGGCGCGTGTGAGCGCGAACAGCCCGAACACGTTGGCATCGAACTGCGCCCGGATCTTCTCGTCCTCGCCCTCTTCGACGGAGGATTGATAGCCGTAGCCGGCATTGTTCACGAGCACGTCGATCCGCCCGAACGTGTTCCGGACGCGTTCGACGGCCGCGGTGATCTGGGTCGGGTCGGTCACGTCGAGGGACAGGGCGAGGCCGCGATCCTCCGAGCCGACGAGGTCGGCGACCTTGGCCGCGTCGCGGGCCGTCACCGCCGCCCGCCAGCCGCGGGCGAGGACGAGCCGGGCGAGTTCCCGGCCGAAGCCGGTGGAGCAGCCGGTGATGAACCAGACGGGGGTTTCGTTCTGCGTCATGGCGCCGAAGATATCGCCGCACGCGTCCGCGGCGAGCCCCCGCGGCCGCCCGTCACGGCGTCGGCGCCGCCTCGGTGAGCCGGTCCACGGAGAGCAGGTAGGCGACGAGCGCCCCCTGATCGGCGGGCGAGAACCCGGCCCCCGCATCGGCCCAGTAGGCGTGGCCCTCGCCGGTCACGCGCGCCGTCCGCCCGGTCGCCGAGGCCCGGTTCGCCGCGATCACCCGCGCCCGCAGATCGCGGTCGACCAGGGCGCGCAGGCTGTTGGCGGGGTCGGGCGCCACGCCGCGGCCGAGGGTGCCCGGCACGCCGAGCTGGCGCTCCGCGTCCGGCCCGACCGCGACGCCGGCATCGTGCAGGTAGGGCGCGCTCCAGGCGAGGCCGACGAGGTTCGGGACCTTGTAGCCGCCTCGCGTGCCCGCCTGCCCCCAGGCGAGCTGCACCTGCGCGAGCCTGTCGCCCTCCAGCGGGATCGGCACGATCGTCGGGTTCGGCGGCAGCGGGAAGGGCGTGTCGGTGGCGAACATCGCCGGCTCGGAGAGGCGCGCGCCCATCTTCGCGCCGGCCACCGCCCGGGTCGGCTCGGTGCCGATCTCCTCTTCCGGGATCACGCGGTGGTTCGTGAGCGCCGGCCCGGAATGGCAGCCGGCGCAGCCCGCCTGCTCGAAGACGGCACGGCCGGCCTTCGCCGCGGCCGGATCGCCCCCGTCGGCGGGCGGGCGCAGCAGGTTCTGGAAGGCCGACATCGCGTTGTTGGCGTGGTTGGCCGGCTCGCCGGGCACCGAGGCGAACATGCCGTTGTCGGTCATGTAGTTCGTCGCCGGGTAGGTCGGCAGGGTCGCGTAGCTGTTGAGCCCCGGCGAGCCGGGCGTGGGATCGACGGAAGCCAGCACCTCCGAGGGTTTGCGGGCACCCGCCGGATCGTAGCGGAAGGCGGGCGTCGCCGCCCCGCGCAGCACGATTCCGAGATACCGCTCGGGGTCCATCCCGAACAGCCACGGGGCGGCCGCGGCGAGCTGCGTCGTGTCGGAATTGGCGGCGTGGACGTTGTTGTTGAGCGAGGACAGACCGCCGAACGGGCCCACCGCCTCGCGCCCGCTCCACGAGTAGGGCTCGCCGTGGGCCGAGAAGCTCGATGGGATCGAGGTCGGGTTGGTCACCCGGTCGGCGGAGGAATCGAAGCTGCCCGGCGGCCAGCTCGCCACATGCACCTTGGTCGCCGCCTCCACGGTTGCCGCGTCGGGCAGCGCCGGGCCGGTGCCGGTCGCGCCGGTGTGGTCGGGATCCCCGGACTTGGGGTTTCCGGACTTGGGGTTTCCGGACTTGGGGTCTCCGGACTTGGGGTCTCCGGACTTGGGGTCCCCGGACTTGGGGTCCCCGGACTTGGGGTCCCCGGACTTGGGGTCCCAGGACTTGGGGTCCCAGGACTTGGACGCGTCGGCCTCCGGCACGCTGGCGTGCATGAAGTAGGCGGAGGAGTTCTTGGCGAGCGCCAGCAGCAGGCCGGCGTTGAGGTCGGCGTTCGGCGCGCCCTCCACCACCTTGCCGGTGCCGGGATCGACCGCGGCGTGGCACAGGGCGCAGGTGATGCCCATGCGCAGGTGCCCGCGGTCGTAGAACGCCCGGATGCCGAGCACGAACGACCCGCCCCGCGGCACGTCGAGCCCGGTCGGGATCAGCTCGCCCGTCCGGTAGACCCGGTCGCCGACCCGGACGTCGCGCGCCATCGCCACCTGGAGGTTGTTGGTGCCGGCCCCCCGCAGCCGGGCCACCGCCAGCGCCACCTCCTTGGGCGTCAGCCCGCCGTCGAGCATGCCCATCACGTCCGTGAGGAACACCTCGTTGCCGAACGTCTCCCCGTAGAAGGCCTGCCGCCCGCGCTCGACCAGCGCCTCGTCGATCGCCACCGCCCCGGCCTCGGGCGAGAGCTGGCGGCGGCCCGCGTCGGTGGCCTTCAGACGCTCCGCCTCCGCGCGCGAGACCCGCCGCCCGAGCACGTCGTAGGCGGTCTGGAGCGGGTAGCGGTCCGGGTTCAGCAGGTCGGCGCGGTCGGGGACCGGCGCGTAGCTGAAGCGGCCGAAGGTCAGGACGGCGCCGCCCGCGAGGACGGCGACGCCGGCGGCGGCGAGGGTGCGGCGGGGCCAGCCCATGCGTGCGTCGTGGTCTCGAAGGGGACCGCCGCGGGAGCCGGCGGAGAGCCCGACCCCAACAGGTTGCGGCCGTGATGGTTCACCCGCTCCCGCCTCAGTAACCCCGCGCCGGATCGACGCCCGACGGCGGCTGCCCGGTCTCCCGGTAGGCGCGGATGTTGGCGGCGACCGTCGCCGCGGCCGAGACCATGTCGGTCGGCCCGGAGATGTGCGGCAGCACGGTCACGCCCGGGTGCGCCCACAGGGGCGACTCGGCCGGAAGCGGCTCGGCATCGAACACGTCGAGCACCGCGTGCGACAGGTGGCCGGCATCGAGGGCGGCGATCAGGTCGGCCGTGACCACCACCGGCCCGCGGGCGAAGTTGATCAGCGCCGCGCCCGGCCGCATCAGGGCGAGCCGCCCCGCGTCGAGCAGCCCGCGCGTCTCCGCCGTCAGCGGCACGAGGCAGACGAGGATGTCGCTGGCCCCGAGCAGCGCGGTCAGGCCGTCCGGCCCGTGGACCGTCCGGATCCCCGACACGTCGCGCGGGGCGCGCGTCCAGGCGGTCACCGGGAAGCCCGCCCCCGCGAGCCGCTCCGCCGCCGCCGTCCCGAGGGCGCCGAGCCCGAGCAGGCCGACGGCGACCGAGGACGGCCTGCGATAGCTGCGCGGCCGCCAGACGCCCGCCCGCTGCTGGCGGGCATAGGCCGGCATGTCGCGCTGGAGGTAGGAGGTCCAGGCGAGCACCGCCTCGGCCATGGTCCGCGCCAGCTCCGGATCGACGAGGCGGACGATCGGGATCGGCCGGTCGAAGGTGCCGACCAGGCGCTCGACCCCGGCCCACAGGCTCTGCACCCAGGCGAGCCCGGGGAGCGCCGCGACCTCGGCCGGATTGGGGTTGGCCACCACGGCGACCCGCGCGGCCGCGCGCTCCGCCGGGCTCAACTGGCGGAACGGCACCAGCCGCTCCTCCGGCATGGCGGCGGTCAGCGCGGCCAGCGCCTCCGCCTCCTCCGCCGCGTCGACGCGCGCCACGAACGCAAGGGGCTCGGCCATCACACCTCCGCACGCCTCTCTCCGCGGGCGACCGCGGCTGCAGTGCGTAGCAAAGAAATCAGCGCGCCTCGACCAGGGCCGGGTAGACGAGGCGGACGTTGCGGCGCTCCTCGGGGATGACCGTGGCGGTCCGCTTCCGCGGGGCGGCCGCGGCGGCCGGCACGATGGCGGCGACCTGCGTCGGCCGCAGGCGCCAGCGCTCGGCGCCGGTCATCGGCACCGGCGGCCTCGGCCGTTCGAGATGGACGTCGTCGCCCCGGGTCGGGACGGTGGCGAGACCGGCGAACGTGGTGGCCGCCAGGATGGCGAGCCGGAGCCAGGATTTCATGGTGGAACACCCCGAAGATCAGGGTTCCAGATCTCGCCCGGCGGCGGTGAAGACCGGATCGAACCGAATCGATTCCCGAGCCGTTCCCAACACCTGCGTTGAGTCGCGGTAAATGCCGGCTCAGAAGGCACGGTAAACAGCTTCGGGGGAGCGACGGAATGGCGACCAAGGTCGAGGGGGCAGCCGGCACGCCGGAGCGCGCGGAGGTCGGCAGCATCGTCGACACGGATATCGCCGGGCGGCTCGACCGGCTGCCGTGGGGCCGCTTCCACGTCCTCGTCATCGTCGCGCTCGGCATCACCTGGGTGCTCGACGGGCTGGAGGTGACGCTGGCCGGCTCCCTGGTCGGGGCGCTGCGCCAGCCGCCGATGGCCTTCTCCGAGTTCGACGTGGGGCTCGCCGCCTCGTCCTACCTCGTGGGCGCGGTGACCGGCGCGGTCGGCTTCGGCTGGCTCACCGACCGGATCGGGCGAAAGAAGCTGTTCTTCATCACGCTCGCCCTCTACCTGTGCGCCACCGCGGCCACCGGCCTGTCGTGGAATATCTACAGCTTCTGCCTGTTCCGCTTCCTCACCGGGGCGGGGATCGGCGGCGAGTACACGGCGATCAACTCCACCATCCAGGAACTCGTGCCGGCCAACGCCCGCGGTTGGACCAACCTCGTCATCAACGGCTCGTTCTGGATCGGCGCGGCGCTCGGCTCGTTCATGTCGATCGTGCTGCTGCGGCCCGAGGTGATCGACCCGGCCTGGGGCTGGCGGGTCGCCTTCTTCACCGGCGGCGCCATCGGCCTCGTGATCCTGCTGCTGCGGACCTGGATCCCGGAGAGCCCGCGCTGGCTCGCCACCCACGGCTACACCGCCGAGGCCGACCGGGTGGTCTCGGGCATCGAGAAGCGGTTCACCGACCAGGGCGTCACCCTGCCGCCGCCGGACCCGAAGAAGCACACCCGGATCCGGGTCCGCCACCACACCCCGCTCTCCGAGGTGGCCAAAGCGATGTTCGTCGACAGCCGCAAGCAGACGCTGGTCGGCCTGTGCCTGATGATCGGGCAGGCGTTCTTCTACAACGCGCTGTTCTTCACCTACGCGCTGGTGCTGGAGCGGTTCTACGACGTGCCGGGCGGCAATGTCGGCTGGTACCTGCTGCCGTTCGCGCTCGGCTCGTTCCTCGGCCCGGTGGTGCTGGGGCGCTTCTTCGACACGGTCGGGCGCCGGCCGATGATCGCCTTCACCTACGGCATCTCGGCTCTGCTCCTCGTCGGCGCCGGCTGGCTGTTCCAGATCGGCGTGTTCGGACCCGTGGGGCAGACGGTGGTGTGGATGGTGGTGTTCTTCTTCGCCAGCGCCGCGGCCTCCTCCGCCTACCTGACGGTGGCCGAGACCTTCCCGCTGGAGATCCGCGCGCTCGCCATCGCCGCCTTCTACGCGATCGGCACGGGGGTCGGCGGCGTCTCGGGCCCGCTGCTGTTCGGCACGCTCGTGGAGTCGGGCTCGCGGGAGTACGTGTTCGGGGGCTACCTGCTCGGCGCCGCCCTGATGGCGGTGGCGGCCGTGGTCGGCGGGGTCTGGGGCACCGCCGCCGAGGGGCGTTCGCTGGAGGACGTGTCGAAGCCGCTCGCCTCGGCGTGAGGCGGTGGCGGGAGCCCTACGCGGGCTTCCGCCACACCTGCCCGTGGTACACGAATTTCTCCCCCTCGCTCGCCAGCGCCGCGAGGCCGTTGAAGGCCGGGTCGTGGACGGTGATGACGCTCGTCGGGATGCCCTTCATCATCGCCGCGAACGGCGCCTTGCGCTCGAACGCCGCGCGGAAGCCGCTCTCCTCCAGGACCTTCACGATCCGCGGGGCGATGCCGCCGCCGATATAGACCCCGCTGGTGGCCAGGAAGGTCAGCGCGAGGTCGCCGCAGACCCGCCCGAGCAGCCGGGCGAACAGGGCGAGCGCCTCGGCGGCGTGCGGGTCGGAGGCGTTGAGGCCGGCCTCGGTGACGGCGGCCGGGTCGATCTTGTCGTGCGGCTGGCCGGTGCGGACATGGGCGACCGCCGCGTGCAGCCGCGCGAGTCCGGGTCCCGACAGCACCGCCTCGACGGTGATCCGGTCCGCGACCCGCTCCAGGGCATGCCAGACCTTCTCCTCGAAGGCGTCGACCGGCCCGAGCTCGGTGTGGCCGGCCTCGGTCGAGACGATGGCGAGGTGGGCGGAGTAGGGGATCAGCGCCGCCGCGCCGAAGCCGGTGCCGGGTCCGAGCACGACCCGGGCGCCCCCCGGGACGCGCGGGCAGTGCCCGACCGGCGTGAGGTCGTGGGGCTCGATCCCCGCCGCGCCCGCCGCGACGGGCACGTAGTCGTTGACGACCACCGCGGTGGACAGGCCGAAATCCCCGGCGATCCGCTCGCCCGCGATCGTCCAGTGCGCGTTGGTGAGCCGGATCTCCGGCCCGTCGACCCGGCCGGCGATGGCCAGGATCGCGGAGCGCGGCGGGGCCGACCGGTCGCCGTCCTCGGCGAGCGCCGCGCGGATGGCGCTCGACGGGTCCGGATGGTCGGCCGTGGCCTCGTGCGCGAGCAGGCGGGGCTCGGCGCCCTTCTTCTCGACGAGGGCGAACCGGGCATTGGTGCCCCCGATATCGCCGACGAGGACCGGAAACTCGAACATCGCCACCTGCTCCCGTTCCGCGCCGGACCCGGCGCCAAGCTGGATTCTCGCATGTTAGACGGCCGAGCGGGCGTCTCAAGCCGGCGGCAGCGCCTCGGGGTCGATGGCCGCGCCGTCCGCCCAGCCCCGCAGCAGGGCGCGCACCGCCGCCGGATCGGGCAGGCGGCGGGCGGCGACCGTCTCGCCGTCGCCGACCCGCACCGCCACGCCCCCGTCCTCCGCGACGCTCGCGAAGGCGATCTCGTCGGTCTTGTCGTCGCCGAGGAACACCGCCCGGCGGCCCGCGTAGGGCGCGCGCTCCATCAGGCCGCGGATGGCGTGGGCCTTGGTCGCCTGCGCGGGCACGATCTCGCCGACCGCCTTGCCGAGCTGGAGCCGGTACGCGCTCCCGAGCGACCCGGCCGCCGCCCGCACCAGCGCCTCGGCGCGCGCGGTCTCGGCCGGGCCGGCGAGGCGCCAGTGCACCGCCACCGAGGCGCCCTTGTCCTCGATCAGCACGCCGTCGAGGGCGGCGGTCTCCGCGTTGAGCCGCTCGACCTGCCGGCGCAGCTCCGGATGATCCTCCGGCCGGCCGCCGGACAGCGCGCCGTCGACCCGGCGCTCCACCCCGTGCAGCCCGGCCGCGTCGAACAGCGCGGGCGCGAGGAACCCGTCGATCTGCGCCACCGGCCGCCCGGTGACGATCGCCAGCGCCCCGCCGAGCCGGTCGCGCAGCCGCTCCAGCGCGTCGACGAGGCCCGGCTCGACGCGCACCGCGTCCGGCCGCGGGGCGATGTCCACGAGCGTCCCGTCGAAGTCGAGGAAGAGGGCGATGTCCATCGCGGCGGTCCCGGCTGGCTGATGGCCCCGGCTATCACGGGACGCGCCCCCGCGGAACGGCGGCGCCGCCGCCCTATGTGAGGGCGCGAGACAGAAGCGTGACATGCGCGAGAGGATCGAGATGCGCCGACCGGTCCCGGACCCGGTCTCTCCCGGCGAGGAGAGCGTGTGGGCCTATCCCCGCCCGCCGCGGCTGGAGCCGGTCGGCCAGCGCCTCGCCGTGATCCTCGGCGGCGCCGTGATCGCCCAGACCACCCGCGGCTACCGGGTGCTGGAGACGAGCCACCCGCCGACCTACTACGTCCCGCCGGGCGACGTGGCGGCCGGGGCGCTGTCGGCGCCGCGCCGGGGCGGGATCTGCGAGTGGAAGGGGCGGGCGGTGCTGTACGACGTGGCCGCCGGCGGCCGGGTCGCGCCGGGGGCGGCCTGGGCCTACCCCGACCCGACGCCGGACTTCGCGCCGATCGCCGGCTACGTCGCCTTCTACGCCGGGCCGATGGACGCTTGCTGGGTCGGCGAGGCCCGGGCCGAGCCGCAGCCCGGCAACTTCTACGGCGGCTGGATCACGCCGGGGATCGTCGGGCCGTTCAAGGGCGGCCCCGGCTCGATGGGCTGGTGAGCCGAGAGCCGGTGAGCCGAGAGCCGGTGAGCCGAGAGCCGGTGAGCCGAGAGCTGGTGAACCGAGAGCTGGTGAGACAGGAGACCCGATGAGCCTCTGGACCGAGACCGATCCCCGCGGCGCGGGCTTCGACCCCGAGCGTCTGGCGCGGGTCGTCCCCTGGATGGACCGGCTGGTGGAGGACGGGCGGCTCGCCGGCCTCTCCGTCACCGTCGCCCGGCGCGGGCGCGTCGCCTTCGCCCGAGCTTGCGGGCGGGCGGATCTGGCCCGCGACACGCCCTTCACCCTCGACACGGTGACGCGGATCTACTCGATGACCAAGCCGCTCACCTCGGTGGCGGTGATGCAGCTCTACGAGCAGGGCCTGTTCCAGCTCGACGATCCGGTCGCGCGCTTCCTGCCCGAGTTCGCGGAGATGCGGGTCGCGAGCGGCGGCAACCGGATGAAGGTCGAGACCGAGCCGGCGCGGCGCCCGATCACCATCCGCGACCTCCTCACCCACACCGCCGGCCTCACCTACGGTTTTATGGAGGCGACGCTCGTCGACGCGCTCTACCGCGAGCGCGGCATCGACTTCCTCGCCCGCGAGGGCACCCTGGCGGAGATGGTCGCGCGGACCGCCGCCGCGCCGCTGCTCGCCCAGCCCGGCACAGCCTGGAACTACAGCGTCGCCACCGACGTGCTCGGCCACCTCGTCGCCGTCGTCTCGGGACGCCCCTTCGCCGATTACCTGCGCGAGGCGGTGATCGCCCCGCTCGGCATGGCCGACACCGACTTCCACGTGCGGCCCGACCTGATGCCGCGGTTCTGCGCGGCCTACGCGTACGACCGGGAGCGGCGGCTCGCCCGGTTCGACGATTCCGTCGAGACGGTCTTCGCCGCGGCCCCGGCCATCGCCTCGGGCGGCGGCGGCCTCGTCTCGACGGCCGCCGACTACCACCGCTTCTGCCGGATGATCCTGGGTGGGGGCGCGATCGACGCAGCGCGGCTCCTCGGCCGCAAGACGGTGGCGCTGATGCTGGCCAACCACCTAGGGGGCGACCTCGCGGCGATGGGCACGCCGCGCTTCGCGGAGACCTCCTACACCGGCATCGGCTTCGGCCTCGGCTTCTCGGTGATGCTCGACCCGGCCCGCGCCCAGATCCTCGGCACCCCCGGCGAGGTCGCCTGGGGCGGCATGGCCTCCACCGCCTTCTGGATCGACCCGGCCGAGGATCTCGCCGTGGTGCTGATGACCCAGCTCGTCCCGTCCTCGGCCCTGCCGATCCGGCGCGAGCTGCGGGTGATGACCTACGCCGCGCTGGCGGACTGAACGGTCCCATTCAAGCGCGGTTCAAAGCTGCCTCGCTATCGGCACGTTCGGCGGGGTATAGGGCGCACCGGGGACGGGGCCGCGGGACGGGCGCCGGCCAGGGGGGCGCCGGCGCCGAGCCGGCAGCGGAGCAGCGGATGAGCGACCTCGCCGAGAAGACCCGGCCGGGACCGGGGGCCGAGGGCGGGCGCTCCCCCTCCGGCTCGGCCGTCCTGCGCGGCGCGCACCGGCCCGACCTGATCCGCGACGAGGTGCTGGCCGAGATCTTCCTGGAGTCGGCCCGCGCGCGGGCGGACCATCCCTGCCTGATCGACGGGGCTGCCGTCGCTCCCGGCGGCGCTCACCCGGCGCTCACCTACGCCGAGGTCGCCGCGCGCGCCGGGCGCATCGCCGCCGGCCTCGCCCACCGGGGCATCGGCCCGGGCGACGTGGTCGGCCTGTGGATGGCCCGGGGCCCCGACCTGCTGGTCGCCCAGATCGGCATCACCCTGTCGGGCGCCGCGTGGCTGCCGTTCGACGCCGAGGCGCCGGCCGACCGCGTGGGCGTCTGCCTGACCGACGCTGCCGCCAAGGCGCTGCTCGTCTCGCCGGCCCTGGAATCCGCCGCTCCCGATGCCGCGCCCGCCCTGACGCGCGATGCCCTCGACGCCGCGACCCCAACTGACGCCCCCGTGCCCGACCCGCGGGCGGCCGGGCTCACGCCGGAGCATCCGGCCTACCTGATCTACACCTCGGGCTCGACCGGCGTGCCGAAGGGCATCGTCATCAGCCACGCCAACATCTGCCACTTCCTGCGCTCGGGGAACGCGCTCTACGGCATGCGCGCCGACGACGTAGTGTTCCAGGGCGCCTCGGTCGCCTTCGACCTGTCGATGGAGGAGATCTGGGTCCCCTACCTCGTCGGCGCGACGCTGTTCGTCGCGAGCCCGGCGATGATGGGCGACATCGAGGCCCTGCCCGGCATCATCGCGGCCGAGGGGATCACGGTGCTCGACACCGTGCCGACCCTGCTCGCCATGATCACCGGCGACCTGCCGAACGTCCGCCTCGTGCTGCTCGGCGGCGAGGCGCTGCCCGAGCCGCTCGTCGCCAAGTGGGCGACCGGGACGCGCAGCCTGTTCAACACCTACGGGCCCACCGAGGCGACGGTGGTGGCGACCGCCGCGCAGATGCATCCGGGCGAGCCGGTGACCATCGGCGGCCCGATCCCGAACTACTCCGTCTACGTGGCGAGCGAGGATCTGCGTCTCCTCGGACGCGACGAGCCGGGCGAGTTGCTGATCGGCGGCCCCGGCGTCGCCCGCGGCTACCTCCAGCGCCCCGAGCTGACGGCGGAGAAATTCATCGCCAACCCGTTCGCCTCGGACGGCACCGACCCGGTGCTCTACCGCTCCGGCGACGCGGTCTCCCTCGATGGGGAAGGCCGCATCGTCTTCCATGGGCGCATCGACGATCAGGTCAAGATCCGCGGCTTCCGGGTGGAGCTCGGCGAGATCGAATCGCGCATCCGCGCGATCCCCGAGGTCAACCAGGCGGCGGTGGTGCTGCGCGCCGACGACGGCGTCGACCGGCTCGTCGCCTTCCTGATCCCCGAGCGCGGCCGGACGATCGACAGGGCGGCGCTGCGCAAGGACCTCGCGGGGCAGATGCCGCCCTACATGGTCCCCGGCCATTTCGAGGTGGCCGAGATCCTGCCGCGGCTCACCTCCGGCAAGGTCGACCGCAAGGCGCTCAAGGTCGCCCCGCTCACGGTGGTGGCGGCCGACGGCGAGCAGGAGCCCCCGGCCAACGAGACCGAGGCGGCGCTGGTGGCCGCCGCCAAGCAGATCTTCGGCGCCCAGCCGATCCCGCTGGAGGGCGATTTCTTCGCCGATCTCGGCGGCCACTCGCTGCTCGCCGCCCGCTTCGTCTCTGCGGTGCGCGAGACCCCGGCGCTCGTCGGCATCACCCTGCCCGACGTCTACGCGCTCCGCACGATGCGGGCGATGGCCGACGCGCTGATCGCCCGCAACGGCGGCGTCGGCGCGGCGGCGGCGACCCGGGACCTGAGCTTCGCGCCGCCGCCGCTGATGCGCCGGGCCCTGTGCGGGCTGGCCCAAGCCGTCGCGCTGCCGTTCGTGATCGCGCTCACCACCTCCCAGTGGCTCGGCATCTTCGTCACCTACCTGCTGCTCACCGGCGGCGGCCTCGGCTTCTTCGGCGAGCTGGCGGTGCTGCTGCTCGTCTACATCGGCATCAACGCCGTCACCGCGATGATCGCCGTGGCCGGCAAGTGGATCGTGCTCGGGCGGACGAAGCCCGGGCGCTACCCGCTCTGGGGCGTGTACTATTACCGCTGGTGGCTGGCGCAGCGGCTCGCGCCCCTCGTCCACATCAAGTGGCTCCAGGGCTCGCCCGCCATCGCGATCTACCTGCGGCTCATGGGCGCCCGGATCGGCCGCGACACCCTGATCTCGGACGCCGAGATCGGCGCTCCCGACCTGCTGAGCGTGGGCGACGGCGCCTCGCTGGGCGGGCGCCTCGTGATCGCCAACGCCGAGATCGTCGGCAACGAGCTGGTGATCGGTACCGTCGAGATCGGCGCCGAGGCGGCGGTCGGCACCTCCTGCGTGATCTCGCACGACACGGTGATCGGCCCCTACGCCGAGATCGCCGACCTGACCACGATCCCCACCGGAACCCGCGTCGGGCGGGCCGAGCGCTGGGACGGCTCGCCCGGCCGCCGGGTCGGCACCGCCGACCCCGCCGCCCTGCCCGAGGCCGCCGACGCGCCGCCTGCGCGCCGCGCCGCCTTCCTCGCCGCCTACATCCTGCTGCTCGGGGTCATCCCGGCGGTCGGCCTGCTGCCGATCTTCCCGGCGTTCTTCATCTTCGACCAGATCTCGGACTCGCTCTCCGACGTCACCGACGTCGACTACCACTGGTACCTGCCGATCCTGACGTGGCCGACCGCCATGCTGATGACGGCGGGCACCGTGCTGCTGATCGCGGGCATCCGCTGGCTGGTCCTGCCGCGGACCCGTTCGGGGACCTACTCGGTCCACTCCCTGTTCTACCTGCGCAAGTGGTCGCTGGCGCTCGCGGTCGAGGTGACGCTGGAGACGCTCTCCTCGCTGTTCGCCACGGTCTACATGCGGGCGTGGTATCGCCTGATGGGCGCGCGGATGGGGCAGGGGGCGGAGATCTCGACCAACCTCGCCGGCCGCTACGACCTCGCCGAGGTCGGCGCGCGCAACTTCATCGCCGACGAGGTGGTCTACGGCGAGGAGGAGATCCGCCGCGGCTGGATGCATCTCGACGCGGCCCGCACCGGCGCGCGGGTGTTCGTCGGCAACGACGCGGTGGTGCCCCCCGGCGCGGTCATCCCCGACGACGTGCTGATCGGCATCAAGTCGAAGCCGCCGGAGAACGCCGCGATGGCGCCGGGCGAGACGTGGTTCGGCTCGCCGCCGATCCGCCTGCCGGCCCGGCAGAAGGTCGATCTCGGCTCGACCGCCCAGACCTACGAGCCGGGGCTGTGGCCGAAGGTGCGCCGCGGCGTGTTCGAGGCGTTCGCGACCTCGTTCTCGCCGATGCTCTACATCACCCTCGCGATCACCGCGATCGACTGGTACTTCTACCCGGCGATCCTGTACGGCGACTGGTGGGGGTTGGCCGTCAGCTTCGTGGTCGTGAGCGTCGTCATCGCGCTGATCCAGTCCTCGGCGGTGATCGCGATGAAGTGGCTGCTGATGGGCGTCTACCGGCCCGGCATGCTGCCGATGTGGTCGTGGTGGGCGATGCGCACCGAGGCGATTGCCGTCGCCTACTGGGGCTTGGCCGGCAAGGTGCTGCTGGAGCACCTCCAGGGCACGCCGTTCCTGCCCTGGGTGCTGCGCCTGTTCGGCGTGAAGGTGGGGCAGGGCGTCTGCATGCTCACCACCGACATCACCGAGTTCGACTGCGTGACGATCGGCGATTTCTGCACGATCAACCGCGTCTCGGCGCTCCAGACCCACCTCTACGAGGACCGGATCATGAAGATCGGCCGGGTCGTGGTCGGGCGCGGCGTGTCGGTGGGGGCGTTCTCCACCGTGCTCTACGACACCAAGGTCGGCGACTACGCCCGGCTGCGCCCTCTCACGATCGTGATGAAGGGCGAGTCGATCCCCGCCAACACCGAGTGGGAGGGCGCGCCGGCGGTGCCGGTGATCCACGCCGCCTGAGGCCGGGGCGCCGGCCGCGGGCTCAGATCTCGTAGATCAGCCCCGGCTCGACCGCCGGGGGCCGGGCAGCGAACAGGTCCGGGCGGTGCAGCCGCCCCGACGGGCAGGCGACGCAGCGGCGGGTCATCCGCGCGTGCAGGCGCTTGACCGTCGCGCTCGCCGTGGTGGTGAACAGGAACGGGAACAGCGCGTGCGCGTAGGCGGCGAGCGCGGCGCCGGTGAGCGGCACCGCGTAGCTCAGCGAGGCGCGCATGTGCTGCGTGTAGGTCTCGCCGAGGGCGGCGGGATGGGCGGTGAAGAGGCGGCGGAGCGACATGGGGCGGGCTCCTCTCGTCGGGCGGTGACAGCCCGCTCAAGCCAGAAGCGGGCCATCACGGTTAACGGAGCGTGAAGGGGCCGCGGCGGCCCCTCGGCCTCAGGTCTTGTCCGCCTGCTCCGGATCCTGCCGGTTGGCGGCGTGGTCCTGGTACTGGTCGGTCTGCACCGCCTTGCCGTCGAGGCCGCGGGCGTCGCCGTGCCGGGACTTGTCGCGGTTGCTCAGCACGTCGTTCTCGCCGAGCACGCCCTCGGGCAGCTCCGTCATCGCGCCGCTGCCGGACCCCTTGCCGTGCCCGCCGGGACCCATGTGGTGCTTGTCGGCCTTGGCCATGTCATGCTCCTGCGGATGGTTCGCGGATGGTTCGGATGCCGGGAGATGGGGCCGGCGGGTCCCCGGGCAACCCGGGCGCCGGGCCGCGGGGGCCAACGCTTCACGGGACGGCACCGATGGTGTAGCGCGGGCGCGACCTTGAGGCCCTCCAACGCCGTCGGACCCATGACCCGCCCCGCAACGACGCGCTCCGCGTCGAGCCGCATCGACGCCGCCTTCGCCCGCGCCCGCGCGGAGCACCGGGCGGTGCTCGTCACCTACGTGATGGCGGGCGATCCCGACCCGGAGACCTCGCTGTCGGTGCTGAAGGCGCTGCCGGCCGCCGGCGCCGACATCCTGGAATTCGGCCTGCCCTTCACCGACCCGATGGCCGACGGCCCGGCGATCCAGGCGGCGGGACTGCGCGCCCTCAAGGCCGGGCAGGGCGTGGCGGGCACCCTCGATCTCGTGCGCCGGTTCCGCGCCGAGAACGGCGTCACGCCGGTCGTGCTGATGGGCTACTACAACCCGATCCACACCTACGGGGTCGCCCGCTTCCTCGACGACGCGCTGGCCGCCGGGGTCGACGGCCTGATCGTCGTCGACCTGCCGCCGGAGGAGGACGACGAGCTGTGCCTGCCGGCGCTGGACAAGGGGATCGCCTTCATCCGGCTCGCCACCCCCACCACCGACGAGCGCCGCCTGCCCGCCGTGCTCGCGAACACCGCGGGCTTCGTCTACTACGTCTCGATCACCGGCATCACCGGCACGGCGACGCCGGATTTCGGGGCGGTGGCGGACGCGGTCGCCCGCATCCGCCGCCACACCGACCTGCCGGTGGTGGTGGGCTTCGGCGTGAGGACCGGCACGCACGCCGCGGCGATCGCCAAGGGCGCCGACGGGGTCGTGGTCGGCTCGGCGCTGGTCGACGCGCTGGTCCGCTCGCTGGACGGCGAGGGCCGGGCGCAGGCCGGCAGCGTCATGGCGGTGGAGGGGCTGGTGCGCGAGCTGGCCGCGGGCGTGCGCGCGGCCGCCCGCGAGCCGGCGGCCTGAGGCGCGGGCCGGCCCCTGGCGGATCCGCCGCCGCTCCCTGATATCTGCCCGGGCTTGAACCACACGGACGCGTCGCGATGGTCGAACCGATGAACTGGATCACGGAGGTGGTGCGCCCCCGGATCAAGACCCTGTTCAAGCGCGAGACGCCGGAGAACCTCTGGGTCAAGTGCCCCGATACCGGGCAGATGGTGTTCCACAAGGAGGTGGAGGCCAATCACTGGGTGATTCCCGGCTCCGAGCACCATCTGAAGATGAGCGCCCAGGCGCGCCTCAAGATGATGTTCGACGAGGGCACGTGGATCGACGTGGCGTTGCCCGAAGTCGCCGCCGACCCGCTGAAGTTCCGCGACGAGAAGCGCTACGCCGACCGGCTCAAGGAGGCCCGCGCCAAGACCGGCCTGCAGGACGCGTTCAAGATCGGCTTCGGCCGGGTCGGCGGCCTGCCGATGACGCTCGCCGCGCAGGAATTCGGATTCATGGCCGGGTCGCTGGGCATGGCGGCGGGCGAGGCCTTCGTGCGCGGCGCCGAGACGGCGCTGGAGAAGCGCACCCCCTACGTGCTGTTCTCGGCCTCGGGCGGGGCGCGGATGCAGGAGGGCATCCTGTCCCTGATGCAGATGCCGCGCACCACCGTCGCCGTGCGCCGGCTCAACGCCGCGCGGCTGCCCTACCTCGTGGTGCTCACCAACCCGACCACCGGCGGCGTCACCGCGTCCTACGCGATGCTCGGGGATGTGCATCTGGCCGAACCCGGCGCGCTGATCTGCTTCGCGGGTCCCCGCGTGATCGAGCAGACGATCCGCGAGAAGCTGCCCGACGGGTTCCAGCGGGCGGAGTACCTGCGCGAGCACGGCATGGTCGATCAGGTGGTCCACCGCCACGCCCTCAAGGAGACGATCGCCCGGATCTGCGGCCTGCTGATGAACGTGCCCGAGCCGGTCCCCGCCGTCGAACCGGTCCCGGAACCGGCCTAGAGTCTCCTGCATGGACTCGTCCGATGCCCTGATGGCGCGGTTCCTGGCGCTGCACCCGCGCACGATCGACCTGTCGCTCGGGCGGATCGAGCGGCTGCTCGCGCGCCTGAACCATCCCGAGCGGCGGCTGCCGCCGGTGATCCACGTGGGCGGCACCAACGGCAAGGGCTCGACCATCGCCTTCATGCGGGCGATCCTGGAGGAGGGCGGCCTCTCGGCCCACGTCTACACCTCGCCCCACCTCGTGCGCTTCCACGAGCGCATCCGGCTCGGCGCCATCGGCGGCGGGCAGTTCGTGGCCGAGGACCGGCTGGCCGACGCGTTCTCGCGCTGCGAGGCGGCGAATGCCGGCGATCAGATCACCGTCTTCGAGATCACCACCGCCGCCGCCCTGCTGCTGTACGCGGAGCACCCCGCCGACGTGCTGCTGCTGGAGGTCGGGCTCGGCGGACGGGTGGATGCCACCAACGTGATCGACCGCCCCGCCTGCGCCGTCGTCACCCCGATCGGCCGCGACCATGCCGAGTATCTCGGCGACACCGTCGAATCGGTGGCGGGGGAGAAGGCCGGGATCTTCAAGCGCGGCTGCCCGGCGGTGATCGCCGCCCAGGACTACGCCGAGGCCGACGCCGTGCTCTGCCGCCGCGCCGAGGCGGTCGGCGCGGGGCCGATCCTGATCGGCAACCAGGATTTCTCCGTCCACGAGGAGCGCGGCCGCCTCGTCTACCAGGACGAGACCGACCTGTTCGACCTGCCGCGCCCGCGGCTCGCCGGGCGCCACCAGCTCGTCAACGCCGGCACCGCGATCACGGCCCTGCGCGCGGCCGGGTTCGGCGACATCGGCACCGCCGCCCTGGAACGCGGCCTGGAGCAGGTCGAGTGGCCGGGGCGGTTGCAGCGCCTCGGCCGCGGCCGGCTCGCGGCCCTGGTCGCGCCCGGGGCCGAGCTGTGGCTCGACGGCGGCCACAACATCGATGGCGGCCGGATCCTGGCCGCGGCGATGGGCGATCTCGGCGAGCGCAGCGACGCGCCCCTCGTCCTCGTCGTCGGGCTGCTCGGAACCAAGGACGCGGACGGCTTCCTGCGGCACTTCGTGGGCCTCGCCCGCGCACTGATCGCCGTGCCGATCACCGGGCAGATGGCGGCGCGCCCGCCCGAGGAGGTCGCCCAGATCGCCGAGCGGGCGGGTCTGTCCGCGCGGACCGCCCCGAGCGTGGAGGGGGCCCTGGCGCAGGTCGCCGACATCGCCTTCGAGCGCCCGCCCCGGATCCTGATCTGCGGCTCGCTCTACCTCGCCGGGCTGGTGCTCGCCGCGAACGGCACGCCGCCGACCTGAGCCGATTCGGCAGCCGCCCGGCGCCCGTCCCAGGGCCGGTCGGACGCGTCCCGACGATCGCCCCGGCGTGACCGCGTCCGGCGGGAGCTTCAACTATAGATCGCTATGTCAAAATCGGCTCTCGCCAGGGTGGAGGTCGCCGTCGACTGTCCTGACGCGATCCAATGGCCACGCTTTCCCCCCGCTGTGGCCGTGGCGCTACATCGTGGCGGCGGGACATCGCCTAGGGTCCGCGGCGATCGGGCTTTTGCTGGGGATCAGAGTAATGAAGAAGCTTTCCACCTCGCTTGTGATGTTCACGGCGCTCACCGCCGCCGCGTCCGCCGCGGACCTTCCGCGCCGCGCGCCGCCGCCGGTGTTCACGCCCGTCCCGGTGTTCACCTGGACCGGCGCCTACTTCGGTATCAACGCCGGCTACGCCTTCGACGCCAGCAGCAACGGCTCGCAGGGCTTCGTCCAGACCGCCGGCAACCCGGTCGTCCTCGGCCCGGGCGGCCTCGCGCCCTACCGCGCCCTGGCGCCGCTCGGCTCCACGCTGGTCTACTCCAACAGCAACCGTGAGGGCTTCTCCGGCGGCGGCCAGGTCGGCTACAACTACCAGTTCACCCCGGGCGCCGGCGTCGTCGTCGGTGTCGAGGCCGACGCCC
>NZ_JAUYZI010000030.1 GCF_030700245.1 Methylobacterium amylolyticum
TGCTGGGCGCACGTGCGACGCAAGTTCTTCGACGTGCACGCCGCGACCGGCTCGACCCTGGCGGCGGAGGCGCTGGCGCGGATCGGCGCGCTCTACGGCATCGAGCGCGGCCTGCACGGCAAGCCGCCCGACGCCCGCACCCGCGAGCGGCAGGCCCGCGCGAGGCCGCTGGCGGCGGCGCTGAAGGCATGGGCGGAGGCGAGCCTGTCCCAGGTGCCGGGTCGATCCGACCTGGCCAAGGCGTTGCGCTACATGCTGGCGCGCTGGACCGCGCTCACGCGCGCCTTCGACGACGGGCGCATCGCGCTCGACAACAACGCGGCCGAGCGGGCGCTGCGCGGCGTGGCGAGGGCCGGTTCATTGTGCATCCCTTTCTCAAGTCATTGATAGCATTGAGAGCTGCTTGTCAGTTACAGCCCGACACGGGCGATCTGTCCGCTCGATCGCGGCCTTGACCGCGTCATCGTCCAGATCCGAGGCCCGGATCTGGAAGGGTGCACCAGCTACGACCTGCTCGGCCGGGAGAACCCGGTCCCTGATCAGGCGACGGATGCGATGATTGGTGACGCCAAGCCGAGCGGCGGCCTCGGTCATGGTCAGCCAGCCGCTCGCCTTGTCGGCCGACAGGTAGGCGTGGATGCCATGAACCCGGCGCAGAGAGCTGACGCGGTGCGCCGTCCAGGTCTTGCCCTGGCCGGTTGGCAGGCCCATCCGGTTCAGCGACGCGGCGATGTCCTGGTCGGACCAGCGCGCAGCCATCGACCGCATCACGGCCAGCGCCTCGTCCGGCGTTCGGCAGCCGTGCTCTCCGGTCCGGGGCTTGCGGACACGAAGCGACGAGTGCTGGCCGCCGTGCCAATGGATGGTTAGGACCACCTCACGGTTCGCCTCGTCGACATCTGCGACGATGTCGACGATGAGGGCGCGCAGGAGTTGCTGGCGGGTGCGCGTGCTCACGCCCGGAGCATTCCACGCCGCCTGGAGGTCGTCGGCCAAGCCCATCAGATCCGGCATCGCGGCGGACCGATCCACCTCCGGCACCTCCAGATGGGCTTCACAGGCCGCCACGCGCCGGAGCGCGGCCTCCCAGTTCTTCTCAAGCTGAGCGGCGATCAGGCGGTTGTCTGGATCGCAGGCCGCGTAGCGTCGCTCGGCCAGCGAGGCCTCGTAGCGGGCCTGACGCAGATCCAGCTCCGCCAAGCGGCGGCGTTCGTCTCGGGCTTCCATGCGCATCCGCTCGGCATCCATCGCGGCCTCGACCGCCATCGGCGCCACCGCGACCAGGATCTCCTGCGCCACGGCGGCGTCAATCCGCGGACCGCCAAAGCTCATGCAGCGCGGGCGCCCCAGCATGAGGTTGGGACGGTCGCACCGGTACACGGGTCGGCGCGAGAGCCGCCCGGTGTAGGCCACAGCCAGCCGGCGACCGCACCGGGCACAGGTGAGCAGCCCCGGAAGCAGCGCGTGCCCACCGCGGCCCGACTTGGCCCCGCCGGGCCGGCCGTAGGCGTTGGCAGCCAGATACTCCTGGTTGCGCTCGTACTCCGCCCAGCCGATGTAGCCTTCGTGGTGCTCCTTGAGCAGGACATCCCAGCGTTCGAGCGGCAGGCCGTGACCGTAGCTCTTGCGCGCACGCCCGTCGACGATCGCGGTGCGCTTCTCACTTTTGCCGTAGGCGTAGACGCCTGCGTAGAACGGGTTCTTGAGCACCGTGATCACGTTGCGGTAGCGGATCGGCGTCCAGTCGAAGCTCACCCCCTTGCCGACCTCGGACGGGCGCGGGAAGTGGACGCGGTCAGCCGTCATGGCCAGCAGCACGCGGCGAGCACTGCCCAGCGCGCGGAAGCGGGCAAAGATCGCGCGGACGACCTCTTGGACGCGCAGGTCGGGATCGAGCCCGAGACCGACCTCTCGGTGCCAGACGTAGCCGACGGGCACACCGATGCGCAGCTCGCCCCGGCGGGCCTTGGCGCGGGCGGCCTCGAACATGCGGGCGCGCAGCAGGCCGAGTTCGAACTCGCTGATGCTGCCCTTCATGCCGAGCAACAGGCGGTCGTTGGGGCGGCAGGGATCGTACACGCCGTCGAGGTCGATCACCCGGGCGTCCACGAGACCGCACAGCTCCAGCAGATGGTGCCAGTCGCGGCCGTTGCGCGAGAGGCGAGAGGCGTCCAGGCACAGGATCGCGCCCACCGTCCCGGCGCAGAGGGCTGCCACGAGCCGGTCGAAGCCGGGCCGGGCCACCGCGCCGCCGGCGGAGCGGCCGAGATCGTCGTCGATGACCTCGACGTCGCGGAAGCCGTGGCGGCGGGCGACTGCGACCAGATCGTACTGGCGCCGACGGCTCTCCTGGTTGGCCAGGACCTGCCCCGGGGTGGATTGGCGCACGTAGACGATGGCCTTGCGGGTCAGCACCGCGACCGGGAGGGGCTCAGCGCTCGTCATGGGCGTGCTCCGGCGCGGGAAGACCGGTGGCCTCCAGCATCAGGCCGGCCAGCCTGGCGAGCACCAGACGGCGTTGCGCGAGACTCAGCCCCCGCAGCCGCGGGGCGTCGAAGCTCAGGAAGAGCTGGCGTGGGGCCGGGGGCGGCCGGGTCGATCTGGGCGGGTTGCGCATGCGGAGGCTCCGAGGCGACGGTGAGGTCGGCTCGGGAGCTTCGCCGATATCCGCGTTCGGCGAGCCACGCGTGCAGAGCTGAGAGGGCGCCCAGTCCCAGGCGCGGCAATCCCACCGTCAGGGTGGCACAAGTGACCGGATCCAGCATCCAGGCGGCCACGATGGTGACGACGCCGGGGGCCGCCTCGATCGAGGCGAACCGGCCATCACCGCGCTGCTGGATACCGTGGACGCGGACACGACGGCCGGCGAGAGGATGCCAGCGGTAGTGGACGACGGCATCCTCACCGACATGGGCAGAATGACCGTGAGATGGCGGTGGGGCGCAAGAACTACCTGTTCGCCGGCTCGGAGCGCGGGGCCGAGCGCGCTGCCGCCTTCTACACCCTGATCGAGAGCGCCAAGCTGAACGGGCTCGACAGCGAGGCGTATCTGCGCGACGTGCTCACCCGCATCGCCGACCATCCGGCAAAGCGGCTGGCCGACCTGCTCCCCTGGAACTGGACGCCGGCCCCGCCCGTCGCTCACGCTGCCTGACCGGAAGGCCCGCCGCCGAGCGCTTACGGACCTGGACGGCGTGAGGGATTTGCTCACGATCGTGCCGGACGACCCCGCTAACCCCTATCGGGAGACGGCCAGGGTGATGGCTGAGGCGGTCGCCGAACTCGACAAGCTGCTCGACGTGCTTAGTGGCTCGGCGCCGCCGCGAGGGTGATCACCCCGCGCGCCAACCCCAGTCCTCCCGCATCCGGCGGTAGTGCGCGAGCATGTCCTTGCGCACGTTGATAGCTTGGAGCCGCAGGCCGAGCATCGCAGGCCCAGGGCGATATCTGGGAAGGGTAGATCGGCCGGTATCCCGTCCGTGCTCACGATCGGATCGTGCCCGCAGGTGTTGCAGTTCGCCGCAGCCGTCGTTTCACCCTCGGCACGGGCGTCCCCGACAGTCGGCGGGATGATCATGGTCCCATCACGCTCATAGGCCCTGCGAGGGTTCCAGCCGATCACAACAGCCCGAGCTGGTGTGCGAGCTGCCATCCGAGCATAGCCCAGATCAACAGGCTTAAGCCCAGCAGGATCGCGCTTTCCCAGATCTGTCGCAGCGTCTTCTGACGGCCCATCACATCGATCTTCATCCGGGATCGGCAGGAGGATCGCCCATCAACCCAAGCGTTGACGGATGCGTTGCATGCCATCAAGCTGTGGCGTTCCTTCACGGAACACCGCCGGTCCAGCCTCTTGCCCCCCGAATTCCTGGGGCTGGGCCGGTGGGCTCAAGCGGTTCTGCGGAACCACGATCCTGGCACCCCATGACCATGGCCGGTGCAACCGGTTTCACTGTGGGTGGGGGTCAGGCGATTTTCTCACCGAGCAAACGGTAGACCGAAGCCCGACCGATCCCGAGACGGCGAGCGATCTCAGAGCCCCCCACCCCCTCCGCGGATAGCGCCCGGACGGCGGCGGCATCGATCGAGGCAGGCCGGCCCTTGTACACGCCCTCCGCCTTGGCCTTGGCGATACCCTCCAACTGCCGCTCGCGTCGTATGTTGGTCTCGAACTCCGCGAACACACCGAGCATGCCCAGGAATGCCTTGCCGGCGGCGCTCCCGGTATCGATGGGCTGTTCCGTGGCGCGGAGGGCAACGCCCTTGGTCTCCAGCTCGCGCACGATGCCGGCGAGGTCGGCGATCGAGCGTGCCAGCCGGTCGATACGGGTGACGACGATCGTGTCCCTCTTCCGAGCGAAGTCCATGAGGGTGCGCAGCTCAGAACGCCCCTCGATGGTGGCGCCGGAGCGCTTCTCTGCCCGGACCAGCTCGCATCCGGCGGCGTGCAAGGCGGCTTCCTGGACGCTCAGATCTTGATCGGTGGTCGATACGCGCGCGTAGCCATAGACGTGGCCGGCCGGGGCGGGGGCGTCCTGGGCCGAGGCGGGGTTGCGGGTGCGGATCTTCACGGGCGGGTGGGTCACTGGACGCTTCCTGTCTCGGATGCCTCTAGACCCTCACAATCTGCTGTCTTGAATATCCGAAGTCAATCCATACGAGACGGAGAATGTGTCTCGTGGCTGCGTCTCGTTGGGGTATACCCATCCGGTCAGAGGCTCCACGCTACTGCGTCGGTGACAGCATCGCGCTGACGGCGGGGTCCAGCGGCACGTCGAGCCGGCAGCGCAGGCCGTCCGCCTCGAAGGTCAGGTCGACCTCGCCCGCTAGCTCGCGCCGCACGCCCCCGGCGATCAGCCGCGTGCCGAACCCCGCCCGCGTCGGCGCCGCCACCGGCGGGCCGCCGCTCTCCCGCCACGCCAAGCGCAGCCGGTCCGCGCCCGACTCGCCCCGGGCGAGCGACCACACGACCCGCACCCGCCCCCCGGGGACGGACAGCGCGCCGTACTTGGCGGCGTTGGTGGCCAGCTCGTGCACCGTCATGCCCAGCGCCAGCACGTGCCGCGGCGGCAGCTCCACCTCCGGGCCGTCCAGGACGATGTGGTCCGGCCCCGCGCGGTAGGGCGACAGCTCGTTCTCCAGCATCTCGGTCAGCGACGCCCCGCTCCACTCATCCCGGGTGAGCAGGTCGTGGGTCTTCGACAGAGAGAGGATGCGCGCCTCCAAGCGCTCCCCCGGGGCCTCGCCGCCCCGGGTCGACTGCCGCGCCAGCGCCTGCACCGTGGCCAGCGTGTTCTTCACCCGGTGGTTCAGCTCGTGCAGCAGCGTGACCTGCCGCTCCTGCATCTCCAGCCCGCGGGCGACCTCGCCCTTCAGCTCGGCCTCGTTGCGCCGGAGCGTCCCGGCCATGGCGTCGAGCTTGACCCCGAGCTGCCCGAACTCGTCCCGCCCGGACAGACCCGTGCGGGCCGTCAGATCCCCCGTCTGCCACGCCGTAGCGGCCCGCAGCAGGCGCTCGAACGGGCGGCGGATGAACAGGCGCCCGGCCAGGAGCGCAGCGGCCACGGCGAGCGCGGCGCTCAGGCCGATCAGGATCAGCCCACGCCGCGCGGCCGCGTCGACGTCGGCGAAGGCCACGTCCCGGTCGCGCCCCACCGTGACCCACGCCCGTACCGCGGGGTTATTCGGTCGGGCGTTGGCCAGCACGCGCTCGCGCCCGTCGATGCCGAGGTCGAGGCGCACGCCCTCGCCCCGGTCGGCGAGCAGGGTCTGCCGCTCCGCCGGGATGGGGCGCCCGATCCAGTCGAGGCCATCCGGCCGACGGGCGATGATGACGTTGTCCGCGTCGGCCACCGTCAGAGAGGTGCTCGGCAGGCGCAGCGCCTGCTCCAGGTGCTGCGACAGCCACGCGAGGTCGACGGAGGCCACGACCACGCCGTCGACGGCGCCGTCTGCGCCCCGGACCGGCTCGGCGAAGTGGATCGAGTCCCTTCCGGTGGCGACGCCGCGGGCGTAGGTGCCCATGACGAAGCTGCCCTCGGCCAGCGCGCGGCGGTGGTAGGCGCGCGCGGCGTTGGTGTAGGCGCCGGGGGGCGAGCCGATGCTGTTGCACACCAACGTGCCGTCCGGGCGGGTGAGAGCCAGCAGATTGACGTGGGGCAGTGCGGCGGCGGCGCGGCGCAGGTAGTCGTTGCAGGCGGCGGGGTCGAGGCCGCGCACGCTCGGGTCCTGGGCGACGAGGTCGAGGGACTGGCGCACGCTCTCAGCGATCTGGGCGAGGTCGTCGGCCACGGCGCGGGCGGTGGCCATCGTGTCGGCACGCACCGCCTGATCGCGCGCGTTGCGCAGGACGACCTCGTTGTAGCCCTGGATCGCCAACGCCGGGGCGAGCGCGAGCAGGACCAGAAGCAGGATGCGGATCGTCAGAGACATCGCACGCCGCCGGTGGCGGAAGCTGCGTCGATCACAGTGTCCAGGGCACGCGTCGGCCGGAGGCGCGCCGCCTCGCGGGCGGGGTCCACGCCATCCCGCGTTTCGGGCATGCGGATAGCGATGTCCGACGGATCGATACCCGTCGAAAGCTTCATCTGCGTCGGCACCCACGCGGCTTCGACGGCGGCGACCGTCGACTGGGGAGGGCACCACCCCGCATCGTCAGAACGGACTTGGATGGTACGACCTCGCTCGCTCATGTCGCTTCGGGCGAGAACCCGGCGAGCGGGCCGACCACCTCGCAGACCAGACCCTCGCAACGGTAGTCCAATCTCACGCTCCCGCCGACCGCCCCGGCCAGCCCGCGCTCGATCAGCCGTGAGCCGAACCCTTTGCGCGGCGGTGGCATCACGGGCGGTCCACCGCGCTCCGACCACGTCAGACGGATCTCGTCCGTTCCCATGGCGGACGGCGCCACCGTCCAGTCGATGTCGACACGCCCGTCCGCCGTGCTGAGTGCCCCATACTTGGCCGCGTTGGTGGCCAACTCGTGCATCATCAGCGCCAGCGACAGCGCCGCCTTCTCGCCGCACACGACCGCCGGACCGTCAAGCCGGAACCGGCCGTGCCGTCCGTCGTCGTGGATCGCCAGCGCCTGCGCGATCACCGCCCGCATGTCAGCGCGCTCGCCCTCGCCGGCCATCAGGATGTCGTGCGCCTTGCCCAGTGCGATCAGCCGGGCGGCGAGCACCTCCTTGGCCGTGTCGAGATCGGACGCGCCGCGCATGGTCTGCGTGGCGATCGCCTGCACCATCGCCAGCGTGTTCTTCAGCCGGTGCGACAGCTCTTGGTTGAGCAGCGCCCGCCGCTCCTCCGCCCGCACCCGCGCCACGCCGACGTCGACCCGATCGGCCACCGCCCGCACGAAGGCGATCTCTGCCTCGTTCCAATCCCGCGGTTCGTGGTGGTGCACGAGGTAGATCGCCACCGTCCGTCCGCGCTCGCGCACCGGGATGTCGAGGAGCGCCGCCACGCCGATCGTGCGCCACTGCGCAACGTCCCCGGCGGTGCGTGGGTCGAGCGCCACGTCTGGGACGATCAGCGGCTCGCCGCGCAGCAGGCCGTCGAGGATGTCGCCGTAGTCGGCGAACCGGTGGACGCCGGCGATGCTGGCGTGCCCCTCCGCCATCCAGTCCGGCTCGACCCGCAGCGTGCCGGTGGTCGCGTCGATCAGGCCGAAGCTGACCCGGCTGACCCCCAGCGCCCGCCCGACGATCTCGGCGGCCGCCCGCGTCATCTCCGGGACGGCCCGCAGGTCGCGCAGGCGGTCGCCCAGGGCGAGCAGCGCCGCTTGGTGGGCGGCGGCCTCGCGTCGGTCGGTGATGTCGCGGGCCGCCCCCACGAAACGCACCGGTCGACCGTCTCCGTCGCGTTCGAGATCGCCCCGGCGGCCGATCCAGCGGACCGCGCCGGTGTCGGGACGACGGATGCGGTACTCGACATCGCGCGGGGCGTCGCCGCTCCCGCGGGTCGCAGCCGTCGAGACGAGGTGCGCGTCCTCCGGGACCACCAAGTCCTCGAACGCGGTGGAGGGATACGCGTCCCGGACCGGCAGGCCGTAGAGGCGGCAGAATTCCGGGGTCGGGCGGAGCGTGTTGTCCGACATCTCGACCGCGAACAGACCCACGCCGCCCGCCGCCTGCGCGCGGTGCAGGCCGGCCTCGGCTTCCGCCAGTGCCTTCCCGGCCAGGTGCTCCTCGGTGCGATCGCGCAGCACCTTCACGAAGCCCATGTGGCCCCCGCCTGCGTCGCGCAGCGGCATCATCTCGCCCGACGCCCAGAACCGGGCGCCATCCCGCTTGAGGTGCCAGCGCTCGTCCGAGGCGCGGCCGTGCTCCAGGGACAACCGCATCTCGACGCCGGCGCGGTCGCCGGCGCGGTCCTCCGGGGTGAAGATCCGCTCGATGGTCCCCCCGCGCATCTCGTCGGCCGTCCAGCCGAGGACGCGCTCGGCGCCGCTGTTCCAGTCGGTGACCCGGCCGTCGCGGTCGGTGACGACGATCGCGAACTGCGTCGTGCTGTCGAAGATCGCCCGCTGGCGCTGCGCGCCCGCGCTCAAGGACCGCAGGGCAGCGACTTCGCTCGCCTCGGTCAGCCCCACCGTGGCCAAGCCGGCGAACGCCACGACCAGCTCCAGGTCGTGCTCCGTGAATGCGTCCGGCCGGCTCGCCTGCAGCTTGAGCACGCCGAGCACGCGATCGCCGCGGACGACCGGCGCGTGCACGCCGGAGCGCAGCCCGATGATCGGGCGCAGATCCGCCTTCACCCGCGGGTCGGTCAAGGCGTCGGACAGCAGGATCGGTTCGCCAGTCCGTGCGCAGGCGCCCGACGTGCTGCCGTACAGCGGGACGCGCACGCCCCGGTGCGGGGCCAGGGTGCCGCCCACGGCACGGTATTCCAACTCCTGGCCGTCGAGCATCTCCATGACGCCGCCCTCGGCCGCGGGCACGGCGCGCATCGCCCCGTCGACCAGGGCGGCGAGGATGGCGTCGAGGTCACCCCCGCTCGCCGCGACGGTCCCTTGCGTGCGGCCGAGGGCCAGTCGGTCTCGGGTCGCCGTTCGCCGGTCCGCGAGGAGACCATCCCGCTCGGCCAGAGCGCGCCGCATCTCAAGTTGATCGACGACTTGGTCGGCCAGTCGTCTCAGACCCTCCTCCTGCGGCGCCGCCAGGCCGTCGGGGCGGGGGCGTCGATCGAGGACGCACAGCGTGCCCAGGACCTCCCCCTCCGCGGTCCGCAGCGGCATGCCGGCGTAGAAGCGCACGCCGCCCTCGCTGACCGCGGCGTTGCCTCTGTGTCCTTCAGCCAGCGTGTCGCGGATGACCAGGGGCGCTCCGGTGCGCACCGCGATCGGGCAGAAGCCGGCGTCGAGCGGCGCGTCGGGTCCGCCGTCGAAGCCCTCGCGCGCCTTGAAGAACTGTCGCGTACCGTCGACGAGGGTGACGAGCGCGGTGGGCGTCGCGCACAGGAGGGCGGCGACCCGGGCGAGGTCGTCGAACGCCCTCTCCGGCGGCGTGTCCATGACCGCGTAGGGATCGAGGGCACGCGAGCGGTCGGGAACGCGGGTCATGTGTCCCGGGTGAATGGCTGACGGGTGACCTGCTTGCGCCGCCGCTTGCCGGCGGCCTTGCGCAGGATCTGCGAGAGCTGCTCGACAGAGTACGGCTTGTGCAGAAGCTCGAACCCGTGGGTGCCGTCCTTCGCCAGGACGTGGCTGTAGCCCGAGGTCAGCACCATCGGGACGTCGTGGTACCGGCGGCGGACCTCCTGCCCCAGCTCGACCCCGCTCATCCCCGGCATCATCACGTCCGAGAACACCACGTCGAACCGGTCGGCGCCCTCGGCCAGCGCGGCCAGCGCCGCCGTGCCGTCCGCCGCCAGGGTGGGGACGTAGCCGAGGTCGCTCAGCGTCTGCACCGCGAAGGTGCCGACCTCGACGTTGTCCTCGACGACCAGCACCCGTGTGCCTTGACCGTCGATCAGCGCTTCGGTCTCCTCCTCCGCCTCGACCCGCGCGGGGGCCGACACCCGCGGCAGGAACAGGGTGAACGTGGTGCCCGTGCCTACCGTGCTCTCGACCGTCACGTCGCCCCCGGACTGCTTGGCGAACCCGATCACCTGGGACAGGCCCAGCCCGGTGCCCTTGCCCACCTCCTTGGTCGTGAAGAATGGCTCGAAGATCCGCTCGACCATACCCGCAGGGATGCCGCTGCCGGTGTCACCGAGCGAGACCGCCACGTAGGCCCCTGCGACGCGAGGATGGGAGCGGGTCGCCGGGACGGCCTCGACCACCCCCACTCGGATGTTGATCCGGCCCTCGCCGTTCATGGCGTCGCGGGCGTTGACCGCGAGGTTGACCAGCGCGGTGTCGAACTGGCTGGCATCGGCGTCGACGTAGCAGGGGACCGCCGGCAGGTCGGTGGCGATGTGCACGCGCGAGCCGGTCAGCGTGCGCATCATGTCGGCGAGGCCGCGCACGCCGTCGGCGGCATCGAACACCTCGGGCTTGAGCGCTTGGCGCCGGGCGAACGCCAGGAGCTGCCCGGTCAGCCTGGCCGCGCGGTCGACGGTGTCGGAGATCGCCCCGACGTAGCGGGCGCGGCGCTCCTCGGCGAGGTTGGGCCGTTTGAGTAGGTCGGTGGACGACTTGATGACGGTGAGCAGGTTGTTGAAGTCGTGCGCCACGCCCCCCGTGAGCTGGCCGATCGCCTCCATCTTCTGCGACTGGCGCAGCGCCTCCTCGGCCTGCAACAGGTCGTGCGCCTGCTCGGTCTCGACGGTCACGTCCCGCCCGTAGCAGTAGATCAGGCCGTTCTCCGGCGTCGTGATCCACGAGATCGTGCGGTAGGTGCCGTCCTTGTGGCGGTACTGGTTCCGGTGCGACGGCAGGGGCTCGCGCGTGGCCTGCCGCAGCGCGTCGCGCGACGCCGGATGCCCGTCCGGATGGGTGAACGCGAATAGGCTACGGCCGACCATCTCCTCAGGAGTCCAACCCAGCAGCCGTGTGGCGGACGGGCTCACGGCCCGCAGCACGCCGTCCGCGTCGATGACGACCTGGAGGTCCTGGGCGTTGCGCCAGACGCGGTCGCGCTCCTGCGTCCGCTCCGCCACCTGCCGCTCCAGGGAGGCGTTCAGGGCGCGCAGCTCGCCCTCGGCCACGCGCCGGGCGATCTCGACCTCGGTGCGGTCCATCACCCGCCGGGCGAAGGTCAGCTCGTCGGCGGTCCAGGCGTGCGGGACGCTGTAGTTCAGGCAGAACACGACCTTGAGGCGGCCGCGCTCCATCAGCGGCAGGTTGACCAGCGCTCGGACGTCCATGGCCCGGAAGCTCTCGACCTGGCCGGAGGTCCGGGGGTCGGTGGCGACGTCGGCGATGACGGCGTCCTCGCCGCGCCGCAGCTCCTCGATGTACGAGCCGTAGTCCTTGAAGTCGTGCACGCCCGCGATGCTGGGCTGACCGGGGGCGAGCCAGTCCGGCCGGACGACGATGCGCTGACCCGTCACGTCCATGTCGCCGTAGGCGACGCGCGAGAGGTCCAACGCCAGGCCGACCGTCTCTGCCGCCGCCAGCGCCATCTCCTCCGGGGTGTCGAGGCCCCGCAGGCGCTCGCTCAGTTCGCTCAGGACCGCGTCGAGCCGGCGCGAGGCCGCATCGAGCAGCACGCCGGGGAAGCGCAGCGGCGTGCCGTCCGGGCCGCGCTCGACGTGGCCGTTGGCCTCCAGCCAGTGGTACCGGCCGTCGTGGCGGCGGACGCGGTACTGGTGGGCGTAGCGCCCGCCGCGCTCGACCGCCTCCGTGATCGCGGCGGCCAAGCCCGCCTGGTCGGCGGGGTGGACCGTGGCGACGATCCGCGCCAGCGGGATGCCCTCGCGGCCGAGCGCCGGGTCCAGGCCGAACGCGGTTGCGAACGCCTCGTCCACGGTGAACCGGTCGGCTCGCAGGTCCCAGACCCAGGTGCCGATGATCGCCCCGGCCGACAGGGCCAGGCGTACGCGCTCGGCGTCCGCCTGCGCCACCGCGCGGGCCTGCTCCCCGGTGATGTCGCGGGCGACGCAGTAAAACCGGTCGCCTTCCGGCACGGCGGTCCAGGCCAGGGTGCGATAGTCGCCCCCGCGCGTGCGGAAGCGGTTCTCGAACGAGAGCGTCGGCGTACCGTGACCCGCCAGGCGCGCGATCTCGGCGCGGGTCCTCTCCCGGTCGTCAGGGTGCTCCAGCCATTCGGAAGTGCGACCGACCAGTTCGGCCTCGGTCCAGCCGAGCACCCGGGTCCAGGCCGGATTGACGCTCAGGAAGACCCCCGCAAGGTCGCTGACCATGAGCATGTCCTGGCTGACCCGCCAAATCTGGTTGCGCTCGGCTGTGCGCTCCTCGACCCGCTGCTCAAGCGTGGCGTTCTGCTCGCGTAGGCGCGTCTCCGCCCGCTTCAGGTCGGTCACGTCGCTGAACGTGCCGACCATCCGCCGCGCGCCGTCCGGGTCCTGGACGACGGCGCCGCTGCTCGCGATGGAACGCCGCGACCCGTCCGGGTGAACGATGTCGTAGTCGATGTCGATGACGCGCTTCAGATTACTTTCGTCGAACGGGACGCCCAGTCCCACGGCCGCCATCGCCTCGGCCCGCACGCGCTCCAACTCGTCCGGGGCCATGCGCGCGAAGACCTCCGCGTCGCGGACCGGGCCGTCCGGAGGCAGGGCGAAGATCTCCCGCGCCCGGGCGTTCAACTCCACGACGCCGGTCGCGGTGTGCCAATCGTAGCTGCCCAGCCGCGCCACCCTGAGCGCCGTCTCCAGCCGAGTTTTGATCCGCTCCTCGGACCGTTCGCTCGCCTTCTGCCGGGTCATCTCGGTGGCCAGCAGCAGCACGCCCGCGAAGTCGCCGGTTTCGCCCTGCACGGGGGAGAAGCCGTAGGTCCAGACGGTCTCCTCGTCCCGGCCGTGGCGGCGCATCGTCAACGGCAGGTTCTCGATGGCGAAGCCTTCGCCCGTGCGCAGCACCTCCGCCACCTGGGGGCCGAGCACGGGGGCGATGTCGGCCAGCGCCTCCGGCATCGGGCGGCCGAACGCCCAGGGGTGCCGGTCGCCCAGGGCCGCGGCGTAGGCGTCGTTGTAGAGCAGCCACTGCCGCTCCCCCCAGTACAGGGCGGCGATGCCCTTGGCGTTGAGTACCAGGGAGAGGGCGAAGCGCAGCGACTGCGGCCACGTCGCGTAAGCGCCCAGCGGTGTGGCCGACCAATCCGTCTCGCGGACGCGCCGACCCATCGCGCCGCCGCCCGCCATCGGCGGGACCGGATGAGTGCGAGCGGCCGAGACCTCGGCGGTCGAACTCATCTCTCAGGCCCGGCCTTCCGCCACTGGGGGTTTGGCCCGCCCGGCCAAGTCTCGCGCCTCCTCGCGGTCGAGCAAGCGCAGCGCGGCGCGCACGACCTCGCTGGTGCTGGCGAAGCGGCCGGAGTGCAGGCAGGCCCGGATCAGGTCCTCCTGCTCCGGCGTGATCGAGACGGTGATGGTCCGGCGCACGGGCATGGCCCGGCTGTGCCCTGTGGGGGATCTGCTTACAAGGCTGCCGCTCATCACATGCGCGGCACCGGGGCAGGGTGAAGACCTTGACGTTCCGTAACTCCCGCTTGTGCGAAGGGCGAGGACACCCCGAGCAGCAGGTCAAGCTTGGGCATTCAGTGAAACCGGTTGCATTCAAGCAAGGTGCCAAGACCCGCCTCGACGGTCGGCTGACTACACCCGGGGCTAGAAGGTGCGCCATCCGGAGGGGGCGTTTCCTTCTACCTATGTAGCGGAAAGATCCGGAAAGGGTTTTGGGGTTTGATAGCCCAATTCAGGCCACGCGGATTGCCTTTACACGTCGTCGCCAAGCATCCGATCGTCCGCGCTGCAACCAGTCTTACCCTATTCCCACCACATGATGAGATCGGCGCGTCCGTGGGATGCAACAGCTCCAGGTTACTCTTCAGGGCGGGAAATGTTCCGTTCCCATCGCGGGACGGGCCTCATTGAGAGCTCTAACTAGTCGGACGACCGCCCCGTAGTGCGGGCTAAGACGGTAGTGGATCACGTTCCGCGTCTGGGCTGATCGGACCCGAACGATCAGGCGACGCCTGACCATCTGCGGAACCAACCGATCGAGGTCGACGTGCCCCGTGGGGATGAGCCCCCCATGCGCCAGCAGGAGGTTGAGCACCCGCGTCAGAAGAGGGCCGGTGCCGCAGATAGCCGACAAGGTGCTGATGAACACGACGAGCTGGGCGCGGGTCGGCCTTCCCCGCGGGATGCTCTCTTGAAACTCGGAAATCCATTGAGCCAAACGCCCAGCGGACTCCGCGGAGATGTCCTGGAGCAGGTCGGCCATCCCGTTCGGATGCTTGGCATACTCGGTGGAGCTCAGGCCGGCGATGGTAGCGGGCGTCTTCTCGTAGCGGATCTCGGCGCGCACGCGATCGAGCGTCTTGGCATAAAGGACCAAGTAGGCTCCCTTCCGACCCAGGCTCATCGACAAGGATCGCGCGTTGTCCCGACGGACCGTTTCGGCACGCACACGCTTCTCGTAGAGGCGGACCTTGACCTCGCGGCTCAGGCTCAGCGCGTAGGGTTCGACGCGGCGAACGGCTTCGACGGCGTCGTCGACCGCGTACTCGTGGTAGAACTCGGTCTGCTGAAGGCTCCACCGTTCGGGCGGGGGCAGGTCCAACAGATATTCGAACTTGTCTGCGCCATCCTCCTGCTCGGCACCGACATCGTAGACGGTGCCAATCGCGCGGGACATGCACTCGACGACGCGCTGCGCGTATGCCTGGCAGAACCTCGGCCAATCCAGACGGATCGCCGCCGCGATCAGGCCGTCCGGGATGACGTTGTCCGAACCGTCGAGGGTACGCCCCCGCAACGCTCCGGCGCGATCAGACGACGCTTCTAGACTCAAGGTGTGCAGGGCAGGGACAGCGCCCGCCACGACCTCGGGAGCCATGTGCGCGAACAGGCGGGTGGGGTTCAACGTGATGTCGGCTCGCCCAATGTAAGGATGGGTGTGCTCCTGCGCGCGCCTTCGGACACCGGTTGGCCTTGAGCGAGTTCGCCAGAATGACAGCGTCGTACTGAAGAGCCACTGACTTCCCTTGAACTCGATCATGTTCAGTCCGGCCGGCGTTTGCCCGAACTGGAACGGCCCAACGCCCTTTCGCTCCTTCAGGTACGTATAGAGGTCCCCCGTGGTGCGGCGAATGCCGATGACTGGCACGTGGAAGCGGACGCGATCGATCCAGAAGGGGTCACGCTCGGCGTTCTGCGCAGTGAAACCGGTTGCACTGGCGGAGAATGTCCGGAGGGATTGGACACGCTCGCGATACCGTTGGATCGGACTCGTAGGCTCAGGCATGCGGAATGGCGAAACCAGTGGGCTTCTATAGAGGGAGAGGGCGACGGGTCGCACCGTATCGGATCCCCGCGCAAGTGGGGCTGAAGGGCGACCACCTGACGAACGCCAAGGGTTGGCTCAAAGGGCGAGCGGATCTGTGCGGTTGCTGACTGCTACACTCTGGTGCTACACCAGGGGAGCAGACGCTCTCTCTAAGTTGTTGATTTTATTGGGATGAACGGCGAGGGACGATTGTCCCACCCCTTCCGCCACGCGGACGTCGCCCGCGTCGCGGATCGGTGCCGCGGAGGCGAACCCGTCGCCCGTGATCTCGCGGGACCGTGGCTGGGGCCTCGGCCGCGATCGGGCCGCCGTCAGGGCCGCACCGCGGGCGTCTCGACCGGCAGGGGCGCGGCGCGCGCCGCGAGGTAGAGTTCCAGCGCCACGAATTCCGGGGATCCGTAGGCGAAGGGTTCAGCCCGCATCCCGGTCATGCAGTTGCGCAGACGCCGCTGGAGCGAGCCGAGCCCCTGCCATTCGAGGCGGTAGAGCGGATATCCGGTCGGATGACCCTGCGGGATCGCCGCGGCGCCGAGGCGCCGTCCCCAATTGTCGTCGTGGCAGATCGCGCAGGACAGGCCGAGCTGGCCCATCCGCCCGGCGAACAGGGCGCGCCCCTCGGCCCGGCCGCGATCGAGGCGGGGATCGGCGGGCGGGCGGATCGGCTCGCCGCGGGACTGGAGGGCGACGAAGGCGGTCAGTGCCAGGAGGTCCGGGCTCTCGTAGGCCGGCGGGACCGCGCCCTGCCGGTCGCGCCGGCACTGCCGGATCCGGTCCTGGAGGTCGATCGGCCGGTCGCTCCGCGCGTCCCAGGCCGGGTAGCGCGCGGCCACCCCGCGCAGGCCGGTGCCGTCCGCGCCGTGGCAATCGGCGCAGGCGGGCGCCCCGGCCGCGGGCGGCCGCGCCCACAACTCGGCCCCGTCGGCCACCGCGAGCATGCCGGGATTGGCGGTGTCGTCCCGCTGTATCGCCCGGGTCTCGGCGCCCATCTGGTCGAAGCCGGAGCGCCGGTCGGCGGGGGCGATCTCGCCGGCCCCGGCCGCGGAGGCCGCGAGCAGGAGCGCGGCGAAGACGGCCGGCGCGGGGTGCGGCATCGCCGGGCCTCAGCCCACCGTGATCGCGGCGGTCTCGGTCTGGTCGAAGCCGTTGTCGCCCTGCCACGTGAAGCTGAAACGGCCGCTGCGCGTCGCGGTCCAGGTGAAGGTCAGGTACGGGTTGGCGGCGGAGGCGGGGAAGAGTTCGGCGCGGAAGATCTCCTCGCCCTCGAAGCGGCAGACGAAGGCGGTGACGATGTTGCGCGGCAGGATGCGGCCGTCGGGGCCGGGGCGGAAGCCCGTCTCCATCGGGTGGGAGAGCAGCGTCTTGATCGTCACGACAGCGCCGGGCTCGGCGGTCTTGGGCAGGTTGATCAGGGTGCGGGCCATGGCGGCTCAGCCCTCCAGGCAGGCGGCGAGGGTCACGATCGCGTCCGCGCTGCCGGACCAGTAGGTGCCGTCGCTCATCTCGGCGATGGCGGTGATGCGCTGCGTGTCGGCGAGCCGGATGCGGGTGGCGACCTGGGCACGCCCGGCGCCCGGCCGCAGGTGGACCGTGACGACGTTCGGTTGCGGGTTCCGCTCGTTGAACACGCCGATGCGCCGCACGTGGTCGTCCGGCGTCATCGGGCTCTCGACCGTCACGCCGAGCGGCACCGTGTTGCCGTTCTCCACGAGCGGGGGCAGGTCGAGGGCGACCCGGCCCGGACGGATCCGCGCGCTGCCCGCGAAGCGGCGGATCGCGTCCTCGGTGGTCTCGGTGCGCGGCAGCGACGCGCCCACCGCCGGACGCAGCGTCACCGCGAGCGCGAGCCCGGCCGTGCCGGCCAGGACGCGGCGGCGATCCGGCTGCTTCTCCCTCATGGCGTCCTCACGGCTTCGCATCGGTGCCGGCATCCCGCAGCGTCCCGAGGAAGGCGACCACGTCCTCGATCTCGGCGGCATCGAGGATCGGCCGGTCCCGCCACGCCCTGCCGACGCGGGCGAGGCCCTCCAGGCTGTAGTAGGATGGCATGATGGTGTCCGGGTTCAACACCCGGCCATCCACCAGCCGCAGCCGCAACGCGCCCGGGCTGCGCCGCGCGCCGACGCCCGCGAGGTTCGGGGCGAGATCGCCCTGGAACCGCTCCTCGGGAAACGGCCCGGCATGGCAGAGCAGGCAGAGTCCGCGGGTGCGGTCGGCGACGATCGCCCGGCCGCGCGCGGGATCGCCCGGCGCCCCGGTGAGCGAGGCGGGGATCGCGTCGCCGACGACCGCGTAGGGCCGCAGGCCGCCCTCGGCGCGCGCCGTGGCGGCCATCAGCGACAGGGCGAGGCCGGCGGCGAGGCGCGGCCTCACCCGAACACCGCGCCGGTGATCGTCCGATACCAGCTCTCGGCGTAGGCGGCCTCCCGGGCGCGCACGGCGGCCGGCGCGTCCGGCGGGCTGATGCCGCCCGCGCCCGGCACGTCCGCCAGCAGGCCGTCGGTCGGACGGAACACCCCGGCGACCGAGATGCCGTAACCCGGCGCGACGAGGCTGTAGCAGGTGTTGATCAGCCGCGGGCTCTCGGGCTCGCGCCCGTCGAGGAGGTCCAGCACCGCCTGCGCGCAGACCTTGCCCTGGGCGTTGGCCGAGAAGGCGGATTTGGGCATCGCGCCGGCGATCGCCGCGTCGCCGATCACGTGGATGCCGGGGACGAGGCGCGATTCGAAGGTCACCGGGTCGATCGGGCACCAGCCGCTGCGGTCGGCGCAGCCGGCGCGCGCGGCGATGCGCCCGGCCCGCTGGGGCGGGATGATGCAGGCGACGTCGGCCTTGTAATCGGCGAAGTCGGTGCGCACGATCATCGCCGCGGGATCGACGGCGGCGACCTGTCCGCCCGAGGCCAGCGGCACGTATTCCAGCACGTCCGGGTACAGGGCGGCCCAGGCCGGCTCGAACAGCTTCTGCTTGGAGAAGCTGTCCTTCGCGTCGAGCAGGATCAGCTTGGCCCGCGGCTTCCGGGTCTTGAGGAAGTGGGCGATAAGGCTGGCCCGCTCGTAAGGGCCGGGCGGGCAGCGGTAGGGGTTGGCCGGCGCGGAGAGCACGACGGTGCCGCCCTCCGGCATCGCCGCGAGCTGGCGCGCCAGCAGGACGGTCTGCTCGCCCGCCCTCCAGGCATGGGGCATGGCGGTCACCGCGTCCGCGTCGTAGCCGGGCAGCACGTCGAAGCGCAGGTCGATGCCGGGCGACAGGACGAGGCGATCGTAGGGCAGGGCGGTGCCGTCGCCGAGGTCGACGCGCCGGGCCGCCGGATCGACCCCGCTCGCGGTTCCGCGCACGAGCCGGAGCCCGGCGCGCCCGAGCGCGTCGTAGCCCAGCACCTGGGCGTCGATGCCCCGCAGGCCGGCGATCACCGCGTTGCTGAACGGGCAGGACACGTAGGCCTCGGAGGCCTCGACCAGCGTCACGTCGGCGCCGCCGCGGGCGAGCTCGCGCGCCGCGGTCGCCCCTCCGAAGCCGCCGCCGACGACCACGACGCGCGGGCGCGCGCCGCCGAGCGCCGGGCGCGCCAGGACGGAGGCCGCCGCCCCGCCGAGCACGGAGCGGCGCGTCGCCCCGGGCGCGCGGTCCGCCGCGCCGCCCATCAGCGCGCGCCCCGCGCGGCGAACCAGGCGGCGACGGCCCGGCTCTCGCGCTCGTCGAACCCCGTGGCGATGCGGTTCATGATCGTGGCCGGGCGCGCGCCGGAGCGGAACGCGGCGAGCGCGTCCGCGATCTCGGCCTCGGTCCGCCCGTCGAGCGCGCCCATCGCCGCGCCCGCCGCGTGGCAGCCGGTGCAGGAGGACGCCCCGGCGGGGGGACGCGCCGCGTCCGACCGCGCCGGGACGGATCCGAGCGCGGCGACGACGGCGAACAGGCTCGCGGAATGCGCGGCCCTCATGCCCGGCGCAGATCCGTGTCCCTGAGCGGCAACTGACGCACCCGCTTGCCGGTCGCCGCGAACACCGCGTTCAGCACCGCGGGCGCCGCCACCGCGATCGTCGGCTCGCCGACACCGCCCCAGAACCCGCCCGACGGCATGATGATCGCCTCGACCGCCGGCATCGCGTCCATGCGCATGACCGGGTAGGTGTCGAAGTTCGTCTGCTCGATCCGCCCGTCCTTGACCGTGCACGCCCCGTAGAGCGCCGCCGACAAGCCGTAGACGAACGAGCCCGCGATCTGCGCGTCGATCTGCTGCGGGTTGACGGCATGGCCCGGATCGGTCGCGGCCACGATGCGGTGGATCTTCAGCGCGCCGGACTCCGAGACCGAGACCTCGGCGGCGCCCGCGACGTAGCTGCCGAACCCCATCGTCTGGCACAGGCCGCGCTGGACGCCCTCGGGCGGCTGCGTGCGCCAGCCGATGCGGTCGGCCACCGCTTCGAGCACGGCTCGGTGCTTTGGGTGCGCCCCCATCAGCTTCAGCCGGAAATCGAGCGGATCCTGGCCGGCGGCGTGGGCCAGCTCGTCCAGGAAGCATTCGAGGTAGATCGCGTTCGGGTTGAGGTTCACGCCGCGCCAGAAGCCCGGGATGATGTGCGGGTTGCGCATCGCGTGGTCGATCAGGAGGTTCGGGATCGTGTAGCCGATCGCCGCCTCCGGCCCGCTCGGGTTGAGCCCCTGGAAGGTCACGGGATCGCGCCCGTTGACCATGCGCTGCGGCGCGATCGACGCCAGGATCGACTGGCCCGAGATGCGCATGTGCAGGCCGGTGAGGTTGCCGTCCGCGTCCAGCGCGGCGCGCAGGCGGCACTGCGTGACCGGGTGATACCGGCCGTGGGTCATGTCCTCCTCGCGGGTCCAGATCAGCTTGATCGGGGTGCCCGGCATCTCCCGCGCGATCAGGACCACCTGCCGGACCCAGTCGTGGGTCGCGCCGCGGCGCCCGAACCCGCCGCCGAGATGGATCTTGTAGACCTCGCACCGGGTCGCCGGCAGGCCGGCCGCGTCGGCGGTCGCCGCGAGCGCCGCCTCGCCGTTCTGGGTGGGCGTCCAGACCTCGCAGCGCTCCGGCGTCCACACCGCGGTGGCGTTCATCGGCTCCATCGTGGCGTGGTTCTGGAACGGCACGCCGTAGACCGCCTCGACGACCTTGGCCGCCCCCTTCAGAGCGCCCTCCACGTCGCCGGCCTTGTTGCCGACGAAGGCGTCCGGCGCGTCGAGCCCCTCGCGCAGCGTCGCGGCGATGCTCGCACTCGATACGGCCGCGTTGGGTCCCTCGTCCCAGGTGATCGGCAGGGCGTCGAGGGCGGTCTTGGCGCGCCAGAACGTATCGGCCACCACGGCGACCGCGCTGTCGCCGACCTGGAGCACCCGCTTCACGCCGGGCAGTCCCGAGACCGCCGCGGCGTCGAAGCTCTTCACCGTGCCGCCGGTGACCGGGCAATCGCGGATCGCCGCGTTGAGCATGCCGGGCAGCGTGAGATCGAGGCCGTAGATCTGGCTGCCGTCGAGCTTGGCCAGGGTGTCGAGGCGCTTGAGCGGCTTGCCCGCGATGGTCCAGTCCCGGGGGTCCTTCAGCACTACGTCGCCCGGCGGCTCCAGCTTCGCCGCCTCGGCGGCGACGGCGCCGAAGGTGGTGCTGCGACCGGAAGCGGCGTGCGTGATCACGCCCCGCTCGACCTGACAGGCGGCGGGCGGCACCCCCCAGCCCTTGGCGGCGGCGGCGACCAGCATGGTGCGCGCGGCGGCCCCGCCCTTGCGCACGTACTCGTGCGAGTCGCGCATGCCGCGGCTGCCGCCGGTGGAGAAATCGCCCCAGACGCGCTTGCGCGCCAGGTTCTGGCCGGGGGTGGGATATTCCGTGGTGACCCGGCTCCAGTCGCAGCCGAGTTCCTCGGCCACGAGCTGCGCGAGGCCGGTGAGCGTGCCCTGGCCCATCTCGGAGCGGGCGATGCGGATCACGACGGTCTCGTCCGGCCTGACCACGACCCAGGCGTTCACCTCCGGCGCGGCCGGCGCCGCGCCGAGAGTCTCCCCGCGCGCGGGCGCGAAGGGCACGTGGAAGCCGAGGCTGAAGCAGCCGGCCGCCGCGGCGGCTCCGGTGATCCAGGCGCGGCGCGTGGGGCGGGCGGAGTGCGTGTCGCCGGTCATCGCCGTGTCCCTCAGCCGCGCCCGGACTGGCCGCCCTCGGCGGCCAGCTTGATCCCCGCGAGCACCCGGTTGTAGGTGCCGCAGCGGCAGATGTTGGTGATCTCGGCGCGGATCTCCGCGTCGCTCGGACGCGGGTTCTGCGCGAGCAGCGCCGCCGACGCCATGATCATGCCTGGCTGGCAGAAGCCGCATTGCGGCACGTCGAGCTGCGCCCAGGCGCGCTGGACCGGGTGATCGCCCCCCGGGGCCAAACCCTCGATGGTCACGATCTTCTGTCCCGGCTCGACGGCCGAGAGCGGGACGGAGCAGGAGCGCACCGCCGCCCCGTCGATATGGACAGTGCAGGCGCCGCATTGGGCGATGCCGCAGCCGTACTTCGTGCCGGTGAGCCCGGCCTGCTCGCGGATCACCCAGAGCAGCGGCGTATCCGGCTCCGCGTCGACCTCGCGCACGACTCCGTTGATCGTCAGACGGGCCATCGCATCCCTCTCGTTGGAACCGCACTAACTTGTCCGGTATCGTCCGGATCGGGCGAGGTCACAATAGGGGCGGGGTCCCGCCGGGCGGTCAGCGCGTCGCATCGTAACGGATCGGACGGCTTGGCCCCGGAACTTGGCCCCGGAACTTGGCCCCGGAACGAGAAGAGCCGCCCACGGGGGGCGGCTCTGCGGACGCGTCGGTGCGGCGTATGGGGTCAGCCGCCGTAACGGACGGCGAGGTTGGCCGAGTGGGCGTGCTCGTCTGCGATGTAGGGCAGCGCCTCGTTGGCGAAGCGGCGGCCGGCCGTGCTGTCGCCGGACTTCGCGTAGGAATCGTACAGCGCCAGGGTCCGGGCGTCCGAGCGGGCCTGCTGATCGACGTAGGCGCGGTCGAAGGCGCGGCCGTTCGGGGCAGCCTTCAGCGCCTCGATCCGCTGGATGCCGCGCTCGCCGAGCGCCACGCGCCGGCCCGGCTCGGTCGGGCTGTTGTCGACGATCCCCACGGCGCCGAGCGCGCCGCCGACCACCGTTGTGCCGATGCTGGCGGCGATCGTCACCGGCGCGAGCACCAGGCCGACCGGGTTGCTGAGATCGGTGCGGATGCCCTGGTTGTCCGAGACCACCGTACCGCCGCGGCTGAGGGAGGTGCCGGCGGGCAGCAGCGCGTCGGTGGTGGCCTTGCGCTCGACGAGGACGCGGTTGGCGTAGTTGCGCACGCGCGGATTGTTCGAACGCTCGAGAGCAATGCGGCTCGCCTCGATGCTCGCCGCGTCCGAACGCAGGGCCTCGGCGCGGAAGGCGGGGGTCGAGGTCGCGGCGGCGCCGACATCGGCGGCGTTCGGCAGGATCCGGATCGGGAGCGCGTCCTGCGCCAGGGCCGGGGTCGCGAGGGCGGCGACGGACAGGCCGAGCGCGGCCAGGGTGATCGTCTTCATGGTCGGGATGTCCTGCATTCTTCTTGTTGAGCCGAGGCCGGTCGCCGGGTCCACGGATGACCTCGATCGCCGACGGCTCGGACCGGCGCCCCGGGCGGGGCACGTCGGGCGCTCAACCGTCCCGCTCGGACGCCGTTCCGGATCGGTGCCATCGCGATTCCGTGAGCCCACGCCGCTGCCGCCGCGGGCGGATTACGAAGCGCGCCGAAGTTCGAACCGAAAAACGTCCCTGCTTTCAACAGATTGCGCTGGCGCGCCGTTGGCCGGTGCCGCCGGAGTGACCGAAATCCTGACCCGCACACCTATGCGCTCGGCGGGATCCTGATTGCCCAACCATGCATGGTGCATTGCAGCGGGCAGGTCTCGGGCACCCTACCCGTCGCCGAACAGGGCGGCTTGCCCGACTGGGTCGCGCGCCGGCACGGCCAGCCCGAGATGGCGGAAGGCGTGGGGCGTGAGGATGCGGCCCCGCGGCGTGCGCTGCACGAAGCCCTTCTGGATCAGGTAGGGCTCGACGATGTCCTCGATCGCGTCGCGCGGCTCGGACAGTGCGGCGCCGATCGTCTCGATCCCGACCGGGCCGCCGCCGAACGACGCGGCGATGAGCGTCAGGTACTTGCGGTCCATCACGTCGAGCCCGGCCTCGTCCACGTCGAGGAGCCGCAGCGCCCGGTCGGCGATCGCCCGCGTCACCGTCTCCGCCTCCGCGACGATCGCGAAGTCGCGCACGCGCCGCAGCAGCCGCCCGGCGATGCGCGGCGTGCCGCGCGCCCGCTTGGCGATCTCGTTGGCTCCCTCGGTCGACATGCCGAGGCCGAGCACCCGGGCGCCGCGGGCGACGATCTGCTCCAGCTCGTCGATCTCGTAGAATTCCAGCCGGATCGGGATGCCGAAGCGGTCGCGCAGCGGCGTGGTCAGCAGCCCGGCCCGGGTGGTGGCGCCGACCAGGGTGAACTTCGGCAACTCGATCTTGACCGAGCGCGCCGCCGGACCCTCGCCGATGATCAGGTCGAGCTGGTAATCCTCCATCGCCGGATAGAGGATCTCCTCCACCGCCGGGTTGAGGCGGTGGATCTCGTCGATGAACAGCACGTCGCGCTCTTCCAAGTTGGTGAGCTGGGCGGCGAGATCGCCGGCCTTGGCGATCACCGGCCCGGACGTGGAGCGAAAGTTGACGCCGAGTTCGCGCGCGACGATCTGGGCGAGCGTGGTCTTGCCCAGGCCCGGCGGTCCGACGAACAGGACATGGTCGAGGGCCTGCCCGGTCTTGTGGGCGGCCTCGATGAAGATCTGCATGTTGGCACGCGCCGCGCGCTGGCCGATGAACTCCGACAGGTTCAGCGGGCGGATCGTCTGATCCGCGTCGTCGGCGCGCTTGTCCGGCGTCAGAAGCGGGTTCGTCGGGGGCTTGGGCTTGCTCATGGACCCGTCGCGCGTGGACCTGTCGCGGGCCTGCAACCGGCCCGGGTCGTCCTACCGCGGGAGCGGCGCCAAGTCTAAGCGCGCGGTGCCGCGTGCCCCGCCGCACCGCCGGCCGGCCGGCGCGGCGCCAATGCTGGCGGCACACCCGGCGAAACGCGCCGAATCGTGCAACCGCTCGCCTGTGCCGTGCATTGCAATGCAAAACACGCACAGGCTGCCGCACCCGCGGGTTCAGAGACCATCATGCCGCGATCCCTTCTTCCGGGCGCTCTTGTCGCGCTCTTCACCCTCGCGGGCGCCGCGGAGGCCGCCCCCGCCGGCCGCGCCGCCAAACCTGCGGAGGCACCGTCCCCGATCCAGCCGGTGGCGGCGGTCGAGCACGAGGAGCCCACCACCTGCAGCCGGATCCGGCGGCGGCTGTGGATCGAGAACGAGGGTTGGATCGTGCGTCGGATCACCACCTGCCGTTGACGGCGCGACGCGGATCCTGGGGGCGAAGCCTCTCGTCGGTGGCGCCTCAGCACTCCTCGCGGGTGGCGGGAGCCCGGGACGCGGAACGACACCGGGCAGGACAGGTTCTCGAAGACCTCGAACGGTCAGCCAAGGAGTCGGTTCGATGTGGTCACGCACGCTCCCGATCCTGGCCGCGCTGGCCGTCACGGCGACCGTCCCGGCGGCCGCGGAGGGCCGGCGCAGGGTGGCGCCCTACGGAACCGTCTACGGGACCGAGGGCGGCTACGGCTATGCCGGCGACTTCGTCCGCGGGACCTATGTCGGGGCACCGTTCACCCGCTTTCCCAGGCCGGCCGAGATCGTGCCGAGTCCCTGGAGCTACGGAACCTACGGGATCCCCACCGTCTCCGGTCAGCCGCCGGCGCCGACCGGCCAACCGACGCTGACGGTCGTCAACGGCGGCAGCGCCGGGCGGAGCGATCCGGGCCTCCGGGTCATCGAGGTTCGCGTTCCGCGTCGCTGAGTCCCGCGTACCACGCGGCGTAGGGCGTGTTGCGGGCGAGCCGGCGGTTCAGGTCCGGCGTCCCGTCCGTCCACCAGACCGGGCCGCGCTCACCCAGCGCGGTCTTCGCGGCATCCACCTCTGCCCGCGCCCGCGCCAGATGCGCGGCGGCCTCCGGATCCCCCGCGCGCTCGGCGGCCTTGGCCGTCTTCACGGCACGCCGCGCGGTCATGAGCGCGCGCACCAGGGCTTCGCGCCGCTCGGGGCCGAGCCCGGGATCCGCCCGCCGCCACAGGCGTCCGCGCACCACGAGATAGCGACCGTCGGGCGTGATGGGCGGCGTACTCACAATCGAAAATCGCACCGGGACGCGCCGCGTTGGCGGCGGGTTAAACCTTCCGGCCTAGGCTCCGCGCGAAGGTCGGGCCACGCCATGCAGATCGTCATCGTCGATTCGAGCCGCGTCGTCCTGCGGATCATCGCCTCGCTCCTGGAGCCGCGGGGCCACACGGCGCACGTGTTCACCGATTCCCGGGCGGCCCTCGCGTTCCTCGAAGCGACGCCCGCGGTGCGCGTGCTGATCACCAGCCTGGAGGTGCGGCCGCTCACCGGGCTGGAGCTGTGCTGGTCGGCGCGGCTGCTCGCCGAGGAGCGCCGGCCGCTCCACGTCATCACCATGTCGTCGGCCCACCACGTCCGCAACCTCGCCGAGGCGCTCGACAGCGGCGCCGACGACTTCATCGAGAAGCCCCCGGGCGCCGAGGAACTGTACGCGCGCCTGCGCGCCGCCGAGCGCATGACGACGATCCAGGAACAGTTGATCCGTCTGGCCGAGACCGACCCGCTGACCGGGCTGTACAATCGGCGCGCCTTCTTCGCGCGGGCCGGCGCGGCCGAGCGGTCGGTGCGCGACGGGCGGCTCTCGGCGATCCTCGCCGATATCGACCACTTCAAGCGCATCAACGACGGGCACGGTCACGATATCGGTGACCTCGCCATCCAGGCGGTGGCGGAGATCGTCGCCGCGGAGGGGATCGCCGGGCGGCTCGGCGGCGAGGAGTTCGCGGTCGTCCTGCCGGGACTGGGGCTCGCGGAGGCCGCCGCGCACGCGGAGCGGCTCCGCCAGCAGGTCCGGGCCCTGCGCGTCGGTGCGGGCGCCGTCGCGCTGAGTTGCAGCTTCGGCGTCAGCACCTGGGACGATGCGTGCACCGGCTCGGACGCGGTCGCGGCGCTGATCAAGCGCGCGGACGTGGCGCTCTACGAGGCCAAGGCGGCCGGGCGCGACCGGGTGATCGTCCAGGCTGCCGCCTACCCGCTGGCGAAGGCTGGCTGAGGGACAGCGGCCGACCGATAACGGGACACCGGGCCGCAACATGCTTAACAACGCCGTCCCGGGACGATACGTATTTTCCGCAATCACTACGTATCGACGGCATCTTTCCGCGTAATAAACCTTAACTTGGCCGCCGAGGACCTGGAACGGATCTTGGAACTTAGCACCCGAGCTCGGCCGCACTGTTTCAGGCCGGGATGCGAGAGGTGCGAGGTCATGAGTACGGCCGTTGGCGTCCTTATCCTGGATGAGCCGCAGGACCTGAGCGCGCAGGTTCGCGCCACCCTGGAGCACATGCCGGAGTTTCACACGATCGGCGAGACCGACCTGGCCGAGGCCGGATCCGGCAACGCGGTCGCCCTCGTGTTCATCGACGAGATCCGTCTCGCCGACGCGGTCGCCCGACTGGTCGAGCTGAAGGAGCGGCAGCCGTCCCTGCGCGTCCTCGTCTCGTTCAACGCTCTGACCGCCGACGACATCCGCGCGCTGCTCTCGGCGGGCGCCGACGCCTTTGTCGCGCGGCCGAAGTCGCCGCGCGAACTCGGTGCCGCCCTGCTGGCCCTCGCGGAGGGGTCGGACTGCCTCGTCCCGGCCGAGCGGCCCGGGCCGACCGCGTCCGAGATCGGCGACGGGCTCGGCCTGACGCCGCGGGAGGCCGAGGTGCTGCGCTTCCTCAGCTCGGGCTTCAGCAACAAGGAGGTCGCCCGCCGCCTCGCGCTGAGCGTTCGCACCGTCGAGACGCATCGCCTCAACCTGCGGCGCAAGACCCAGACCGGACGGTTGAAGGATCTGGTCTCGCTCGCCCGCCAGCTCGGGCTCGCCCCGGTGGTCGACGGCGAGCCGGTCGGCCGCGGCGGCGAGGACCGGTCGGGCAACGGGCGGCCGTCGCGGCACTGAACGGGGCGCGCGTCGGGCGGCCGGGCACCGCCCGGCACCCCGACCCGCCCGCGGACGCCGGTCACGCGGCGTCGGCCCGCACCTTCGCCCGCAGACGCCGTTCGGTCGCGCGCGCGGGCTTCGCGCGGCCTCCGTTGCGGGCCGCCTCGGCCTGGACCGCCGCCAGCCGCTCCCGAAGGAGGCCCAGCACGGCCGCCTCTTCGGCCCGCAACCGGGCCAGATCCTCGGTCAGCTCCGTCTCGACCGCGTCCTTCAATTGCAGGATGAGCGCGCCCTCCAAGTAACAGTCGAGCACCTGCGGGTGGATGTAGCATTTCCGGCAGATCGTCGGGGTGTTGCCGAGGCGCTGGGCCACGCTCTCGATCGCGGCGCGGACGTTGCGCTTGGCGCCGGCCTCGCTGTCGAACGCCTCGAAGCCGCTGAGCGCCAGCGCCGCCAGCACCGTGCCGGCCCAGGTCCGGAAGTCCTTGGCGGTGTAGTCCTCGCCGGTAATCTCCCGCAGGTAGGCGTTGACGTCGGACGAGGTCACGTCGCGCCGCGCGCCGTCCGAATCCAAGTACTGGAACAGCTCCTGGCCGGGCAAATCCTGGCACGCCTTGACGATCCGGGCGACGCGCCGGTCCTTCAGCGACACGTCCCAGACCTTGCCGCTCTTGCCCTTGAACCGGAAGGTCAGCGCCGCGCCCTCCACCTTCACGTGCGGGTCGCGCAGCGTGGTGAGGCCGTAGCTCTTGTTGGTGCGGGCGTAATCGTCGTTGCCGACCCGGATCAGCGTCGTCTCCAAGAGGTGGACGACGGTGGCGAGCACCTTCTCCCGGGGCAGGCCGGACCGGCGCATGTCGGCGTCGACGCGGGCACGGATGCCGGGCAGGGCGTCGGCGAAGGCCATGATGCGCGCGAACTTGTTGGCCTCCCGCGCCTGCCGGAAATCGGGGTGGTAGCGGTACTGCTTGCGCCCCTTGTCGTCGCGGCCGGTCGCCTGGATATGGCCGTTGCGGCGCGGGCAGATCCACACGTCGGTGTAGGCGGGCGGGATGGCGAGACCGCGGATGCGTTCGAGCGTCGCCGCGTCCCGCACCGGCGCGCCGCGGGCGTCGAGGTAGCGGAAACCCTTGCCGCTGCGCCGCCGGGTCAGGCCGGGCCGGCCGTCGTCCACGTAGGCGAGGCCGACTTCCGCCGCCGCCTCGCGCAGATCGCCGCCGCTCTCGGCCGCCTCGTCCCGTGCCATCCCGCGCCCCGTCCTACGCCGGCCGGCTCCGTCCGGCCCGAAGGCGTCGGTAAACCGGCGGCCCGCGCCCGGCGTTCCGCGGCCTGCGTATCGGTCGCGGAGCCGGCTCGATCGGCGTCCCGCGCGGGCCTTCCACCGCGGACACGGCGTGCTAGGAGCCGGGGATGGACGAGTCCGCACCGAATCCCGCCGCGCCGATGCGGCGCCTCGTCTTCGTCGTCACCGAGGACTGGTTCTTCGCATCGCACTTCCTGCCGCTGGCGCGGGCGGGCGTGGCGATGGGCCTGTCCGTGACCGTGGTGACGCGCGTGCGCGACCACCGCGCCGCGATCGAGGCGACCGGGGCCCGGGTGGTGCCGCTGGAAGCGGAGCGCGCGAGCCTCAACCCGATGGCGGCCGGCTACAGCGCCGGCCAGCTTGCGGCGATCCTGAAGGCGCTCAAGGCCGACATCGTCCACTGCATCGCCCTGCGCGGCATCCTCGTCGGCGGCACCGCGGCGGCGATGGCGGGCGTGTCCGCCCGGGTCTACGCGCTCACCGGCCTGGGCTTGATCGGCGCCCGCGCGGATCGGGTGGGCCGGGCCGGACGGCTCGCCCTGCGGGCGCTGATCCGCGGGCCGCTCGCCTCGCGGCGGACGCGGTTCGTGTTCGAGAATCCCGAGGACTCCCTGGCGCTGGGCCTCGACCCGTCGGAGCGGACGGTGACGGTCGTCGGCGGCGCGGGCGTCGACCCGGCCGCCTATCCGGTCCGGCCGCTCCCCACCCTGCCGCCGCTGCGGGTGGCGCTGGTCGCGCGGATGCTGTGGTCGAAGGGCGTCGACGTGGCCGTCGAGGCGACCCGCCTCGCCCGGGAGCGCGGAGCGCCGGTCGAGTTGTCGCTCTACGGCGCCCCCGACCCCTCCAACCGGCGCGCCATCCCCGAGGCGACCCTGCGCGGCTGGAGCCGGGACGGGATCGCGTGGCACGGCCCCACGGCGGACGTGGCCGGCGTCTGGGCCGGGCACCACGCCGCCTGCCTGCCGTCACGGGGCGGGGAGGGGCTGCCGCGCACCCTGCTGGAGGCGGCGGCCTGCGGCCGGGCGCTGGTGACGACCGACGTGCCGGGCTGCCGCAGCCTCGTGCGCGACGGCGTCGAGGGGCTGCTCGTCCCGCCCGCCGACGCCCCGGCGCTCGCCGCCGTGCTCACGCGGCTCGCGAACGATGCCGGGCTCGTCGCCGCCCTCGGCGCGGCCGCCCGGGCGCGGGTGGAGGGCAGCGGCTTCACAGAGGCGGCGGTGGCCGAAGCGGTGGCCGGCGTCTGGCGCGACCTGCTGAGCGCGTGACCGTGCGCCCGCCCGACGACCCCGACGGCTTCATCCGGGCCAACACCCGGCTGCTGCCGGTGCCCTACGCGCCCGAGATCCGGCTGCACCTCGCCGAGGAGGCGACGGACCTCTGGCAGAAGACCGAGGAGGAGCTGGAGGCGATCGGCCTGCCGCCGCCGTTCTGGGCCTTCGCCTGGGCGGGCGGTCAGGCGCTCGCCCGCTACCTCCTCGACGACCCGGCGCTCGCGGCCGGGCGCCGGGTCGTCGACTTCGCCTCCGGCTCGGGCCTCGTCGCGATCGCCGCCGCGCGGGCCGGCGCCGCCCGCGTGCTGGCCAGCGACCTCGACCCGTTCGCGGTCCGGGCGATCCGGATCAACGCCGAGGCCAACGGCGTCGGCGACCGGATCGAAGCCGTGCGGACCGACCTGATCGGCACGGAGCCGGAGGCCGATCTCGTGCTGGTGGCCGACGCGTTCTACGAGCGCGACCTCGCCGCGGCCGTGACCGGCTGGCTCGCGGATCTCCGGGCCCGGGGGCGCACGGTGCTGATCGGCGATCCCGGCCGGACCTACCTGCCGCGCGAGCGGCTGGAATGCGTGGCGAGCTACTCCGTGCCGGTCTCGCGCAGCCTGGAGGACGCGGAGATCAAGCGCAGCCACGTCTGGCGGCTGCGGCCCTGAGGCCGGGGACTTCCGCGCGTGCCGTGCATTGGAGCATGATGCGCGGACGCGGGATGGCGGCTCCCTCGAGCGCAGCGGACCCGTCACCCGTCCCGCGGGCCGCCGCATCCCGCGCCGCCGAGCGGCCGACCGAAGGTTTTCTGCGCATTGACCGGCACTCCGAGCCTTCCCCGCGTCGTGGCCTTCTCGGGCAGTGCCAAGCGGCCGTCCCGGACCCGCGACCTCGTCGAGGCCGTCGCCGGCGAACTCGGACGCCTGCGGCGGATCGACCTCCGCGTGTACGACCTCGTCGATGCGGGGCCCGGCCTCGGAGCGACCCTGCGCGCCGACCTGCCGCTCCCGGCCGCGCGGCTCGTCGAGGCGATCGAGGGAGCGGACGCCCTGATCGTCGGCACGCCGGTCTACCAGGGCGGCTACGCCGGGCTGTTCAAGCACGTCTTCGACCTCGTCGATCCGGCGCGGATGGTCGGGATGCCGGTGGCGCTGACCGCCACCGGCGGCGGACTGCGCCACGCTCTCGTGGTCGAGCACGCCCTGCGGCCGCTGTTCGGCTTCTTCGCCGCCCACGCGGCGCCGACCGCCGTCTATGCCGGGCCGGACGACCTGGCGGACGGCGCCGTCGCCGACCCGGGAGTGGCGGAGCGCGTCGCCGCCGCCGCGGCCGAACTCGCCGCCCTCCTCGACGTCTCCCGCGCGCTCGGCGCCGGCGCGGCCGCGTGACAGCGCACGCGCTTTCGTGTGCACGCGCGGCGATCCGGGATCCCCTTCGCGCGGCCGTACTCTAGATTCGGTCCAACGAAGCGATGCCGCGAGGGCTCATGGCTGGTTCCCCGATCACCACCGGCAAGGCGGGCCGCCCGCCGCTGCCGGCGACCTACGTGACCGCCTCCGGTCTTCCCCGCTACAATCCGGTCTCGCAGGCGCTGCACTGGCTGACCTCCGCCCTCGTCCTCGCGATCCTGCCGCTGGCCTGGGTGGCGATCAGCCTGCCGCCCGGCCCGAACAAGGGCAGCATCTTCGTCCTGCACAAGTCGGTCGGCCTGACGATCTTCGCGATCGTCGTGCTGCGGATCGTCTGGCGGATGATCCGGCCGGCGCCGCCGGACCCGAAGGCGCCCTGGGCGCTGACCCTGATCGCCCGGATCAACCACTGGCTGCTCTACGCGATCTTCCTGATCATGCCCGTGAGCGGCTATCTGCTCAGCGCGTGGTCGGGCCGCGACACGCCGTATTTCTGGCTGTTCACCGTTCCCGGCCTGCCGAAGGACGAGGCGGCCCAGAAGATCGCCCAGTCGATCCACGTCTTCGGCCAGTACGCGGTCTACGTCCTGGTCCTGCTCCACATCCTCGGGACCGTCTGGCACCTCGTGATCCGCCGCGACGGGCTGCTGGAGCGGATGCTGCCCGTGCAGGACGGCCGCGGCGGCCGCTGAGCCCGCAATCGCCCGGGGGGTCTACGGGTCGACCCGGCGCAGGACGAAGGTGGTGCCGACCTCGGGGTCGCGCCGCCAGCGGCCGTCGCCGGTCGGGATCAGGTCGATGCTGTGGCCGCGCTTGGCCGTCAGCGTCATCCGCCCGCCCGCGTAGCGCCAGCGTACCGGGTCGAACACCTCCAGGCCGCCGTCGTGGCAGCCCGGGACGATCCGCACCGTCCCGGCGGCGCCGTCCAGGGAGAGGCGGCAGGTGTCGCGGTCCTGGAACCGGTCGAGGGCATAGATCCCCGGGGTCGGACCGCCGGCCGCTTCGGCCCGCGCCCCAGGCTGCGGGGCGGGCGTCGGCGCGGCCGGCGCGACGCCCGGCGGAACCGCCGCGTCGGGCTTCTCCGGCTCGGGCGGGCGCATCGCGACGATGTCGAGCGGCACGAAGCTGTAGCTCTCGCCACTCTCGGTCTTCGCGACGAGGCTGCGCTGGTCCGGCCGGCGGGTGAACAGCAGCACGGGACGGACGTTGCGGTCGACGAGCCGGACGGCGCTGTCCGTGTAGAGCCAGCCCGCCACCGGACCGATCACCGGGAGCGCGCGACGGCACCCGGCGGGGAAGTACAGGCGGCGGCCGGCCTCGCCGCTGTCGCCGGACAGGGTCATCACGCAGCGCCGGTTGCTGCCGTCGCGCGACAGGTCCCAGGTGCCGGGCACGTCGCCGATCCGGTCCGGCAGGCTGCGCGTCTCGGGCGGCGCGGCGGGCTCCGGAGCGGCAGGCTCCGGGGCGGCAGGCTGCTCTTGCGCCGGGGCGAGGCTCGGCCAGAGCGCGAGGGCGGCGCAGAGCGCGGCGCCGGCGCGCCTCACGCGCGCGGGCTCCAGGGCGTCTCGGCCACCGGCGTCAGCGGCCCGCGGCCCTCGAACCACGACACGACGTTGTCGACGACCAGCTGCGCCATCGCCGCGCGGGTGTACTCGGAAGCCGAGCCGACATGCGGCAGCAGCACCGCGTTGTCGAGGGCGGCGAGGTCCGACGGCACGTGCGGCTCGTTCTCGAACACATCGAGGCCGGCCGCGTGGATCGTCCCGGCCTTCAGCGCCGCGGTGAGCGCCGCCTCGTCCACGAGGCTGCCGCGGGCGACGTTGACGAGGATGCCCTCGGGGCCCAGCGCCTCCAGCACCTCCGTGCCGATCAGCCCGCGCGTCTCGGCCCCGCCCGGCGCCACGACGATCAGCACGTGCACCGCCCGCGCCAGCCCGATCAGCGTGTCGTGGTATGTGTAGGCGACGTCCGCCTGACGGCTGCGGCCGTGATAGTCGATCGCGACCTCGAAGCCTTCGAGCCGGCGGGCGATCGCCCGCCCGATCCGTCCGAGGCCGAGGATGCCGATCCGGCGCCCGCGCAGCGACGCGGTGAGCGGGAAGGGCGCCTTGGGCCAGTGGCCGGCGCGCAGGTAGCGGTCCGCCTGGGGCAGCCGCCGCAGGGTGGCGAGGACGAGGCCGACGGCGAGGTCTGCGACCTCGTCGGTCAGCACGTCGGGGGTGTTGGTCACGACGACGCCGTGACGCGCGGCGGCGGCCGCGTCGATCGTGTCGTAGCCGACCCCGAAATTCGCGATCATCTCCAGCTTCGGCAGCCGTGCGATCAGCCCGGCATCGACCGCGGCGTGGCCGCCCGCGCACACGCCGCGGATCCGCGGAGCGACCTGCGTCAGCATGGCGTCCGCATCGTCCGCCCTGTCGAGCCGGTGGACGGTGAAGCGGTCGTCGAGGGACGATTCGATCAGCGGGTGCATCCGCCGCAGGAGCAGGATGTCGGCGGGCGGGGCGGCGGTCATGGGCGTTCCGTTTCCTTGCCGGGCGGCTTCCTTGCCGGTCGACGGCTGCGTAGCGCGGGAGGACGGCCCACGCATAGGCCCTCGCGCGGGCGGCGCGCTACCGGGCTGTGGGTGGGGCGGCTGACATCCGCGACCCTTTCGCCGTCTCGCCATCGCCTCCGGGCGCGGCTCGCCTCTTCCGAAACCTCCCGCCCAGCATTAGTAAGGGTGAGCCGGACGGAGACCAGAACCGGGACCGAGCCAATCTTCGAAGATCCGAACCGATGACCAGCCCACGCACCCTCTACGACAAGATCTGGGACGACCACGTCGTCGATGTCCTGCCGGACGGCTCCAGCCTCCTCTACATCGACCGCCACCTCGTGCACGAGGTGACGAGTCCCCAGGCGTTCGAGGGCCTGCGGGTGGCCGGCCGCAAGGTGCGCCACCCCGAGAAGACGCTGGCGGTGGTCGACCACAACGTCCAGACCTCGGACCGCAGCCAGGGGATCGACGACCCCGAGAGCCGCACGCAGCTCGAAGCGCTGGCCGAGAACGTGCGCGACTTCGGCATCGAGTTCTACGACGCGCTCGACCGGCGCCAGGGCATCGTCCACATCATCGGGCCGGAGCAGGGCTTCACCCTGCCGGGCCAGACGATCGTGTGCGGCGATTCCCACACGTCCACGCACGGCGCCTTCGGGGCGCTCGCCCACGGCATCGGCACGTCGGAGGTGGAGCACGTGCTCGCCACCCAGACGCTGGTGCAGAAAAAGGCGAAGAACATGCGCGTCACCGTGGACGGCACGCTGCCGCCGGGCGTGAGCGCCAAGGACATCGTGCTGGCCATCATCGGCGAGATCGGCACCGCCGGCGGCACCGGCCACGTCATCGAGTACGCCGGCGAGGCGATCCGCGCCCTCTCGATGGAGGGGCGGATGACGATCTGCAACATGTCGATCGAGGGCGGCGCCCGCGCCGGCATGGTGGCCCCCGACGCCACCACCTACGCCTACGTGCAGGGTCGGCCGAAGGCGCCGCAGGGCGCAGCCTTCGACCGGGCGCGGGCCTACTGGGAGAGCCTCGTCACCGACGCGGGCGCGCATTTCGACCGCGAGGTGCGCCTCGACGCGGCCAACCTGCCGCCACTGGTGAGCTGGGGCACGAGCCCGGAGGACGTGATCTCGGTGCAGGGCCGCGTGCCCGACCCGTCCGAGATCGCCGACGAGAACAAGCGGCAATCGAAGGAGAAGGCGCTGGCCTATATGGGCCTGACGCCCGGCACGCCGATGACCGACATCCGCCTCGACCGGGTGTTCATCGGCTCCTGCACCAACGGCCGAATCGAGGATCTGCGCGTCGTCGCCCAGATGGTCGAGGGCCGCAAGGTCCACGAGAGCGTCTCGGCGATGGTGGTGCCGGGCTCCGGCCTCGTGAAGGCTCAGGCCGAAGCCGAGGGGATCGACCGCATCCTCAAGGCGGCGGGCTTCGACTGGCGCGAGCCCGGCTGCTCGATGTGCCTCGGCATGAACGCCGACCGGCTCAACCCGCTGGAGCGCTGCGCCTCGACCTCGAACCGCAACTTCGAGGGCCGCCAGGGCCACCGCGGCCGCACGCATCTCGTGTCGCCGGCGATGGCCGCGGCGGCCGCGGTCACCGGCCGCTTCGTCGACATCCGCGAGTGGCCGCAGGCCTGAGCCCCGGAATCACCGTCGCGGAAATCCCGCGGCGGCGCGGAGAACGCGATTGACGCGGGATCCGGCGCCGCCTAAACGAAGCCGTCGCTGGCCATGGCCGGCGGCGAGCCCAGGTGGCGGAATTGGTAGACGCGCTGGTTTCAGGTACCAGTCTCGCAAGAGGTGAAGGTTCGAGTCCTTTCCTGGGCACCATCTGATCTTCGAACTTTCGAGATCGGACGGTTCTACCGCCACATCCCGCACCGGGTCGCCGGATGCGGAATTTGTTATTTCTGAACCGGCACCTGCACGCGCGATCTTTGCCCTGTTCGCAGCCTCGGATGTGGACGGCGTCTTTGGCTGCTCCCGCCGGCAGTCCAACCGGTACGGGCCGTCCGGCGGTCACGCACCGCGCGTTGCAGGATGACCGAGCATCGCGGATCCCCGAGGCCTGCCCGTCACTGAAGGCGACAGTGCTGGGCGTGGGCGCGGATCCAGCGCGGCGAGAGGATGTCGCCGTCCTCCGTGATGATCCAGGGCTGCGCATCGTCGTCATCGATCACCGCCGCTGCCGCCGTCAGCGCGTCGCGCAGGGTGGCGAACGCGCGTCCCTCGGCGACGTGGGCCGGCGCATTGCCGGGCCAGACGGTCAACTCGGCGCGCTTGTCGAGGTCGGCTCGCGTCATGCACTGGCTCCGATCATCGGGGATTCTCGGACGTCTATCGCCGCCCTGTGACGGGGGTCTGGCGTTCGTGTTGCGGGGCTGTGTCGCGAACGTCACGAGCGCGTGATGCCCGGGGGCTCGGAGGCGCGAGGCCGACCTGTCCGAGGCCCATGTGTTGCCGGTCGGTCGCGCGGGGTGCTACCGCGCGAACCCTCCGAGGGCCGGAATGCGGCGGGCGGCATGGAGCGGTCGAGGACGATGGCAGCTCCCAGCGTGGCCGACAGCATCGGCCGCATCGCGCGACGCGACTACCGGGTTGCGATCATCGGCCTCGGCTACGTCGGCCTGCCTCTGGCACTCACCGCCTGCGCTGCGGGCTTCCCGGTGCTCGGGCTCGACATCAACCCGGACCGCGTCGCTCTGCTCAATCGCGGCGAGAGCGGCTTTCGCCATATCGCAGACGCGCGCGTCCGCGCGGCGCGCGCGTCGGACCGGTTCGTCGCGTCGCTCGATTTCGCCGGGCTCGCCGACGCGGACGCGATCCTGATCTGCGTTCCGACCCCGCTGACTCGCCACCGCGAGCCGGACCTCGGCTTCGTCGCCGACACCGCCCGGGCCGTTCGGCCTCACCTGCGGCCCGGACACCTCGTCGTGCTCGAATCGACCACGTGGCCCGGCACGACCGACGAGGTCGTCCGACCGATCTTGGAGGCAGGGGGGCTGAGGAGCGGCGTGGACTTCCACCTCGCCTACTCGCCCGAGCGCGAAGACCCCGGCAATGCCAGCCACGGCACAGCGACGATCCCGAAAGTCGTCGGCGGCGACGGCACCGACGCGCTCCGCCTCGCCCAAGCCCTCTACGATGCCTTGGTGGTCGCGACGGTGCCGGTCTCGTCGCCGGCGGTAGCCGAGGCGGTCAAGCTCACCGAGAACATCTTCCGCGCCGTCAACGTCGCTCTCGTGAACGAGCTCAAGGTCGTCTACCAGGCGATGGGCATCGACGTCTGGGAGGTGATCGAGGCGGCCAAGACCAAGCCGTTCGGCTACATGCCGTTCTATCCCGGCCCCGGCCTCGGCGGCCACTGCATCCCGATCGACCCGTTCTACCTGACGTGGAAGGCGCGGGAATACGGCATCACCACGCGGTTCATCGAACTCGCCGGCCAGATCAACACCGCCATGCCGGGCTACGTGGTCGATCGACTCGCCGAAGCGCTCGACCGCAGCGCGGGCCGCGGGCTGCGCGGTGCCCGCATCCTGATGGTCGGGCTGGCTTACAAGAAGAACGTCGACGACCTGCGCGAGAGCCCGGCGCTGACGCTGATCGAGCGGCTGACGGCGCGCGGCGCGGCGGTGGACTTCCACGACCCGCACATCCCGGTGATCCTGCCGACCCGCGAGCATGCCGTCCTGGCCGGCCGCCGCTCGGTGCCGCTGTCGCCGGAGGGCGTCGCCGCCTACGACGCGGTCCTGATCGCCGCCGACCACGACGCCGTCGATTACGCGGCGCTGGCCGCGGCGGCCCGCCTCGTGGTCGACACCCGCAATGCCTGCGGCCGTGCCGGTGTGAGCGGCCCGCACATCGTCAAGGCGTGAGGCGGCGCGGCCGATCCCCCCCGTGCCCTCACCCGCCGCGGGAGCGTCAGAACACCTGCACCTTGTCGAGATGCAGGTAGGTGCGCTCGGCGAGTTGCAGCCGCACGTAGCGCGCCCGCTCGCCCGGCACCATCACCCGCAGCGGCCGGCCGTCCGCGCCCCCGAAGGTGTAGCCGGCCTGATCGTGCACGAGGCGCCACTGCTCGCCGTCATCCGACAGCAGCACCCGCAGCGTCCGCGACCGCTCCCGCGCGCAGTCCATCCGGTTGTAGACGCGTACCTCGTGCAGATTCTGCACCGTATCGAGATCCACTTGCCACCACGGCGCGTCCTCGATGTCCGTGTGGAACCCGGGACGACCGGTCAGGGGGCCGTCCACGCCGCCCTGCGCGCCGTTCGCCACGTCGAAGTACGACCACTCGCACTCACTGCTCTGCGCGGCGCGCCTGCCCTCGCTGAGAAGGCCGTCGTAGTCCGGCAGGCCCGGAAAGCCCGGCTTGGGTCGGCAGAAGAAGGCCTCGCCGTGGCCCACGTCATTGAGCTGGAGCCAGCGCGGGCGCAGGTCGAACCCGCGCAGGAACGCGGTGATCTCCTCCAGCGTGCACCCGCCCTCGTAGAGCGGTGCCTCGCTCACCTCGATGTAGACCCCGTCGATCTGGGGCAAGCTGCCTGTCGCCCCGCGCAGCACCCGCAGGTCCGCCCCCTGCGCGTCGACCACCAGCAGGTTCGGCACCCGCCCCGGGCTGTGCTCGGCCACGATCGCGTCCACCGTCGTCGTGACCATCCGCTGCACGCCGGTGTAGACGATCTCCGGGTGATGCTCGGCATGCGCGCCCAGCGCGAACAGGCTCGATGATTGCCCGCCGTTGCTGGCCACGTTGAACTGCACCGCGTCGCCCGCCCGCTCAGCGCAGACCGCCTGGATCGCCGAGTGGAACGGCAGGCCGGCGAGGTTGGCCTTCAGGATGGCGAAGGCGCTGTCGACCGGCTCGACGTACAGGCACGGGCTCGCCCCGTTCGCCTCATAATCGTGCCGCTCCTGGCCCTCGTTCGCCCCGACGTGCAGGACACCCTGGACCCAGTGACCGGCCACGTTCATCTGTTCAAGTGCGTCTAACATCGAGCCCCCGCTGGCCATGTCGATTACGGCGTTTGATCAGAAGCGGGAAGCAATAGCGATTCGATTTTGTGTGGACGAACCCTCACTTTCTCCGTCTCTGCGCGCAAAAATGAATCGAAATTGTATTTTGCAAATATCACATAATATCCCGATCAAGATCCTGGCAATTGCAGACCAAAATCAATCATCAACACCATTGACATGAGGCGCCTTGCATGTGTCATGGCGATGGCGCGCGAAAAAGCCCTGCGTCTAGCCGATAGACACGCTGGTCAACACCTCCGCCGCCCGGCGCACCTCGGCGGCGATCATCTCCTCGCTCGGCCCGTCGATCGGGAGGCCGGCGAGGATCGCGGCCACGTCCCGCTTCACGTCCTCGCGCACTTCCGGATTCTCCTCCGAGAGCCGGCCGATCAGGACCCCGAGGACAATCTCCAGCGCCGACAGCTTCGCGTGGAGGCGCGAGAAGTCGTCGAGGGGGTCCGATTCCGTCTGAGTCATCCGCACCTCCGTGCTCGACGCGCCGGCCAAGGCGCGCGCCCGGCCGATCAACCGCGCAGCGTGGCGTGGTTCTCCAGGAACCAGCGGTACGTCCGCTCCAGCCCATCCTCCAGCGCGATCTCCGGACGCCAGCCCATCGCCTTGAGACGCGACACGTCCATCAGCTTGCGCGGCGTACCGTCGGGCTTCGTCGCGTCGAAGTCGAGGGCGCCCCTGTAGCCGACGACCCGCGCCAGCGCCTCGGCCAGTTCCCGGATCGTGCAATCCTCGCCGGTGCCGACATTGATGTGCGACAGGGTCGGCTGCGTGTTGGCCGCGTAGGTCGCCTCGTCCAGATCCATCACGAAGACGCTGGCGCGCGCCATGTCGTCGACGTGCAGGAACTCGCGCATCGCCCGGCCCGTGCCCCACACAGTCACGCGCGCCCGGCCCTCGGTCTTCGCCTCGTGCAGCCGCCGCATGAGCGCGGGCAGCACGTGCGAGTTCTCGGGATGGAAGTTGTCGTTGGGCCCGTACAGGTTGGTCGGCATCACGCTGCGATAGTGCCGCCCGTACTGCCGGTTGTAGCTCTCGCAGGTCTTGATCCCGGCGATCTTGGCGAGGGCGTAGGGCTCGTTGGTGGGCTCCAGCGGTCCGGTGAGCAGCGCGTCCTCGCGCATCGGCTGCGCGGCGAGCTTCGGATAGATGCAGGAGGAGCCGAGGAACAGCAGCCGGTCGACGTCGGCCCGGTGGGCCGCGTGGATCAGGTTCGACTGGATCTGAAGGTTCTCGTAGATGAACTCGGCCGGGTAGACGTTGTTGGCGTGGATGCCGCCAACCTTGGCCGCGGCGAGATAGACCTGATCGATGCGGTGATCCGCGAAGAACCGGGTTACCGTCGCCTGATCCAGCAGGTCGAGCGCGCTCCGGTCGGCCGTCAGCACCTCCGCGTGCCCGCTCTCGCGCAGGCGACGCACGATGGCCGAGCCGACCATGCCGCGGTGCCCCGCGACGAAGATTGCTGTCCCGCGCTCACCCATCGCACGCTCGTTCCCTGACACGCCCGGCCCCGAGCCGGTTTCCGGACCGACTGCGTCTATACCGCGTTTGCGCGGCTCTTCGCCGTCGAAAGAGGCGATTTCTTGGGCGCCGTCCGGTGACCCGATCGCGCCGCAGCCGCGGGGGCTGTGTCGCGACGGACTGCCACAACCGAAAGTTGTTATTAAGCATTCTACCAGAAGATGTCTTCTGCCGCTGCTGATCGCGCTGACGGTTGCAGTATCGGGCCCGCCACGTGCCGGCCCCGCGAAGCCTTGGAGTGCCAGATGCGTATCTCGACCTTCGTCCCGGCCCGGCCGCGGACGGCGCGCGCCGGCGCGCCGCGTCGCAAGACCCTTCCGCTGCTCGGCGGGCTGCTGCTCGTCGCGCCTCTGGCGACACCCGCGGAGGCGCAGCTTCTGCGCGGCACCCTCGACACGGGCAACGGTATCCTGGGGACCGGCATCACGCTGGGCACCTCCGCCCCGGGCAGCGGCGTTCTCGGCACCGGACTGAACGTCGGCACCACCGGCGGCGGCCTGCTGGGGACCGGATTGAACGTCGGCACCACCGGACCGGGCAGCGGCGTCCTCGGCACCGGACTGAACATCGGCACGAACGGCGGCGGCCTCCTCGGGACCGGGCTGATCATCGGCACGACCGGGCCGGGCGACGGACTGCTAGGCACGGGCATCAACCTCGGCACCGCCGGTGGCGGAGGCGGCTGGGTCGGGTGCCCGACCGGCTGCCCGGGCGGCGGTGGCGGAGGCGGAGGCGGATCGAACCAGAACGTCTACGTCGTCACCGGCAACGTCACGCAGTCCCAGGGTCAGACCATCATCGCCGATCTCCGGCTGTCGCAGGTCTCCAGCCTGACCGCGGTCAGCACCAACAACGCCAGCGCGTTCGCCGCGCCGGTCGCGACCGGTGGGGACGCGATGGCGGTCGGTTACGGATCGAGCGCGTCGGGCTACGCCGCCACCGCCGTCGGCGTCGCCGCCAACGCCAGCAACACGGGAAGCGTCGCCGTGGGCTACGCCGCCAATGCGGTGGGCGTCGCCTCCACATCGGTCGGCACGGCGTCGGCGGCCTCGGGTGCCGGCAGCACGGCGCTCGGCTTCGCCGCGGGGGCGGGCGGCTCGGGCTCCACCGCCATCGGCGCCGCGGCCTCCGCGGCCGGCGCCAACAGCGTGGCACTCGGCAACGGCGCTGCCGCCAACCAGAACAACACCGTCGCCATCGGCGCCAACGTCCGCACGACCCAGGCGAACCAGGTGGCGATCGGCAACGCCGCCAACACCTACACGCTCGCGGGCATCACCTCCCAGGCCAGCGCAGCCGCCCAGAGCGGGGCGACGCAGTTCGTCACCACCGACGCCAACGGCAACCTCGCCGCCTCGGCCTACGGCCCGTCGACCATCGCCGGCCTGGGGAACCGGATCGACTCGATCCAGGGGCAGGTGAACAACCTGGAGGCGAAGACGGACGCCGTGCAGCGCTACGCGATCCAGACGCGCAAGGAGGCGCGCCAGGGTGTGGCGATGGCGCTCGCGATGGCCACCGCCCCGATGCCGTCGGCGCCGGGCCGCACCACCTGGGCGACCAACGCGGCGACCTATCGCGGCGAGTGGGCGGGCGGCGTCGCGCTCGCGCACCGCCTGCCGACCTGCTGCGTGCCGATCGCCATCACCGCCGGCGTCTCCTACGGCGGAAACAGTTCGGTGGGCGCACGCGCCGGCCTCGCGGGCGAGTTCTGAGCGCGGGTGCGCGAGGGCCGCGGTTTCGCCCTTGCGCATCACGAAATCCCCGCGCTAGTGTCAAGCCATGTTGACACTCGCGGTCGAGCCTCAGGCGGTGCAGGAGAGCGATCCGCGGCCGCACGCGGTGGTGATCGGCTCCGGCTTCGGCGGTCTCGCCGCGGCCGTCCGGCTCGGGGCGCGCGGATACCGCGTCACGGTGCTGGAACGCCTGGAGCAGCCGGGCGGTCGCGCCCGGGTCCACCGCCAGGACGGCTTCACCTTCGACGCCGGCCCGACCATCGTCACCGCGCCGCACTTGTTCGAGGAGCTGTGGAGTCTGGCGGGCCGGCGGCTCGCCGACGACGTGACCCTGGTGCCGATGGACCCGTTCTACCGGATCCGTTTCGCCGACGGGGCGTGCTTCGACTACAGCGGCGACCCGGAGCGGATGCGCGCCGAGGTCGCCCGCTTCGCGCCGAACGATGTCGAGGGCTACGAGCGCTTCATGGCCCATGCCCGGGCGGTGTGCGCGGTCGGCTTCGAGCGGCTTGGGGACGTGCCGTTCGGCTCGGTCGGGGCGATGCTGCGGATCGCGCCGGACCTGCTGCGTCTGTCCGGCCACCGGTCGGTCTACGACGTGGTGGCCCGCTTCATCCGCGACGAGCGGCTGCGCACGGTGTTCAGCTTCCACCCGCTGCTGATCGGTGGCAACCCGTTCCGGGCGAGCGCGATCTACTGCCTGATCGCCGACCTCGAACGCCGCTGGGGGGTGCATTTCGCCCTCGGCGGCACCGGCCGGCTCGTCGACGGGCTGGTGCGGCTGATCCGCGGCCAGCGGGGGCGCGTGCGCCTCGGGGCGGAGGTGGCACGGATCCGGGTCGAGGCGGGCCGCGCGACCGGCGTGGTCCTTTCGGGCGGCGAGGTGATCGCCGCCGACATCGTCGTCTCCAACGCCGACTCGGCCCTGACCCTGTCGCGGCTCCTGCCCGAGCGCCACCGCTGGAGCCCGGGGCGGATGCGGCGGGCGCGCTCGTCGATGGGGCTGTTCGTCTGGTACTTCGGCACCCGCCGCCGCTACCCGGACGTGCAGCACCACACGATCCTGCTGGGACCGCGCTACCGCGAGCTGCTCGCCGACATCTTCGACCGCAAGGTGCTCGCCGAGGATGCGAGCCTCTACCTCCACCGCCCCACCGCGACCGATCCCAGCCTCGCGCCGCCCGGCCACGACGCGTTCTACGTGCTGGCTCCGGTGCCGAACCTCGCGGGCGGGCAGGACTGGGCGGCGCTGGCCGAGCCCTACCGGAGGCGGATCGAGACGATGCTGGCGGAGAGCGTGCTGCCGGGCCTGCCCGAGGCGCTCGTCACCTCGCGGGTCACGACACCGCAAGATTTCTGCGACGACTTCCTGAGCTACCGCGGCTCCGGCTTCGGGCTGGAGCCGGTGCTCACGCAATCCGCTTGGTTCCGGCCGCACAACCGCTCGAACGCGGTCGAGAACCTGTTCCTGGTGGGCGCCGGCACGCATCCGGGGGCGGGTCTGCCCGGGGTGCTGTCCTCCGCCCGCGTCCTCGATCGCGTGGTGCCGGATGCCCGTGTCGCCGTCTGAGCCTCGACTGTCCGACGACCGCGCCGCCTGCGCGGCGTCGATCCGCGCCGGCTCGAAGAGCTTCTTCGCCGCCGGGCTGCTGCTGCCGGCGGCGGTGCGGGCGCCCGCCCACGGGCTCTACGCCTTCTGCCGGCTCTCGGACGATCTCGTGGACGAGGCCGGAACCCGGACGGGCCGGATCGCGGCTGTGGCGCGCCTGGAGCGGCGCGTCGCCCGCGCCTATGCCGGCGACCCGGCCGATGCGTCGGCCGACCGGGCCTTCGCGGCGGTCGTCGCCGCCCACGCCATCCCCGAGGCGCTGCCGCGGGCGCTGATCGAGGGACTGGCCTGGGATGCCCACGGGCGCCGCTACGCGACCCTGGCCGAGTTGCACGCCTACGCCGCGCGGGTGGCCGGCTCGGTCGGCGCGATGATGGCGCTGGTGATGGGCGTGCGCGATCCGGACGCTCTCGCCCGCGCCTGCGATCTCGGCGCGGCGATGCAGCTCACCAACATCGCCCGCGACGTCGGCGAGGACGCGCGGATGGGCCGGCTCTACCTGCCGCTCGACTGGCTGGCGGAGGCGGGGATCGACCCGGACGCCTTCCTCGCCGATCCGCGGCCGGGCCCGGCGCTCGCCGGCGTGGTGGACCGGCTGCTCGCCGAGGCCGACCGGCTCTACGCCCGCGCAGAGCCCGGCATCGCCCGGCTGCCCGCCCGCTGCCGCCCGGCAATCCGCGCGGCGGCGCTGATCTACGCCGAGATCGGCCGGGCGGTGACGGCGAACGGCGGAGACTCGGTCACCCGCCGCGCCCGTGTCGGGACCGCGCGCAAGCTCGCGCTGCTCGCCCGGGCGGCCGCGCCCCGCGCGGCGCCGCGCGGTCTCGCCCTGCCGCCGCTGCCGCAGACGGCCTTCCTGATCGAGGCGGTGTCCGGCTACCCACCGCGGGCCGCGCGCCGCCTGCCGTCGTGGTGGGACCTCACGGGCCGCGTCGTCCACGTCCTCGACCTGATCGAGCGGCTGCGCGAGCGCGAGGCGTTCGGGCGGACCGGGGTTGCGCCGTGAGCGACCGGCTCCGGGTGACGGTCGACGAGCCCCGGGAGAGGCCCGCGGCACGGCGATGCGCCGCGTAGCCTGCCTCCACACCGCCGAGAGCAACGTCGCTGTGTTCGACGACGCCCTGGGGCGATCGGGCCTGCGCGGGATCGCGCTCGGTCACACCGTGCGGGCCGACCTGCTCGCCGATGCCGAGCGCGCCGGCGGCGTGACGCCGGAGATCGCCGTCCGGACCGCGGACGCGCTGCGCGGCCTGTGCGCCAGCGCCGACGCCGTCCTCCTCACCTGCTCGACCCTCGGGCCCGCGGCGGAGGCCGCGGCTGCGGGCGCGCCCGTCCCGGTCTTGCGCGTCGACGAAGCCCTGGCCCGCCGAGCCGTGGCGGCGGGCGGCCGGGTCGTGGTGCTCTGCGCCGTCGAGACCACGGTGGACCCGACCCGCCGCCTGTTCGAGCGGGTCGGATCGGAGACGGGGGCGGAGGTCGTCGTCGCGCTTGTCCCCGGCGCGTGGGACGCGTTCCGGTCCGGCGACCGCGAGCGCTACTGGGACATGATCGCCCGGAGCGCCGAGGCCGCCGAGCGGGAGGGCGCGGCGTGCGTGGCCCTGGCGCAGGCCTCGATGGCCGCTGCGGCGGACCGGGCCCGCACGGACCGTCGGCCCCTCGACAGCCCGAGCGCGGGGCTCGCGGCGGCCGCGGCGATCTGAGGGGCGCGACGAACGCCGCCCTGTTCGAAACCGCTCAGGCCGATCGCCGCCCCGGCGCCACCATCGTGTCCGATCCCGGCGCGGCCAGGGCGGCGCAGCCGGTGAGCCCGCGCCCGCCATGCGTGGACACGTCGATGGCGACGGCGGTCACGGGCAGTTCACTGGAGATGCCGGGCGTAGACCTCGCCGGCCTGCGCCTTCAGCGCCGCCCCGGCCTCTTGCCCGATCCGCGCCGCCTCCGCCGCGGGCCCCTCGCCGGAGGCCGCCCAGTGCCGGCTGCCGTCGGGCAGGAACAGCAGCCCGTCGATCCGCAGGCGCTCGCCGTCGATCCGCGCCAGCGCGGCGATCGGCGTCCGGCAGGAGCCGTCGAGTTCGGCGAGCAGCGCCCGCTCCGCCGCGATCGCGGTGGTGGTGCGGGCGCAGGCGATCGGCGCGAGCAGCGCGCGGATCGCGTCGTCGTCCGCCCGGCACTCGATCCCGAGCGCGCCCTGCGCCACCGCCGGCAGCATCTCCTCCACCGGCAGGACGGAGCGGGCCATGCCCTCCAGGCCGAGGCGCTGGAGCCCGGCGAGCGCCAGCAGCGTCGCGTCGCACTCCCCCGCCTCCAGCTTGCGCATGCGGGTGTTGGCGTTGCCGCGCAGGGGCACGACCCGCAGGTCGGGACGGTGCATCAGCACCTGGGCGCCCCGCCGCAGGGAGGAGGTGCCGACCCGCGCGCCCGCGGGCAATCCGGCGAGCCCGTCCGCGTGCGGCGACAGGAACGCGTCGCGCGGGTCGTCCCGCTCCAGGATGCAGCCGATGACGAGCCCGTCCGGCAGCCACGTCTCGACATCCTTCATCGAATGGACGGCGACGTCGACCGCGTCGGCGAACAGGGCCTGCTCCAGTTCCTTGGTGAACAGCCCCTTGCCGCCGATCTCCGAGAGCGGCCGGTCGAGGATCTTGTCCGCCACGGTGGTCACGACGACCAGCTCCGTCTCCAGGCCCGGATTGGCGGCCACGATCCGGTCGCGCACCATCCCGGTCTGGGCGAGCGCCATCGGGCTGCCGCGGGTGCCGATGCGCAGGGGACGCTTCATCGTGGGTGTGACTTTTCGCACGGAGAGGGCGGGCGGTTCGCCCTTATAGCGGGACTGGGCCGGCAAGCCATCTCCGCACCCGTGCAAAAGCCTACGCTTCACACGCGCGAAACGGTGTCGGCGCATGATCGCGCAGCCGCCCCGGTTTGGCCGGACTGCCCGGGTATCGTCCCGATCGACCTTCCTCGACCCTTCGAGACGCCGCCATGCTGATCCTGCCGAGCCGCCGGCAGTTCCTGACCGGGCTCGGCGCGGGCGCCGGCCTCGTGGCCGCCACCGGCGTCTACGCCTTCGACGTGGAGCCCCTGCACCGGCTGGTGGTGACGCGCTACGCCCCGGCGCTGCCGCGCTGGAACCCGGAGCTGCGGCTGCGGGTGGCGGTGCTCGCCGACTTCCACGTCTGCGAGCCGTTCATGCCCTTCGACCGGGTCGCGGAGATCGTCGACGCCACCAATGCCCTGAAGCCCGACCTCGTGCTGATGCTCGGCGATTACCCGGCCGGGCGGATCGCGTGGCGCCGGCTGCCGCTAGCCGAGTTCGCGCGTTTGGCGGAGGGGCTCAAGGCGCCGCTCGGCGTCCACGCCATCCTCGGCAACCACGATTGGTGGGACGACGAACAGGTCCAGCGCGCCCGGGCTGGCACGCCGGCGGTCAAGCGCCTGCTGGAGGATCGCGGCATCCCGGTGCTGGAGAACGGCGCGGTGCGCCTCGCCAAGGACGGGCACCCGTTCTGGCTCGCCGGGCTCGCCGATCAGCAGCCGTTCTACGGCCTCGAGACCGGCCTCGAAGATCTGCCGGGAACGCTCGCCCTGATCACCGACGACGCGCCGGTGCTCCTGATGGCGCACGAGCCCTACATCTTCCCGGAGGTTCCGGAGCGGGTCGCGCTGACGCTCGCGGGCCACACCCACGGCGGCCAGGTGCGCCTGTTCGGGCGCTCGCCCGCCATCCGCCGGGTCCGGGGGATCGACGTGTCCTACGGCCACGTGGTCGCGGACGGCCGGCACATGATCGTGTCGGGCGGTTTCGGCGTGAGCCGCATGCCCGTGCGCCTGGGCGTGCCGCCGGAGATCGTGCTCCTCGACCTCGGCGCCCGCGCCTGATCGCCGCGGCGCTGGCGGCCATCGGGCGGCGCGCTAGCTCACCGGTCATGCGCGCCGCCACGCTCCTCGCCCTCGCCGCCCTCGGTGCCAGCCTCCCGGCGCGCGCCGACGAGTGCGGGACGCTGATCGCCCGCGTCGCCGCGGAGACCGGCGCGGCGGTCGAGCGCCAGAGCACCGACTACGCGAGCTTCACCGCAGGCCCCGACACGACGCTGACGCTCGCCTGCGGTGCCCCGGCGCTGTCCTCGGTCGGCGCGCAGTTCCGCGGGGCGAGCCCGCCGGAGACCTACTACGACCTGTTCGCCAAGGCCGGCCACGCGGTGACGGGGATCGACACGGCCGTGATCGCCGAGGCCGCCCACCGCGCCCAGGCCACCGCGACCCGCATGCGCCACAGCAACGTCGATCTGGGCGGCGCCCGGGTCACCTGCTCGGCCATGAACGCCCCGGACAAGGGGCCGCTGACGCTGTGCGCGGTGATCGAGCACAGCGACCGGAGCTGAGGATGCCCGCTCAGAGCGGGATGTTGTCGTGCTTCTTCCAGGGCTGCTCCATCTCCTTGGTCCGGAGCATGCCGAGCGCCCGGGCGATGCGGCGGCGGGTGGAGTGGGGCATGATCACCTCGTCGATGTAGCCGCGCTCGGCCGCCACGAACGGCGACAGGAACCGGCCCTCGTACTCGGCGGTCCGCTCGGCGATCTTGTCCGGATCGCCCAGCTCGCTGCGGAAGATGATCTCCACCGCGCCCTTGGCGCCCATCACCGCGATCTGGGCGGTGGGCCACGCGTAGTTCACGTCGGCGCCGACGTGCTTGGAGGCCATGACGTCGTAGGCGCCGCCGAACGCCTTGCGGGTGATGATCGTCACCAGCGGCACCGTCGCCTGGCTGTAGGCGAACAGCAGCTTGGCGCCGTGCTTGATCAGGCCGCCGTATTCCTGCGCGGTGCCCGGTAGGAAGCCCGGCACGTCCACGAAGGTGACGATCGGGATCGAGAAGGCGTCGCAGTAGCGCACGAAGCGGGCGGCCTTGCGCGAGGCGTCCGAGTCGAGCACGCCGGCCAGCACCAGCGGCTGGTTGGCGACGAAGCCGACGGTCCGCCCCTCGATCCGGCCGAAGCCGGTGATGATGTTGCGGGCATACGCCGCCTGGATCTCGAAGAAGTCGCCCTCGTCGACGATCCGGCGGATCAGCTCGCCCATGTCGTAGGGCTTGTTCGGGTTGTCGGGGATCAGCGTGTCGAGCGACATGTCGAGACGGTTCACGTCGTCGAAGCTCTCGATCTCCGGCACGCCCTCGATGTTGTTGGCGGGCAGGAAGTCGAGCAGGCGCCGGATCTGGAGGATCGCCTCCACGTCGTTCTCGAACGCGCCGTCGGCGATCGAGGACTTGGTGGTGTGGACCTTGGCGCCGCCGAGTTCCTCGGCCGTGACCACCTCGTTGGTCACCGTCTTCACCACGTCCGGGCCGGTGACGAACATGTAGCTCGTGTCGCGGACCATGAAGATGAAGTCGGTCATGGCCGGCGAGTACACGTCGCCGCCCGCGCAGGGGCCCATGATCACCGAGATCTGCGGGATGACGCCCGACGCCATGACGTTGCGGCGGAAGACCTCGCCGTAGCCGCCCAGCGCCGCGACGCCCTCCTGGATGCGGGCGCCGCCGGCGTCGAAGATGCCGATGATCGGGGCGCGCATCTTCAGCGCCATGTCCTGGACCTTCACGATCTTCTGCGCGTGCGCCTCGCTCAGCGAGCCGCCGAAGACGGTGAAGTCCTTCGAGAACAGGAAGACGGTGCGGCCGTTGATCGTGCCCCAGCCGGTGACGACGCCGTCGCCGGGGATCTTCTGCCGCTCCATGCCGAAATCGGTGGAGCGGTGCTGCACGAACATGTCGAACTCCTCGAACGACCCGTGGTCGAGCAGGAGTTCGATGCGCTCGCGCGCGGTCAGCTTGCCGCGCTTGTGCTGGGCGTCCACCCGCTTCTCGCCGCCGCCGAGGCGCGCCTGGTCGCGCCGCTCCGCGAGCTTGTCGAGAATGTCCTTCATCGCGGTATCCGCCCCTGACCGTGTGCCCGCCCGCAGGCTCCGCCCGGGGCGAAGCTTATGCGTTCGCTGACGGCGGCCTTAGCACGGGCTCATCAGGCGGCAAACCGACGCGGACGAAGTTGAACCGAGACTTTCGGGGGGAGAGAATGGTGGACGGTGCAGGGATCGAACCTGCGACCTTTCCCGTGTGAAGGGAACGCACTACCGCTGTGCTAACCGTCCGTCCGCCGCGTTCGGGCCGCGACGCGGAAGCCGTGGCGCTCAGCGCCGCCAGCGACCGGATGCCGGCCTTCTAGGGTGCGGCGGCCGGGGGCGTCAAGCGCGGGCAGGGGAAGTTTTCCGGCTCCGGAAAGTTCCCGGCCGCGAGGTTGACAAGGCGGGCCGGCCGGTGCGCTGTGCCGCGATGGACGAGACCCGAGCGGGCGAGCGGCCGGACGACGCCGCGGTGGCGGCCGGGCCGCGGGTGGCCATCACCTACTGCACGCAGTGCAACTGGCTGCTGCGCGCCGCCTGGATGGCGCAGGAACTGCTCTCGACCTTCCGCGGCGACCTCGGCGAGGTGGCGCTGATTCCCGCCAGCGGCGGGACCTTCCGGATCGAGGTCGGCCCCGCCCTGGTCTGGGAGCGGGTGCGGGACGGCGGCTTCCCCGACGTGAAGGCCCTGAAGCAGCGCGTGCGCGACCGTCTCGACCCGGCGCGCGATCTCGGCCATATCGACCGGCCATGACGCGACGCATCGGCGAGGGCCCCGCAGGGCACCGCGGTCCGGGGAAGGGCCGGGCTTGAGCCCCGAGCGCGAGGGCAGCGGCACCGCCGTCCCCGCGGTGGTCCCCGCGCGCCGGTCGTGGCTGTCGCGACGGCTGCACCGGTTCGGCCGCAACGGCTTCTCGACGCAGGTCTACCTGATCGCCCTGGTGGTGGCGCTGATCGGGCCCGGCCTGATCTTCACCGGCATCCTGCTGATGCGCTACGCCTCGGCCGAGCGCGCCCGCTTCGAGCAGGACGCCCGCGAGAACGTGCGCGGCATCGGCCTGTCGCTCGACCGGGACACGGCGGGGCTCGTCTCGGTGCTTCAGACGCTCGCGACCTCGCCGCGGATCCGCGACGGCGATTTCGCCGCCTTCGACGCGCAGGCGCGCCTCGTGCGCGAGTCGATCGATCTCGACGTGCTGCTGCGCCGGCCCGATGGCCAGGAGATGGTCAACACCGGCGTGCCCCGCGGCGCGCCGCTGCCGCTGGTGCCGCTGCCCTTCGACCACGACCTCGCCAAGGGCACGCAGCGGGCGATGGTGAGCGGCTTCGTGCCCGGCCCGACCCCGGATCAGGCGAGCTACGCGGTCGGCGTTCCGGTGATGATGGACGGCGAGGTCGCCTACATCCTCAGCTTCACCGTGCCGCTCTCCCGCCTCCAGGGCATCCTCGCCCGCGAGGTCGTGCAGGGCTGGACGACCGGCATCTCGGACCGGAACGGGACCGTGCTGGCGCGCCTGCCCGATCCCGGTGCGGTGGTCGGGCGGCCGCGGCTCGCCACCCTGCGCCAGACGCAGACCGGGACGCCCGGCGTCTGGGAGGGGCAGGACCGCCAGCACAGGCCGGTGGTGGTGATCGAGGCCCGCTCCCGGCTGACCGGCTGGACCGTGGGGACCAGCATCCCGCAGGTGCTGGTCGACGCCCGGGTCCGCCGCTGGGTCTGGGCCTTCGCCGGCTTCGGCCTCCTGGTGCTGGCGACCTCGTCGGTGCTCGCTGTCAACCTGTGGTCCCGGGTCTCGCGGCCCCTGCGGATCCTGGCCGCCTCCGGCCCGGCGCTCGCCCGCGGCGAGGCGATCCCGCGCGTGCCCTCGCCGGTGCACGAGATCCAGCGGCTCGGGGCGGTGCTGGCCGAGGCGTCGCAGCGCCTGCGCACCCGCGAGGAGGAGCGCGACCGGGCGCTGGAGGAGACCCGGCGCGGCCTCTCGGCGCTCAGCGAGAGCGAGGCGCGGTTCCGGCACATGGCCGATTCGGCCCCCGCGCTGATCTGGATGACCGACGATGCGGGCGAGGTCAGCTTCGCCAACCTGCATTTCGAGCACCTGTTCGGCATGCCCGCGGCGGAACTCGCCGACGAGGGCTGGCACCGGATCGTGCACCCCGACGACCTCGAAGCGTTCCGCGTCACCTTCCAGGAGGCGTTCGACGCCCGGGCGCCGTTCCGCACCGAGGTCCGGGTGATCGACCGCACCGGGGCGGTGCGCTGGCTGCGTTGCGAGGGCGTGCCGCGCCTCGACGATGCCGGGCGCTTCCTCGGCTACACCGGCTGCAACGTCGACATCACCGACGCGAAGTTCGCCGAGGAGCACCTGCTGCTCCTGATCCACGAGCTGAACCACCGGGTGAAGAACACCCTGGCCACCGTCCAGTCGATCGCCGGGCAGTCCCTGCGCGGTCTCGAAGGCCCGGAGGCCGACGCCGCTCGCGCCGCCTTCGAGGCGCGGCTGCTGGCGCTCGCCCGGGTGCACGACGTGCTGACCCGCGAGAGCTGGGACGGCGCCGAGCTGTCGGCGGTGGTCGCCGACGCCATCCGCCCGCTCGAATCGACCGACGGCAGCCCCTCGCGCTTCCGCGTCGTCGGCCCGGCTCTGCGCCTGCCGCCGCGGCTGGCGCTGTCGATCGCCATGGCGCTGCACGAGCTCGGCACCAACGCGGTCAAGTACGGCGCGCTCTCGGCGGAGGGCGGGCAGGTCGGGATCGCCTGGACGGTGCGGCGCGAGGGCGAGACGCGGCTGACCCTGCGCTGGACCGAGAGCGGCGGCCCGCCGGTGCAGAAGCCGACCCGCACCGGCTTCGGCTCGCGGCTGATCGAGCGCAGCCTCGCCCGGGAACTCGCGGGGGAGGTGACGCTCAGCTACGAGCCCGCCGGCGTGGTCTGTACCATCGACGCGCCGGTGCCGCCGCCGGGCCTGATGGAGCGCAAGAGCGCCGTGGCCCCGGCGCGGATCGCGCCGCTGCCGCTGGCGGGTTAGGCGCGATCGTCATCGCGAACGTCGGCGAAGCGACGCGGGGCTGCGCCCGTTGCCTAGAGCCGTTCCCGATCGCGTTGCAATCGGGCTCGACTCTAAGTCCTTGTTTTGACACGCTCTCTTTCGCCGAACCGGCGTCCACTTCGGCGGAGAGCGCTCTAGCGAGAGCGCTGCCGGATCGCCTCGCTCCGCGCGCAGAAGCGGCGGGCAGCCACCATCACGACCGCTTCTGCGGCGCCCCCGCCCGGCGGAAGGCGTCGGCGAGCGCGCCGCCCGCGTCGGGCCGCGGTGCGGGCTTCGGCGCTGCCGGCCGCGGCTCCGGCCGGGAGCCGCCCGCTGGCCGGTCCCGGCGCCCGCCCTGCGCCGGTTCGATCGGGTCGTCGAGGCGCATCGACAGGGCGATGCGCTTGCGCAGCACATCCACCGACAGGACGAGGACGCGCACCACCTCACCGGTCTTCACCACCTCCGAGGGACTGGCGATCCGGCGCCGCGCCATCGCCGAGACGTGCACCAGCCCGTCCTGGTGGACGCCGACATCGACGAACGCGCCGAACGCCGCCACGTTCGTGACCACGCCCTCCAGTTGCATCCCCGGCTTCAGGTCGCCGATCGTCTCGACACCCTCCTGGAACGTCGCGGTGCGGAAGGCCGGCCGGGGGTCGCGCCCCGGCTTCTCCAGCTCGGCGATGATGTCGCGCACGGTCGGCTCGCCGAAGCGGGCATCGGCCAGGGCCGCCGGTGCGAGGCGGCCGAGGGCGGCACCGTTGCCGATCAGCGCGCGGATGTCGCCCCCGGTCGCCTGGAGGATGCGCCGCACCACGGGGTAGGCTTCCGGGTGGACGCCCGAGCTGTCGAGGGGGTCTTCGCCGTCGCGGATGCGCAGGAATCCGGCCGCCAGCTCGAAGGTCTTGGGGCCGAGCCCCGGCACCGCCTTCAGCCCGGCGCGGGTGCGGAACGGGCCGTTGGCGTCCCGATGGGCGACGATGCGGCCGGCCACCGCCTCGCCGAGCCCCGAGACCTGCGCGAGCAGCAGCGGCGAGGCGGTGTTCACCTCGACGCCGACCGCGTTCACCGCGTCCTCCACCACGGCCGACAGCGAGCGCGACAGCTTCCCCTCGCCGACATCGTGCTGGTACTGGCCGACGCCGATCGATCTCGGGTCGATCTTCACCAGCTCGGCCAGCGGATCCTGGAGTCGGCGGGCGATCGACACCGCGCCGCGATGCGAGACGTCGAGGTCGGGCAATTCGCGCGAGGCGACCGCCGAGGCCGAGTAGACCGAGGCCCCGGCCTCGGAGACCGTGACCTTGGCCATCTTGAGATCGGGGTTGGCCCCGAGGAGTTCTGCGGCGAGCCGGTCGGTCTCGCGCGAGGCGGTGCCGTTGCCGATCGCGACGAGTTCCACCCGGTGCGCGCGGCAGAGCCGGCCGAGCGCCGCCAGCGCCTCCGCCCAGCGCCGCTGCGGCTCGTGGGGATGGACCGTCTCCACGGCGACCACCTTGCCGGTGCGGTCGATCACCGCCGCCTTCACGCCGTTGCGGTAGCCGGGATCGAGCCCGATCGTGGCGCGTCCGCCCGCGGGGGCGGCGAGCAGCAGGTCCTTGAGGTTCCCGGCGAACACCTTCACCGCCGCGTCCTCGGCGCGCTCGAACAGGCGCGCGCGCAGGTCGGCCCGGATCCCGGTCCGGATCTTCGTCCGCCACGCGGTGCGGGCGACCTCCAGCAGCCACGCGTCGCCGGGCCGGCCCCGGTCGGCGATGCCGTGGCGGCGGCAGATCGCGGCCTCGAACGCGCTCAGGCCCCCGGGCGGCGCCTCCTCGCCCTCGGCTTCGAAATCGACGGAGAGCACCTCCTCCGTCTCGCCGCGAAACACCGCGAGCACCCGGTGCGAGGGCATGCGCTCCAGGCGCTCGCGCCAATCGAAGTAGTCGGAAAACTTCGCGCCGTCCGTCTTCTTTCCGCGGCGGACCTTCGAGGCGAGGGAACCCGTGCGCCAGAAATCCTCGCGCAGCCGGCCGATCAGGTCGGCATCCTCGGCGAAGCGCTCGATCAGGATGGATTGCGCGCCCTCCAGTGCCGACGCGGCATCGGCGACGCCCTTGTCCGGCGCGACGAAGGCGGCCGCCTGCCGCTCAGGGCTCACCTCCGGTCGCGCGAGCAGCGCTTCGGCGAGCGGCCCCAGCCCCGCCTCGCGGGCGGTCTGCGCCTTGGTCCGGCGCTTGGGCCGATAGGGGAGGTAGATGTCCTCCAGCCGCGCCTTGGTGTCGGCGGCGGCGATGGCGCGCTCCAGCTCCGGCGTCAGCTTGCCCTGCGCGCGGATGCTCTCGACCACCGCCTTGCGCCGGTCCTGCAACTCTCGGAGGTAGCCGAGCCGCTCCTCCAGGGTCCGGAGCTGCGCGTCGTCGAGCGAACCCGTGGCCTCCTTGCGGTAGCGGGCGATGAACGGGACGGTGTAGCCGCCGTCGAGCAACGCCACCGCCGCGGCCACCTGCGCCTCCCGGACCCGGAGTTCCTCGGCGATGCGCTGGGTCACGGATGTCATGGCGGCTCCGACGAAGGGGCGAGCCCAGGGCATAAGCTCCCCGCCGCCGGGTGAGAAGGCGGTGCCGCGTCCCGAGCGCGACCCGTGCGGCACCGGCTCTGGACGCGGGCGCGCGAAACCGTCAGGCTCGCCCCATCCCCCCAGCAGCCGGGACCGTCGAGGCGCCGCCGCGCGACGTCCCGGCGCGCCGTCCCAACACGAGCCCATTCCCCATGACCGATCCGGTGTCCCCCGTGCTCGACCTCGCCGCCGGCCTGTCGCCGCGGATCCAGGGCATCCGCACCAGCCAGATCGGGCTGGTGGCCGACCGCGGCCGCGACGACCCCGACGTGGTCAAGCTGTGGATCGGCGAGGGCGACCTGCCGACGCCGGACTTCATCGTCGAGGCCGCGCACCGGGCGATGCGCGCCGGGCACACGCGCTACGTCACCTCGCTCGGCCTGCCCCGCCTGCGGGAAGCGCTCTCGGCCTACCACGCCCGGCACTGGGGGGTGGACGTGCCCGCCGAGCGCTTCGCGGTGACGGTCGGCGGCATGAACGCGATCATGCAGGCGGCGCAGGCGCTGCTGGAGCCCGGCGACGAGATCGTCATGCCGTCCCCGGGCTGGCCGAACCTCGCGGAGGCCGTGCGCGTCACCGGCGGCGTGCCGGTCACCGTGCCCTATCGCGTCGGGCCGGACGGGCGGTTCTCGCTGCCGCTGGAGGACATCGCCGCCGCGATCACCCCGCGGACCCGGGTGGTGATGGTCAACTCGCCGTCGAACCCCACCGGCTGGATCATGCCGCGCGCCGAGATGATCGCGCTCCGCGACCTCGCCCGGGCGCGGGGCCTGTGGCTCCTCGCCGACGAAGTCTACGCCCACTTCAACTACGGCGACGGGCTCACCCCGTCCTTCCTTCAGATCTGCACCGAGGACGACCGCCTGATCGTCGCCAACACGTTTTCCAAGAACTGGGCGATGACCGGCTGGCGCGCCGGCTGGCTGATCTTTCCGCGCGGGCTGGGGCCGGTGTTCGCCAAGCTCGGCCAGTACAACACCACCTCGATCCCGACCTTCGTGCAGCACGCCGCGGTCGCCGCGCTCGACGAGGGCGACGGCTTCATCCGCGAGACGGTGGCCCGCTGCGCCGAGAGCCGCGCGATCCTGGTGGACGGGCTGACGCGCCTGCCGGGGGTGACGGCGGCGGCGCCGGACGGGGCGTTCTACCTCATGGCCCGCCTGTCCGAGGGCGAGCGGAGCCTCGACCTCGCCTTCCGGCTCCTCAGCGAGGCGAAAGTCGGCGTCGCGCCGGGCACGGCCTTCGGTCCCGAAGGTGAGGGCTTCGTGCGGATGTGCTTCGCCATCAGCCCGGCGCTCGCGCGCGAGGCGGTGAGCCGCTTATCGGCCGTGCTCGGCGGCCGGTAGGCGCACTGCACTAGGATCTCGCGCGGGAGCGAGCTGCCGCAAGGTCGCGTTCCGTGCCCGCGCGCCGGGGCCGCGGCGTTGCGGCTGGACTTGACGGGGCGCTCTCCCCATAACCGGCCCGGGCGCGGCCGGACCGCGTCACGAGCCCGGAACCGGCGATGGCACTCAAGGACACCCTGCTGCGCGTCTTCACGTGGTGGAACGGCCAGACCGTCTCGGTCGCGCTCGACACCGCGCGCGCGGGCACGTTCGTCGGCGAGGACGAACTCGGCAACAAGTACTACAAGGCGGAAGGCGCGCTCATCGATCGCTCGGTCGGCTCCGAGCGGCGCTGGGTCGTCTACAACGGCTACGCCGACGCCTCGAAGGTGCCGCCGGGCTGGCGCGGCTGGCTGTGCCACAACGTCGATGTCGCCCCGAGCGAGGAGGCGTACACCCCGCGCCCGTGGCAGAAGCCGCACGTGGAGAACCAGACCGGCACGGCCAACGCCTACCGGCCGGCGGGCTCGCAGCTCTCCTGGGGTTCGCGGCCGGCGGCGACGGGCGACTACGCCCCCTGGACGCCGGGCGAGTAGGCCGCGCGGGCGGCGTCCCGACACGTCCGGCGCCCTTTTGCCGCCACCGTTGCGGTGTTGAACGCGGGTCAGATCCGGCCGCCGCACCGCATCGGCGCGGCGGGCTTCACTTCGCCGAGGGGCCCCACGCCGTGAGCCGCACCACCGCCAGCGCCGCCGCCCTGGCCCTCGCCCTCTGGGCCGGGCCGGCAACGGCCGACAAGATCAAGAATCCGACCGCGGTCTTCTCCGGCCTCGACAAGATCACCGGGCGGATCGTGTCGTTCGAAGTGGCGGTGGACGAGACCGTGCAGTTCGGCGCCCTCCAGCTCACGCCGCGCGTCTGCTACACCCGGCCGCCGACCGAGCCCGCCAAGACCACGGCGTTCCTCGAGGTCGACGAGGTCACGCTCGACAACAAGTACCGGCGCATCTTCACCGGCTGGATGTTCGCTGCGAGCCCCGGCCTGCACGCGATCGAGCACCCGATCTACGACGTGTGGCTCGTCGACTGCAAAGGCGGCAGCGACGTGATCGCCGAGGCCAAGGAGCAGGAGGACGTGCCCGCGCTCGCCTCCAAGCCCGAGAAGGCCAAGCGCCCCGGGAAGGACGCGACCAAGACCGCGCAGCAGATCAACTCCGCCGGACAGGTGGACGTGGAGGCGCCGCGCGGCGTGCCCGTCCAGCCGCGCCAGAAGCCGTCCCGGAAGTTCTTCCCGTCGAACGAGGGGCCGGCGCCGGCTCCGCCGCCCCAGCAGCCGCAATCGATCTTCGACGCGCTGTTCCGCTGACGGGCGGCCGCGATCGGCGCCCGAGCCGAACCGTCGATGGACCGGGATGCACGCTGTTCGCGGGCAACGTCCCGAATTACAACTTCTTTTATGAAGTTCTGACTTTAACGATTGTCTCAACGCTCCTGTCGTAGACTCGACGGCGCCGAGATCGGCGTTCTCGACGTGGACAGCGCGATGGCGATGTGGATTTCCGGCTTGGCCGTATTCGGCCTGCTGTGCCTCATGATTCTGCCGGCGCCCGGGATCTGGGGCGTCCTGATCGGAGGCGTGTGCATCCTGACGATCGCCGTCAGTGCGGTCCTGTTCGTCCTCGATCGGGCAGCCACCGGCGCCCTCGGCTGGGTCGAGCGCGTCCGAGCCCGGCGGCGCCGTCACGGGCGGAGGCGGGCCATCCATGCCGGTTCCGGCATCGCGCGCAAGCTGTGACGCCGGCGGCGCGTGGCCGCTGCACGGGGTCCTGCCGGCCGGCCGCTCGGATGCGTCACGCCGTATCCGGCGCGAGCGCGGCGAGCACCTGGGCCCCCCGGACGCTGCCGTCGCCGGGCCAGACCGACCAGTCCGCGGCGGCGTCGAGGGCGTCGGCGAGGCGGCGCTTGTAGGCGTGGCGGGGCATCTCCTCGGCGCCGAACTGCGTCAGGTGCTCGGTGACGAACTGGGTGTCGGCGAGCCGGTAGCCGCCCGCGCGCAGACGGCCCATCAGGTGGACGAGGGCGACCTTCGAGGCGTCGCGCACCGTGTGGAACATGCTCTCGCCGAAGAACGCGGCGCCGAGCGAGACGCCGTAGAGTCCGCCGACCAGCCTCTCCCCGGCGTAGACCTCGACCGTGTGGACGTGGCCGAGATCGAACAGCGCCCCGTAGAGATCGCGGATGCGGCCGTTGATCCAGGTGCGCTCGCTGTCCCGGCGAGGCGCCGCGCAGCCGCCGATCACCGCGTCGAAATCGGCATCGCTGCGGACCGTGAAGGCGTCGGCGCGGACCGTCCGCGCGAGCCGGCGCGGCACCCGGAACCGGTTGAGGGGCAGCACGCCGCGGGCCCGCGGCTCGACCCAGTACAGGGTCGGGTCGTCCGCATCCTCGGCCATCGGGAAGATGCCCGCCGCGTAGGCCTTCAGCAGGATCTCGGGGGTGATCTCTACGCGGGTGCCGTCGTGCATGGGCCTCAATGTCGGCTAGCCCCGCGTGGAACGCCAGAGCCCGCCCTGGCGGGCGGGCTCCGGTTCGATCTCAGCGGACGGGAACGACCACGACGCCGGCCGGCGCCGGCCCGACGATCACGCCCGGACCGGCCGCGACGGGCACGTCGACCACGACGGGCGGGCCGCCGTAGACGACCTCGGCCGAGCCGCCGGAATAGGGCGAGGTGGCGATCGGCCCGGCCGTGGTCTGGCCGGACTGCGTGGTGATCCGAGAGGGCTGCTCGACGTTGCCGTTGTCGAAGGCGAGGGCGGGGCTGGCGGCGAGCAGGCCGCCGGCCACGAGGAGGGCGATGCGCATGGAAAGGGCCTCGGTCGTTGGATGTGCGCCCCAACGGCCGGGACAGGTCGCGCGTTCCTCGGACCCGTCTCAGGCGGCGTGACCGCCGATCCCCAGGAACTTCTCCAGCCAGTGGATATCGTACAGGCCGTTCTGCACGTCGGCGTTGCGCACCAGAGTCCGGAACAGGGGGAGGGTGGTGTCGACCCCGTCGATCACGAACTCGTCGAGCGCCCGGCGCAGCCGCATCATGCACTCGTTGCGGGTGCGGCCGTGGACGATCAGCTTGCCGATCAGCGAATCGTAGTGCGGCGGGATGCGGTAGCCCTGGAAGGCGGCCGAGTCGACGCGCACGCCCAGCCCGCCGGGCGGGTGGAAGTAGGTGATCAGGCCGGGCGAAGGGCGGAAGGTCTCCGGGTGCTCGGCGTTGATCCGGCACTCGATGGCGTGGCCCTCGACCTTGATGTCGGACTGGCTCACCGAGAGCGGGCCGCCCGAGGCGACCTGGATCTGCTCGATCACGAGGTCGATACCGGTGATCATCTCGGTGACCGGGTGCTCGACCTGGATGCGGGTGTTCATCTCGATGAAGTAGAAGCGCCCGTCCTCGTACAGGAACTCGACCGTGCCGGCGCCGAGATAGCCCAGCTCCTTCATCGCGTTGGCGCAGATACCGCCGATCTCGGCGCGCATCGACTCGTTGAGCGCGGGCGAGCCGCCCTCTTCCCAGACCTTCTGGTGGCGGCGCTGGAGCGAGCAGTCGCGCTCGGCGAGGTGGACCGCGCCGCCGCGCCCGTCGCCGAGCACCTGCACCTCGATGTGGCGCGGCTTCTCCAGGTACTTCTCCAGGTAGACCGCGTCGTCGCCGAAGGCCGCCTTCGCCTCGGAGCGGGCCATGCCGATCGCCTGCTCCAGATCGGCTTCCGAGCGGGCGACCTTCATGCCGCGGCCGCCGCCGCCGGCCGCCGCCTTCACGAGGACGGGGTAGCCGATCTCGGCCGCCACGCGCTTGGCCTCGGCCGCGTCCTCGACGCCGCCCTCCGAGCCCGGCACGCACGGGATGCCGAGCCGCATCGCCGTCCGCTTGGCCTCGATCTTGTCGCCCATGGTCCGGATGTGATGGGCCTTGGGGCCGATGAAGCCGATCTCGTGGTGGGCCAGCACCTCGGCGAACTGGGCGTTCTCGGAGAGGAAGCCGTAGCCCGGATGCACCGCGTCGGCGCCGGTGATCTCGCAGGCGGCGATGATCGACGGGATGTTCAGGTAGCTGTCGCGGGCGACGGGCGGCCCGATGCAGACGCTCTCGTCGGCGAGCCGCACATGCATGGCATCGGCGTCGGCGGTGGAGTGCACCGCCACCGTCGCGATCCCGAGTTCCTTGGCCGCCCGCAGGATCCGGAGGGCGATCTCGCCGCGGTTGGCGATCAGGATCTTGTCGAACATCAGGCCAGCATCTTCGAGCGGGGTGGGCGCCGGTTCGCGCGCCGCGCCGGGGATCCGCGGCAGCCAGGATGCGCGTCGGCGGACATCATCGTCACGCGATCGCGAGCAGGGCCTCGCCGAACTCGACGGGCTGACCGTCCTCGACGAAGATCGCCGTGACGGTGCCGGCCCGCGGCGCGACGATCTCGTTGAAGGTCTTCATCGCCTCGATGAGCAGCAGCTTGTCGCCGACCTCGACGCGCGATCCGACGTCCACGAACGCCTTCGCGTCGGGCGAGGGCCGCAGGTAGGCGGTGCCGACCATCGGGGAGGGCACGGCGCCGAGCTGCGCGCGCGGGGACTCGGCCGCGGGCGGCGCAGCCGCCGGCGACGGGGCCGCCTGCGGCGCGGGCATCGCGGCCGGGACGGGCGCTGCGACCTGGACGGCGACGGGCTCGATCCGGCGGGCGACGCGGATGCGCAGGTCGCCGCTCTCGACCTCGATCTCGGACAGGCCGGTCTCGGTGACGAGGTTGGCGAGCGCGCGCACGAGCTCGGGGTCGATGGGATCGTGCTTGGGCATCCGGCCTTCTTCGTGTGGGCTCGCGTCCGTCGGTGCGCCCAGCCCCTGCCGGACGCCGCCGCGACCGCGCGGTCCGCGCATGTCCGCATCTCGCAGGAACGCCCCGGAGGCCGGGAGCGCTCCCGCCGGCCGCGGCGATCCGGCGGATGCCTCGCGACAGGCCCTTAGACGAAGGCCCCCCGCCGCGACAAGGCCGGGCCGGGCGTGGAACGGGTCAGCAGGAGGCGTGGCCGCACTGGCGCACGTCGGCGATGGTCTTGCGGATCGGCTCGACCCCGACGGCGCCGGGGATGATCTCGTCGCCGACGATGAAGGCCGGGGTGCCCGACAGGCCGAGCCGGTCGCCGAGGCCGCGATTCTCGGCGAGCGCCGCCTTCACCTCGGGGCTGGCCATGTCCTTCTGGAGCTTGGCGGTGTCGGCGCCGAGATCCTTGGCGACCTGGATCGCCCGGGCGCCGTTCACCCGGCCCTTGCTCTCCAGGAGCTTCTGGTGGAACTCGAACAGCTTGTCGCCCTTGAGCTGCTGGCGCACGGCGATGGCGACCTGGCTCGCCTCCAGGGATTCCTGGCCCAGCACCGGGAAATCCTTGATCACCACCCGCAGCTTCGGATCGGTCTTGATCAGCGTCTGGAGGTCGGTCAAAGCCTTGCGGCAGTAGCCGCAATTGTAGTCGAAGAACTCGACCAGCGTGATGTCGCCCTGGGGGTTGCCCGCGATCACGTCGTGCGGACCATTGAGCAGGGCCTCGCGCGATTCCTTGAGCGCCGCGGCCTGGGCGAGGCGCTGGGTCTCGGTCTGCCGCTTCTCGGCCTCGGCGAGCACCTCTTGGAGCACGTCCGGGTTCTTGATCAGGTATTCCTTGACGATGCCCTCGATCGCCGTGCGCTGCGCGTCGGTGAAGGGCGAGGGCGCCTGAGCCGGCGCCTGCGCGAAAGCCGGGGCGGCGGCGAGGCCGAGGGCGAGGGCCAGGATCGGTCGATGGCGGCTGACGGGCATAAGTCCTCGCTTGCGCGGCGTCGCGGGCCTGCGCGTGACGGGAGCGTTAGGGACGGGGTTAGGCGTTTTCGCGGCGCCCGGTCAATGCGCACGCGGTGCCGCGCGCCATCGATCGGCAGGTTGCGGGCAGCCCGTCGCGCGGTTCGGGCCGGACCGGGCCTCGCCCCGATTCTTCCAGCTCGCGAGCCCCGGAGCGCGGCATGCATCTGAGCGACCTCGGCCCGCGCATCTGCATCATGGGGCCTTCGAACAGCGGCAAGTCGACCCTGGCCGCTGCCATAGCGCGGGCGCGGGACCTCGTGCCGATCCACCTGGATCGACTCTACCACCGGCCCGACACCGACTGGCAGCCGCGCCCGGAGGCGGAGTTCCTCGCCCTGCACGATGCGGCACTATCCGGAGCGCGGTGGGTGATGGACGGCAACTACGCGCGGTGCGCGGACCGACGTCTCGCCCGCGCCACGGGCCTCATCCTCCTCGACGCGTCGGTACCGACCTGCCTGCTCCGCTACGTCCGCCGGACCCTGTTCGAGCGCCGGCGCGTCGGCGGTCTTGCGGGAGACCGGGACAGCATCAAGTGGGCGATGATCCGCCACATCGCACTCGTCGATCCCGAGAACCGCCGTCGCCACAGGGCGAACTTCGACCGGTGTCCCCTGCCCAAGATCCTCATCCCGGATCGACGGGGGCTGCGGGCGTTCTACAGGACGGAGAATCTCCGCAGATGACGGGGCGCCCTTCGCTCCGGGGCTCACGTGTCCGCGCCTTCGATCGGACTGTCCGACCGGTCGAACGGACAGTCCGGAGGCCGCAGGACGGCCCGCCGGTTGAGGCGTGCGCCGCCAGGGTCTAACCCGGCCCCACCCGCAGGACGCCCGCGATGGACGCGCCGATGACCCCGATCTCCCGCCGCGCGGCCGCCGTCGCGCCCTTTCTCGCGATGGACGTCATGGCCGCCGCCGCCGCGCGGGTGCGGGCGGGCTCGGACACCGTGCGCATGGAGGTCGGGCAGCCTTCGGCCCCGGCCCCGCGCCCGGTGATCGCGGCGGCGCAGCGGGCGCTGGAGGCCGGCCGGGTGCCCTATACCGAGGCGCTGGGACTGCCGGCTCTGCGCGAGCGCATCGCCCGCGACTACCGCGACCGGTACGGCGTCGCCGTCCCCCCGGAGCGGGTGGTGGTGACGACCGGCTCCTCGGCCGGCTTCATCCTCGCCTTCATGAGCCTGTTCGACGCGGGCGCGCGGGTGGCGGTGCCGCAGCCCGGCTACCCGGCCTACCGCAACATCCTGGCCGCCCTCGACCTCGTGCCGGCGCCGATGACGCTCCGGGCCGAGGCCCGTTTCGCCCCGACCGCCGCGCTGCTTGCGGCGACGCACGCGGCCGCGCCCCTCTCCGGCGTGCTGGTGATGAGCCCGGCCAACCCCTCGGGCACGGTGATCACGGAGGGCGCGCTGCGCGACCTCTGCGGGCAGGCGCGGGCGCTCGGCCTGCCGCTCATCTCCGACGAGATCTATCACGGCCTCAGCTACGGCGTACCGACCGCCACCGCCCTCCAGTTCGATGCGGACGCGGTGGTGATCAACTCCTTCTCGAAGTACCACTGCATGACCGGCTGGCGGGTCGGCTGGATGGTGGTGCCGGAGGCGCTGGTGCGCCCGATCGAGCGGCTCGCCCAGAACCTGTTCATCTCGGCGCCCTACCTGTCGCAGGTCGGCGCGCTGGCGGCCTTCGACGCGAGCGCGGAACTCGACGCCGTGCGCGACGGCTACGCGCGCAACCGCGCGATCCTGCTCGACGCCTTCCCCGGCCTCGGGCTGGGCCGGGTGCACCCGGCCGACGGGGCCTTCTACCTCTACGCGGACGTGGCGGCGCTGACGAACGACGCCTCCGGCTTCTGCCGCCGGATGCTCGACGAGGCGGGCGTCGCCGCCACCCCGGGGCTCGACTTCGATCCGGAGGCGGGCAACCACCACGTCCGCTTCTCGTTCGCCGGCTCGGAGGCCGAGTGCCGCGAGGCGGTGGCGCGGCTGCGGGCGTGGCTCGCCTGATCGCCCCCGGGACTACGCCGCCGCGCGCGGCACGAGCGCGGTGACCGCGTCGAACAGTTCCGAAAAGTGCTCGATCACCCGGTCGGGGCCGAGGTCGCGGACGTGCACGTCGGTGTAGCCGAAGGTGACGGCCACGACCGGGATGCCCGCGGCCTTGGCGGTGTCGATGTCGGTGCGGGAATCGCCGATCATCACGGCGCGGGCCGGGTCGCCGCCGGCGCGGTCGATGGTGCCGGTGAGGTGGCGCGGGTCGGGCTTGGCCTGCGGGAACGTGTCCCGGCCGCAGATCGCCGCGAAGCGATGGCCGACCCCGAGGAGGCGCAGCAGCTCGACCGACTGGCCCTCGTACTTGTTGGTGCACACCGCCAGCCGGAAGCCCGCCGCCTCCAGGGCATCGAGCGCCTCGACGACGCCGGGGAACAGGTGCGAGGAATCGGCGAGGTGCCCGCTGTAATGGGCGATGAACGCGTCGAACAGCCGGTCGTGGTCGGCCTCCGACAGGTGGCGCCCCTCCGCCTCGAAGCCGCGGCGGATCAGCGCCCGGGCCCCGGCGCCGATCATGTCCCGGGCCCGCGACAGCGGCAGCTCGGCCAGCCCCTCGCCCTTCAGGATCACGTTGAGCGTGCCGACGAGGTCGCCCGCGGTCTCGGCCAGCGTGCCGTCGAGGTCGAACACGGCGATGGGCGGGGCGGTCATGGGGGCTTTCCGGTGTCGAGGGGAGCGGCCTCGCTAGCCGCGGCCGGAGGACCGGGCAAGTGCCGGGTTGTGCGCGGGGTCGCGCCGTGCCGAGGGCTGCGCCCCACACTTGCCCGAAATCCGCGGGAAAGCGGGCGCGCTCCAGCCTCCGGGACCGCCATGCGACCTCTCCTGCCGACGCGCCTCGCCGGCGCCGCGCTCCACCTCGCCCTCCTCGCCGCGCCGGCCGCGGCGGCCTCCTACGACTTCGTGCCCGCGCCGCAGACCGACCTCAACCGCATGTACCGGGTCGACAAGGTCACCGGCGAGGTCACCTCCTGCCAGTACGGGCTTCAGGAATCGGGGGGCGGCATCGGCCAGACCGTCTGCTTCGGCTCCGGGGAGGGCGCCGGCCCGCAGCCGCCCTCCGAGTACGGGCTCGTCTCAAGCCGCCACGCCCGCGAGGCCGGCGTGTTCCGGGTCAACTACCGCACGGGCGAGATGAGCATCTGCTTCGTGCTGGTGAAGAAGGAGCAGGTGGTCTGCACCCAGCAAGCCCGTCCCGGCGCCGAGGGGGCGGAGGGCGCGCCGCCCGCCGGCGGGTCTGCCGGCCGGGCGGGCGCCAGCGCCACGCCGCAGGGCGGCCGACCCTGATCGATGTGACGAGGCCCGTTCCGGTCCGCTTCGCGGCGTGCTAGGGGCCGCCCCAACCCGCCAAGTTTCGGGCCGAGTCCCGGCTCGTCGAGATCCGCGCCGCATGCCCCTTCCCGAGCCCCCCGCCCTCGTCCGGAGCGTCCACCCGTGAGCGGGCCCGACCTGCGGCGCGCCGCCGCCGCGCGCGCCCTCGACCTCGTCGAGCCCGGCATGCGGCTCGGCCTCGGCAGCGGCTCCACCGCCGCCGCCTTCGTCGACCTGCTCGCCGAGCGGGTGCGCGGCGGGCTCGACCTCGTGGGCGTGCCGACCTCGGAGGCGACGCGCGCGCAGGCCGAGGCCGCGGGCATCCGTCTCGCCACCCTCGACGAGGTGCCGGAACTCGACCTGACGATCGACGGCGCCGACGAGGTCGACGATAGCCTGCGACTGATCAAGGGCGGGGGCGCGGCCCTCCTGCGCGAGAAGATCGTCGCCTGCGCGAGCCGGCGCATGGTGGTGATCGCCGACGCGGCCAAGCGCGTCGCCACGCTCGGCGCCTTTCCCCTGCCGGTCGAGGTGAACCCGTTCGGGCTCGCCGCGACGCACCGGGCCGTCGAGGCGGCGGTCGCCGCGGCGGGCTGCACCGGGCCGGTCTCCCTGCGCCGCACCGCGGACGGCCGGCCGCTGGTCACCGACGGCGGCCACCACATCCTCGACGCGCGACTCGGAGCGATCCCCGACCCGGAGGTCCTCGGCGCCGGCCTCTGGGCCGTGCCGGGCGTCGTGGAGCACGGGCTGTTCCTCGGCATCGCCGACGCCGCGATCCTGGCCGCGGATCGCGGCGGCCGGGCCGAGGTCACCGTGCTCGGCAGCCTCGCCTGAGGCGCCGCTCTCCACCCGATTCAGGACGATCCCATGCCCTTCCGCATCGCCGCCGCCGCGCTCGGTCTCGCCCTCGCAAGCCTCGCCCTCACAAGCCTCGCCGTCGCCCCGCGTCCGGCCGCCGCCCAGGCGAAGCCGCCGGCCCCCGCCGCCAAGGGCACGCCGGCGCCGCAGCCCAGCACCCCCGCCGCCAACGCGCCGGCGCAGACCTTCACGCCGAGCCATCTCGCGCTGGCGCGCGAGGTGGTGCTGAGCTCCGGCATCGCCCGGTCCTTCGACTCGATCATCCCCTCCTTCGCCGAGCAGATCCGCAAGCAGGCGGTGACGCGCCCGGACATCGCCAAGGACCTCGACGCGGTGCTCGCCTCCCTCCAGCCGGAGATGGAGTTGCAGAAGCAGCGCATGGTCGACATCGCCGCCCGCACCTATGCCGGCAAGCTCACCGAGCCCGAGCTGAAGGACATCGCCGCCTTCTTCCGCTCGGCCGCCGGCAAGCGCTACGTCGAGACCCAGCCGCAGATCCTCGACGACATGGTCGGCGAGATGCAGGACTGGACCCAGGACGTGTCGGAATACGTCATGGTCCGGGTGCGCGCCGAGATGGGCAAGCGCGGCCACCAGATGCAGTGACGGCGTCCGACCGCCTCTACGCGGCCGGAGGCGCGCTGCTGGCGGTCCTGCCGCTGGCGATGACCCTCGCCAACCGGTCGAGCCCGGCCGTCGTCGGGCTCGCGGCGGCGGCCTTCCTCGCCGGGCGCTGGCGCGAGGATCGTGCCGCGCTCAAGCCCCTCCTCGTCGCGCCGCTCGCGACCCCGCTCGGCGCCGCCGCGCTCGCCTTCCTCGGCTGGAGCCTGATCGGGCTCGCCTGGAGCCCGTTCCCCGGCCTGTCGCTGCGGGTGCTGAGCGAGTTCCTGCCGACGCTCGCCGCAGCCTACCTCCTCGCCCGCCTCGCCCCGGGCCGGATCCCGGATTTCGCCCCCCGCCTCGGCGCCCTGTGCGTGGTCCTGTCGGGCGCCTACATCGCCGCCGATCTCGCCGCCGACCTCGCCGTGGAGCGGGTGCTCGGGCGGCGGGTCGCGGCCTTCGTCTTCAACCGGCCGGCCCTGACCCTCGACCTCGTGGCGGCCCCGCTCGCCCTCGTCCTGTGGCGGGCGCGGCACCGGGCGTCCGCGCTCGCGACCCTGGCCTTCGGGGCGCTCGGGGTGCTGCGCTCGATCAGCGGCGCGGCGATGCTCGGCCTCCTCGCGGGCGCCGCCATGGCGGGCATCGCGCGCCTCGCGCCGGCCCGCGCCGCCGTGGCGCTCGCCGGGCTCGGCCTCGGCCTCGCGCTGGCCCTTGCCCCGGTCGAGGGCGACATCCTCATCCGGCTCATGCCGGAGGCGGCGCACGAGCGCCTCGTGCAATCCTCCTCGCGCGCCCGCGTCGCCATCGCCCGCAGCTTCGGCGCGGCGGTGGCGGCCGAACCGTGGCTCGGAGCCGGCACCGGCACCAGCGCCCGGTTCGCGCAGACGCCGGTCGCCGAGAGGGTGGCGCCGGAGATGCGGGTGCTGCTGGCCGTCGGCCACCCGCACAACGTCTTCCTCCAGGTCTGGGCCGAGCTCGGCCTGCCCGGGGCGTTCCTCGCCGCGCTGGCGCTGATGCTGACGCTGGCCCGCCTGGCCGCGCTGCCGACCGCCGAGCGGGCGGTCGCCCTCGGCCTCGTGGCGGGCGCCGCGGCGATCGCCTTCGTCGAGCACAACGGCTGGGCGGCTTGGTGGACGGCGGGGCTCGGGGCTGCCATCTGCTGGTTGCGTGAGGCGGGCCGCCTCGCGCCCCGCGCCACGGAAACGGACAACCCGGCATGAGCTTCGACGTCGACCTGTTCGTCATCGGCGGCGGTTCGGGGGGCGTGCGCGCCGCCCGGATCGCGGCGGGCTACGGCGCGAAGGTGATGCTCGCCGAGGAGTACCGGGTCGGCGGCACCTGCGTGATCCGCGGCTGCGTCCCGAAGAAGCTGATGGTCTATGCCGGCCGCTTCGCCGACGAGTTCGAGGACGCGGCCGGCTTCGGCTGGAGCGTCGAGCCGCCGCGCTTCGACTGGAGCGTGCTCAAGCGGCGGCGCGACGCCGAGGTCACGCGGCTGGAGGGCATCTACGACGCCAACCTGATCCGCTCCGGCGTCGAGATCGCGCCCGAGCGCGCCGTGATCGAGGACGCCCACACCATCCGCCTCACGGGCTCCGACAGGCGCGTGCGGGCGGAGAGAATCCTGATCGCGGTGGGCGCCCACCCGGTGAAGGAGCCGGCGGTGCCGGGGATCGAGCTGGCGATCACCTCGAACGAGGTGTTCGAGCTGGAGACGCGCCCCGAGCGCATCCTCGTGGTCGGCGGCGGCTACATCGCGGTCGAGTTCGCGGGCGTCTTCGCCGCGCTCGGCAGCCGCACCGCCCTGCTGCACCGGGGCGAGCGGCTGCTGCGCGGCTTCGACGACGAGGTCCGGGACGCACTCGCCGAGGCCTACGGACGGCGCATGGACCTGCGGCTCGGCCGCACCGTGTCGAGCCTGGAGCGGCGGGGCGCCGACCTCGTCGCCCGGCTCGACGACGGCTCGGAGATCGCCGCGGACCACGTCCTGGTGGCGACCGGACGCCGCCCGAACGTCGCCGGCCTCGGCCTCGACCGAGTCGGCATCGCGACGGATGCGGCCGGCGCGATCCCCGTCGACGCCTATTCCCGCACATGCGTGGCCTCGATCTGGGCGGTGGGCGACGTGACCAACCGCGCCAACCTGACGCCGGTGGCGATCCGCGAGGGCCACGCCTTCGCCGACACCGAGTTCGGCGGCAAGCCGGCCTGCGTCGACCACCGCCTGATCCCGACCGCGGTGTTCTCGACGCCGGAGATCGGTGTCGTCGGCCACACCGAGGCGGCGGCCCGCGCCGCCTGCGGAGAGATCGACGTCTACAAGGCGAGCTTCCGGCCGATGAAGGCGACGCTCTCGGGACGCGAGGAGCGGATCCTGATGAAGGTCATCGTCGACTGCGCGAGCGACCGGGTGGTCGGCGTCCACGTCTTCGGCCACGACGCGGGCGAGTTGATCCAGGCGGTCGGGATCGCGGTCCAGATGGGGGCGACGAAGGCCGATTTCGACCGCACGATCGCGGTCCACCCGACCGCCGCGGAGGAGCTGGTGACGATGCGCGTGCCGGCGGTGACGAAGCATCCCGTCGGCGTCGGTTAGACGCCGTGGGGGCAAGGGCCTCGACGCGCTGTCGCGCCGGTCCATATCAGGGCCATGGGCAAGCAGGGCGCAGGCAAGGGCAGACCCGACGACGCGCACGCGCGGCGCCAAGCCATCATCGACGGCCTGCTGGCCGACGCCCTGCGGCCGGCCTTCACCTACCGCCTGCCGAGCCACGACGCCCTGCCTCCCGACATCCGCCGGGCGATCGACCGGCTGCTCGCCAAGGCCGAGGCCAAACGAAGCCGCTGCCTGACCTACGACGACCTGGAGGAGGCTCTTCCGCCCCGCGACGTGTCGGCGGAGGATCTGGAGGCGATCTTCTGGATCCTGGCCGAGCACGGGATCGAGGTGGAGGACGGGGAGAACTGATCTCCGCTCGGGTCTGTCACCGGGAATCCGCCCCTCGTAACCGCTGGGAAACCTCTCTATAAGCGCCGCTTCGCGAGAGCCGCGAACGCACGAGAGAGGTGCGCGGAGAGAGATCATGGGCGAGCGTTGGACTCCTAAGACGTGGCGTGACCTGCCGATCCAGCAGGTGCCGGCCTATCCGGACGCCGCCGCCCTGGAGGCCGTGGAGGCCCAGATCGCGAGCTTTCCGCCGCTGGTTTTTGCAGGTGAGGCCCGCAAGCTGAAGGCGGCGCTGGCGCGCGTCGCGGCGGGCGAGGCGTTCCTCCTCCAGGGCGGCGACTGCGCGGAGAGCTTCGACGAGCACTCGGCCGACAACATCCGCGACTTCTTCCGGGTGTTCCTGCAGATGGCGATGGTGCTCACCTTCGCGGGCGGCTCGCCCGTGGTGAAGGTCGGGCGCATCGCCGGGCAGTTCGCCAAGCCGCGCTCGTCGCCCTCCGAGACGATCGAGGGCGTCAGCCTGCCGAGCTACCGCGGCGACATCGTCAACGGCCTCGATTTCAGCGCCGAGGCGCGGACGCCCGATCCGCGTCGCCAGCTCAAGGCCTACCGGCAGTCGGCGGCGACGCTGAACCTGCTGCGCGCCTTCGCGACCGGCGGCTACGCCAACCTCGAGAACGCGCACCGCTGGATGCTGGGCTTCGTGAAGGACTCCCCCCAGTCCTCGCGCTACCAGGACGTCGCCTCGCGGATGTCCGACGCCCTCGACTTCATGCGGGCGATCGGCATCAACCCCGAGACGCACCAGGAGGTGCGCACGACCGACTTCTACACCAGCCACGAGGCGCTGCTGCTCGGCTACGAGGAGGCCCTGACCAGGGTCGATTCGACGAGCGGCGACTGGTACGCCACGTCGGGCCACATGCTGTGGATCGGCGACCGCACCCGCCAGCCGGACCACGCCCACGTCGAGTACGCCCGCGGCATCCGCAACCCGATCGGCCTCAAGTGCGGGCCGTCGATGGACGCGGACGGGCTGATCCGGCTGATCGACCGGCTGAACCCGGGCGACGAGGCCGGCCGCCTGAGCCTGATCTGCCGGTTCGGCGCCGACAAGGTCGGCGATCACCTGCCCGGCCTGATCCGCGCCGTCGCGCGCGAGGGGCGCACCGTGACCTGGGTCTGCGACCCGATGCACGGCAACACGATCGCGGCGGGCGGGTACAAGACCCGGCCGTTCGACCGGGTGATGCAGGAGATCGAGGGCTTCTTCGGCGTCCACCGCGCCGAGGGAACGATCGCCGGCGGCATCCACCTGGAGATGACCGGCAAGGACGTCACCGAGTGCACGGGCGGCGCCCGGGCGCTCACGGCGGACGACCTGAGCGACCGCTACCACACCTACTGCGACCCGCGCCTCAACGCGGAGCAGGCGCTGGAGGTGGCGTTCCGCACGGCCGAGCTGGTCAAGCGCGAGCGCGCCGAGATCGAGCGCCCGCACCTCGACGCGGCGGAGTAGGGGACACCGCGGGACCGCGCCCGGCCGAGAGGACCGGGCGCGGTTCTGCGAACCTCGAATCTCGATCCCGCGCCGAGCGGGTTGTCTTCACGACCGGCGGGGGCTCTTTCGCCGGACCGGGATCCACATCGGCGGAGAGCGCGCTAAGCGATCGCCCGCGCCGCGCCGTTCCAGCGCTGGATCACCGCCGGCACCTGGGTGATCGGGACGGGACGGCTGAACAGGTAGCCCTGCACCTCGTCGCAGCCCTCGGCCCGGAGCCGGGCGAGCTGCGCCTCGGTCTCGACGCCCTCGGCGGTCGTCGTCATGCCGAGGCTGGCGCCGAGGCCGATCACCGCGCGGACGATGAAGTCGGTGCCGTCCGTGGCGCCGAGGTCGCGCACGAAGGCTTGGTCGATCTTGATCTTGTCGAAGGGGAAGCTGCGCAGGTAGCTGAGCGACGAGTAGCCGGTGCCGAAATCGTCCATCGACACCCGCACGCCCATCGCCCGGAGGCTGTGCAGGATCGCGGTGGTGGCGCCGGGGTTGGCCACCAGCACCGATTCGGTGATCTCCAGCTCTAGCCGGCGGCCGGGCAGGCCGGTGGCGCGCAGGGTCTCGCGCACCGCGGTCACGAGGCTCGCCGAGGTGAATTGCACCGCCGAGACGTTGACCGCGATCTTCAGGCCGTCGGGCCAGCGGCTCGCCTCCTCGCAGGCCCGGCGCAGGACCCACTCGCCGAGCGGCACGATCAGGCCGAGCTCCTCGGCGATCGGGATGAACTCGGCCGGCGAGACGAAGCCGCGGCCCGGATGGTTCCAGCGCAGCAGCGCCTCGAACCCGCAGATCCGCTCGGTGCCGAGGCTGTAGATCGGCTGGTAGTAGACCTCGAACGCCTCCCGGGCGAGGGCGTCCCGCAGGTCGCGCTCCATCAGGCGCCGGGCCTGGAGACGGGCGTCCATCTCGGGCTCGAAGAACCGGAACGAGCCCCGCGCCTCGCTCTTAGCGCGGTCCAGGGCGACGTCGGCGTTCTTCAGGAGCTTGTCGCAGCCGGTGCCGTCGCCGGGGGCGAGGGTGATGCCGATGGTCAGGCCGACGCTCACCTCGTGGTTCGACAGGGTGTAGGGCGCGCTCACCACCTCGATGATCCGGCGCGCCAGCACCGCGGCGCCCTCCGCCCGATCGATGCCGCGCTGGACGACGATGAACTCGTCCGCGCCGAGCCGGGCGACGCAGTCGATCTCGCGCACGCAGGCGCTCAGGCGCTGGGCGACCGCCACCAGCAGCTCGTCGCCGACCCCGTGGCCGAGCGTGTCGTTGACGGGACGGAAATCGTCGAGATCCAGGGCGAACACCGCGAAGCCGGCGTCGCGCCCGGCCTGGGCGATCGCCGCCGCCATCTGCTGGTTCAGCGCCACGCGGTTCGGGAGGCCGGTCAGCGCGTCGTGGTGGGCGAGGAAGGCGACCTGGGCCTCGGCCCGGCGCCGCTCGGTCACGTCCTCGTAGGTGGCGACGAAGCCGCCGTCGGCGGTCTCGCGGCGCTCGATGGCGACGACCTTGCCGTTGCCGAGCTCCTGGAAGCAGGGGAGACGGGCCGGGCCCTCGAACGCCTCGCGCTCCTGGCGGAGCAGGTCGGAGAGATTCTGGCCGGGGTGGTTCCCGGCGGCGAGGCTCGCGGCCAGCACCGCCTCCGCGCGCATGCCCGGGACGACGGTGCCGGAGGCCAGGCCGTAGATCTGGGCGTAGCGGCGGTTCACCACCATCAGGCGGTCGTCGGCATCGTAGAGGCACAGGCCCTGGGACATGTTGTCGAGGGCGGCGTCGAGCCGGAGATTGGTCTCGGTGAGACGGTCCTCCTGCTCCTTCAGCAGGCTGATGTCGCTGCACACGGCGACGAAGCCGCCCTCCTGGGTCGCGCTGCGGCTGACGCGCAGCCACCGCCCGTCGGACAGCCGGACCTCGCCGTCGCGCGCCAGCGCCCGCAGGAACTCGTCCGGCGCCGCCTCGGAGAGCGACGTCCCGGTCCGGACCGCGGCGCCGAGGCCGTCGAAGAACCGCAGCGCCTGCGCGTTGGCCAGCACGATGCGGCCGTGGCAATCGACCACCACCACGCCCTCGCGCGAGCTCTGCAAGGCGTCGGCGAGCAGGGTTTCGGCCGATTGCCGCTGGCTGACCTCCCGCTCCATCATCGCGCGGATGTTGTCGCGCATCGTTGCCATCGAGCGGAGCAGGCTGCCGAGCTCGTCGCGGCCGCCGGTCGGGATCCGGTCGTCGAGCCGACCGCCCGCGATGCGCTCGGCCGCGGCCGAGGCGGCGGCGAGCGGGCCGGTGATGCGGCGGTTCAGCAGCCACGCGATCAGCGCGCAGCCGATGACGGCGAGGACGGCCGCGACGATGTTCACCCGCAATTCGCGGGTCACCAGGGCGCGGGCCGCCTGCCGGAAGGTGAAGCCGTCGCCGGCCGTGTAGTTGACGAGGAGGTCGATCTGGCCGTCGACCGCGCGGGCCTGCTGGTCCAGCGCCTCCCAGCGCTCCGCCCGGGCCTCCGGCGCGTCGAGCAGGGCGCGGCGCATCTCGTCCCAGGCGGCGACGCCGGCCTGGACGGCGCCGGCGGTGCGCACCGCGCGGTCCGATTGCGAGCGCTCGACGGCGATGGTCAGATCCTCGGCGAGCGTCACGGTGAGGTCGGCGATCTCGGCGTCCAGCTTGGCGGCGATGGCCGGGTCCGTCGCGTGCGTCCGGCGCGCGAAGGCCGAGCGCATCTTGGCGAAGTCCGCCGCGGTCGCGCGGGCGTAGTTGATCGACATCAGCGACTCGTCGTAGGTCCGGCTGACCAGATCTCCGACATGGGTGATGGCGACGGCGGCGTAGAACCCGAGCGTGCCGGACAGCAGGCTCATGCCGAGGAAAGCGACCAGGATCCGGCCGCGGACCGAGGCGAGGGAGGCGGGGAGGCGACGCAGCGCCGTCGCCCAGTCGGGCGGCGACCGCTCCAGCTTCGCTCTCTCGGGATCTCGCATCGCACTGGGCCGCCGTACCGCCACGCGCCTCGGACGCTAGCGACGACATCTTAAGAGGCGATTAGCCCGACGGATTTCGAGCGTCTGCGCCGTCGCGGGGCGAGCAATGGACAAGAAGAAGTTTCGTCCGCGCCCCGCGTCGCCGGCTTCGACTAAGGAATTCTCAAGACACCGTCATGTAAAGTCGGCCCGGATCGAGGAGCGAATCGATGGCCGTCCCTGCCTTGACGATCCCCGCGACGGGCCGGCGGACTCTGGTGCCGGCGCTGTTCGCGCTGGCGGGCGGCGCGCTGTGCGGCCTCTGCCTCGTCGGCCGGCTCGAAGCCTCGGGTCACACCGTCTCGCAGAAGGGGCGGACCTTCCAGCCGGACGCCCTGGCGATCACCCGCGGCGACACGATCACCGTCGTCAACGACGACAGCGACCTGCTGCACCACGCCTTCGTCGAGGCCGCCACCTTCAGCTTCGATTCCGGCGACCAGGAGCCCGGCAGCCGCACGCCGATCACCTTCACGCAGAAGGGCACGTTCCAGGTGCTCTGCGGCATCCACCCGAAGATGAAGCTCCTGGTGCGCGTGAACTGAGCGTGCGCGTTAACTGAGCGCTCAGCGCTCGGCTGCCCGCATCGGCCGCGCCGGGCCGCCCCGGTCGTCGCGCTCCACCGCCTGCCCGTCGCGCAGGTCGGGGGGTGGGCTGTAGACGAGGCGCGCGTCGGGCTCCAGGCCCGATTCCAGTTCCAGCACCCGCCCGAAATCGCGCCGGACGCGCACCGCGCGCCACGTCACGCGGTCGTCCGCCCCGAGAACGGCGACGCGCAGGGCGCCGCGGTCGAATACCGCGGCCTCCGCCGGGATCGTCACGCCGGGTGCCGCGCGGGGGATCTTGAGCGTGACGGAGGCGTAGAGGCCGGCCCGCAGCGTCCGGTCGGGGTTCGGAACGTCCACCTCGGTGGTGAGCGTGCGCGAGGCCGCCTGGAGGGCGACAGAGCTGCGCTCGACGAAGCCCGAGAAGGTCCGCCCCGGCAGTTGCGGCACGGTGACCAGCGCCTCGACCCCCGGCCGCACCCCGTCGGTGGCGCTCTGGGGCACGTTGAGCGTGATGCGCAGGGTGCTGTCCTGGTCCATGCTCAGGAGCGGGGTGCCGCCGTTGTCGGCGCGCACGAGATCCCCGACATCGACGTTGCGGACGGTGACGACGCCGTCGAAGGGCGCCACCACCCGCTGGTAGCCCGTGAGGGTGCGCAGGCGCTCCACCGCCGCCGTCCCCGCCCGGATGTTGGCGTCGGCGACCTTCACCCCCGCCTCGGCCGCGGCGAGCGTGGCCGCCTGCGAGAGCACGCCGGCCTGGGAGGTGTCGGCGTTCTGGCGCGAGGCCCAGCCCTGGTCGGCGAGCGTCGTGGTGCGGTTGTTGGTCAGGTTCGCGAGGTTGACGTTGGCCCGGGCCTGGTCGACCTGCGCCTGGGCCTGAAGCAACTGCGCCTTGAGCTGCCCGAGCTGCGCCTCGGCCTGCGCGAGCTGCTGGTCGAGGTCGGGTGCGGCGATGCGCAGCAGGAGGTCGCCGGCCTTCACCCGCGAGCCGATATCGACCCGCCGCTCGGCGACGTAGCCGGTGGCGCGGGCGGCGATGGCGGCGGTGGTGAAGGGCCGCGTCTCGCCCGGCAGGGCGAGGTCCAGCGGACCCTCGGCACGCTCGGCCACCACCGTGCGCACGCGCGGCACCAGGGACTTGACCCGCGCGAGCGTCGCCTCCGCCTCGGCGTCCCGCTGCCAGTGGCCGTAGGCGCCCCAGCCGAGCAGGCCCAGGCCGACGAGGCCGACGACGACGAACGGAGCCTTGCCGGGCGGCGGCGGGACATCCCCCGAAGCGTCGCGCGCCTTCATCGCTCTCGGTCTCCGTTCCCGCGCCGCCACGCTAGCCGCCGGGCGCCGCGCGGACCAGCGCGGCCTTGTCGCGCCCCCGGGCCGCGTCCGCCATCTCAGCGGGCGGGCGGCGGCAACCGGCCCTGCCGGCTCAGGCGCTTGTGGAGGTGGACCATCAGCGCGATCCCGAACAGGGGCGTCACGAGGTTGACGACCGGCACGATCATCAGCCCCGCGAGCAGGCCTCCGGCGCCGAGCGTCCGCAGCGGGAACGCGCCGCGCATCGCGGCCGCCTCCGGAAGCGGCCGGAACCGTGCGGCCGCCATCTCGAAATACTCCCGCGACAGCAGGTAGGCGTTGGCGCCGAAGAAGGCCGCGACCCCGACCACAGGCACGAAGAACACCACCAGCGCCGCGAGGTTGACCAGCAGGGTCAGGCCGGCGAAGCGGACCGCGTAGAGCATCGCCGTCCCGAACGGCAGCGCCCGGCCCGGCGGATCGCCCGGGAAGTCGGTGCGCTCGACGATCTCGGCCGCGTCGTCGAGGAAGAACCCGGCCACGAGGATCGACACCGCCGGCATCAGATAGGCGAGCGCCACGAACAGGCCGAACCCGGCGAGATAGTAGGCGAGGGTGTCGAGGATCGGGTACTGCGCGGAGATGTGGTGGCTCGCCTGGAAGGCCTGGATCAGCCGGGTGAGCCCCAGCCAGACGAGGAGCAGCAGTCCGAGCGTCAGACCGAGCGATTTCCACAGGATCGCCCGGAGCTGGGGCGAGAAGGTCTGGCGCAGGGCCGCCGCGGCGGACTCGATCAGCATCGGGGCGGGGTTCCGGCGCGCCGGGTCGGCGCGGCGGGTTTCTTGGCGATGCGGGCGGGTGGGCGCAAGGCCGCGGCGCACGCCACGGACCGGGCCCATACGGGTCCGCGGCGGGATGGGATCGGTCGGGGAGGCGCAGTGACGACGTCAGCCATGCAGAAGCTCCGCCCCCTCCGCGCCTCCGAGTCCGCGCGCGCGCCGGACTTCCGGCCCGTCCTCGCGCCCCTGCCCGAGGCGCCCGACGTGGTGATCGTCGGCGCCGGGGCGGCCGGCATCGGCGCCGCGCGGGCCCTCGTCGCGCAGGGCCTGTCGGTGGCGGTGCTGGAGGCCCGCGACCGGGTCGGAGGCCGGGCCTGGACCGTGCCGCTGCGCGGCCACGCGGTCGATCTCGGCGCCCACTGGCTGCATGCCGGACCGATTAACCCCCTCGTCGCCCTGGGCCGCGCCCGCCGCGAGCGCCTGCGCCGGGCGCCGCAAGACAGCCACGTCTGGGTCGGCGGCCGCCCGGCGAGCCCGGCCGAAATCCGCGCCAGCGCCCGCGCCTTCGCGCGGGCCGACCGGGCGATGACCCGCGGCGCGGCGGGCGAGGACAGGCCGGCGGCCAGCGTCCTGCCGCCCGGGCTCGGGCCCTGGGCGGCCCGCATCGCCAGCGTCCACGGGCTCGTCTCCGGCCGACCGCTCGCCGAGGTGTCGCTGCACGACTTCCCGAGCATGGAGTACGGCGACAACGTCTTCATGGCCGGGGGCTACGGCAGCTACCTCGCCCGTCTCGCCGCAGGCCTGCCGGTGCGGCTCTCCGCACCGGTGCAGCGGATCGACTGGTCGGGCGCGGGCGTCCGGCTCGAGACGGCGGGCGGCACGATCGCGGCGCGGGCGGTCCTCGTCACCGCGCCGATGATGGTGCTGCGCGAGACGCCCCTGTTCTCGCCGCCGCTGCCGGCCGCGGTGCGCGCGGCGATCGACGGCTTCACCGCGGGCATCTACGAGCACGCGGTGCTGCATTGGCCGTCGAGCCCGTTCCGGGGACGCGACCGGCTCGCGGGGCTGAACGGCGGCCGGCGGGCTCCGCCGGGCCTGCTCACGCGGATCGACGACACGCCGTTCCACTACTACGAGCTCGATGCGGGCGAGGCGGCGCGGATCGACGCCGCCGGCTCGGGGGTCGACGGCGTGCGGCGGCACGTGCGCGCGGTGCTCGCCGAGCATGTCGGCCGGGCCCGCCTGCGCGACCTCGCGATCCCCGCGGTCAGCGCGTGGCGGCACGATCCCTGGTCGCGGGGCTCCTGGGCGGTGGTCCCGCCGGGCCACGCGCCGGCCCGGCTGCTGCTGCGCGAATCGCTGTCGGACCGGGTCTGGTTCGCCGGCGAGGCGCTGTCGCGCGCGCAGTGGGGCACCGTCGGCGGCGCCTTCGAGTCGGGCACGCGCGCCGCCGCGGCGATCACCCGTCACCTGCGACCGGACGGCGATTGAGGATGGCGGCCCCCGCCCGGCTTGCCGGAGCGCGCCGAACGTGCATCCCGTGCCGCATAACGGCACTTCCGGAAGGTCCCATGAACTGGATCGAGGCGATCGGTTATCTCGGCACGGCGCTGACCATCTCGGCCTCGGCGATGAGCACGATGATCCCGCTGCGGATCATCTCGCTCTGCGCGAGCTGCGTGGTCATCACCTACGGCCTGTTCATCGGCAGCATGCCGGTGGTGCTGACCGAGTGCATCCAGATCCCGTTCAACGCCTACCGGCTGTGGCAGATGATGCGCCTCGTGCGCGACGTCGAGGCCGCCGCCGACGGCGACCTGTCCCTGGAATGGCTGCGCCCGTTCGGCTCGCAGCGCCCGTTCGGCATCGGCGAGGTGGTCTTCCGCAAGGGCGACCTCGCGACCGAGATGTACGTGGTCGAGAGCGGGGTGTTCCGCATCCCCGAGGTCGGGATCGAGGTGCGGGCAGGCGGCATCGTCGGGGAGCTCGGCCTGCTCTCGCCCGGCAACGCCCGCACCGCCTCCCTCGTCTGCGTCGAGGCCGGCCGGGCGCTGTGCGTCTCCTATTCCGAGGTCAAGCAGCTCTACTACCAGAACCCGGAATTCGGCTTCTACTTCCTGAAGCTGACGAGCGAGCGCCTGTTCCAGAGCGCGCAGTCGGCGCAGGGCGCGCCGGCGCCCGCCACCGCCGGAAGCGAGGCGCTGTGAGACTCAGAGCATGCTCGGCAGGATGCGGTCCGGCGGCCGGTGGCCGTCCATGAAGGTCTTGATGTTGATGATGACCTTCTCGCCCATGTCCATGCGGCTCTCGTAGGTCGCCGAGCCCATGTGCGGGAGCAGCACCACCTTGCCCTGCCGGGCGAGCTTGACGAGCCGCGGGCTCACGGCCGGCTCCTGCTCGAACACGTCGAGGCCGGCGGCCGAGATCTCGCCCGCCTCGATCAGCCGGGCCAGGGCGTTCTCGTCGATCACCTCGCCGCGGGCGGTGTTGACCACGATCGCCTCCGGCTTAAGCAGCTTGAGGCGCCGGGCCGAGAGCAGGTGGTAGGTCGCGGGGGTGTGCGGGCAGTTGACCGACACGATGTCGACCCGCGCCAGCATCTGGTCGAGGGATTCCCAGTAGGTCGCGTCGAGCGCGCCCTCGATCGCGGCGGGCACCCGGCGGCGGTTGTGGTAGTGCACCTGGAGGCCGAAGGCCCGGGCGCGCTTGGCCAGCGCCTGCCCGATCCGGCCCATGCCGACGATGCCGAGCCGCTTGCCGGTGATGCGCCGCCCGAGCATCCAGGTCGGCGACCAGCCGGTCGTCCAGTCGTCCTCCGGGATGATCCGCGCGCCCTCGGCGACGCGGCGCGCCACGGCGAGGATCAGCGCCATCGTCATGTCGGCGGTGTCCTCGGTCAGCACGCCGGGGGTGTTGGTGACCGTGATGCCGCGCTCCAGCGCCACGCCCACGTCGATGTGGTCGACGCCGTTGCCGAAATTGGCGATCAGCCGCAGGTTCGGCCCGGCCTGGGCCAGGAGGCCGGAATCGATCTCGTCGGTCACGGTCGGGACCAGCACGTCGGCCTCGCGCAGCGCCGTCACCAGCGCCTCCGTCCCCATGGGCGCGTCGTCGGGGTTGAGGCGGACGTCGAACAGCTCGCGCATCCGCGTCTCGACGGCGTCCGGCAGGCGCCGCGTCACCACCACGAGCGGCTTGCGCTTCGACACGTCTCTCTCCCGGTGAGCCCGCGGCATCGTCCCGCCCGAGGGCCGCAAGCGTCCGCCGACAAGCGTCCGTTAACCGGACTTCGCCAGACAGATTCGGGACGGCGCGCCCCTCCGCGCGCTGTCCCGAAGCCCTCCGCCTCTCTAACAGAGGCGGGACGGAACACAATCGGAAGCCGGGCCGCAGCGGACCGTCCGGAACGCTGCGAGACCGCACGGAGATGGTGACGATGCGCGCGATATCCGCTGCCCTCGCCGCGGCGCTTCTCCTCGCCGGCCCCGCCCGCGCCGCCCCGACGGGCGCCCCGGAGGCGGGCGCCGGGCCGGTGACCAAGCTGCCGCTGCCGCGCTACGCGAGCCTCAAGACCGACCGGGTCAACCTGCGCGAGGGGCCCTCGAAGGACCACCGCACCCTGTGGGTGTACCAGCGCGCCGGCCTGCCGGTGGAGATCATCGGCGAGTTCGAGACGTGGCGGCGCATCCGCGATTCGGAGGGGACGGAGGGCTGGGTCCTCCACTCGCTCCTGTCGGGACGGCGCACCGCGATCGTCAATGCCGGGCCGGACAAGGGCGGTGAGAAGGCCGCCGTGCCCCTGCGCGCCCGCGCCGAGGAGGGCGCCACCGACGAGGCCCGGCTGCAATCCGGCGTGATCGGCAGCGTGAAGAGCTGCACCGGAACGTGGTGCCGCGTGGTCGTCGCGCTGCCGTCGAAGCGCGACGTGGACGGCTACATCCGCCAGAACCGGCTTTGGGGCGTCTACCCGAACGAGACGGTCGAGTGAGCGCTTCGGGTCCGAGCGCCGCGCGAACGCGACGAGGCCCGGACGAACGCCGGGCCTCGCATCAGTCCGATACGGCTCGCGTCGGCGCTCGCGCGCGCTCAGGCCTGCCGGCGGCCGGCCGTGCGGCTGCGGCGGAGGCGCACGATCACCTCGACGCCGGCGATCTCCATCCCTTCGGGGGCCTCGGGCAGCGAATCGACGGTGATGCCGCAATCGGGCATGTCGATCACCTGCGCCTCGTCCTCCAGGTAGAAGTGGTGGTGCTCGGTCGGATTGGTGTCGAAGTAGGCCTTGGACCCGTCGAGGGCGAGCTGGCGCAGCAATCCGGCTTCCGTGAACTGATGCAGGGTGTTGTAGACGGTGGCCAGCGAGACCGGCACCTTGGCGCGCATCGCCTCGTCGTAGAGCATCTCCGCCGTCAGGTGGCGGTCGCCGCGGCCGAACAGCAGCCAGCCGAGCGACAGGCGCTGCCGCGTCGGGCGCAGGCCGGCCCGGCGCAGACGATCGCGCAGGTCCGACAGCGGGCAGCCGCGACGGCCAGCCCCGTTGGCCTCCGTCGGGAGGGCGGGGACGCGACCGTTGAGGACGGCCTGCAGGGGCACCAGGTCGGACATCGCTGGACTGAACGCTCGGCGGTTGGGCGCAGGAACGGTGACGACTATACGGTAGCCGTCACAGCGTCGCAACCCGAGCGCGCTCGCCGATCAGGGCGATCGCTTCAGCTTTTTGGCTTTGGCTTGGGAGCGGTGCTGCGGGGGGCTGAGGTTTGTGATTCACGGCGGGCTTTGCGTCTGCGGAGCCGCCGATGCCGTCCTCGCTGTCGATCCTCGACCACTTCTCGACCCTGACCGACCCGCGCCAGCGCTGGCGGGTGATCTACCCGCTGCCCGAGATCCTGCTGCTGGTGCTGTGCGCCACGCTGTGCGGCATGGACGACTTCGTCGAGATCCGGCTGTGGGGCGAGCGGCGCCTGGACTTCCTGCGCCGCTTCCTCCCGTACGACCGCGGCCTGCCCGCCCACGACACCCTCAACGACGTCGTCAACGCGCTCGACGCCGACCTCTTCAAGACCTGCTTCACGGCCTGGGTCGAGCGCCTGCGCGCGGTCGAGCCGGATCTCATCGCCATCGACGGCAAGACCTCCCGGCGCTGCCACGCCAAGACCAAGGGCCGGGCCGCCCTGCACACCGTCTCGGCCTGGGCCTCCCGCCAGCGCCTCGTGCTCGGCCAGGAGGCGGTCGCCGACAAGAGCAACGAGATCACCGCCATCCCGCGCCTGCTGGAGCGGCTCGAACTCCGGGGCGCGCTGGTCACGATCGACGCGATGGGCACCCAGACCGCCATCGCCGAGACCATCGTGGCCCGGGGCGGCGACTACCTGCTCGCCCTCAAAGGCAACCGCCCCGCCACCCACGACGACGTCGTGCGCTTCTTCGCCGCTCCGGGCGACCTGATCGCCGACACCCACCAGACCGTCGACAACGACCACGGTCGCCTCGAACACCGCCGCCACAGCGTCTGCCACGACGTGAGTTGGATCGGCTCGGATCGCCGCTACCCGCACGAGCCGCACATGCCCCATCTGGCGATGATCGGCATGGTCGAGACACAGGTCGAACGCGCCGGCAGGATCGAGTGCGAACGCCGCTACTACCTCGCCTCGGTCAAGCTCGATGCCAAGACCTTCGCCGCCGCCGTGCGCGCCCACTGGCACATCGAGAACCGCCTGCACTGGGTGCTCGACGTCGTCTTCCACGACGACCTCGTCCGCCTGCGCACTGGATCGGGTCCGCAGAACATGGCCGTGGTCCGCCACATGGCCATGAACCTCGTGCGCGCCCCCCACGACCGCCACAGCCTCAAGGTCCGAAGAAAGCTCGCCAACCTCGACCCGGACTACCTCGAAACCCTCATCCGACAGAACCCGAAGACCCCGCCGTTAACCTGAAGCGATTCCCTTG
>NZ_JAUYZI010000031.1 GCF_030700245.1 Methylobacterium amylolyticum
GTCTGCGGCATCGGGCCGTCGGCCGCCGACACCACCAGGATCGCCCCGTCCATCTGCGCGGCGCCGGTGATCATGTTCTTCACGTAGTCGGCGTGCCCGGGGCAGTCGACGTGCGCGTAGTGCCGGTTCGTGGTCTCGTACTCCACGTGCGCCGTCGAGATCGTGATCCCGCGCGCCTTCTCCTCCGGCGCCTTGTCGATCTGGTCGTAGGCCGTGAACGTCGCCCCGCCCGACTCCGCCAGGACCTTCGTGATCGCCGCCGTCAACGACGTCTTGCCGTGGTCAACGTGGCCGATCGTGCCGATGTTGCAGTGCGGCTTCGTGCGCGAAAACTTTTCCTTGCCCATCAGAGCCTCCTAACCTTCGATAGCGATGTGACGAGACCGTCCTAGGCGTACTTGGCGATGACCTTGTCGGCCTCGCCGCGCGGGACTTCCTCGTAATGGTCGAACTGCATCGTGAAGTTCGCCCGGCCCTGCGACATGGAGCGCAGGTTGTTCACGTAGCCGAACATGTTGGCCAGCGGCACCATCGCGTTGATGACGTTGGCGTTGCCGCGCATGTCCTGGCCCTGGATCTGGCCGCGGCGCGAGTTCAGGTCGCCGATGACCGAGCCGGTGTACTCTTCCGGGCTCACGACCTCGACCTTCATCACCGGCTCGAGCAGCACCGAGCCGCCCTTCTGGAGCGCCTCGCGCAGAGCGGCGCGGGAGGCGATCTCGAAGGCGAGCGCCGAGGAGTCGACGTCGTGGTAGGCGCCGTCGATCAGCTCCACCTTGATGTCGACCACCGGGAAGCCCGCGAGGATGCCCGCGGTCAGGACCGAGTTCAGGCCCTTCTCGACGCCGGGGATGTACTCCTTCGGCACCGAGCCGCCGACGATCTTCGACTCGAACTGGAAGCCGGCGCCGGGCTCGTTCGGCTCGACCACGAACTTCACCCGGGCGAACTGACCGGTGCCGCCGGTCTGCTTCTTGTGGGTGTAGTCGATCTCGGTCCGGCGGGTCAGCTTCTCGCGGTAGGCCACCTGCGGCTGGCCGATGTTGGCGTCGACCTTGTAGGTGCGGCGCAGGATGTCGACCTTGATGTCGAGGTGCAGCTCGCCCATCCCCTTGAGGATGGTCTGGCCGGACTCCTGATCGGTCGAGACGCGGAAGGACGGATCCTCGGCGGCGAGCTTCGAGAGCGCGATGCCGAGCTTCTCCTGGTCGGCCTTCGACTTCGGCTCGACGGCGATCTCGATCACCGGATCGGGGAACTCCATCTTCTCCAGGATGACCGCCTTCTGCGGGTCGCAGAGGGTGTCGCCGGTGCGGGTATCCTTGAGGCCGGCCAGGGCGACGATGTCGCCGGCATAGGCCTCCTTGATGTCCTCGCGGTTGTTGGCGTGCATCAGGAGCATGCGGCCGACGCGCTCCTTCTTGTCGCGCGTCGAGTTGATGACGTTGGCGCCCGAGTCGATCTTGCCCGAGTACACGCGGCAGAAGGTGATCGTGCCGACGTGGGGATCGTCCATGATCTTGAAGGCGAGCATGGAGAAGGGATCGGTGTCGGTCGGGTGGCGGACGACCGGCTCCTCGGTCTTGAAGTCCAGCCCGTCGACGTCGCCGCGGTCGGCGGGGGAGGGGAGGTAGTCGACGACGGCGTCGAGGAGCGGCTGCACGCCCTTGTTCTTGAACGCCGAGCCGCACAGCACGGGATGGAAGGCGCGCAGTTGCACGGCCTTGCGCACCAGCCGGCGCAGGCCCTCCTCGTCCGGCTCCTGGCCGTCGAGGTAGGCCATCATCGCCTCGTCGTCGAGCTCGACGCAGGCCTCGACCAGCTTGCCCCGGTACTCCTTGGCCTGATCGACGAGGTCGGCCGGGATCTCCTCCTCGGAGAAGTTCGCGCCGAGCGCCTCGCCGGACCAGACGATCGCCTTCATCTTGATGAGGTCGATCACGCCCTTGAAGTTCGACTCCGAGCCGATCGGGAGCTGGAGGCAGACGGGCTTCCCGGCGACGCGGTCGATGATGTCGGCCACGCACTTGAAGAAGTCGGCGCCGATCTTGTCCATCTTGTTGACGAACACGACGCGCGGCACGTCGTACTTGTCGGCCTGCCGCCACACGGTCTCGGTCTGCGGCTCGACGCCCTGGTTGCCGTCGAGCACGCACACCGCGCCGTCGAGCACGCGCAGGGAGCGCTCGACCTCGATGGTGAAGTCGACGTGGCCAGGGGTGTCGATGATGTTCAGGCGCTTCTCGCGCCAGAAGCACGTCGTCGCGGCGGACGTGATCGTGATGCCGCGCTCCTGCTCCTGCTCCATCCAGTCCATCGTGGCGGCGCCCTCATGGACCTCGCCGATCTTGTGGGACTTTCCGGTGTAGTAGAGGATCCGCTCCGTGGTCGTGGTCTTCCCGGCATCGATGTGGGCCATGATGCCGAAGTTGCGGTAGTCCTCGATCGCGTGCGTGCGGGGCATCGGACTGCTCCTGAGAGACGGGTGGGACCGCTTACCAGCGGTAGTGCGAGAAGGCGCGGTTGGCCTCGGCCATCCGGTGCGTGTCCTCCCGCTTCTTGACGGCGTTGCCGCGGTTGTTGGCGGCGTCGAGCAGCTCGGCCGAGAGGCGCTCGATCATCGTGCGGTCGTTGCGCGACCGGGCGGCCTGGATCAGCCAGCGGATCGCCAGCGCCTGCCGGCGCTCGGTGCGGACCTCGACCGGGACCTGGTAGGTCGCGCCGCCGACGCGGCGGGAGCGGACCTCGATCATCGGGGCGACGTTGTCGAGCGCGGCCCGGAACACCTCGATCGGGTTGGCGCGGGCGCGGTTCTCGACGATGTCGAAGGCGCCATAGACGATCCGCTCGGCGGTCGACTTCTTGCCCTCGTACATGATCGAGTTCATGAACTTCGTCAGCACCACGTCCCCGTACTTGGGATCCGGGATGATCTCACGCTTCTCAGCAGAGTGACGACGCGACATTTTTTGGGACTTTCGGCGAAATTCTTTAGAGCACCCAGCGCAGGCCGCCTTGAGCTTTCGCTGGCGACATCCTTGCTGGGCAGTGGAAACGCGACCTGAAGACCTAAAAAATTACTTGGGACGCTTGGCGCCGTACTTGGAGCGGCGCTGCTTGCGGTTCTTGACGCCCTGGGTGTCGAGCACGCCGCGCAGGATGTGGTAGCGCACGCCCGGCAGATCCTTGACGCGGCCGCCGCGGATCATGACGACCGAGTGCTCCTGGAGATTGTGGCCCTCGCCCGGGATGTAGCCGATCACCTCGAAGCCGTTGGTCAGGCGGACCTTGGCGACCTTGCGGAGCGCCGAGTTCGGCTTCTTCGGCGTCGTCGTGTAGACGCGGGTGCAGACGCCGCGCTTCTGCGGGCAGGCGTCGAGCGCCGGGACCTTGTTGCGGCTCCGCTGGATCTTCCGCGGCTGGGCGATCAGTTGGTTGATCGTCGGCATCCTGTGCCCTCTTCCTCGGTCACCTGTCGGACTGACGGGCAGTCCGCAAAACGAATATGCGCCGGAGGGCCTGTCACGGTCCCTCGGCGCGGTGTGGGCAGAGGAGCACGCCCTGAGAGAGCGCGCTCGTACCTACGGATCTGACTTAAGGCGTCAGGCGATTTGAGCCTTCGGATCGCATCGGGGCGCGGACGGCGGTACGGAGATCTCCGCGGGGCCGTCGGCAGCCGGGGGCCGACCGAAGTGGCGCGCTTCTATCCGCGTCGTCCGGCGAGGTCAATGCGCGCTCCGGAGAAAATTCGCGCCCGGCGAGGCGTTAAGGTGCGGTGAACGCCCGGCCGGCGCGGGCCGGGCGTACCGGATCGGGGCAGGGGAGGCCGGGCGCGCCACACCGTTGGTTAAAGCGATTCGTCGAATTGTCCGGATCGCGGGCCGCTCGGCCTCACCTCGTGTTCCAGGGTGCGTTGCGTATGGGTTGCGTCGCGGTCAGCAACATCGTCCCCTTCCGCAGGCCGCCCGCCGCGCCCCCGGCCGGCGAGCGCGAGGCGCGCAACCGCCGCCGCGGCGAGCAGCGCTCGCTGATGGACGCGGTCTACGCCAGCGGCAGCCTCGTGGTCGCGGCCGGCGACCGCGACACCAAGCTCACCGCCTCGCGGCTCCAGGTCTACGGCTTCCTGGCGATCGAGGAGCTTAGCGAGGACGGCACCGCCCGGCGCCTGCGCCCCTCCGAGGCGATCCGCGCCCGGGCGGAGCGCCCCTGGCGCCTGTCGAAGCCGGCGATGACCACCGCGGTGACCATCCCGAGCCTCGACGGGTTCCTGTTCGACGCGCTCGGCCAGCCGGGCTGAGGCGGCGCCGGGGATCGACCGTTCCGCGAGGCCGGCTCGGCGCCACCCGGGCCGGCCGCGTCGCATGAGGGCGCGCGGTGCGACGATCACCGCGCCCATCTCCCACCACGTCCATCTTCCACCGCGGCCATCTCTCACCGCGGCCATCTCCGGAACGTCGGCGGCGGGATCGTCCGGCGCGATGACGGGTGGTCTGCCGATCAGGTCACCCGCGCGATCGACCTCAGGACGTCGTCGGTCGACACGACGGTCGCGAACTCGCCGTGCAGGTTCGCGAGGGTCATCGCGTGGATGTCCTCCGCCCGGTGCAGGTCCTCGTCCGGACCGATCCTGTCGAAGGTCCAGGCCGCATCGCGCACCAGATGGGCGTCGAAGCCGAGGTTGCCCGCCATGCGGGTCGTCGTCTCGACACAGTGATTGGTCGTCGCGCCGCAGATGACGAGGCGCTCGACGTTCGAGGATCGGAGCAGAACCTCGAGCGGCGTGCCGATGAACGCGCTGTTGACCCGTTTGACCACGACCGGCTCGCCCTCCAGCTCCCGTGCCGCCTCCATCACGCGGTGACCGGGCTTGGTCGGAAAGAAGGTCGATTGCGGATCGGTGCTCTCGTGGCGCACGTGGAAGACGGGCAGGCCGCGCCCGCGGAAGCCCCTGAGCAGATCGGCGATGCGCGCCACGGCGTCGGGGTTGTTGCGGCGGCGGCCGGCGGCCTCCCACGCGTCGAAGGCGCGCTGGACATCGATCACGATCAGGGCGACGCGAGACGTGAGGTCGGGCATGCGGGCCTCCGGGAGCGCTCTGCGCCGAGGGGGGCACCGGCTCGGCGCGAGAGAGCGCATCCAGATTAAAAGCCTGGAGTCGTGCACGTTGGCAACGCGATCGGGAACGGCTCCAGCCGCCTTCAATCCTCGCCCGCCGACGGTCCGGCAGCGGTCGGGGCGGGCGGCGCCCGTTCGGCATCGAATCCGGGGCGCGATGCGCTGCCCCCAGCCTTGCCTTTCGGCCGGGGCCGGTGTATGCGCCCGGCCTTCGCGACATTCCAGACGGGTGCTCGCACCTAGTCGAACGCGGTGACCGCGCCGGCGTCCGCGACGCCGATCGCGCGGTCGATCACATGAGCCGGGGACGAAAGATCCCCATCAGGCGTCGTCCGCCGGGCAATACCGCCCGCGTGCGGAAACCCGCCTGAAACAAGGAGTCACTCCCGTGATCCAGATGCAGACCAATCTGGACGTCGCCGACAACTCGGGTGCACGCCGCGTGATGTGCATCAAGGTTCTCGGCGGGTCGAAGCGCAAGTATGCCGGCGTCGGCGACGTGATCGTCGTCTCGGTGAAGGAGGCGATCCCGCGCGGTCGCGTCAAGAAGGGCGACGTGATGAAGGCGGTGGTCGTGCGCACCGCCAAGGACGTGAAGCGCCCGGACGGCTCGGTGATCCGCTTCGACAAGAACGCGGCGGTGCTCATCAACAACCAGAAGGAGCCGATCGGGACCCGCATCTTCGGACCGGTGCCGCGCGAGCTGCGCGCGCGCAACCACATGAAGATCATCTCGCTCGCGCCGGAGGTGCTGTGATGGCCGCCAAGATCAAGAAGGGCGACACCGTCGTCGTGCTGACCGGCCGCGACGCCGGCCGCTCGGGCGAGGTCATCGAGATCCGCCCGAAGGAGAACCGGGCGCTGGTGCGCGGGGTCAACCTCGTCAAGAAGCACCAGAAGCAGACCCAGAACCAGGAAGGCGGGATCATCTCCAAGGAGGCCGCCATCCATCTGTCGAACGTCGCGATCGCCGACGCCAACGGTAAGCCGACCCGGGTGGGATTCCGCGTCCTCGACGACGGCCGCAAGGTGCGCTTCGCCAAGACCACGGGGGACCAGATCGATGGCTGAGGCCGACAAGAACGCGTACGTGCCGCGCCTGCGCAAGCACTACGACGAGGTGGTTCGCCAGAAGCTGATCGAGGAGTTCGGCTACGCGAACCCCATGCAGGTGCCGCAGATCGAGAAGATCGTCATCAACATGGGCGTGGGCGAGTCGACCGCCGACTCCAAGAAGGCGTCGGTCGCCGCGGGCGACCTCGCGCTGATCGCCGGCCAGAAGCCGGTCATCACCCGGGCGCGCAAGGCCATCGCCACCTTCAAGGTGCGCGAGGGCATGCCGATCGGCTGCAAGGTGACCCTGCGCAAGCAGCGCATGTACGAGTTCATGGACCGCCTGATCACCATCGCGCTGCCGCGCGTGCGCGATTTCCGCGGCCTGAACCCGCGCTCGTTCGACGGGCGCGGCAACTACGCCCTCGGTCTCAAGGAGCACCTCGTGTTCCCGGAGATCTCCTACGACAAGGCCGAGCAGATGTGGGGCATGGACATCGTCGTGGCGACCTCCGCCAAGACCGATGCCGAGGCCAAGGCCCTGCTCGCCGCCTTCAAGTTCCCGTTCCGGCAGTGATGTCCTGAGGGCATCAGACGCGGACACTGGAGATAGACAGCATGTCGAAGAAGAGTTCAGTCGAGAAGAACGAACACCGCAAGGCGCTGGTCAAGCGTTTCGCGGCCAAGCGCAAGGCGCTCCTCGAGATCGCCAACAACGACGCCCTGGAGATGGAGGAGCGCTTCGAGGCGCGCCTCAAGCTCGCGGAGCTGCCGCGCAACTCGTCCGCCACCCGCATCCGCAACCGCTGCGGGATGACCGGCCGGCCGCGCGCCTACTACCGCAAGATGGGCATCTCCCGCGTGGCGCTGCGGGAGCTCGGCAACCGGGGCCTGATCCCCGGCCTGGTCAAGTCGAGCTGGTAAGGAGGCGAGCATGGTCAACGATCCCGTGGGCGATATGCTCACCCGCATCCGCAACGGTCAGCTCCGCCGCCGCAACGTCGTCCAGACGCCCGGCTCGAAGCTCCGCGCCAGCGTGCTCAACGTGCTGCGGTCCGAGGGCTACATCCGCGACTACGCGGCCACCGACCTCGGCAACGGCCGCAGCGAGTTCGCGATCGAGCTGAAGTACTACGACGGCAAGCCGGTCATCCGCGAGATCAAGCGGGTGTCGAAGCCGGGCCGCCGGGTCTACTCGTCGGTCGGCGAGCTGCCGCGCGTGGCCGACGGCCTCGGCGTCACCATCGTCTCCACCCCGCAGGGCGTCATGGCCGACCACGAGGCGCGCGAGCGCAACGTCGGCGGTGAAGTGCTCTGCACCGTGTTCTGATCGGGACGGGAGGAATCCAATGTCTCGCGTAGGCAAGAAGCCGGTCCCCGTGCCGGCGGGCGTCACCGCCACCGTCACCGGCCAGACCGTGAAGATGAAGGGCTCGAAGGGCGAGCTGCAGTTCGTCGTCCCGGCCCTCGTGAACGTCGCCCTGAAGGACGGCGCGATCGAGGTCCAGCCGATCAACCAGTCGAAGCCCGCCCGGTCCCTCTGGGGCACCTCGCGGGCCCAGATCGCCAACCTCGTGGAAGGCGTCTCGAAGGGCTTCGAGAAGAAGCTGGAGATCACCGGCGTGGGCTACCGCGCCGCGATGGCCGGCAAGGCGCTCAAGCTGTCGCTCGGCTACAGCCACGACATCGAGTACGAGGTGCCGGCCGGCATCACGATCGCCACGCCGAAGCCCACCGAGATCACGGTCTCGGGGATCGACCGGCAGCGCGTCGGGCAGGTCGCCGCCGAGATCCGCGACTACCGCGGCCCCGAGCCCTACAAGGGCAAGGGCGTGAAGTACGCGGGTGAGTTCATCTTCCGCAAGGAAGGCAAGAAGAAGTAAGGAGGGCGAAGATGTCTCGTAAGCTCGAAGCCCTTGACCGGCGCAAGGCGCGGGTCCGGCGGGCGCTCAAGGCCGCCGCCAACGGCCGCCCGCGGCTCTCGGTGTTCCGCTCGTCGAAGCAGATCTACGCGCAGGTCATCGACGACGAGAACGGCCACACCCTGGCCGCCGCCTCGTCGCTCGACAAGGGCCTGAAGGCGGACCTGAAGACCGGCGCCGACGTCGCCGCCGCGACCGCGGTCGGCAAGCTGCTGGCCGAGCGCGCCAAGGCGGCCGGGGTCACCAAGGTGATCTTCGACCGCTCCGGCTACATCTACCACGGCCGCGTCAAGGCCGTGGCCGAGGCCGCCCGCGAGGTCGGCCTGGAGTTCTAATTTGGGACTGGGCGTTGCGGATGATGCAACGACAGGGCCTCCGATCAAGCTCCGATGACCACGGCGGACCGGGCGAGCGAAGCACGCCCGGCAAATCCAAACGAATCGAGCGAGCGGGCCCGCCGCCCGCGTCAGTGAGATAGACAGGTCGAGAAACATGGCACGTGAACGGGAAGGCGGGGGCCGCGGCCGCCGCGACGATCGCGAGGAGCGCGACAGCGAATTCGTGGACAAGCTCGTCCACATCAACCGCGTCGCCAAGGTGGTGAAGGGCGGCCGGCGCTTCGGCTTCGCCGCCCTCGTCGTCGTCGGCGACCAGAAGGGCCGCGTCGGCTTCGGCCACGGCAAGGCCCGCGAGGTGCCGGAGGCGATCCGCAAGGCGACCGAGGCCGCCAAGCGCGGGCTCATCCGCGTCTCCTTGCGCGAGGGCCGCACCCTCCACCACGACGTCAACGGGCGCCACGGCGCCGGCAAGGTCATCCTGCGCGCCGCGCCCCAGGGCACCGGCATCATCGCGGGCGGCCCGATGCGCGCCGTGTTCGAGACGCTCGGCATGCAGGACGTGGTGGCGAAGTCGCTCGGCTCGTCGAACCCCTACAACCTCGTGCGCGCCACCTTCGAGGCGCTCAAGAACGAGGACAGCCCGCGCTCCGTGGCGGCCCGCCGCGGCATCAAGGTGTCGAGCCTTCAGGCCCGCCGCCGCGACGCCGATCCGGCCGACCAGTCCGAAGCCGCGGTCGCGTGAGGGAGGGTCCGATGGCAGACAAGACTCTCCGGGTCGAACAGATCGGCTCGCCCATCCGCCGCGAGGCCAGCCAGCGCGCGACGCTGATCGGCCTCAAGCTGAACAAGCTGCACCGGGTCGCCGAGCTTGAGGACACGCCGGCCGTGCGCGGCATGATCCGCAAGGTGCACCACCTCGTGCGCGTCCTCGAGGCTTGAGGAGGCCGGCATGAAGCTCAACCAAATCAGCGACAATCCCGGCGCCACCAAGGACCGGATGCGCGTCGGCCGGGGCATCGGCTCCGGCAAGGGCAAGACCGCGGGCCGCGGCGTGAAGGGCCAGAAGGCCCGGACCGGCGTGTCCATCAAGGGCTTCGAGGGCGGCCAGATGCCGCTCCACCGGCGCCTGCCGAAGCGCGGCTTCAACAACATCCACGCCGCCGACCTGAACGAGGTGAACCTCGGCCGGGTGCAGGAGGCGGTGGATGCGGGCAAGCTCGACGCCGCCGCCCCCGTGACGGTCGACGCGCTCGTCGCCGCCGGCATCCTCAGCCGTCCCCGCGACGGCGTGAAGCTGCTCGGCGTCGGCGAGCTGACCGCGAAGCTCAGCTTCGAGGTCACCCGCGCGTCGAAGTCGGCGGTCGAGGCGGTCGAGAAGGCCGGCGGGTCCGTCAGCGTGGTCTACGCCTCCGGCGTGTCGACCCGCGGCGGCGGTGCCGAGGCCGCGGCGCAGTAACGGGGGCGGGACCCTCCGGCGCATTGCGCGGGATCGTCCCAACCTCTAAGTCCAGCGCATCCGGCGGCGGCCCCTCGCGACCTCGCGTGGGCCGCCGCTTTTTTTGATTCTCCCCGGGCGCGGACGCCCGGCGCCATCTCCGGGACGGGACGCTATGGCTTCAGCCGCCGAGCAGCTTGCCGCCAACCTGAACTTCGGTGCGATCGCCAAGGCCGATGAGCTGAAGAAGCGCATCTGGTTCACGCTGGGCGCCCTGGTGGTGTTCCGGCTGGGCACCTACATCCCGATCCCCGGCATCGACCCGGAGCAGTTCGCGCGGAACTTCCAGCAGCAGGCGGGCGGCGTGCTCGGCCTGTTCAACATGTTCTCCGGCGGGGCGGTGGAGCGCATGGCGATCTTCGCGCTCAACATCATGCCCTACATCTCGGCCTCGATCATCGTGCAGCTCCTCACCTCGGTGATCCCGAGCCTGGAGGCGCTGAAGAAGGAGGGCGAGTCGGGCCGCAAGGTCATCAACCAGTACACCCGCTACCTGACCGTGGTGCTGGCGCTGGTGCAATCCTGGGGCATCGCCATCGGCCTCCAGGGCTCGTCCGCCGCGATCGATCCCGGGCCGTTCTTCCTGGCCTCGACGGTGATCACGCTCACCGGCGGCACCCTGTTCCTGATGTGGATCGGCGAGCAGATCACCTCGCGCGGCATCGGCAACGGCTCGTCGCTGATCATCTTCGCGGGCATCGTCGCCCACCTGCCGGTGGCGATCGCGGGCGCGCTGGAGCTCGGGCGCACCGGTGCCCTGTCGCCGGTGGTGATCCTCGGCGTCGGCGTGGCCGCGGTGGCGCTGGTCTACTTCATCGTGTTCATGGAGCGCGCCCAGCGCCGGCTGCTGATCAACTACCCCAAGCGCCAGGTCGGCAACCGCATGTACGAGGGCCAGACCTCGTTCCTGCCGCTCAAGCTCAACACCTCGGGCGTGATCCCGCCGATCTTCGCCTCGTCGCTGCTGCTCCTGCCGGCCACCGCCGCGAGCTTCTCGGCCAACCAGGGCACCACCGGCTGGCTCGGCACGCTCACCGCCTATCTCGGCCACGGCACGCCGCTGTTCATGGCGCTCTACGCGGCGCTGATCATCTTCTTCACGTTCTTCTACACGGCGGTGGTCTTCAACCCGCAGGAGACGGCCGACAACCTGAAGAAGCATGGCGGCTTCATCCCCGGCATCCGCCCGGGCGAGCGGACCGCGGCGTTCATCGACAAGGTGCTGACCCGCATCACGGTGATCGGCGCGCTGTACCTCACCTTCGTCTGCCTGTGCCCGGAGATCCTGTCGTCCTACGCCTCGGCGAGCCTCGGCTTCGGCGGCACCTCGCTGCTGATCGTCGTCTCGGTGACGATGGACACGGTGGCGCAGATCCACGGCCACCTGATGGCCCACCAGTACGAGGGCCTCGTCAAGAAGGCGAAGCTGCGCGGCGCCTCGACGAGCCAGCGCCGCCGCTAGAGGCGCCGCAGCCGGGCATCTGGGTCCGCGCGCCGCGTGCCGCGCGGGCTACAGATGCGGGACAACGCCATGCCTGCCCGAAAGGTGCAGGTGCCCCCCCGCCCGAGAGCCGCTAGAACCCTCCGAACGGGCGCGGCCGGGACGACCCCGCCCATCCAGGAGCCCGCGAAGCCGGGCCGGACGAGGACAACGCCATGCGCATCATTCTGCTCGGACCGCCCGGCGCGGGGAAGGGGACGCAGTCCGAGCGGATCGTGCAGCGCTTCGGCATCCCGCAGCTCTCCACCGGCGACATGCTCCGCGCGGCGGTGAAGGCCGGCACGCCGGTCGGGCTCCAGGCCAAGGCCGTGATGGAGTCGGGCGGCCTCGTCCCCGACGCGATCGTGGTGGGCATCGTCGCCGACAGGATCGACGAGCCGGACGCCAAGCGCGGCTTCATCCTCGACGGCTTCCCGCGCACGGTCGCCCAGGCGGAGGCGCTGGGCGAGATGCTGGCCGGCAAGGGCCTCGACCTCTCCACCGTGGTCGAGCTGAAGGTCGACGAGGACGCGCTGCTGGGGCGCATCGCCAAGCGCGCGGCCGATGCCCAGGCCCGCGGCGAGACCGTCCGCAAGGACGACACGCCGGAGGTGTTCAAGCAGCGCCTGGAAGCCTACCGCGCCCAGACCGCGCCGCTCTCGGCCTACTACGACAAGCTCGGCATGCTCCGGACCGTGGACGGCATGAAGCCGATCGACGCGGTGACGGCCGACCTGATGGCGGTGCTGGAGCCGCACGAGGAGCGCGCCGCCTCTTGAACCGCCGCGTCAGGGATCCTGCGGCGGCGGACGGCGTTCATGCCAGCACGTCCCCCGTCGGAGTTTCCCATGGCCACTCGTCATCTCGGCGCGGCGCTGTTCGCGCTCGCCGTCGCGCTGCCGGCGCTCCCCGCCGCGGCGCAGAGTCCCGCGCAGTCGTATGTCTACGGTGAGAAGCAGTTCCGCAACGCCTGCCGGCCGCCCCTGAAGTTCGCGGCGGGCGCCTGCGTCCGCCGCTGCCCGGCCGGCTACCGCAACACCGGGGGCTACTGCCGGCTGCTCAACCAGCGGTTCTGACGCCCCGGGGGACCTCAATCCTCCGGCGGCCCCTCCCGGGCGAGCCGGGCGCTGCGGCCGGTGCCGAAGAAGTTGACGATGTCGCTGTGCAGCGACCGCCGGCCGAACAGCCGGAGCGGGTGCCCGTCGAGGGTGTCCGCCCGGAGCTCGATCATCGCGATCATCGGGTTGAAGCGGAAGGCGGTGCGCCGCCCGGCGAACGCGGCCCACACCACCGGCGCGTCCCCGGCATCGTCCCCGTCCCGCAGGGCGACCGATCCCGGATCGGCCTCGCTGAGGATGCCGCCGACCACGGCCAGCACCACCGGCACGACCTCCTCGACATTGTGCTCGGCCGCCCGCATCACCGCCTCGGCGAAGGCCCGCAGCGTGGCGCCGTCGCTCGTCACCACCGGCATCCCATCCCCTCCCTGCTCCCCCGCCCTCTGCCGCTCCACGCCGCGCACGCGGCGCTCCCCGCGCCGTTGACACGGAGGCCGGCGCGCGCTAGCAGGCCGTCCTTCGTCCAGCCGAACGATGGTCCGAGGTGCCCTGTCCAGGGCGGCCCGCGGGCCGCGTCGTCGTTGCGCGCAGGGGCCGGCCTCCACCGGACGCGCGCGAGGTCGCTCGGTTCCCCGAGCCCATATGGAGTGAGACTGTGGCCCGTATCGCAGGCGTCAACATCCCGACCAACAAGCGCGTCGTCATCGCGCTCCAGTACATCCACGGCATCGGCTCCAAGAAGGCCGAGGAGATCACCGAGAAGGTCGGCATCCCGGCCGAGCGGCGCGTGAACCAGCTCACCGACGCCGAGGTGCTCCAGATCCGCGAGACGATCGACCGCGACTACGTGGTCGAGGGCGACCTGCGCCGCGAAGTCTCGATGAACATCAAGCGCCTGATGGATCTCGGCGCCTATCGCGGCCTGCGCCACCGCAAGCAGCTCCCGGTCCGCGGCCAGCGCACCCACACCAACGCCCGCACCCGCAAGGGCAAGGCCAAGCCGATCGCCGGCAAGAAGAAGTGATTTGTGACTGGAAGGCCGTGCTTCGCTCGGCCTTCTTCCCGTCGTGCCGGGTGGCCCGCTGCCGGGCCTGAGCATGACGGAGCGGCCCTCCACAGGCGCCGCACCCAAGTCCCAAGAAGAATCCCGAGCGCCTGGAAGTACGGGCGTGCCTGAAGGAAGAGAGTCGAGAAGAGATGGCCAAGGAACCGCAACGCGTCCGTCGCCGCGAGCGCAAGAACATCGTCTCGGGCGTCGCGCACGTGAACGCCTCGTTCAACAACACGATGATCACCATCACCGACGCGCAGGGCAACACGATCTCGTGGTCTTCGGCCGGCGCGATGGGCTTCAAGGGCTCGCGCAAGTCGACGCCCTACGCCGCCCAGGTCGCCGCCGAGGACGCGGGCCGCAAGGCCGCCGAGCACGGCATGCGCACCCTCGAGGTCGAGGTCTCGGGCCCCGGTTCGGGCCGCGAGTCGGCCCTGCGCGCCCTCCAGGCCGCGGGCTTCACCGTCACCTCGATCCGCGACGTGACCTCGATCCCGCACAACGGCTGCCGGCCGCGCAAGCGCCGCCGCGTCTGAGCGGTTTCGGACGGGACAGACGGAGAAGCCCATGACGGGATCGAAGCCGCTGCCGGGTGTGCTGCGTTGGAACCTCGGCGACCTCACGGTCACCGCGCTCAACGACGGCTGGTTCCAGGCGAGCCTCGATCTCGTCACGGGCGTCGACACGGCCGAGGCCGGCCGGTTGCAGGTGGCGGGCTTCCGCACCGAGCAGCCGAAGATCACCCTCAACGCGTTCCTGATCACCGGGCCCGGCCGCAAGCCGGTGCTGGTCGATACCGGCTACGGCGCCCTCGCCCCCGCCGAGACCCTCGGCCGGGCGGGCGCGGCGCTCGCGACCACCGGCGTGAGGCCCGAGGACGTGGAGACGGTGCTCGTCACCCACCTGCACCCGGACCATGTCGGCGGGCTCGCGCGGGACGGGGCCGCCGTCTACCCGAACGCCGAGGTGGTGGTGCACGCCGCCGAGGCGGCGCACTGGCTGCCCGACGCGGCGCTGGCGCGGGCGCCCGACGAGGCCAAGCCCTATTTCGAGGGGGCCCGCAACGCGCTGGCGCCCTACAAGGGCCGGGTGCGCGAGCAGAGCGGCGGCGAGGTTCTGCCCGGCATCACCGCCGTGCACCTGCCCGGCCACACCCCCGGCCATTGCGGCTTCCGCATCGTCTCGGGGGATAAGGCCCTGCTGATCTGGACGGACGTGGTGCACATGCCCGCGATCCAGTTCAAGAACCCGGAGGCCGGCGTCGCCTTCGACGTGGACGGCGATCAGGCGCGCGCGACCCGCAAGCGGATCCTGGACGAGGTGGCGACGGAGAAGACCTTCATCGCCGGCTCGCACCTGGAGTTCCCGACCTTCGGATACGTGGCGCGGGACGGGGCCGGCTACAGCTTCGTGCCGGCCCTCTGGGTCGGCGGCGAGTAGAGTTTCGAGATTCGAGGGCCGGGCGGCGCGCCGGGGGGCGGGCCTGCGCGGTCCGATGCGGGATCGGTCGGCGCGGTCCCGGTAGGCTGAGAGGTAGGACCGTGGTCATTCAGAAGAACTGGCAGGAACTGATCAAGCCGAACAAGCTGCAGGTCTCGACCGGCGACGATCCGAAGCGGGTCGCCACCGTCGTGGCCGAGCCGCTGGAGCGCGGCTTCGGCACCACGCTCGGCAACGCCCTGCGCCGGGTGCTCCTGTCCTCGCTGCAGGGTGCGGCGGTGACCTCGGTCCAGATCGACGGCGTGCTGCACGAGTTCTCGTCGATCCCCGGCGTGCGCGAGGACGTGACCGACATCGTCCTCAACATCAAGACCATCGCCATCCGCTCGCAGACCGACACCCCGAAGCGCATGACCCTGCGCAAGACCGGCCCCGGCACGGTCACGGCGGGCGACATCGGCACGGTCGGCGACATCCAGATCCTGAACCCCGACCTCGTGATCTGCACGCTCGACGACGGTGCCGAGATCCGCATGGAGTTCACGGTCGCCACCGGCAAGGGCTACGTCCCGGCCGAGCGCAACCGCCCCGAGGACGCGCCGATCGGCCTGATCCCGGTCGACTCGCTGTTCTCGCCGGTCACCAAGGTCAGCTACCGCGTCGAGACCACCCGCGAGGGCCAGGATCTCGACAAGGACAAGCTGACCATGACGGTCGAGACCAACGGCGCGGTGGGCCCGGAGGACGCGCTGGCCTACGCCGCGCGCATCATCCAGGACCAGCTCCAGGTGTTCGTGAACTTCGAGGATCCGCGCAAGGAGGAGGCCGCCCCGCTCGCGCCGCAGCTCCCCTTCAACCCGGCGCTGCTCAAGAAGGTCGACGAGCTGGAGCTGTCGGTCCGCTCGGCCAACTGCCTGAAGAACGACAACATCGTCTACATCGGCGACCTCATTCAGAAGTCGGAGGGCGAGATGCTGCGCACCCCGAACTTCGGCCGCAAGTCGCTCAACGAGATCAAGGAAGTGCTGGCCGGCATGGGCCTGCACCTCGGCATGGACATCCCCGGCTGGCCGCCGGAGAACATCGAGGACCTCGCCAAGCGCTTCGAGGAGCACTACTGAGCGCCTTCGGCGCTCAGGAGCGAGCAGGGAATAGCGAATAGCGAGCAGGGCAGGGCATGTGAGGCGGGTGGTTTCCATCCCTCCTCGCTACGCGCGACTCCCTATTCGCTCTAACGACGGCCGACCCGTGGCACGGCGGCCGCTATAATCAGGAGAGCCAAACCATGCGTCACGCCTACCGCGGTCGCCGCTTCAACCGCACCGCCGAGCATCGCAAGGCGATGTTCGCCAACATGTCCGCCGCGCTGATCAAGCACGAGCAGATCATCACCACCCTGCCCAAGGCCAAGGACCTGCGGCCGGTGGTCGAGAAGCTGGTGACGCTCGGGCGCACCGACAGCGTCCACGCCCGCCGCCTCGCGATGGCGCAGATCCGCGACGCGGACATGGTCAAGAAGCTCTTTTCGGTGCTCGGCCCGCGCTACAAGGGCCGCCCGGGCGGCTACTGCCGGATCATGAAGGCGGGCTTCCGCCAGGGCGACAACGCCCCGATGGCGGTGATCGAGTTCGTCGACCGCGACGTCGAGGCCCGCGGCAAGGATTCCGGTCCGAGCCAGGCCGCCGAGGCCGCCTGAGGCGGGCCAGCCTCCACCCGATGATCAGAAGCCGCCCCGGATCGCCGGGGCGGCTTTTTTCATGGGCGCGCGCCAGAAAAGAACCCGCCGACGGGGCGTCGGCGGGTTCGATGCAGGGTCCACGTTTGCGAAGGTCGCGGGAGTCCTCCGGGACGGTCCGTGTCGGACGGACCGGGACCTCGACCGCGCCGCAGTTCCGGAAACCTCTATCCCTGCCGCGTCCTGTTCGGTGGATCATCCTGATCCGTGCCGGTGGCCCGCTCGGTGCGAGGGCGCATGCCGTGATCGCTCATGGCCGGTCTCCTCTCTCTGGACGGGGTTTTCTGTTTCCCCGTGACGGTTCAATGACGGGGGCGGCGGGCGGTTCCCCTCGCGTCCCCCGGACGTCAGGCTGCGGTTTCCAGGGCGCGCCGGACCATCTCCGGCTCGCGGCTGATCACCGTGAGATAGGCGCGGGTCGAGCCGTCCGGCTTGGCTCGGCCCTGTTCGAGGTCCCGCAGCGTACCGATCGGAAAGCCGTAGCGTGCCGCGAACGCCGCCTGCGTCAGCCCGAGACTCTTGCGGATCGCGGCCACGTCGAGGTCGGTCGGGACGTGTACGCGGTAGCTCGCCGGATCGGCCTCGCCGCGCGCGATGGCGGCGGCTTCCTGCGCGGATTGGATGAGGCGTGCGCCAAACGTCGTCATGATCGCTCCTGTCCTCCGCCCGGCGAAGGGGTCCTGGCGGTCGCCCCGGCGCGATAGGCGTCGGCGAGGCTGCCGAGGATCGTCCGCAGGACGTTGCGCTCGGCTTGACTGAGGTCGGCCCTCTGTCCCTTCGAGACGAGGGCGAGCAGGAACACGGGTATGTCCCGCGCCGCGAAATAGGTGACGACCCGGTAGCCGCCCGACTTGCCCCTGCCTTTTCCACCGAACCGGATCTTGCGGGCTCCGCCGGTGCCCACGATCAGGTCTCCAGCTTCGGGATCTGCGGCGATGTTCGCCACGATGGCAGCCCGCTCATCCTCCGTCAGGCCGGCTGCCTTGGCATCGACGAGGAAGGTCGGCGTTTCGACGACGGTCTGCACGGCCGCATTGTACGGGCTACCCGTACTTTCGGCAAGGGAGCGCTCGGTCCGCTTCGGCGATCAGCGGCTGTCGGCTGCCACTCCATCCTCCAGCAGCCCCGAAACCCGGCTCGCCAGATCGCCCGAGCGGAACGGCTTGGTCAGCACCGGCAGGTCGTCGGGGATCTGGACAGCGTCGGCGTGGCCGGTGAGGATCAGGATCGGCAGGCCGAGCTTGCGTCCCCGGATCTCGGCGGCGAGCTCGACGCCGCTCATGCCCGGCATCGCGAGGTCCACCACGGCGAGGTCGAAGCGCTCGCGCTCCAGCAGGGCGAGGGCGGCGGCCCCGTCCGCAGCCTCGGTCTCGCGGTAGCCGAAGCCGGCCAGGAACGAGGCGGTGACGTGGCGGACCTCCTGGTCGTCGTCGACGACGAGGATCCGGGCCGGGCGCGGGGCCGCCGGGGCGGCGTCCTCGGCGGCCGCCGCCTCTTCCGGGGCGGCGACGGCGAAGGGCAGGGCCAGCTCGACCCGCGTGCCCCGGCCGACCTCGCTCTCGATGCTGAGGCGGCCCTTGGATTGCTGCGCGAGGCCGAACACCATCGCGAGGCCGAGCCCGGTGCCCTGGCCCACCGCCTTGGTGGTGAAGAACGGCTCGCAGACCCGCCGCAGGATCTCGTCCGGGATACCGGTGCCCTCGTCGGCGACGCCGACCCCGAGATAGTCGCCGTCGGCGATCTCGGGGTCGGCGACGATGCTCAGGCGGCGGGTCGTCACCGTGATCGTGCCGCCCTCGGGCATCGCGTCGCGGGCGTTGATGCAGAGGTTGAGCACCGCGAGTTCGAGCTGGTCCGGGTCGACCTGCGCCGCCGCGAGCCCCTCCACGAGCTCCGTTCGAACGCTGACGAGCCCGCCGAGGCTGCGGCCGAACAGGTCGCTCATGCCGGCGATCAAGGCGTTCACGTCCACCGCCCGCGCCTGGAGGTCGTGGGTGCGGCTGAAGCTCAGGAGCCGCTTGGTCAGCGAGGCGCCGCGCTCGGCCGCGCCGCGGGCGTTCTCGATCAGGCGCTGGACCCGCGGCAGCTCGGCGACCTTCGGGCCGGCGAGTTCGAGGCTGCCGAGGATCGCCGTGAGCAGGTTGTTGAAGTCGTGGGCGATGCCGCCGGCCAGCGTGCCGAGCGCCTGCATCTTGTCGGACTGGCGCAGCCGCGCCTCCAGGCTGCGCTGCTCGGTCACGTCGCGCTCGATCACCGCGAGGTGCGTGACGGCGCCGCCCGGATCGCGGATCGGCACGCGGGTGACGTGGCTCCAGCGCTCGGCCCCCGTCGGCCCGTCGCTGGTCAGGGTCTCCGACACCGCACCGGAGGCGAGCGCGGCGGCGTCGGCCTCCGTGTTCTGCCCGGCCTTCGGCCCCGCCAGATCGGCCTCGCGGCGGCCGAGGCAGACCGGCAGGTCCTGCCCGAGCAGCGCCGCCTTGCGGGCGTTGAGGCGCACGAACCGACCCTGCGCGTCCTTGAAGCTGATCGCGTCGCCCGCGTGGTCGAGCAGGCCGCGCAACAGCGCCCGCTCGGTGGCGAGGTCCCGCCCGAGCCGGTGGCGCTCGAAGGCCTGGGCGACGGTGCCGCGCAGCAGGCCCGCGTCCCAGGGCTTGGTGACGTAGCCGACGATGCCGCCGCGGTTGAGCGCGGCGATCACCGCGGTGATGTCGGCGTAACCGGTGAGCAGGATCGCCTGCGCGTCGTGGAAGGCCCGGGCCTCGGCGAGCAGCGCGTCGCCGGTCATCCCCGGCATGCGCTGGTCGGACAGCACGACGGCGATGTCGGGCTCGGCCCGCAGGATCGACAGCGCCTCGGCCGGCTTGCTGGCGGTGAGGACGCGGTAGCTGTCCTCGAACAGGTCCTCCAGCGCGATCAGGATGTCCGGCTCGTCGTCGACGGCCAGGATCGTGCCCAGCATGGTCTCCCTGCCTGACTGAGCGTGGGTCATGAACGCGCCGCCTGCCGCGGGATCCCGATCACGAAGCAGGCACCTCCACCCGGGGCCGTCTCCACGGTGAGCGAGCCGCTATGCGCCTGAACGACGCTGTAGGCAATCGCCAGGCCGAGGCCGGTCCCGGACCCCACGGGCTTGGTGGTGAAGAACGGCTCGAACACCTTCTCGCGCAGGGCGTCCGGGATGCCGGGGCCGGTATCGCTGATGCGGATCTCGTCGAGATCCGGGCTCGCGCGCGTCTCCACGGTGATGGTGCCGCCGTCGGGCATCGCGTCGGCGGCGTTGCCGAGGATGTTCATCACCACCTGGTTCAGCAGGGCCGGGGTGCACTGGATCTCGGCCCGGCCGGAGAAGATCCGCCGGACGCCGATGCGCTCGCCGAGCTTGTGCTGGATCAGCGCCAGCACCGTCTCGATCGCCTCGGGCACGTTGACGAGGGCGCGCTCGCCCTCGTCGAGGCGCGAGAACTTGCGCAGGTTCAGGACGAGGTCCTGGATCCGGGTCAGGCCCATCCGCATCGAGCCGATCCGGGCGCGGGCCTTGTCGAGGGCGCGGGCGGCGGGGTCGGAATCCGGGGGCGGCATCTCGCCGAGCAGGCGCTCCACCGTGCTCTGGTGGGCGAGGATGAACGCCAGCGGGTTGTTGATCTCGTGGGCGATGCCAGCGACCAGCTCGCCGAGCGAGGCCATCTTGGCGGCCTGGACGAGCTTGGCCTGCGCCTCGGTGAGCTGCCGGTTGGCGTCGGCGAGGTCGCGGTTGGCCCGCTCCAGGGCGTCGGCGAGGCGGGCGCGGGCTTCCGCCGCCTCGGCCTCGGCGCGGGCGCGCTCCACCGCCCGCTCGCGCTCGCCGAACTGCCCGGCGATGCGGCGGTCGTCCTCCTCCAGCAGGCGGCGGCGCACGAAGCCGCGCACGCGCAGCGCCAGCACCTCCGCGTCCGCCTTCGGCACGACGTCGTCGGCCCCCGCCGCGAAGGCCTCCACCAGAAAGTCCTTCGACGGATCGCTGCCGCCGATGCCGACGAGGTGGAAGCCCGCGCCGGCCGCGCCCTCGCGGCGGCGGGCGATGTCGCGGCACAGGGCGAGCCCGTCGTAGGCGTGGCCGAGGAGGTCGACGGTGACGCAGTCGAAGGCGGTCTCCCCGGCCCCGGCGTCGAGGGCGGCGAGCGCCGCCCCGGGCCCGTCGGCGACGGCGACGTGGTGGCCGTCCTGGCCGAGCAGCCCGGCGAGGAAGGTCCGGTAGGTGGCGCTGCCGTCGATCACGAGCACGCGCCCGCGCCGGAAGGCGGCGGCGGCCGGGCTCTCGTCCCCCGCCCCGCCGCGGCGCTCGCGCAGCAGCGCGCGGATGCGCAGGACCATCAGGTCGCGGTCGGCCGATTTCGGCAGGTAGGCGTCGGCGCCGCTCTCCAGCCCCTGGCGCTCGCCGCCGCTGCCGCCGGTGAGCATCAGCACCGGCAGCGCCCGGGTGCGCAGCGACAGGCGCATCTGCCGGATCAGCTCGTCGCCGTTCATGCCGGGCAGGTGGTAGTCGGCGACCACGAGGTCGGGCTGGGATGTGTTGAGGTGGTCGAGGGCGGTCTCGGCGCTCGGGCAGCGCTCGACGGAGAAGCCGTTGGCTTCGAGGAACAGCCGCAGCTCCAGCGCCTGCGTCTCCGAATCCTCGACGAGCAGGATCCGGGCGGGGCCCTCGCCGGTCACGGGCGCGCTCCGGGTTCGGCGAGCCGCAGGAGGTGGCCGGCCACCCGGTCCAGCGGCAGCACGGCCCGGGCCGCCCCGAGGCGCACGGCGGCGGCCGGCATGCCGTAGACCACCGCGGTGCTCTCGTGCTCGGCCACGGTCTGCGCGCCGGCCTGGCGCATCTCGGCGAGCCCCGCGGCGCCGTCCTCGCCCATGCCGGTGAGCAGCACGCCGATCCCGGCGGCGCCGCACTGGCGGGCCAGCGACCGGAACAGGATCGTGGCGGCCGGGCGCTGGCCGGAGACCGGGGGGGTGTCGACGACCCGCAGCACGCGGGCGGAGCCGAGTTCCAGGTGGCGGTCCCCCGGGGCGACGTAGACGCGGCCGGCCTCCGCCCGCTCGCCGTCGCGGGCCAGCGCCACGGGCAGCGCCACCACGCTGTCGAGCCAGCCGGCGAACCCTTCCATGAAGGCGGCGCCCATGTGCTGCACCACCAGGATCGGCAGGGGGAAGTCGGCCGGCAGGGCGCCGATCACCCGGGCGAGGGCGGGGGGACCGCCGGTCGAGGCGGCGAGGCCGAGCACGCTCGGCGCGTGGTCCGGGGCGGGGCCCGGCGCCCGGCTCGGCGCGGCCGCGGGGGCCGAGAGGGAAGTGGCCGAGAAGGAAGTGGTCGCGGGGGCCGGGGCCGAGAGAGTCGGAGCGGAGAGGGGCGAGGTCGAGCCGCGCCCCGCCCATTCCGTGCCGATCGGCCGGCGGCGGATGACCGGGACCTGGGCCATGATCCGCAACTGCGTGCAGATCTCGCCGGACACGGCGTCGTAGCCCGCATGCGTCGTCGCCACCGGCTTCTCGACCACCGAGAGGGCGCCGGCGCGCAGGGCATTCATGGAGATGCGCAGCGAGGCGTCCTCCACCGCGTCGGCGATCACCACGATCGGGGTCGGGTGCTCGGCCATGATCCGGCGGGTGGTCTCCAGCCCGTCGATGCCGGGCAGGCGGATGTCCATCGAGATCACGTCGGGCCGCGCCGCCGCGAGGCCCTCCAGCGCCTCCTCCCCGGAGCCCACCGCGGCCACCAGCTCCAGCCGGGCATCGCGCGAGACGATGTGGCGCAGGAGCTCCCGCACCACGAGGCTGTCCTCGACGATCATCACCCGGACGGCGGTCACAGGAGCTGCCCGATCGTGTCGAGGAGCTGGCGCTGGTCGAAGGTCTGCTTGGTCAGGTAGGCGTCGGCGCCGAGGTCGAGGCCCCGGGCGACGTCCTCGGCATCGCCCCGGGAGGTCATCAGCACCGTCGGCAGCCGGGCGAAGCGGGGATCGGCGCGCAGCGCCCCCACGAGGCCGAAGCCGTCGAGGCGGGGCATCTCCACGTCGGCGAGCACGAGGTCCACCGGCTCGACCTCGGCGCGCAGCCGGTCGAGGGCGTCCTGCCCGTCGACGCAGACGACGACGCGGTAGCCGGCGGCTTCCAAGATGCCCTTCTCCAGGGTGCGGGTGGTGATGGAATCGTCGACCACGAGGATCGTCGCGCGGGGGGACGCGCCGGACGAGGCACCCGGTGAGGCACCCCCGGCCGCGCGAGAGGCGGAACGTGGCGCCTCGGCGATCGTTCCGGCCGCTGGGGCCGCGCGCCCGGCCCGGACGGCGAGCCCGTCGGGGTCGAGGACGAGCACCGCCGCGTCGCCCGGCAGCACCGCCGTGCCGGCGATCAGCTCGGGATCGGCGCCGAAGCCCGGGGCCGGCAGGACGAGGAGGGCGCGCACCTCGCGCAGGCGGTCGACGGCCAGCGCCGCCCGCGCGCGCCCGCGCAGCACCAGGGCGGTCACCGTCGCCGGATCCGGGTCGGGCGTGCCGCCGAGCAGCGCCGCGAGGTCGGCGACCGGCAGCGTCTCCTCCGACCCCGCGGCCCCGAGCCGCAGGATCGGCCGGCCCATCGCCCGGGGCAGGTCCGCCCGGGGCAGGCGCAGCAGGCGCTCCACCGCGTCGCTGGGCAGGGCGTAGGTCTGCCCGCCGGCCTCGACGAGGAGCAGGCTGCGCCGCGACGCTGCCAGCGGCAGGCTGAAGACCAGCGACGTGCCGGCGGGTTCGCGCCGCTCCAGGCGGACGCCGCCCTGGAGCCGCGCCGCGGCCTCGGCCGCCACCGCGAGGCCGTAGCCGCGGCCGGCGAGGGTGTCGACGGCGCCCGCCGTGGAGAAGCCGGGCTCGAACACGAGCCGCAGCAGGCTCTCCGGGTCGGCCGGTGCGTCGGGGGCAAGGAGACCCGCGGCCCGCGCCGCCGCCGCGATCCGGGCGAGGTCCGGGCCCGGCCCGTCGTCGTGGACCGCGACCCGCAGCCGCGAGCCGCGCACCGCCACCTCCAGCTCCACCGCCAGGGTCTCCGGCTTGCCGGCGGCGCGGCGGACCTCCGGCGGCTGCCACGCGTGGCTCAGGGCGTTGCGCAGGGCGTGGAGCAGCGGGTCCTTCAGCGCCTGGAGGGTGCCGCGCTCCACCGGCAGGTCGAGGCCGGAGACGCGCACGTCGACGTCACGGCCGCCCTCGCGGGCGGTCTCGCGCAGGGACCGGGCGAGCGGCCCGAGCACGGTCTCGGCGGGCACCAGGGCGAGGCGCTCGGCCTCCGCCTGCACCCGGGCGGCGGCCCCCTCCAGGGCGAGGCCGCCGGCCGCGTGGCGGCGGGTGAGGTCGGCGGCCTCCCGCGCGAGCCCGCCGAGGCCCAGCGCGAGGTCGCGCAGGCCGGGCGCCGCCCCGGAGGCGGCGAGCGCCTCGGCGCGGCCGCGCAGGTCGCGGGCGAGGCGCGCGAGGCGGCCGAAGCCCTCCGCGGCGGGGATCCGGGTCCCGAGGGCGCTCGCGAGGTCGGCGCTCGCCCGGGCCAGCGCCTCCACCGCCTCGGCCGGCACCCGCAGGATCGCGCCGCCGCCGTCCGGCTGAGCCTCCGCCGCGTTCTGCCCGGACGGGACGGACGGCGGCGTGGGCAGGGGGGTGGGCGGGGGGGTGGGCGGCGTCTCGGCGGCCGGCTCAGGGGGCGGCTCGGGCGTCGGTCCGGGCGCGGACACGGGCGCGGACACGGTAACTTCTTCCGCCGGCTCCCCCGGCAGGCCAAGGCGGCGGCCGAGCGCGGCCAGCGCGTCGCCGGGCATGTCCGGGGCGGCCCCGTCCGTGAGGCCGGCCGCGTGCGCCTCGATCCGGTCGAGGGCGAGGTTCACAGCGTTGGCCGCCTCGCGGTCGAGGGCGGTCGCGCCGGTGCGGACGCGCTCGAACAGGGTCTCCAGGCGGTGGGCCACCGCCTCGATCGCCGGCAGGTCGACCGCCCGGGCCGCGCCCTTCAGGCTGTGGGCGCGGCGGAAGACGTCGTTCCAGTCCGGGGCCTCGGCGCCGAGCGCGGCCCGGATCGCCGCGACGTGCTCGCGGTGCTCGACATCGAAGGCCGCGAGCAGCAACTGGCGGATGTCGGCGGCCACCTCAGTGCCGGTAGCGCTCGGCGAGCGCCATCAGCGCCTGCGCCAGCTCGGTGAGGTTGGCCGAGGCCGCCTCGACCTCGCGGGTGCCCGCCGCGGTCTGCTGGCTCGCCTGCCGGATGTTCTGGAGGGCGCCCATCACCTGCTCGATGCCGAGCTGCTGCTGGTTGGTCGAGGCGACGATCTGCTGGAAGGTCTGGACGTTCTCCTCGACCCGGCCGGTGATCTCCTCGATCGTGCGCTGGGTCGTGTCGGAGCGCGTCTTGCCGGTGGCGGCGCGCTTCACCGCCTCCTCGGTCAGCATCACCGAGGTGTTGATGCCTCGCTGGATCTCGCCGAGCAGGCCGCGCACCTGCCCCGTGGCCACCTTGGCCTGATCGGCGAGCAGCTTCATCTCCGAGGCGACGACGGCGAAGCTGCGCCCGCTCTCGCCGGCGGCGGCGGCCTCGATGGCGGCGTTGAGCGCCAGCAGGTGCGTGCGCTCCGAGATGTCGTTGACCGTCTCGATGATGTCGCCGATCGTCTGGGTCTTCTCCGACAGGCTGACGATGTTGCCGGCCACCGCCTCCGCCTGCTCGCGGATCGCGTCCATCGCCTGGGCGGTGTCGGCCACCGCGCGCAGGCCCTGGCGCGAGGTCTTGGCGGTGGCCTGGGCGGTGGCGATCACCTCGCTCGCCCGCTTGGTGATCTGCGCGCCCGAATGGGTGATCTGATCGACCGTCGCCGCGGTCTCCTGCACGGCGGCGAACTGCTCCTCCACCGAGGCCGCCTGCTCCTGGGCGGAGGCGCGGATCTCGGCGGCAGCGGCGTTGAGGTCGGCGGTGGCCGAGCGGTTGGTGCGGGCGAGGTCGGCCAGTCCCTCGACCATGGCGTTGAGGGTGCGCCCGAGACGGCCGATCTCGTCGCGGCCCCGCGCGTCGAGCCGGCTCGTGAGGTCGCCCTCGCCGACCCGCTCCACGAAGCCCATCACCGTCTCCAGCGGGCGCACCACCGCGCGGCTGATCAGGACCGTGACCAGGATCGCGAGCAGCACGGACGCCGCCAGCGTCAGGTAGATCGACAGGCGGGCGCGCTCGTAGACCGCCTGCGCCGTGCGCTGCCCCAGGGCCATCGCCCCGTCGAGCACGGTGCGGGCGCCGGTGATGCCGCCGAGGAACGTGGTCTGGTAGCGGGAGAGGTCGGCGTTGCGGGCCTCGACGGCGGCGGTGTCCCGCGCCGCGATCGCCCCGAACTGCGCCTCGCTGAGGCCGCGGACCTCGCGGAAGCCGCGCTGGACGTCGGCGATCGTGCCCGCGAGCCGGTCCCAGGCGGCGGCCCGCTCCGGCGAGGCCGCCTCGCCCCGGTACGTGCTGGCCTCCTGGCCGACCGCCGCCAGCGCGGCGTCGATCCTGTCCGCGGTCCGCCGCCACGCGGCCCGGGACTCCTCGATCTTGCCGGGGCCTTCGGGCGCCTGGCTCAGCATGGCGATGACCGCGTTGCGGCGCTGGAGGCCGAGGTCGCGGGCGTCGTTCCCGAGGTCGTCGAGCTGGCGCAGGATCAGCATGTCGCGCCGGACGATCGCGTCGGTGGTGTCGCGCACCGCCCCGATCTGCTCGATGGCGTAGAGGCCCAGCGCCACGATCACCGCGGTCACGGCGAAGAAGCCGAGGAGGATGCGTCGTCCGATCGAGAGGGTCAGGGCCGGGCTCCGAGGTAGGGGGTGCTGGCGGGCGGGTCAGGGGTTCACCCGCCGCAGCAGGCGCGGCAGGTCGATCGCGACGAAATCCGGGCTGCCGTCGGACGCGGGGGCATAGCGCGGCGCGGCCGGGTTTCCCAGCGCGCCCGTCTCCGCGCCGTCCGCGGAGCGCTCCGCCTCGGCGGCCCGGGCGATGCCAAGCACGCGGTCGACGGCCAGCGCCAGCGGGGGCGCGCCCCGCATCACCACGAGGTGGCCGGGCTCGCCGTCGGCGGGGGCAGCCCCCGGCCGGCCGAGCGCCCGGGCGAGGTCGACCACGCCGACGACCCGGCCGGACAGGGCGATCAGGCCGACGAGCGCCGGCGCCGCGCCGGGCACCGGCGTGCAGGCGCGCGCGGGCAGCACCTGGGCCACGGCGGCGAGCGGCAGCCCGTAGCGGTCGCTCCCGCAGGCGCAGACGAGGAAGGGGGCGCTCTCGGCGGCCCCGGCCCGGACCGTCCCCCGCCCCGCCAGGGCGGCGGCGCGCTCCGCCCGCAGCGCGACGGCGCGGCGCGCGGCGTCGCGCGCGTTCACGCCGCTTCCCCCCGCCGGGGACGGGTCTTCGGGGACCGGATCTCGCGATGCCGCATCACGCCCTCGCCACCGGACCGATCCCCGCCCTGGCCGCGGCCGCCCCGGCGGCGACCTCGCCGGCCGAGGCGCCGTCGCCCTCGGGCAGGACCGCGTCCGGCGGCAGGGCTTGGCCCAAGGCGACGACGTTGTCGAGGGCGCGGGCCGCATCCGCCGGCCGGTCGAGCGCCAGCAGCAGCAGGCCGAGATGGTAGTGGGCCATCACGAAGCCGCGGTCGAGGTAGAGCGCCGCGCGGAACGCCCGCTCGGCCTCCGCCTCGCGGCCCAGCCCCCGGGCGAGCAGGCCCTCGTAGAAGCGCAGGCGCGGGTCGGTGGGGTCGCGGTCGAGGGCGGCGCGCACCGCCCGCCACGCCGCGCCGGTCTCGCCGGCATCGGCCAGGGCGCGCACCCGCGCGCGGGCTTCCGTGAGGTCTTGGGGGTCGTGTGCAGGATCCTGGGGGGAGGGGGCTTCGGGCGGCGGGCGGAGAGCGGGTGCTTCCTTGCTGTCTCTCGCGGCGGCTCGCGGGTCCGTCGATCCGGACTCGCGCGCTGTCCCTCCCCCCTCTGCGGGGGAGGGTGGCCCTCGGAGCGGGTCGGGTGAGGGGAGCCCGGTTTCAAAATGGGATAGAGCCGCGGTGAGGGCCGCAGCCTGATCCTGAACCGTCGCTCCCCTCTCCCGACCCGGCCTGACGGCCGGCCCACCCTCCCCCGCAGAGGGGGGAGGGAGGATGTCGCGCTGCGCGGCCCCGACGCCGGCCACGATCGACGGATCCAACGGCACGGCGGCGTGAGCCGACCGCGACACCTCCAAAAAACCCTCCCCCCGGCGGCGGTAGGCCACGGTGCCCGGCAGGCTCACGGGGTCGAGGAAGGCCGAGAAGGCCGGGTTGGGCTCGGCGTGGCCGAGGAGCAGCCAGCCCCCCGGCCGCAGGCGCCGGGCGAGGCCCCGCACCACCGCCGCCACCGTCTCGGCGTCGAAGTAGATCAGCACGTTGCGGCACAGGATCAGGTCGTGCAGCGCGGGCTCCGCGGCCGGCTCGGCCAGCGTCAGCAGGTTGCCCCGCTCGAAGCGCACGAGGCCGCGGTACTCGGGCCGCAGGGCGTAGCCGCCCTCCCGCAGCGCGCCGGGCCGCGGGGGCAGGCGCGTGAAGTAGCGCAGCCGCTCCTCCGGCGGCATCGTGCGCAGGGCCCAGCGGCCGTACTCGGCCGCGCGCGCCACCGCCAGCGCCTCGGCGCTGATGTCGGTGCCGAGGATCGCCACCCGCCAGTCGGGCAGGGCCGCGCCCAGCGCCTCGTGCGCGAGGATCGCCAGGGAGTACGGCTCGGCCCCGGTCGAGCAGCCGGCGCTCCAGACCCGCAGGGCGCGCTCGTCCGCGCGGGCGGCGATCAGCCCGGGCAGGATCGTCGCGCGCAGCGCCTGGAACTGCTCGGCGTAGCGGAAGAAGAACGTCTCGCCGATGGTGATCTCGGCCTCCAGCCGCTCCCACTCCGCGGCCCCCGCGGCGGGGTCGGCGAGCCGGGCGGCGTAGGCGGCGCAGTCGGGCACCCCGACCGCGCGCATGCGCCGGTGCAGGCGGTCGAGGAGCAGGTCGTCCTTGTCGATGTAGTAGTGGTGGCCGGTGCGCGCGACGATCCGCGCCTTCAGCCCGGCATAGGCCGGGTCGGCCCCGGGGTCGGGGCGGGATCTGCCCGGCCGGGCCATGCGGGGCTCAGGCCGGCTCGGTGGCGGGGAGGGGGGCGGGGAGCGGGTCGGGGAGGGCGGCGAGGCGGTCCGCCTCCGCCCGCGCCAGCGCCTCGACCCGCGCCCGTTCCCGGGCGGTGAGCAGGCGCTCGGGATCGAGGGCGTGGACGAGGCCGCCGCCCAGCGCGATCTCCGCGGCCACGCAGCCGTTCAGGCTCTCGGCCTCGGCCACCGGTTGCCGGGCGTCGTCGGGCACGCTCACGAGGTCGGCGACGCGGTCGACGAGGTAGGCGCGCGACCGGTCCTCAGCGAGGACGAGGTGGGCGTAGAGGCCGGGCTCGGCCGGGGCCGCCCGCAGGCCCAGCAGGCCGGCGAGGTCGATCACCGGCACGGGCGCGCCGCCGAGGTTCAGGAAGCCCGCGAGCCAGCCGCCCGCGGCCGGCGGCCGGTGCAGGTCCGGCAGGGGCAGCACCTCGGCCGCGGCGGCGCGGGGCAGGGCGCAGGGCGTGCCCGCCACGTCGAGGAGGAGATAGGCCGTCCCGCTCAACGCCGCCCCCAAGGCCGCCCCCCAGATCGCCTCTTCTTGCCCGCCCGAGGTAGCCCGCCCGAGCGCCCGGCCGAGATAGGTCGCCGGTTCCGGCTGCGCAATCGCCCGCAGGGGCCCGGATGCGGGCTGCGCGGGAACAAATTCCCCTGCGTTCGCTTGCACCCCGGTGGAATTCTCAACGGCAAGGAGCAGTCATGCGGAAACTTCTGTTGGCCGCCGCCTCGATGGCGCTGATCGCGGGCTCGGCCTACGCGCAGGGCGGCTCGCCCTACAATAGCTCGGGCTCGCAGGCCGGCGGCCCGCTCGGCGGGCAGGCGCGCGCGGCCGAGGGCGCCGCGATGGAGCGGGGCGCGATGGCGCCCGCGCCGCGGCCGATGATGAAGCAGCGGACGATGAAGAAGAAGCGGATGATGAAGAAGCGCCGCAGCAACATGTGAGTGCCGGCGCCGCCCTCCGGGCGGTGCGGCGGAGACGGCCTGCCGCGCCCGCGGCAGGCCGTTTCTTTTTGCGCGCGGCCCGGTGCCGGTCAGAGCGCGGCGGCGACCTCGGCGAGCTGGTCGGCGCAGAGCCCCCAGCCCTGGTGGAAGCCCATCGCCTCGTGCGCGGCCCGGTCGGCCTCGCTCCAGTGCCGCGCCCGCGCGGTGTAGCGCGTGCCCTCTCCCTCCGCCTCGAAGGTGATCACCACGGTCATGAACGGCTTCGGCGCGGGCTCCCAGGCGCGCAGGTAGGCGTCGGTGACGACGAGGCGCGCGCCCTGGACCACCTCCAGGTAGACGCCGTGGAGCGGCATCGCGGTGCCGTCCGGACCGACCATCACGATCCGCTGGCTGCCCCCGGGCCGCACGTCGAGCTCGGCCTCCGAGACCGTGTAGGGTTTCGGGGCGAACCAGCGCTTCAGCAGCGCCGGCTCCGTGTAGGCCCGGTACACGGCCCGCGGCGGGGCGGGGATGAGCCGCGCGATCACCAGGTCGCGCTTGTCGTCTGCATCGGTCACGGCCGACTCTCCCTTGAAACTCGACGGAATCAGCGGCGCGCCTGGTTCATGGCCCAGGTGACGCCGAACGGGTCCCTGAGCTGGGCGTAGGTGTCGCCCCAGAACATCTCGGCCGGGGGCATCAGCGGGGTCGCGCCCGCCGCGATCGCCCGCTCCCACCACGCGCCGATGTCGTCGACCATCAGCGTCAGGTTGAAGCCCTGCGCGGGCTGGTGGGGGCAGCCGTGCTCCGGGAAGGGGTCGGAGAGCATCAGCGACGAGCCGTTGACGTGGAGATGGACGTGCGTCGTCCGGCCCTGCGCGTCGGGCGCGTGGCTCGCCGCCGTCTCGGCGCCGAAGGCACGGCCGTAGAAGTCGGCGGCCTTCAGGGCGCCGTCGAGGCAGAGGTAGGCGACGAGGCCGCCCCTGACGGCCGGGGCGGAGGACGGGGTGGCCGGGTTCGGGGCAGCTTGGCTCGGGGCAGCTTGGCTCATGGGCTTTCCTCGCGGGTCGTGGCGCCGGTCTCGGACGGGTTCGGCGCCCCGAGGACGGCCGGCGCCCCAGCATGCCGACAGAGCCTCGACAAAAAATTTACTCTGCCCTCAACCCCCCGGGCCCGCGCCCGCCTCCCGGGCCAGCCGGTCGAGCTGCCGCCGGATGTGGATCGCCTCGGCGGGGCTGCCGGCGAGCGCGATCGCCCGGTCCATCGCCGCGCGCGCCTCGGCCCCGCGGCCGAGCTGCATCAGGAAAGCGCCGCGCAGGCCGTGGAAGTGGAAGTAGCCGTCGAGGCGCTCGGCCAGCGGCTCGACCCGGGCGAGGCCGGCGGCGGGTCCCGCGAGCTTGGCCAGAGCCACCGCCCGGTTGAGGCTGACCACGGGGGAGGGCTGCATCCGCTCCAGCGCCGCGTAGAGCCGGTCGATCCCGGCCCAGTCGGTGTCCTCGGGCTCGGCGGCGCGGGCGTGCAGGGCGGCGATCCCCGCCTGGATCTGGTAGGGGCCGGGCTGGCCGTGGCGGGTCGCCTTGTCGATCAGCGCCAGACCCTCGGCGATGGCGCCGGCATCCCACAGCCCGCGGTCCTGGTCCTCCAGCAGCACGATCTCGCCGGCCGCGTCGGTGCGGGCCGGGGCGCGGGCGTGCTGGAGCAGCATCAGGGCGGTGAGGCCCATCACCTCGGGCTCGCCCGGAAACAGGCGCAGCAGCAGGCGCCCGAGCCGGATCGCCTCGCCGCACAGGCCCGCCCGCTCCGGATCGGCGCCCGCGGAGTAGCCGGCGTTGAACAAGAGGTAGAGCATCGCCGAGACCGCGAAGAGCCGGCCGGCCCGCTCGGCCGCGCCCGGGGCGGCGAAGGGCACCGCCCCCGGCTCCGCCTGCGCCCGGGCGATCCGCGCCTTGGCCCGGGTGATCCGCTGCTCCATCGCCGCCTCGGAGACGAGAAAGGCCCGGGCGATGCGCGGCAGCGGCAGCCCCGAGACGACCCGCAGGGCCAGGGCGATCTGCTGGGTGGCGGGCAGGTCCGGGTGACAGCAGACGAACAGCAGGCGCAGGATGTCGTCGCGGTAATCGGCGCCGTCGAGGCGCTCGGCCAGATCCGCCTCGGCGTCGCCGAGGTCGGACAGGGCGGCCTCGTCCGGCAGCGGCGCCTCGCGGGCGGCGCGGCGGACGCGGTCGAGGCCGCTGTTGCGCCCGACCAGGATCAGCCACGCGGCGGGGTCCCGGGGCGGGCCGTTGCGCGGCCACGCCCGCAGGGCGCGCAGGGACGCGTCCTGGAACGCCTCCTCCGCGGCGTCGAGGTCGCGGAAGTAGCGCAGCAGGGCGGCGACCGCCTTCGGCCGGGCGGCGGCGAGCGCGGCGCCGATCCAGGCGGCCTCGGGGGTCGCCTCGCTCACCGGACCGTCCTCACGCCGCCCCCGGGGCCGGCGCCCGCGGATCCGGGTTGTAGAGCCGCACCGGGCGCAGCTCGTAGGCGCCGCCGGGATTGGCCTCGGCGAGGTCGCGGGCGACCGCGAGCGCCGCATCGAGATCGGCCACGTCCACCACGTAGAAGCCGAGGAGCTGCTCCTTGGTCTCGGCGAAGGGGCCGTCGAGCACCAGCGGCGCCTCGTCCTTGCGCAGGGTGGTGGCGGTCGTGGTCGGCAGGAGGCGCAGCGAGGGCCCCAGCGTGCCGGCGCGCGCCAGCCGCTCGTGCACGGGGGCGAGCCGGGCCATGACGGCGGCGTCCTGCGCCTCGCTCCAGGCGGCGACCACCTCCTCGTCCTTGTAGCAGAGGATGGCGTAGAGCATCGGCGTCCCTCCCGCCCGCGAGGACGCGGGCGGGCCACGCTCCCCGACACGGACGGCGAAAAAACGTCGGCGGACGGCGGCCCCGAGCCCGCGACCGGCGGTTGCGGACGGGCGCGGGGCGGGCCAAGCTCCGGCGCGCCGTTCGCATCCGCGCCCGCAGGGGCTTCCACGCCGGATTGTGTTCGAAATCGAAAACAACGTGCGGGAGAGACGGATGCCGCGCCCGGGCGAGCGGAGAACCGAGGAGAGGGGCGAGGCCAGCGGCGTCGAGGCGCGGCGGGAGGCGATCGTGGCCGCCGTGCGCCTGCGCGGCTTCGTCACCATCGAGGCGCTGGCCGGCCAGTTCGGCGTCACCGTGCAGACCATCCGCCGCGACCTGAACGAGTTGAGCGCCGGGGGACGCCTGGAGCGCTACCGCGGCGGCGGCGGCCTGCCCTCCAGCGTCGAGAACATCGACTACGCCGACCGCCGCGTGACGCTGCTCGCCGAGAAGACCCGGATCGGGCGGCTCGCGGCGAGCCGCATCCCCTCGCACTGCTCGGTGTTCATCAACATCGGCACCACGCCGGAGGCGGTCGCCCGGGAGCTGACCCGGCACGACGACCTCAGCATCGTCACCAACAACCTCAACGTCGCCCTCTCGCTCGGCGAGGCGACCGCATTCCGGATCGTCGTGGCCGGGGGCACGGTGCGCAACCGCGACGGGGCGGTGCTCGGGCAGCTCACCTGCGACACGCTCAGCCAGTTCCGGGTCGACGTGGCGGTGATCGGCATCAGCGGCATCGACGGCGACGGGGCCCTGCTCGACTACGATTACGAGGAGGTGCGGGCGACGCAGACCATCCTCGCCCACGCGCGCAAGACCTTCCTCGTGGCCGACCACACCAAGTTCGCCCGCCGCCCGATGGTGCAGGCCGGCCATCTCGGCCAGATCGACACCCTGTTCACCGACCGCGCGCCCCCGCCGGGCATCGTCGCGCTGCTGGAGCGGGACGGCGTGGCCCTGGCGGTCGCGGAGGCGGACGCGGCGTCCTAACGAAAGTGAATTTTTTCGCTTGCGAACATCATGTCGCGGCGTATGATCGCATCGATCCCGCGCGGGATCAGCGATTCGCAGGGTTGACCAGGACGGCGCGGACCGCCCGGCGATCGGTCCTCGCCGGCCGGTCCGGGGCCGCGCCCGCATCCGCCCCCGCGCCGGGGCGGCCGAACGCGCCGCGCCGTGGCCCGCCCCGCGAGCGGGAGGCCGCCGCGGCCTGAACGAAGCCAGAGACCCGATCCGGCGCCAGACCGGACGGGGACGAGAATGGGAGACACGCCATGACCCGATACGTCGGAGCCATCGACCAGGGCACCACCAGCACGCGCTTCATGGTGTTCGACCGCGAGGGCCGGGTGATCGCCCAGGCCCAGGAGGAGCACCGGCAGATCTACCCGGCGCCCGGCCACGTCGAGCACGACGCCACCGAGATCTGGACGAAGACGCAAGGGGTGATGCGCGCCGCCCTGGAGCGCGGCGGGCTGCAACCCGGCGACCTCGCCGCGATCGGCATCACCAACCAGCGCGAGACGACGCTGATCTGGGACAAGGCGACCGGCGAGCCCCTGCACAACGCCCTCGTCTGGCAGGACACCCGCAACGACCGGCTGGTGGCCGAGTTCGCCCGCGACGGCGGCCGCGACCGGTTCCGCGACCTCACCGGGCTGCCGCTGGCGAGCTACTTCTCCGGGCTGAAGCTGCGCTGGCTCCTCGACGCCGTGCCCGGCGCGCGGGAGCGGGCCGAGGCCGGCGACGTGCTGTTCGGCAACATCGACACGTGGCTCGTCTGGAACCTCACCGGCGGCCCTGACGGCGGCCTGCACGTCACCGACGTGACCAACGCCAGCCGCACCCAACTGATGTCGCTGAAGGCGCTCGACTGGGACGAGGGGATGCTCGCCACCTTCGGCATCCCGCGGGCGATGCTGCCGGAGATCGTCTCGTCGAGCGCGGTCTACGGCGAGATCCGGGCGCCGTTCACCGGCGTGCCGATCGCCGGCATCCTCGGCGACCAGCAGGCGGCCCTGTTCGGCCAGACCTGCTTCGCGCCCGGCGAGGCCAAGAACACCTACGGCACCGGCTGCTTCGCGCTGATGAACACCGGCACGGAGGCGGTGCCGTCCAAGGCCGGCCTCGTCACCACCGTCGGCTACCGGCTCGACGGTCAGCCGCCGGTCTACGCGCTGGAGGGCTCGATCGCGATCACCGGCGCGCTGGTGCAGTGGCTGCGCGACAACCTGCACATGATCAAGGATTCCGCCGAGGTCGAGACCCTGGCCACCACCGTGGAGGACAACGGCGGCGTCTACTTCGTGCCGGCCTTCTCGGGGCTCTACGCGCCGCACTGGAACGAGGGCGCCCGCGGCCTGATTATCGGGCTGACCCGCTACGCCGACCGCGGCCACATCGCCCGCTCGGTGCTGGAGGCGACCGCGTTCCAGACCCGCGAGGTGCTAGCGGCGATGGAGGCGGATTCGGGCATACCCGTGAAGGAGCTGCGCGCCGACGGCGGCATGGTCGCCAACGGCACGCTGATGCAGTTCCAGGCCGACATCCTCGACGTGCCGGTGGTGCGCCCCACCGTCTCCGAGACGACCGCGCTCGGCGCCGCCTACGCCGCCGGCCTCGCGGTCGGCTACTGGAAGGGGCTCGACGACCTCAAGGGCAACTGGGGCGTGGACCGGCGCTGGGAGCCGGCGATGGAGGCGGCCGACCGCGACCGGATCGCCGCCTGCTGGTCGCGGGCGGTGCAGCGCGCGCTCGACTGGAAGACCGACGCCGACTGAGGCGGCGCCCCCGCCACGCCTCACCCCGAGCCGACCGCCGGCGTGAGCCGATCCGGGCCCCGCCCGGCTCGGCAGGCTCGACGACACATCCAAGAAACGACGGGAGGATTCTCATGGCATCGCCGTTCCTGGGCGAGTTGCTGGGCACGATGACGCTCATCGTGCTCGGCGACGGGGTGGTGGCCGGGGCGCTACTCGCGCGCTCGAAGGGCGAGGGGATGGGCTGGATCGCGATCACCGCGGGCTGGGCCTTCGCCGTCGTCGCCGGCGTCTTCGTGGCGACCGCCGCGGGCAGCCCGGACGCGCACATCAACCCGGCGGTGACGCTGGCGGCCGCGGTGAGCACCGGGAACTTCGCGAAGCTGCCGGTCTACGTGCCGGCGCAGATGCTCGGCGCCTTCCTCGGAGCCTGCATCGTCTGGCTGCATTACCGGCCGCACTGGGCGCAGACGCCCGACGCGGGCCTCAAGCTCGCCTGCTTCTGCACGGGCCCGGCGATCCGCAACGCCCCGGCCAACTGGACCTCGGAGATCATCGCGACCTTCGTGCTGATCCTGACCATCGCCGCCCTCGTGACCCACACGGCGGACGCGGCGGGCAGCTTCCCGCGGGGCCTGGCGCCCTACCTCGTGGGCATGCTGGTCTGGGGCATCGGCCTGTCGCTCGGCGGCACCACCGGCTACGCCATCAACCCGGCCCGCGACCTCGGGCCGCGCATCGCCCACGCCGTGCTGCCGATCGCCGGCAAGGGGACGTCCGACTGGGGCTACGCCGTCATCCCGGTCGGCGGCCCGGTGGTGGGCGCCGTGCTCGCCGGGCTGTTCGTGCGCTGGCTGGGGATCTGACAGGGGGCCGGCTCATGCGGCAGAGCCGCAGGAGCCGGTGGCTATGACAGGGCACCGCTCCCGTCGCGCCGTGGCGTCGCGCCCGTTTGCGACGGCGGGGCGGAGGCCCTAAGTCAGCGCTGATCCTGCGAACGCGCGCTCCGGCGCGCCCCGGTGTGGCAGCGCCCGACCCATGGCCGTCGTCCTCGACATCCTGAAGAACGACCCGCGTGGCCCCCGCCACCCGGAGAAGGCGCATCGCCCCGACCAGGCGGTGCAGTTGAAGAAGCCCGACTGGATCCGCGTGAAGGCGCCGGGCTCCCGGGCCTGGACCGAGACCCAGAAGATCGTGCGCGAGCACGGGCTTCACACGGTCTGCGAGGAGGCGGGCTGCCCCAATATCGGCGAGTGCTGGGAGAAGCGCCACGCCACCTTCATGATCATGGGCGACACCTGCACGCGGGCCTGCGCCTTCTGCAACGTCCGCACCGGCCTGCCCGACGCCCTCGACGCGGGCGAGCCCGAGAAGATCGCCGACTCGGTGGCCAAGCTCGGCCTGCACCACGTGGTGATCACCTCGGTGGATCGCGACGACCTGAGGGACGGCGGCGCCGAGCACTTCGCGCGCACCATCCGCGCGATCCGGCGGGCGAGCCCCGGCACCACGATCGAGATCCTGACCCCCGACTTCCTGCGCAAGGACGGCGCCCTCGAAGTCGTGGTCGCGGCCAAGCCCGACGTGTTCAACCACAACTTGGAGACGGTGCCCGGCCGCTACCTCACCGTCCGCCCGGGCGCCCGCTACTTCCACTCGGTGCGCCTGCTCCAGCGGGTGAAGGAGCTCGACCCGACGATCTTCACCAAGTCCGGCATCATGGTCGGCCTCGGCGAGGAGCGGAACGAGGTCGTCCAGCTCATGGACGACCTGCGCTCGGCGGATGTCGACTTCCTGACCATCGGCCAGTACCTGCAACCGTCGAAGAAGCACCACGCGGTGATGCGCTTCGTGCCGCCGGACGAGTTCAAGACCTACGAGACGACCGGCTACGCCAAGGGCTTCCTGCTGGTCTCGGCGACACCGCTCACCCGCTCCTCGCACCATGCGGGCGAGGACTTCGCCCGGCTCCAGGCGGCCCGCCTCGCCAAGCTGCCGCCCGCGCTCTCGGCCTGAGGGACCTCGAACGCCATGCCCTCCTTCCGGGTCACGCGCACCGTGCGGCACTCAGCCCAGCAGATGTACGACCTCGTCGCCGACGTGGAGCGCTACCCCGAGTTCCTGCCGCTGTGCGAATCCCTGCGGGTGATCCGCCGCCAGCCCGGCGCGAACGGGGGCGAGGTGCTGATCGCCGAGATGGGGGTGGGCTACAAGGCGATCCGCGAGCGCTTCACCACCCGGGTCACCCTCGATCCCGAGGCGCACCGGATCGTGGCCGAGTACATCGACGGGCCGTTCCGGCACCTCGAGAACCGCTGGTCGTTCAAGGAGGGTCCGGGCGGGGCCTGCGACGTCGACTTCTTCATCACCTACGAGTTCAAGAGCCGGACGCTCGGCCTGCTGATGGGCACGATGTTCGACCGCGCGTTCCGCAAGTTCACCGACGCCTTCGAGGGCCGGGCGGCGCGGATCTACGGGGCGGCCTGAGCCGAGGCCGTCGCCACCTCCCCGGGCGCCGCCCCGCTCGATGCATGTCCCATCGTCTCCGGGACAGGTGCATCTCCGGGACAGGTGATCGAACCGCGACGCGGTTCCTCTCTCCCCTGTGGGGAGGGGTAGGGGTGGTGCCGGACGAGGCGCGGCGGTGCCTCCTGAACCACCCCCACCTCCGGCTCCTCCCCACAAGGGGGAGGAGAGGCGCGTCAGTGTTGCGACGCCGGCCTCCCCTCACGCGCTCTCGGCCAGGGCCGATTGCCGCTCGAACAGGGCCCGGTAGGCCCCGCTCGGGCGCCGGATCAGCGCCGCGTGCGGGCCGTCCTCGACGACCCGGCCCCGGTCGAACACCAGGATCCGGTCGAGGCTCTGCACCGTCGAGAGCCGGTGGGCGACGACGATCGCCGTGCGCCCGCGCATCAGCCGTTCCATCGCCTCCTGGACGAGCCCCTCCGATTCCGAGTCGAGGCTCGATGTCGCCTCGTCGAGGATCAGCACGGGCGCGTCCGCCAGGAAGGCGCGGGCCAGCGCCACCCGCTGGCGCTCGCCGCCGGAGAGCTTGACCCCGCGCTCGCCGACGAGGGTCGCGTAGCCCTTCGGCAGCCGGCCGATGAAGTCGTGCGCGTTGGCGAGCCGCGCCGCCCGCTCGATCTCGGCGGGGCTCGCGCCCGGCCGGCCGTAGGCGATGTTCTCGGCGAGCGAGCGGTGGAACAGCACCGGCTCCTGGGGCACGATCGCGACCTGCGCGCGCAGCGAGGCCTGGGTGGCGCCGGCCACGTCCTGGCCGTCGATCAGCACCCGCCCGCCGGTCACGTCGTAGAGCCGCTGCACCAGCTTGACGAAGGTCGTCTTGCCCGAGCCCGAGCGCCCGACGAGGCCGACCCGCTGCCCCGCCGGGATCGCCACGGAGAAGTCCCGGTAGAGCGGCGTGCCGTGGCCGGCGTAGTGGAAGGTCACGTCCTCGAAGCGCAGCGCGCCCCCGGTCACCGCCAGGGCGCGGGCCTCCGGCCGGTCGGCGACGCCGCAGGGCTCGGCCTCCAGCGCGACGAGTTCCTCCATCTCGTTCACCGCCCGCTGCAAGTGGTTGATGTGCTGGCCGATGTCGCGCAGGTAGCCGTGCACCACGAAGTAGGTGGTGAGCACGTAGGCGACCTCGCCGGGGCTCGCCCGGCCCTCCCACCACAGCCACAGGGCGGCGCCGACGATCGCCGTGCGGAAGGCGAGCAGGATCGCGAGCTGGCCGGTGCCGCTCCACGTCACCCGCATCCAGGTGCGCCGGGTGCGGCGCCCCCACTTGGCCAGCACCCGGTCGAGCCGCGCGTCCTCCCGCGCCTCGGCGCCGAACGCCTTGACCACGGCGTTGTTGCCGATCGCGTCGCTCAGCGCCCCGCCGAGCCGCGTGTCGAGGGCGTTGGAGAGTTGCGCCGCCGGGGCGATGACCCGGGTCGCGAGGAACACCGCGGCCCCGACGTAGGCCAGCGTGCCGACGCCGATCACCGCGCCCATCGCCGGCCAGCGCGCGCCGAGCACGCCCATGGTGCCGACGAGCACGACGAGCGAGGGCCAGAGCGCCAGCAGCAGCGTGTCGTTGAGGCCGTCGAGCGCCCACATCCCGCGCGAGATCTTGCGCACGGTCGAGCCCGAGAAGGTGTTGGCGTGCCACTCGGTCGAGAGCCGCTGGACCCGGGCGAAGCCGCCGCGGGCGATGTCGGCCATGGTGGCGAGCGTCAGCGGCACGACGAGGCTCCACGCCACGTGCCGCAGCACCAGGGTGGCGAGGCTGAGCGCGGTCATCGCGGCGAAGGCCGGCAGCGCCGCCTCCAGGGCGGCGGCGCGGTCGCCGCCCGCGAGCGCGTCGACGAGGCGCCCGGCGTAGTAGGGCAGGAACACGTCGGCGAGCGTCGCGGCGGTGATCGCGGCGACGATCCCGGACGCGAGGCCGCTGCGGGCGCGCCAGCCGCGCAGGACGAAGGCGAGGACGCGGCGGATCGCGTCCGCGCGCCGGGGCGTGAGGGTGGCCATGGCGGCAGTCCCGGCGCGACGCGCCGGCTCCGACGAAGGGGCGCGGGACGCCCCGTGGGGGCGGTCGCGCCGGATGGACATCAGGGGTGGGGCCGCGGCGTCCCTCGGGACGGGGCGGCGGGGCGGGCGTGCGACCTAGCGCAGGCCGGCCGGGGAGGCGCGAAACACAGAATCCATGCGGGCCTCCCTGCTCGAACGACGAGGACGGGGCGCATATCAGGCCCCCGCACGCTTGGCAATCGCGCGGATCCCGGCGAGCACGCGGTCTTGGCGATTACGCGGTCCTGGCGATCACGCGGTCTTGGCGACGTGCTCCGGCCGCACGCCGACGCCGATCAGCCGGGCGGGCAGCGCCTGGAGGGCGGGCACCGCGTCGAGGAGGCGCAGCGCCAGGGGCGCCCGGAACGGCTTGTCCGTGTCGAGGGTCCGGGCGATCACGCCCGACTGGATCACCCGCTGGAGCCCCTGCGTCACCCGCACCGGCCACATCCGCCGGGCCTGGACCCGGGCGAGGTCGGCCTCCGCCGGGCGGCCGGCGCGCAGCGGCCCGGTCAGGAGGTTGGCCGAGGCCACCGCGTCCTGGACCGCGAGGTTGATGCCGACCCCGCCCACCGGCGACATGGCGTGGGCGGAATCGCCGATGCACAGCAGCCCGGGCCGGTGCCAGCGCTCCAGCCGGTCGACGGTGACGGTCAGGAGCTTCACCGCGTCCCAGTCGGGGATCCCGTCCACCCGGTCGGCGAGGAACGGGGCGATCTCGGCGACCCGGGCGCGGAAGGCGGGCAGGCCCTGCGCGCGCAGGGCCGCGTCGCCGCCCTTCGGCACCACGTAGGCGCATTGCCACGCGTCGCCGCGGTCGAGGGTGATGAGGATCCGCCCCGGGCCGAACCGCCCGGCGGCCGCCTCGGGGTCGTCGGGCCGGCGCGGCAACCGGAACCACAGCACGTCGATCGGCGCCCCGAAGGCGCGGGGGGCGAAGCCGGCGCGCTCGCGCATGCGCGAGCGGCGCCCGTCCGCGCAGAGCACGAGGTCGGCCCGCACCTCCACCGGCCCGTCCGGCCCCTCGGCGCGCACGCCCGCGACGCGATCGTCGGCCTCGACGAGATCCTGCGCCTCCGTGCGCCGCAGCAGCCGGAAGCCCGGATACTGCTGGGCCTCGTCCGCCAGGAAATCCAGGAAATCCCACTGGGGCATGAAGGCGAGGCAGCGGTTGCGGGTCCGCAGGCGGGAGAAGTCCGCCACCCGGTAGGCGCGGCCCGCGACCACGCCGGAGAACGCCTCGACCCGCCGCTGGGGCAGGGCGCGGAACTTCTCCCCGAGGCCCAGCTCGTCCATCAGGTCGAGGGTCGAGGGGTGGATCGTGTCGCCGCGGAAGTCGCGCAGGAAGTCGGCGTGCTTCTCCAGCACGGTGACGCCGAGCCCGGCCCGGGCGAACAGCAGCCCGGCCATCATCCCCGCCGGCCCGCCGCCGACGACGCAGACCTTCGTGTCCAGTGCTTGCACGGCCCGTCCCCCCGAATCGCCGCAGGGTGACATCCCGCCGCACTGCCATCAACCGGTGCGCGCGTCCTCCAGCAGTCCGAGCGCGTCGGCGACGGCGGCGCGGCGGATCGCGCCCCGGCCGAGATCGCCGTAGCGCCGCTCCAGATGGCGCGTGTCGGCATGCGGGCCACCCCCGCGCCGGGCCAGCCCAAAATGCACCAGCCCGACCGGTTTGTCGGCGCTGCCGCCGCCGGGTCCGGCGACGCCGGTGATCGCCACCGCGACGTCCGCCCGGGAGGCGGCGAGCGCTCCGGAGGCCATCGCCCGCGCCACCGGCTCGCTCACCGCGCCGTGGGCGGCGATGAGGGCCGGATCGACGCCGATCGCCTCGGCCTTGGCGGCGTTCGAGTAGGTGACGAAGCCGCGCTCGACCACCGCGGACGAGCCCGGCACCGCGGTCAGCAGCCCGGCGACCAGCCCGCCGGTGCAGGATTCGGCCGTGACGACCGTCAGGCCCGCCGCCGCGTAGGCGGCGACCAGCGCCTCGGCGCGGGCGAGAAGGTCCGGATCGTCGATCATCGCGCGGGCTCCCGGCGGCCGTTCGCGCCCTATCTCCGGCGCGGCGCCGTCCTCATCGCCGCCCTTGTGCCGCACGCCCGGTCCGGGCTCAACGAAAGTCTCGCCGCCCGATGGCCTTTCCCGCGACCACGGCCTTCTTCGCCGCGCTCCTCGCCCTGTTCTATCTCGGCCTCGCTGGCTGGGTGGTGGCCGGCCGCCTGTCGGGGGAAGTCCTGCACGGGGACGGCGGCGACCCGGGGCTCCAGAAGCGGATCCGCGCGCACGCCAATTTCTCGGAGTACGTGCCGCTCGCCCTGATCCTGATCGGGCTCTTGGAGGCCGGCGGCGGCGGGCCCGGGCTGGTGCGGGGGCTGCTCGTCGCGCTGCTCGTCGGGCGGATCCTGCACCCGATCGGCATGTTCGCAGCCCCGAACTCCCCCCGCCAGTTCGCCTGCCGGGGCGGCGGCATCCTGCTCACCCTGGCGGCCCTGGCCGTGGCGGCGGTGGCGCTGCTGTTCCGGGCGGGCTGAGAGGGGGACGACGGCCCGGCGCGAGAGAGCGCGTCGAAACGAAGGCTTGGAGCCGCGCACGATCGCAACGCGATCGGGAACGGCTCTGACGTCAGCCCTGCCGCATCCGGGTCTCGGCCTGCGCGTCGAGGACGGGGCCCTCCTCCTCCGGCAGGCGCACCGTCGCGGCGGCCTGGGCGGCGAGCCCCTCGGCCCGGCCGACGAAGCCGAGCTTCTCCGTCGTCGTCGCCTTGATCGACACGGCCGTGAGCGGCACCCCGGCGATCTCGGCGATGCGGGCGCGGATCGCCTCCCGGTGCCCCCCGATCCGCGGCGCCTCGGCGAGCACGGTGATGTCGAGGTGGTCGATCCGGCCGCCGCGGGCCCGGACCAGCCCGCAGGCATGGGCCAGGAACTGGTCGGACGACGCCCCGCGCCAGCGCTCGTCGGAGGGCGGGAAATGCGTGCCGATGTCGCCGTCGGCGATGGCGCCGAGCAGCGCGTCGGTGAGCGCGTGGAGCGCCACGTCGCCGTCGGAATGGGCGAGTACGCCGCGGTCGGCGGGGATCTTCACCCCGCCGAGCCAGACGTGGTCGCCCTCGGTGAAGGCGTGCACGTCGAAGCCGGTGCCGAGGCGCGTGACGTAGGCGGTCATGGAGCGGGCTCCGGGCGGGGGGGAATCGGCGGGCGCGAAGGCGCGGTCGGCCTCGATCAGGTCGGCGGCCTGCGTGATCTTGCGGTTGACCGGGTCGCCCGCGAACACGACGACCGGCAGCCCCGCCCACTCGGCGAGCGCGCCGTCGTCGGTGAAGGCGTCGAGGCCGCTCTCGGCCGCCCGGCGGTGGGCGGCGAGCAGGGGGGCGAAGGCGAAGGCCTGCGGGGTCTGCACCGCCCGCAGGGTCTCGCGCGCCGGGGTCTCGCGCACGCGGCCGATGCCGGGCGCGATCGGATCGACCCGCTTCACCGTGTCGGTGACGGGCACCCCCGGCACGCCGGCGCCGTGGTCGCGCCCGGCGGCGATCGCCCGGTCGATCAGCGCCGCGTCGACGAAGGGCCGCGCCGCGTCGTGGACCAGCACGACCCCCGGCGCGGCGGCGGCCAGCGCCTCCAGCCCGGCCCGGACCGAGATCTGGCGCGTGGCCCCGCCCGGCACGGGCGCCGCGATTCTCGTCCGGATCTCGGCGTCGAGGTCTTCGAGGCATTCGCGGAAGAAGTCCGCGGCATCCGTGGCGATGACCGGTTGGATCCTGCCGATGCCGGGATGGGCCGCGAGCGCCGCGAGCGTCCGCGTCAGAACCGCGCGGCCGCCGACCCGGCGGTACTGCTTGGGCACGCCGCCGCCGATGCGGATGCCGCGCCCGGCCGCCACCACCACCGCGGCGACGCTCGTTTCAACGTGTGGTAGCTCAGTGGACATCGGTCTCGTGGGCTCCGCCCGGGCGAGCGCGGCGCCGGGCGCACGCGCCTGACGGGCCGCCGCATCCCCGGAACGACTGCGCGTCGTTTAAGCGGGGGAGGGGGCGAAATCAACGCGCGGTCCCGCTTGCGTCCCGGCGCCGCTTGCCTCATTGTTGTGCAAAATGACGACTGACCATTATTTGGGCGTCCTGCGCCGCGGACGGGAAGCGGGAACCCCGCCGCTCTGCCTGCTCGCCCCGCTCTCGGGCGTCACCGACCTGCACATGCGCCGGATCAGCCGCCGGTTCGGGGCCGACGCGGTGGTGTCCGAGATGGTCGCCGCCCGCGAACTCGCCCGGGGCGACGCGGAGGCCGCCACCCGCGCCGCGGGCTCGGGCGTCGCGGGGCACGTGGTCCAGCTCGCGGGCTGCGAGGCCGCGCCGATGGCCGAGGCCGCCCGGATCGCCGAGGCCGGCGGCGCCCAGGTCGTCGACGTCAACATGGGCTGCCCGGCCAAGGTCGTGACCGGGGGCGCTTCCGGCTCGGCGCTGATGCGCGACCTCGACCACGCCGAGCGCCTGCTCGCCGCGGTGCGCGGGGCGGTGGCGGTGCCGGTCACGGTCAAGATGCGGCTCGGCTGGGACGACGCCGCCCGCAACGCACCCGACCTCGCCGCCCGCGCCGAGCGCCTGGGCCTCGCGGCGGTGACGGTCCACGGCCGCACCCGGCAGCAATTCTACAAGGGCAGCGCCGACTGGGCGGCGATCCGCGCGGTGGTCGAGGCGGTGTCGATCCCGGTGATCGCCAACGGCGACGTGACCGACCTCGCGACCGCCCGCGCCTGCCTCGCGGCCTCCGGCGCGGCGGGGGTGATGATCGGCCGCGCCGCGGTCGGGCGCCCCTGGCTCGTCGGGCAGGTCGCGGCGGCGCTCGCCGGCCGGCCCGCGGCAGCGCCCTCGCGCGCGGTGCAGGCCGCGGCGGCGGCCGAGCACTATGCCGGGCTGATCGCGCTCTACGGCCGCGCCATGGGCGTGCGCCACGCCCGCAAGCACCTCGCCGCCTACGCCGAGGCCGGCGGCGGCCTCACCGCGCCCGAGCGCGCGATGCTCCTGACGACGCTCGATCCCGACGCGGCGCTCGCACTCCTCGCCCGCGCCTTCGCCCCGGGCCGGGCGATGCCGGAGGCCGCATGAGCGACGGGCCCTCCCCCGACGGCCGGCCGGTCGGCGGCGAGGCGGTGCTCAACGCCCTGCCGCTGCCGGTGCTGACCATCGGCGGCGACGAGCGCATCCTCCAGTGCAACCACGCCGCCGAGGCGTTCTTCGACTACTCCGCCCGGCTGATGCAGCGGCGGCGCCTGCGCGACATCATCCCGTTCGGCTCGCCGATCATCGCCCTCGTCGCCGAGGTGCGCCGCCGCCGGGCGAGCGTCAGCGAGTACCGGGTCGAGCTGACCCAGCCGAGGCTCGGGGTCGAGCGCAGCGTCGACGTGTTCGCGACCCCGCTCGACGACTCGGACGCGGTGGTGATGATGCTTCAGGAGCGCACCATCGCCGACAAGATGAACCGCCAGCTCACCCACCGCGGCGCCGCCCGCTCGATGGTGGCGCTCGGCGCCATGCTCGCCCACGAGATCAAGAACCCGCTCGCCGGCATCCGCGGCGCCGCCCAGCTCCTGGAGAGCACCGGCATCGAGGAGGACCGGGTGCTCACGCAGTTGATCTGCGACGAGTCCGACCGGATCGTGCGGATCGTCGAGCGCATGGAGCTGTTCGGCGACGAGCGCCCGTCCGAGCGCGGCCCGGTCAACGTCCACGGCGTGCTCGATCAGGTGAAGCGCTCGGCCCAGAGCGGGTTCGGCCGCCACATCCGCTTCGTCGAGACCTACGACCCGTCGCTGCCGCCGGTGCTCGGCAGCCGCGACCAGCTCGTCCAGGTGATCCTCAACCTCGTGAAGAACGCGGCCGAGGCGATCGGCCCCGACGCGGTCGAGGGCGAGATCACCCTGTCGACCGCCTTCCGCACCGGCCTGCGCCTCCAGGTGCCGGGCTCGCGCGAGCGGGTCAGCCTGCCGATCGAGGTGGCGATCCGCGACAACGGCCCGGGCATCTCGCCGGAGATGCTCGGCGACATGTTCGACCCGTTCGTGACCACCAAGGCACAGGGGTCCGGCCTCGGACTTGCATTGGTGGCCAAGATCGTCGGCGACCACGGCGGCATCGTCGAGTGCGATCCCGCCCCCCGCCGCACGACGTTCCGCATCCTGCTGCCAATGTCGAGCGCGCGCGACGGGCGCGAGTCGACGGTCGACCCCTGAACCGGTCCGCCGGAGGTCTTGAGTAAACCATCATGCCGAACGGCCATATCATCGTCGCCGACGACGACGCCGCCATCCGCACGGTGCTCAACCAAGCGCTGTCGCGGGCGGGCTACGAGGTCCGCTCCACGGGCAACTGCGCCACCCTGTGGCGCTGGGTCGCCGAGGGCGACGGCGACCTCGTGATCACCGACGTGGTGATGCCCGACGAGAACGTGTTCGAGCTGCTGCCGCGCATCAAGCGGGTGCGGCCGGAGCTGCCGATCATCGTGATGAGCGCGCAGAACACCTTCATGACCGCGATCCGCGCCTCCGAGCGCGGCGCCTACGAGTACCTGCCCAAGCCCTTCGACCTGAAGGAGCTGATCGCCATCGTCGGCCGCGCCCTGTCGCGCCCGCGCGGGGCGCCCGCGGCCGGCGCGGCCCCGGAGAACGAGGACATCCCGCTGGTCGGCCGCTCGCCGGCCATGCAGGAGATATACCGGGCGCTCGCCCGGCTGATGCCCACCGACCTGACCGTGATGATCACCGGCGAGTCCGGCACCGGCAAGGAGCTGGTGGCCCGGGCGCTCCACGATTACGGCCGCCGCCGCACCGGGCCGTTCGTGCCGGTCAACATGGCCGCGATCCCCCGCGACCTGATCGAGTCCGAGCTGTTCGGCCACGAGAAGGGCGCCTTCACCGGCGCGCTCCAGCGCTCGGCCGGCCGTTTCGAGCAGGCGGAGGGGGGCACCCTGTTCCTCGACGAGATCGGCGACATGCCGATGGAGGCCCAGACCCGGCTGCTGCGCGTGCTCCAGCAGGGCGAGTACACCACGGTCGGCGGGCGCGTGCCCATCCGCACCAACGTCCGGATCATCGCCGCCACCAACAAGGACCTGCGCGTCTCGATCCAGCAGGGCATCTTCCGCGAGGATCTTTTCTTCAGACTGAACGTGGTGCCCTTGCGTCTCCCGGCGCTCAGGGAACGCTCCGAGGACGTGCCGGACCTCGTCCGCCACTTCTTCGTGCTGGTCGAGCGCGAGGGCCTGACCCGCAAGTCGCTCGACGGCGACGCGATGGAGCGGCTAAAGCGCTACCGCTGGCCGGGCAACGTCCGCGAGCTGGAGAACCTCGTCCGGCGGCTCGCCGCCCTCTACCCGCAGGAGACGATCACCGGCCCGGTCATCGAGGCCGAACTCGACACCCTGCCGCTGACCCAGGCCCCGGCGGCGGGGGGGACCAACGGCGCCGGCCGCAAGGCCGGGGGCGAATCCGAGAGCCTGTCGAGCGCGGTGGAGCGCCACCTGTCCGACTACTTCTCGGGCTACCGGGACACGCTGCCGCCCCCCGGCCTCTACCACCGGATCCTGCGCGAGATCGAAGGCCCGCTGATCGGCGCGGCGCTCGCCGCCACCCGCGGCAACCAGATCCGCGCGGCGGAACTCCTGGGCGTCAACCGCAACACCCTGCGCAAGAAGGTCCGCGACCTCGACCTCCAGGTGTTTCGCACCGCCCGCTGAAGGAGGCTCCCCGGCCGTCACCGCGGCCGGGGAGAGCCGCCGGGACGATCGGAAACAATCAGCGGCCCGGGAGGATCGGGTCGCCGCGCATCAGCGCGTGCAGGCGCTCGGTGTCGAAGCCGCTCGGGATGCTCGGGGCTGCCGGCTTCGGCGCGGGCGCGGCCTTGACGGGGGCGGGGATCGAGCCGGTGGCCGAGGGCTCGGGCACGGCCGCGCGGGCGACCGCCACGGGCGGGGGCGTCAGGGCGAGGCGGTCGGCGCTCACCAGGACGACGACCGTGGTCGAGAGCAGGACGGCGAGACCGCCGAGGAGGGGACGCAGGATACGCACGCCGCGAGGACCCGGTACGCAACTGGAGGCGGCAACAGATTAGGGCCGCGGCCGTTAACGAAGCCCAACCCGTCCGCATCTTCCGGAGATCGAGACCCCATGGAGAACGTCCAGGCCACCGCCAGCGACAGCCCGTTCATCCAGGGCCGCAACGCCCGCCTCTACGGCAAGCCCCAGAGCGACTGCCCCTACCCCGAGGGCTCCCAGGACCGTGCGGCCTGGATGGAGGCCTACGAGGAGGCGGCGCTGACCAACCCGCCGCGGGAGGAGTCGTGAGGGGCGCCTGAAGCGCCGCCTCCGGCATCAATCCGGGATGCGTCGCGCGACCGCGCCCATCAGGTCCATGCAGCGCAGCGCGACGTCCTCCCAGTGCGGCCGGATGTCGAGCTCGGCCAGTTCCGCCGCCGCGTAGGCGGACGGGATGCTCGACAATCGCGACAGGATCGCCGCCTTCCTGTCCGTCACGACCGGTAGATGCGCTTCGAGCAGGTCCGAGTGCACCGCGTCCACGACGGCGATGTCGAAGACGTCGCGCACTTTGAGCTGCGCCCCTCGAAAATGCATCTTCTTGATCGCGATCTCGACCGGGTGCTCCAGGCGTATGCCGATGCCGGCCACGTCCCGATCGATAACCGGCAAGGCAGTCAGAGCCGGAGCGACGATGAAGTCGATCTCGCCTTCCGGATAGACCAGCTTAAGATAGTGCGCCGTTCGGTCGAACGTGTGAGCCCCCCAAATGTCCTCGCCGCCGCCGTCGGGCGACAGGTACGCGAGATACTGCGGATCCGTGATGAAGGCGTCGATATCCCGGCTGAGCCGATGATCTGCGTGGAGCATCAGCGCCGTGCCGCCGCCGAGCACCCAGTCCGGCACAGGCTGGCCCGCCGCGTCCATCGCGGCGAGACCCGCAACGGCGCGTTCAAGAAGACGCGTCCACGGCGGCAAGCGCAGCCTCCAGCATGGGATTTCGCGCCCCGGAGAACGCCGCGTTGGCTTGGTAGGCCGTCTTCAACGAGGCGCGGCTGACCCCGTGCGCCTCCGCGAAATCCAGGACCAGTTCGGGCCGGACATCGTTGAAGAAGGCGTTCACGTGCACGCGCCATGTCCCCCGGCGGTCGCGCAGGCTCGTGACGAGGGCCTCCGGCGTGATGGCCCGCTTGAACGGCGCGTTGACCGTCGCGAGCACGAGCGCATCGAACCGCGATGCGCGTTCGAGCGCCGCCGTATCCGGGCCTGCTGCGCGCACGTCGGGCATGATGCGGGAGGGTAGGCGAGGCCGGCGCCCGCGTCGAGGGCCGGCGGCGCTGGACCAAGCCGGCTTGACCTCGCCGGGCGCCGGGGGCTTCGTGCACCGCACCCGCGACGCGAGCCGGAACCCCGATGTCCCTGACGCCCGACCCTGAATCCAGGAAGAAATTCGCGCCGGCCACGCGCCTCGTCCATGCCGGCCGCGATCCGGGCGAGCAGCACGGCTTCGTCAACACGCCAATCTACCGCGGCTCGACCGTGCTCTACCCGACCTACGACGCCATCCAGAATCGGCGCGGGCGCTACAATTACGGCACCAAGGGCACCCCGACCTCGGACGCGCTGACCGACGCCTGGACCGAGGTGGCGGGGGCGGCCGGCACCGTCGCCACGCCGTCCGGCCTGTCGGCGCTGACCATCGCCCTGATGGCCGCGGTCTCGGCGGGCGACCACCTGCTCGTGACCGATTCCGCCTACCGCCCGACCCGGATCTTCTGCGACGGGGTGCTCGCGCGCTACGGGGTCGAGACGACCTACTACGACCCGCTCGTCGGCGCCGGCATCGCGGCGCTGATGCGCGACAACACGAAGGCCGTGCTGGTCGAGGCGCCGGGCTCGCAGAGCTTCGAGATGCAGGACGTGCCGGCGATCGCCGAGGCGGCCCACGCGCGGGGCGCCTGCGTGATCATGGACAACACCTGGGCGACGCCGCTGCTGTTCCCGCCGCACGCGCGCGGCGTCGACATCGCGGTGGAGGCCGGCACCAAGTATCTCAGCGGCGGCTCGGACCTGCTGCTCGGCCTGACCTCCGCCAACCAAAAATATTGGCCGGCGGTGCGGCGGACCTTCGACCACTTCGCCCCCTGCGCCGGCCCCGAGGACATGTTCCTGGCCCTGCGCGGCCTGCGCACCATGGCCCTGCGGCTGAGCGAGCACGGCCGGCAGGGGCTGGAGATGGCGCGCTGGCTGCAAGGGCGGCCCGAGGTGCTGCGGGTGCTGCATCCCGGCCTGCCCGAGGATCCGGGCCACGCGATCTGGACGCGCGACTTCTCCGGCGCCTCCGGGCTGTTCGCGGTGGTGCTCAAGCCGGTGCCGGAGGCGGCGGTCGCCGCGATGCTCGACGGGCTGGAGCTGTTCGGGATGGGCTTCTCCTGGGGCGGTTTCGAGAGCCTCGTGATCCCGTTCGACTGCGTCGGCTACCGCACCGCCACGCGCTGGGCGCCGGGGGGGCCGGGCCTGCGGTTCCACATCGGCCTGGAGGATCTCGGTGACCTGAAGGCCGACCTCGACGCCGGCTTCGCGCGCCTGCGGGCGGCCTCGTAGCATCGGGATCCGTCGGCCCCGCGCCCGGCGGGGCCGGCCATTTGACGTTCCCGCCCGATCCTGATTGACCGGCGCGCCATGACCACGAGCCTCTCCGCCGGCGCGCCCGCCCGCACCGGCCAGCCCGCCCGTCGCGCCGACCGGATCGGGCGCGGGCTCGACGGTCTCGCCGCGAGCCACGCCCGGGCCGCCGCGGCGCTGCTCGCCCTGTGCCTGCTGCTATTCCTGCCGGGGCAGATCTCCCTCCAGCCGATGGACCGGGACGAGCCGCGCTTCGCCCAGGCTTCCAAGCAGATGCTGGAGAGCGGCGACCTCGTCGACATCCGCTTCCAGGGGGAGGCGCGCCACAAGAAGCCGGTCGGGATCTACTGGGCCCAGGCCGCCGCGGTCGCCGCCGGGGAGGCGCTCGGCGTGCCCGAGGCGCGGACGCAGATCGCCCTCTACCGCCTGCCCTCGCTGATCGGCGCCGCCGCCTCGGTGCTGCTCGCCTACTGGGCGGGGCTCGCCTTCCTGCCGCGCCGCGGCGCGCTGCTCGCCGCCGCCCTCTACGGCGCCTGCCTGATGCTCTCGGCGGAGGCGCACCTCGCCAAGACCGACGCCCTGCTCGCCGCCTGCGCCACCGCGAGCCTCGGGGCGCTGGCCCGGGCGTGGCTGGGGCGGGGGCAGCGCCTCGGCCTGCCCGTCCTCGCCGCGTTCTGGCTCGGGCTCGCGCTGGGGATCCTCGTGAAGGGGCCGATGGTGCCGCTGTTCGTCGCCCTGCCGGCGGCGTTCCTGTCGTGGAAGGCCGGCTCGGCGCGCTGGCTCGGCGCCCTGCGGCCGCTGCCGGGGCTGGCGCTGGTCCTCCTGATCGTCGCGCCCTGGTTCGCGGCGATCGCCTGGAAGAGCGGCGGCGCCTTCTACGCGGAGGCGGTGGGGCACGACATGCTGGGCAAGATCGGCGGCGCCGCCGAGCGGCACGGGGCCCCGCCCGGCGCCTACGCGCTCGCCGTCTTCGCGACCTTCTGGCCGGGCGCCGTCTTCGCCGCGATGAGCCTGCCCTTCGCGTGGCGCGAGCGCCGGGGGGACGCGGTCGCGTTCGTGATCGCCGCGGTGCTGCCGGCGTGGCTGATCTTCGAGGCGGTGCCGACCAAGCTGCCGCACTACGTGCTGCCGCTGCTGCCGTGGCTCGCGGTCCTGACGGTGCTGGCGCTCAACGCCGGCGCCCTCGATCCGCGCCGCCGCGGGGCGCGGGCGGCGGCGCTGCTGCTCCCGGCGATCCCGCTGGCCCTCACCCTCGGCCTGTGCGCCTTCGGCTGGCGGATCGACGGCCACCGGATCCCGTTCGCCGCGCTGCCCCTGCTCGGCGGCGCCTGCATCCTCGCCGCCCTCGGCTGGCGCGCCTTCGCCCGCGGGATGCCGGAGCGGGCGCTGGTGCTCGGCATCCTCGCCTCCTGCCTGCTCGGCCCCGGGGTGCTGGGCGTGGCGCAGCGCCAGTTGCCGGGGCTGAAGGTCTCCCCGAGGCTGGCCGCTCTGCGCGACCGGCTTCCCTGCCCGAACCCGCAGGTCGCGAGCCTCGGCTACCGCGAGCCGAGCCTCGTCTTCCTGATCGGCACCGACCTCGCGCTGCTGCCGGACGGGGCCGCCGCCAAGGCGTTCCTCGACGCCGGCGGCTGCCGGCTGCTGTTCATCGAGGCGCGCCAGCGCGAGGACTTCAACGCGGCCTGGCCCGTGAGCCGCGCCGCCCCGGCGCCGCTGGCGGACATCGAGGGCTTCAACCTCAACACCGGCCGGCGGGTGTTCGTCACCGCCTACGCGGTGGCGCCGTGAGCGCCCCCCGCCTCAGCGTCGTCGTGCCGGTGCGCAACGAGGCCGGCAACATCGCCCCCCTCGTCGCCGAGATCGAGCGGGCCTGCGCGGACCTGCCCTTCGAGCTGATCTACGTGGACGACGGCTCGACCGACGGCACGCCCGCCGCGCTCGCCGCCGCGCAGGCGGGCCGGCCGTGGCTGCGGGTGCTGCGCCACGCGAGCGGCGCCGGGCAGTCGGCCGCCGTGCGCAGCGGCGTGCTCGCCGCCCGCGGCGCGGTGATCGCCACCCTCGACGGCGACGGCCAGAACGACCCGGCCTTCATCCCGGTGCTCCTCGAAGCGCTGGAGGCGGCGGGTGCGGGCGCGGGCCTCGCGCAAGGGCAGCGGCGCGGGCGCAAGGACGGGCGCTTCAAGACCCTCCAGTCCCGGATCGCCAACGGCGTGCGCGGGAAGATCCTGCGGGACGCCACCCGCGACACCGGCTGCGGCCTCAAGGTGTTCCGCCGGGCGGTGTACCTGCGCCTGCCGTATTTCGACGCCCTGCACCGCTTCATGCCGGCGCTCGTCGCCCGCGAGGGCTTCTGCGTGGTCCACCGCGACGTGGTCGACCGGCCCCGCCTCACCGGCCGCTCGAACTACGGGCTGTTCGACCGGCTGTGGGTCGGGCTGCTCGATCTGGCGGGCGTGTGGTGGCTGATCCGGCGCAAGCGCGCCGCGCCGCGGGCTGTCGAGGTCGCCGCCGCCCCGGCGGACGCGGAGACGGAGCGGGACGTCGGATGCTGATCCAGCTCGCCCACGACCTGCCGGACTATTTCTACGACGTGTTCGTCACGCGGTTCGACTTCTGGCTGGTGTTCGGCATCCTCGCGCAGGTGGTGTTCGGCTCGCGCTTCATCCTGCAATGGATCGCCAGCGAGCGGGCCGGCCGCAGCGTGATGCCGCTGTCGTTCTGGTTCCTGTCGATCGCCGGCGGGCTGATGACCCTGGTCTACGGCTTCGTGCGCCGCGAGCCGGTGATCATCATCGGCCAGGGCCTCTCCACCGGCATCTACCTGCGCAACCTCGCCCTGATCTTCCGCGAGCGCCGCCGCCGGAGGGGGGAGGGCGCGTGAGCGCAGGATGAGCCCATGATGAGCCCGCTGCCGCCCTTCTACGACGACCTCGACGCGACGCTCGCCGCTTTGTGGCGCCTGCTGGCGGAGGGCGCCGCGCACGGCCGCAGCGGCTTCCACCTGCCGGCGCTGGCGACCCTCGGGGCGGACGGCCGCCCGCGCCTGCGCACGGTGGTGCTGCGCGCGGCCGACCGGGCAACCGGGACGCTGCGCCTCCACTGCGACCGCCGCTCGGACAAGGCCGCCGAAGTGCTGGCCAATCCCGCCTGCGCGCTGAGCGCCTACGACGGCGAGGCCAATGTGCAGATCCGGATCGAGGGCCGGGCGAGCCTCCACACCGGCGACGCCGCGGCCGACGCCGCCTGGGCCGGCTCGCGGGCGATGAGCCGGGTCTGCTACGGCGCCGAGCCCGGCCCCGGCACGGCGCTGCCCGCCGGCGGGGCCTACGCGCTGCCGGATCCGGAGGATGCCGCGCTCGGCCGCCCGCACTTCGCCGCGGTGATCGTGCGGGCGGAGGCGCTCGACTTCCTCTACCTCGACCGCCGCGGCCACCGCCGCGCCGGCTGGCGGCGCGCGGAGGCGGGCTGGAGCGGCGGCTGGCTGGCGCCGTGAGGGCTTGCCGGCGCCGTGAGGGCTTGCCGGCGCCTGGAACGCGGGCGGCCCGGCGTGTATCCTGGCCGCAGGAGGAGGCGATGACGACCGACACCGTCGCGACCGATCTCGACCCGGCCATCCTGGAACGCCTGCGCGCGACGGCTGCGGCCGAGCAGCGCCCGCCCGCGCAGGTGCGCGACGCGGCGTTGCGCGCGGTGCTCGATCAGTCGCCCGGTGCGCGCCGCGCGCTCCTCGCCATCGACGCCACCGCCGACGCCGCGGAGCGCGCCTTCGCCGCCAAGCTGATCGGCCGGTCCATCCTCAAGGCCTACGAGGGTATCCTCGACGCCCGCCGGACGGGGACCGGGCCGGGAACCCGCGCGAATGCGGCGCTGGCCACCGAGGACGCGATCGAGGCGGAGGCGATCCGGATGTGCAGGATTTGAACGGAAAGAGGTCCACTATCGTGCGGTTTCCGATCCTATAAAATTTTCCGCAGAGTTGTTCGGTTGCTTGCGCGACGCCGTCATCGCGAGCCGTAGGCGAAGCGACCCAGGGCAGCGCGCGGTTTGAGAACGTGGCGCCCCTGGATTGCTTCGCTAGCGCTCGCAAAGACGGACGCCGACGATCGCCAAGTCTTCAGCCGGATGCCATGTCACCTTTTCCAGGCAGACGGATGAGATGAGAACGCTGTCCGATTTCGCGTATGATGGCCGGGCCGTTCTCGACTTTCTCATCGACGCTTCGCCTTGGGGCAGTGCCGATCAAGCGATCGCGTCACTCGCAGTCTTCGCGCATCCGGATGTCGTCGCGGCGAGCGGCCGGCGTGCGATTTTTCGCACGTTTCGGCGCATGGCGGACCGAGGAAAGATTTTTGACGGCGCAATGGCCGATGACAATTACAGCCCTGCAATGGCTTTCGAGTGGGCCACAGGCTTCAAGCGGAAGGCTGCAGCGGACCTGACTTGCTGTCATCTCTACGCCGCGTCCCGGGATGCGACCGCCTACACGGATCTACGCAACTTGTTCTTTGCTCCGAGCTTCATATCGAGACTGACGGATAGCCAAGCTGCGTCTTTGCCAGCCGAACACGCTCTCCATGCCCTGCGTTATCGTGCATTTGTCCTTTACGGCTATGGCGGCCCCACAGGAACCGAGTTACCTGTCAAGGCAGCAACTTATGATCATCTTGAATGGGCCGAGCCGATAGGGGCCGGAGCGCGTGCAGAGGAACTCGAACTCCGGTTGCGAACGCGCTTGGCTCGAAAACCCAAGGACCGCCTGACGAAATCGGTGGCGATGTGCGGTTGGACCTTTTCTGACTACCAGCCGGACCCACGAGTCGTCTTTACGGGCGATTGAGCCGGGGCGGATACCAGCCCTGCGCCGCGCCCCCTGACGCCCCCGGGCGCGCCACGCTAAGGAAACGCCGCCCGGCCGCCCATCCGGGTGGATCCAAGGGAAACGCCGTGGGCCTCGTCTACGCGCTCGGTGCCTATCTCACCTGGGGCCTGCTGGTCCCGGTGCATTTCCGGCTGCTCGGGGCGTTCAGCCCGTGGCACATCCTGGCCGAGCGCATCCTGTGGTCCAGCCTGTTCGCGGGCCTGCTGGCGCTGGCGTGGCGGCACCGCCTGCGGCTGCCGCTGCCGTTCGCCCGGCGCCACGCCCTGCTGCTGCTCTCGGCCGTCCTGATCGGCGTGAACTGGGTGCTCTACCTCTACGCCGTCGACCGCGGCCACCTGCTCGACGCGAGCCTCGGCTACTACATCAACCCGCTGGTCAGCGTGGCGCTCGGCCGGGTGGTGCTGGGCGAGCGGCTGCGGCCGGTGCAGGCCGTGGCGGTGGGCATCGCGGCGCTCGGCGTCGTCGTCGCGGTCGCCTGGGCCGGGGACCTGCCGGCGCTGTCGCTCGCGCTCGCCGTCACCTTCGCCCTCTACGGGCTCGTGCGGAAGGTGGTCGCCGTCGATCCCCTGGTCGGCTTCCTGGCCGAGACGCTGATCCTGATGCCCGCGGCGCTGGCGTGGCTCGCGACGACGACGGAGCCGGTCCTCCCGGCCGAGCCGCGGGTGCTGGCGCTGCTGATGCTCACCGGCATCACCACCGCGCTGCCGCTGATCTGGTTCGCGGCCGCCGCCGTGCGCCTGCGGCTGACGACGCTCGGCCTGATGCAGTACATCGCGCCCACCGGCCTGCTGGTCCTCAGCGTGCTGGTCTACGGCGAGCGGCTGGAGCCCCACCGTGCGGCGATGTTCGGGCTGATCTGGGCGGCGCTCGCCCTCTACACCGTCGATGCCCTGCGCGGGCGCCGGGCGGAGGGTGCGCCGCGATCCGCACCGGGCCCGATGCGTGTATAAGGCGGCCCGGACGCGCCGCCGCGGGCGTTAGGGAGATCCTCAGGGCCGATGGACACCGAGCGCGTCACCGACGACGACTACAGGAACCTCGCCGACACGCTGCCGCAGCTCGCCTGGATCGGGAACGCCGACGGCGCCCTGATCTGGTACAATGCCCGCTGGTACGACTACACCGGCACCACCCTCGACCAGATGCGCGGCTCCGGCTGGCGGGCGGTCCACCACCCCGACCACGTCGAGCGCGTCACCGCGCGGTTCCGGGCGGCGATCGAGGCCGGCAAGCCGTGGGAGGACACCTTCCCCCTGCGCGGGGCGGACGGCGCCTACCGCTGGTTCCTGTCGAAGGCGATGCCGTTCCGCGACGCCGACGGGCGGATCGTGCGCTGGTACGGCACCAACACCGACATCTCCCGCCGCCGGGCCACCGAGGAGCGCCTGCGCCATTCCGAGGAGCGCTTCCGGGCGCTGGTCGACGCCTCCGCCGCGGTGATCTGGAACACCGACGCCGAAGGGGCGCTGATCCCGCCGCAGCCGCGCTGGAGCGCCTATACCGGCCAGACCGAGGAGGCCTACCAGGGCTGGGGCTGGGTCGATGCCGTCCACCCCGACGACCGGGCGGCGGCGGCCGACGCCTGGGCCGCCAGCGTCGAGGCGCGCGCGCCCTATCAGGTGGAGTACCGGCTGCGCCGCCGCGACGGGGCGTGGCGGGCGATGGAGACCCGCGGCGTGCCCGTGCTCGCCGAGGATGGCACCCTGCGCGAGTGGGTCGGCACCTGCGTCGACATCACCGACCGGCGCGAGGCCGAGGCCGCGGTCGAGCGCGCCCGCGAGGCGGCGGAGGCGGCCAACCGCGCGAAGAGCCAGTTCATCGCCAACATGAGCCACGAGCTGCGCACCCCGCTCTCGGCGGTGATCGGCTACTCGGAGATGCTCGGCGAGGAGCTGGAGGATATCGGCCAGGCCGCCCTGCTGCCGGACCTGCGCAAGATCGAGGCGGCGGCCCGCCACCTGCTGTCGCTCATCAACGACGTGCTCGACATCTCGAAGATCGAGGCGGGGCGCGTCACCGCCGCGGGCGAGACGTTTCCCGTCTCCGACCTGATCCGGGACGTGTGCGACGCCACCGGCGCGCTGGTCGCCAAGAAGGGCAACCGCTTCGTCCTCGACGCGGCCGACGACCTCGGGGCGATGCACCAGGACCAGACCAAGATCCGCCAGTGCCTCGTGAACCTGATCGGCAACGCCGCGAAGTTCACGGAGGGCGGCACGATCACGCTGACGGTGCGCCGCCACCGGGAGGCGGAGGCGGACTGGGTGTCCCTCGCGGTCGCCGATACCGGCATCGGGTTGAGCCGGGAGCAGATCGGCCGCCTGTTCGAGCGCTTCGTGCAGGCCGACGAATCCACCACCCGCCAGTTCGGCGGCACCGGGCTCGGGCTCGCCATCACCCGCGCCTTCTGCCAGGCGATGGGCGGCGACATCGGTGTGGAAAGCGAGCCGGGCCGCGGGGCGACCTTCACCATCCGCCTGCCCGCCACCCTCAGCGCCGAGGACGGCGCCCCCGACGCCCAGCCCGTGCCGGTCGAGGCGCACGAGCGGCACGAGACGGTGCTCCTCGTCGACGACGACCCGGCGGCGCGCGAGCTGCTCCAGCGCTTCCTCGAACGCGAGGGTTTTCACGTGCGCTCGGCCGCCGACGGCCGGGCCGGGCTGACGCTGGCGCGGGCGCTCAAGCCGAGGGCGATCCTGCTCGACGTCGAGATGCCGCGCATGGACGGCTGGGCGGTGCTCCACGCGGTGCGCAACGACCCGGATCTCGCCGGCACGCCGGTGATCATGACCTCGGTGGTGGCCGAGCAGGGGCTGGGTCAGGCGCTCGGCGCCACCGACTACTTCGTCAAGCCGATCGACTGGGAGCGCCTCAAGGGCCTGATGGAGCGCTACCGGCCGGAGGCGCCGGACGAGGCCCGGGTGCTCGTGATCGACGACGACGCCGACGCCCGCGAGCGACTGCGCCGCTCGCTCGGCCGCGAGGGCTGGACCGTCGACGAGGCCGAGAACGGCCGCGTCGCCCTCGACCGGTTCTCCCAGGCGCGGCCGAACCTGATCCTCCTCGACCTGATGATGCCGGAGATGGACGGATTCGGCTTCCTGCGGGCGCTGCGCGGCCGGCCGGACGGCGACGTGCCGGTGGTGGTGCTGACCGCCAAGGAGATCACCGCCGCCGAGAAGGCGAGCCTCGGCGCGCAGGCCGACCGGGTGATCGCCAAGGGCTCGATGAGCCTCGCCGAGATCGGCCGGCAGTTGCGCGCGCTCTACGCCCGCACCCCCGCCGAGCCGGTGCCGGGGCGGCTCCAGGGACTGATCGACCGGCTGGCGGAGACGGACAGATGAGCGGGACGGACGGGTCCGGGACGGTCGATCCCGACAGGGCGGTGGCGATCCGCCTGCGGGCGCGGCTGGCGGTGGTGGAGCGGGCGGCGTGGTTCGGCCTCGTCCACGCGATGCGGACCCGGCCCGCGGAGACGGAAGCCTACATCGCCTCCGAGCGGGCGCGCTGCGCCGAGGGGTTCGGCGGGCGCGGCTGGGCCGCCGACCTCACCGAGGCCGAGCGGGGGATGCTCGCGGCCGAGGTCGATGCCGGGCTGGCCCAGCTCCTGGAGGACGCGCGCGACGCGGTGTGAGCACTCTGCCTCTCCTCCCCCTTGTGAGGAGGAGCCGGAGGTGGGGGTGGTTCAGAAGGCACCGCCGAACTTCGTCCGGTACCACCCCCACCCCTTGCCCCTCCCCACAAGGGGGAGGGGAACTGCGCCCTCTCAGCGGTGGCAGAAGCCTCGCGGGCCGCGATACAGGCCGGGCGGGCAGCCGCGGGGGGCACCGGTGATCGCCCGCCGCATGGCGCCGCGGGGGCCGCGGTTGAGGCGGCAGCCGCCGAAGGGGCCGCGATGGGCGCCGAAGCCGCAGCCGCCGCGGGCCAGCACGATCGACGCGTCGCCGCCGGAGAGCGGCGCGACGGGCAGCGCCTGGGCGGCCCCGCCGGCGCCCAGGGTCACGGCGGCGGCGAGCATCATCGCTTTGAATCGCATAGGTCTCTCCCTTGTCGCCCGGGCGGCTCCCGCGGGAGACCGGGCCCCGGCATCCCTGCCGATCAAACTCGGCAGTTGCCTGCAACCGCCGGCGGGCGCGTTCCGTTCCGCGCCCGCGGCTCAGGCCCGGCCGCCGAAGCGATCCCGCCACGCCGCGGGCAGGCCGGAGGCGGCGTCGGGCGGGACGGGCTCGACCCCGGGCAGGCCCGCCGCGCAGAACACGCCGAGGGCGACCGCCCGGGCGAGCGTCCGCGCCGCGGCGTCGCCGAGGCGGGCGAGGTCGGCCACCGGATCGGCCAGCGGCACCGCGCCGGTGGCGACCGCGAAGACGAGGTCGCCGTCGAGCGGCGTGTGCGCGGGCACGAGGGCGCGCGCGAGCCCGTCCTGCGCCGCCACTGCGAGGCGGCGGCACTGCGCCTTGGTCAGCGCCGCGTCGGTGGCGACCACCGCGAGCGTCGTCGCGGCCCCGGGCAGGGCGCGGGCGGGGAAGGCGTGGGCCGCCTCCGGCACCGGGGTGGGGAGGCCGAGGCCGCCGAACTCGTCGCCCCTCTCGAACGGCGCCGCCCAGAAATGCGGGCCGTCGCCGACCGTCGCGCGGCCGAAGGCGTTGACGGCGACGAGCGCCCCGACCCGGGCGGCGGCGCCCGCCATCGCCACCGCCGCCGAGGCCGAGCCGACCCCGCCCTTGAGGTTGCCGGCGCGCGCGCCGGTCCCCGCCCCGACCGAGCCGAGGGCGAAGTCCCGTTCCGCCGCCGCGGCGGCCGCGTAGCCCAGCTCCCGGTAGGGCGGGTAGCGGCCCCAATCCTTGTCGCCGCCGTTGAGGAGATCGAACAGGATCGCCCCCGGCACGATCGGCACCCGCATGGCGCCGATGGCGAAGCCGCGCCCCGTCTCGGCGAGTTGCGCGACCACGCCCGCCGCCGCGTCGAGCCCGAAGGCCGAGCCGCCGGACAGGACCAGGGCGTCGATCCCCTCCACCGTGCGCTCGGGATCGAGCAGGTCGGTCTCGCGGGTGCCGGGCCCGCCGCCGCGCACGTCGACGGACGCCGTGACCGGATGGTCGAACAGGATCGCGGTGACCCCGCTGCGGACCCGCAGGTCGGCGGCGTGGCCGACCCGGATCCCGGGGATGTCGGTGATGCGCGTGCGTGCCATGGCCTCAGCTTGCCACGCCGGCGCGGCCGTGTCCCGGATCCCGAAGGCCACGCGCTCTCGAAACCCCACCCTTGCGACGCGCGCTATACGGTGCGTCGAGGCAAGAGATCCGGAGGACGGCATGGACGTCGGATTCATCGGGATGGGGCGGATGGGCCGGGGCATGGCCGCCCGGCTGGCGGGGGCGGGGCACCGGGTCCGGGCCTGGAACCGCTCGCCGGAGGCAGCCCACGGCATCCCCGGCGTGACGCCCGTGGCCTCCGCGGCGGAGGCGTTCTCCGGCGACGCGGCGATCACCATGCTCGCCGACGACGCCGCGCTGGAGGCGACCCTGGTCGCGGGCGGGCTGCTCGACGCCCCCGGGCGGCCGCGTCTGCATCTCGGCATGAGCACCGTCTCGGTGGCGCTCGCCCGGCAGCTCGCCGCGGTGCACGAGCGGGCGGGTGTTCGTTACGTCTCCGCCCCGGTCTTCGGCCGGCCGGACGCGGCCGCGGCGGGCGCCCTCCACATCGTCGCCGCGGGCCCCGACGCGGCCGTGGAGGCCGCCGCGCCGCTGTTCGACGCGATGGGCGCGCGGACGTGGCGGTTCGGGGAGGCGCCGGAGCGGGCCAACGCGGTCAAGCTCGCCGGCAACTTCATGATCGTCGCCGCGGTCGAGGCGATGGGCGAGGGCAGCGCGCTCGTCGAGGGGCACGGGGTGGCGGCGGCCGACTTCCTCGACCTGATGACGAGCACGATCTTCGCCGCGCCGGTCTACAAGAACTACGGCGGCGCCATCGCCGCGTCCCGCTTCGAGCCGCCGGGCTTCGGCCTCAGGCTCGGCGCCAAGGACGTGCGGCTGGTGCTCCAGGCGGCCGAGGCGGCCGGCGTGCCGATGCCGGCGGCGAGCGTGCTGCGCGACGGGCTGATCGAGGCGATCGCGCACGGCGACGGCGAGAAGGATCTCGCGGCGCTGTCCCGGGTCTCGGCCCGGCGCAGCGGGCGCGGGTGAGGCGCGCCGCGCGACGCCCTACAGCCCGTAGCGCGCGAAGGCCGCCCGCTCCTCCAGGGCGGCCAGCGCCTCGTCGGCGAGGCCGATATGCCCCGGCGCCCCCCGGCGCAGCAGCCGCGACAGCAGGCCGCCCCGCGCCTCGGCGACGAGCCGCAGGTCGACCGTCTCGCCGAACCGGGCGCGCAGCGTGCCCCGCAGGTCGCCCAGCCCGTCGACGAGGCCGAGCGGCAGCGCCTGCCGCCCGGTCCAGACCGCGCCGGTGAACAGGTTCTCGCCCGGCGGCAGCTTCGGCCGGCGCGCGGTGACGAGGTCGGTGAACACCGCCTGCACGTCGGCCTGGATGCGCTTCAGGCGCTCGATGTCGGCCGGATCCTCGGGGCGGAAGGGATCGAGCATCGCCTTCGCCTCGCCGATCGTGTGCACCCGCCGCTCGACCCCGACCTTCTCCAGAAGCCCCTGGAAGCCGAAGCCCGCCGAGACCACGCCGATCGAGCCGACGATCGAGGTCGGGTCGGCGACGATCTCGTCGGCGGCGCAGGCGATCATGTAGCCCCCCGAGGCGGCCACGTCCTCGACGAAGGCCAGCACCGGCAGACCCTTCTCCGCGGCGAGCGCGCGGATGCGCCGGTGGATCAGGTGCGACTGCGCCGGCGAGCCCCCCGGGGAATTGATCACCAGCGCCACCGCCTTGAGGCCGGGCATCGCGAAGGCCCGCTCCAGGCTGCCCGCCACCGCGCCGATCGACAGGCCCGGCCGCAGCGGCGAGACCGCGCCGATCGTCCCCGACAGCCGCACCACCGCCACGCGCGGGCGCCGCTCGCGGAAGCGGCGCGGCAGGAGCGCCCGGAGGGGGGCGGGGAGGGCGAACGGCATGGTCGGACGGCTCGGATCGGGCGGGACGTGCCGGGGACGTAAGCCGGACCGGGCCGGTCGCAAGGGAGCACAAGCGTGCAGGCCCCCGGGGAACCGGCGCGGCTCCGCAGCGATCCGCGGCGCGTGAACCCTTTCCCGACCTCGGCCGTTCCTGCCCCGGCCCGGCGAGGGTGCCGGCCCGTACCGACGGAGGACACCGACACGATGCGACCCTTCAGGCTCCCACGCTGGCCGATCCTGGCCCTGCTCGCCGCGCTCGTCGCCGGCTCCCTGTCCGGCCCGCTCTCGACCGGGGCCCGCGCGGCCCCGATGCCGGTGCCCGCCGCCGCGACGGCCCCGGATTCCGCCGTGCAGGTGGCCCGCTGGCACCATCGCCGCCACTGGCACCGGCACCATCACTGGCGGCGGCACCACTGGCACCGTCGGCACTGGCACCACCGCCGCCACTGGCACCGCCATCACCACTGGCGGCGGCACCACTGGCACCGCCGCCACGGCTGGCACCGGGTGCATTACGGCCGCCCGCACGCTTGGCGCGCGCCCGTCCGCTTCTACTGAGCGGCCCGTAGAGATCGGGACTCCAGGGATCGGGACCGCCCCCGGGGCCGGGGCCGTCGCGGGGGCGCAAAGGCCCCCCGCGACGTGCGCCCGCCGCCTTGCGCGCGCGCGCGGAAACCCTTACTTAACCGTCTGATATCACAGATTTTCCGCGGTGCCGCCGCGCGCATCCGATGCGCCTCCCGCGGCCGCGGGCACGGCCCCGCCGGGGCCCGGAAACAGACGGAACAGACACTTGGCCGAGACCGACCCGACGGGCGCGCCCCCGCCCGCCAGCGACATCCGCCCCGTCTCCATCACCGACGAGATGCGCCGCTCCTACCTCGATTACGCGATGAGCGTGATCGTGAGCCGGGCGCTGCCCGACGCGCGCGACGGCCTCAAGCCGGTGCACCGGCGCATCCTCTACTCGGCCTTCGAGTCCGGCCACCTGCCGGAGCGCAAGTACGTCAAGTCGGCGCGCATCGTCGGCGACGTGATCGGCCTCTACCACCCGCACGGCGACCAATCGATCTACGACGCCCTGGTGCGGATGGCGCAGGACTTCTCCATGCGCCTGATGCTCATCGATGGGCAGGGCAATTTCGGCTCGGTCGACGGCGACCCGCCGGCGGCCATGCGCTACACCGAGTCGCGGCTGGCCAAGCCCGCCACCGCGCTGCTCACCGACATCGACAAGAACACCGTCGATTTCGGGCCGAACTACGACGAGTCCCGGGAGGAGCCGAGCGTCCTGCCGGCGCGGTTCCCCAACCTCCTCGTCAACGGCGCCGGCGGCATCGCGGTCGGCATGGCCACCAACATCCCGCCGCACAACCTCGGCGAGCTGATCGACGCCTGCGTGGCGCTGCTCGACGATCCGGGGCTGACGATCGAGCAGCTCAACGAGATCGTCCCCGGCCCGGACTTCCCCACCGGCGGCCTGATCCTCGGCCGCGGCGGCACGCGGCAGGCCTACGCGACGGGGCGCGGCTCGGTAATCATGCGCGCGAAGTCGCATGTCGAGGAGCTGCGCAAGGAGCGCGAGGCGCTGATCTTCACCGAGATCCCCTATCAGGTGAACAAGGCGACGCTGGTCGAGAAGATCGCCGAGCTGGTCAAGGAGAAGCGCGTCGAGGGCATCTCCGACCTGCGCGACGAGTCCGACCGCACCGGCATGCGCATCGTGGTCGAGATCAAGCGCGACGCGATGGCCGAGGTGGTGCTGAACCAGCTCTACCGCTTCACCCCGCTCCAGACGAGCTTCGGCTGCAACATGGTCGCCCTCAACGGCGGCCGGCCGGAGCTGATGAACCTGAAGGACCTGCTCCAGGCCTTCGTCGACTTCCGCGAGGAGGTCGTCTCCCGGCGCACCAAGTTCCTGCTCGGCAAGGCGCGCGAGCGCGCCCACGTGTTGTGCGGGCTGGCCATCGCGGTCGCCAACATCGACGAGGTGATCCGCCTCATCCGCACCGCGCCGGACCCGAACGCCGCCCGCGAGGCGCTGATGGCCCGCGACTGGCCGGCCCACGACATCGCCCCCCTGATCGCCCTGGTCGACGATCCCCGCCACCGGGTCGCCGAGGACGGCACCTACCGCCTGTCCGAGACCCAGGCCCGCGCCATCCTCGACCTGCGCCTCCAGCGCCTCACGGCGCTCGGCCGCGACGAGGTCGGCGACGAGTTGAAGACGCTCGCCGACGAGATCGCCGACTACCTCGACATCCTGCGCTCGCGCGCCCGCATCCAGGGCATCGTCAAGGACGAGCTCGCCGAGGTGCGCGCGCAGTTCGCCACCCCGCGCAAGACCGAGATCGTCGACTTCGACTCGACGGTGGAGGACGAGGACCTGATCGCCCGCGAGGACATGGTGGTGACCGTGTCCCACGCCGGCTACGTCAAGCGCGTGCCGCTCTCGACCTACCGGTCGCAGCGCCGCGGCGGCAAGGGCCGCTCCGGCATGGCGACCCGGGACGAGGACTTCGTCACCCGGCTGTTCGTGGCCAACACCCACACGCCGGTGCTGTTCTTCTCCAGCCAGGGCCAGGCCTACAAGGAGAAGGTCTGGCGCCTGCCGGTGGCCGCCCCGAACGCCCGCGGCAAGGCGCTGGTCAACATCCTGCAATTGCAGGACACCTCCGAGCGCATCACCACGATCATGCCGCTGCCCGAGGACGAGGCCTCCTGGGAGACGCTCGACGTGATGTTCGCCACGCGCAGCGGCAACGTCCGGCGCAACAAGCTGTCCGACTTCACCACGGTGAACCGCAACGGCAAGATCGCGATGAAGCTCGACGCGGGCGACCACATCGTCCACGTCGAGATCTGCCGGCCGGACCAGAACGTGCTGCTCACCACCGCCCGGGGCCAGTGCATCCGCTTCCCCGTCGAGGACGTGCGCGTGTTCAAGGGCCGCGATTCCACGGGCGTGCGCGGCATCAACCTCGCCGCGGGCGACCGGGTGATCTCGATGACCATCCTCAACGCCTTCGACGCCACCGCCGAGGAGCGCGCCGGCTATCTCAAGATGCGCCGCGCGGTCACCGGCGAGACCGAGGACGGCGCCGAGGCCGAGGCGGAGGAGGGCGCCGAGGCCGCGGCGATCTCGCCCGAGCGCTACTCGGAGATGGGAGCCCACGAGCAGTACGTGCTCACGATCTCCGAGCGCGGCTTCGGCAAACGCTCGTCCTCCTACGAGTACCGGACCTCGGGCCGCGGGGGGAAGGGCATCACCGCCATGCGGGTCAACCCCCGCAACGGCGACCTCGTCGCCTCCTTCCCCGTCGAGGCCACCGACCAGATCATGCTGGTGACGAACGGCGGCCAGCTCATCCGCGTGCCGGTGGACGACATCCGCATCGTCGGACGGGCCTCGCAGGGCGTGACGGTGTTCAACACCGACAAGACCGAGAAGGTCGTCTCGGTGGAGCATATCGAGGGCGAGGAGGAGACGGAGGAGGGGGTCTGATACCGCTTCCGGGTGAACCGCTCGGTAACCTGGGCCCGCGCCGTCATCGCGAGCCGTAGGCGAAGCGACCCAGGGCAGCGCGCGGTTTGAGACGGTGGCGCCCCTGGATTGCTTCGCTCCGCTCGCAAAGACGGAGAGCGTCGATCCCGAACCATTCAGCCGGAAGCCGTATGACCGGTTCGAAAAATGCGGGGGGCGTGGCGGATTAGGCCCTACCCGTCTTCGTGATAGACAAACGCAAGTTGATCATACGGTTGTCTGCCATCTGTGACTGAAAAAGCATATCCGCCGACCGGACACAGTCTGTAACGATGGGGCCGCCATCTCCCTTCGAGGCCCGATCGATCCCATGCGCTCCCTGCTCCTCGCCGCCGCTCCGGCGCTCCTGGCCGGAACGGCGCTCGCCGCCGACCTGCCCCGCCGCGCCCCGCCGCCGGTCTTCACCCCCGTGCCGGTCTTCACCTGGACCGGCGCCTATTTCGGCGTGAACGCCGGCTACGCCTACACCGAGTCGGACACGATCCGCACGGTGGGCATCGGCGCCCTCCAGGCCAACGTGAACAACCTGCTCCGCAGCCCGGCGGTGCGCCTGCCCCAGGACGGCTTCACCGCTGGCGGCGGCGTCGGCTACAACTACCAGTTCACGCCGGGCGCGGGCATCGTGGTCGGCGTCGAGGCCGACGCGCAGTACACCGACCTCGCCCGCACCGGCGTGCAGTCGATCTTCCGCCCGGCCTTCAACCCGAACGTCCTGACCAACACCTACCGGACCGATCTCAGCTTCCTCGGCACGGTGCGCGGTCGCATCGGCTACGCCTTCGACCGGGTGCTCGTGTACGGCACCGGCGGCTTCGCCTACGGCGACGTGACCCAGCGGGTCGCCTTCCAGACGGGCGCGCCGCTCACCTATCTCGGCAGCCGCTCGCGGATCGAGACCGGCTACGTCTACGGCGGCGGCATCGAGTACGCCCTGCCCACCGACTCGTTCCTGAACTTCTTCCGGTCCTCGGCCGTGACGATCAAGGGCGAGTACCTGCGCTACGACCTCGGCAGCAACAACCTGTTCGTCCCCTCCGTGGGCGGTCCGGGCGTCGGCTACGTCTCGCGCTTCAACACCGAGGGCGCGCTCGCCCGCGGCGGCATCAACTTCAAGTTCGGCACGTTCTAGGGATCGGAGCCGGACCGCGCACGGGGCTTCGCCCAGCACCTCCGGTACGGATCGCCGAACCGCAGCGCGGTTTCCCTCCCCCTTGTGGGGAGGGGTAGGGGGTGGTTCAGAAGAGACCGTCGAGCCTCGTCCGGCACCACCCCCACCTCCGGCTCCTCCCCACAAGGGGGAGGAGAGGCCCGCCGATAGCGTCCGCAGGACGATGTGCGAAGGCCGTCGCGCACCGCGGCCCGTTCGATCTCCGGCGCGCGTCGGCTCAGCCCGCCCTCCCCGCCCAGGTGCACAGGTCGGCCACCCCGCACCGCCCGCAGGCCGGCGCCCGCGCCGTGCAGGTGTCACGGCCGTGCCGGAACAGCCAGATGTGGGCGCCGTCCTTGAAGGCGTCGGGCACCGCCGCGGCGAGCCCGTCCGCGACCGCGTCGACCGTGGCGCCGGGCGCCAGCGGGATCCGGTTCGAGACCCGGAACACGTGGGTGTCCACCGCGATCACCGGCTCGTCGAAGGCGAAGTTCGCCGTCACCTCCGCGGATTTGCGGCCGATGCCCGGCAGGCGCCGCATCTGCGCGGCGCTGCGCGGGACCGCGCCGCCGAACTCCGCCAGCAGCGCGGCGCAGAGCCGGACGATGTTGCGCGCCTTCGACGGCCCGAGCCCGACCGGGCGGACGGTGTCCGTGATCCGCGCCTCGCCGAGCGCCAGCATCGTCTCCGGCGTGTCGGCCAGCGCGAACAGCGCCGCCGCCACCTTCTCGACGGTGGGGCCGGTCGACTGGGCCGAGAGCAGCACCGTCACCAGCAGGCGGAACGGGTCGGCGCCCGAAAATCCCGCCTTCGGGTCGGGATCGGCCGCGGCGAGGCGGGCCATCACCGCCACCACGCGGCCGGGGTCGATCGCGGCGTCGGCCGCGACCCGACCCGCCGCCGGGCCGCGGGGCTTCGAAGGTGACCGCCGGGCGGGCCGGAGGCCGTGGAGTGTGTCGCGCGCCATCCCCGCGAGCTAGGGCGGGCGCGGCGCTGGGCCCCGCGGCCGATCGTCAGCCGATCCGTGGCCGATCGAGAGAATCCAAAAAAGATCAGGCCCCGGCGCGGCGCCAGAGCACGGCGGCGGGGCCGCTCCCGAGGTGCAGGGCCCCGGCGACGACCTCGCCCGCCCGGCGGAAGATCTCGACCCGGCAGGCGCGGCGGCGGGCGAACAGGCGGCTGACCACCCGCACCAGCGAGGCCTCGGACGGGTCGGCGACGATCGGCGCCTTGGCCGTCCGGGCGTCGAGGGCGAGCAGCGTCTCGACCGCGTCGCGCACGGCCGCCGGCTCGGCGGCGACCGCGACCTCGGCCTGCGCGGGGGGCGTCCAGCCCTCGGGGCGGACGCCGACGAAGGCCGCCGCCGGCACCGGGCCGCGCGGCCCGCGGGCCGGCACGCCGTCGAGGCCGCCGACGAGGCGCAGGGGCCGCCGCATGCCCCGCAGGCGGCCGCGCAGGGCGCCCTCCACGGAAGCGGGGGCGGCGCCGTCGACCAGCGCCGTCGCCCCGGCCTCGGCCGGCCGCCAAGTCCGTGCGCTGCGGCCCAGCACCGGGTGGGGCAGGGCCAGGGGCACGACGCCGCGCAGGGTCTCGGGGCCGTCCGCGTCGCGGCTCCAGGCGAGCGCCAGGGCGACGCGGCGGCCCCCGGCCCGGTGCCGGGCCAGCGGCAGCAGGTAGTCGGGGTCGCGCAGGGGATCGCTCACGCCCTCGCGGGTCATCAGCGCCCGCCACGCCAACACCGCGCCGTCGTCGACGCCCCCCGGGCCCTGGAGGTCGACCCGCCACGCGGCGTCCGCCGCCGGGCCTGGGATCGTCGCCGGGATCGCCGCCGGGGCCCCGGAGAGACCGCCCTGGATCACGGTGAAGCGCTGCACCATCGCCTGTCCCGCCCTGTCGCCGTTCCGTCCCGGTCCGGGACACCGTGGCGCCCGTGGAGCGCCTTCGGAGGGTCCGGTTTCAAGGACGGTGCCGCGGCGTCGGATCAGAAGCCGGGGATCGCCAGCGGGTTGTCGGTCAGCGCCGCCGCGTCCGGCGCGTCTGGGCGCGGCCGGCCGAGGAACGCGTCCCAGAGTTTCTCGACGAAGGCCGGGTCGAGGTCGCGCAGGATCAGGACGAGGCGGGAGGTGTGGTCGGGGTCGGGCCATGCGGGCAGGGTGAGCGGCGCGTGAACGACGTGCTGAACGCCGTGAACGACCACCGGACGCTCCGGATCGTCGGCGAGCGCCACCAGCCCCTTGAGCCGCAGGAGCTTCGGCCCGTGGCCGGAGCGCAGCAGGTCGAGGAACATCTCGAAGGCCGGGCGCGGCACCGGCGCCGCGCTCGTCAGGCAGACCGCGCGGATCGCGGCGTCGTGGCGGTTGACGTCGTGGGCGTGCCAGTCGTGGGCGTGCCCGCCTTCCTCGGACACCGCCTCGGCGCCGAGCCACGCCCGCACGTCGGCGCCCTTGCCCGCGAGCCCGAACAGCCCGCCGAGCAGGTCCTCCGCCGGGGCGTCCGGGGCGAGGAGCGCGGCGGCGGGGTTGAGGGCGGAAAGCCGCGCGCGCAGGGGGCCGGTGTCCGGGGTGAGATCGGTCTTGGTGAGGACGAGCCGGTCGGCCACCGCGGCCTGGCGCAGGGCTTCCGGGTGCGCGTCGAGGGTGGCCGCGCCGTTCACCGCGTCGACCACCGTCACCACCGCCTGGAGGCGGTACCGGAGCACGAGGTAGGGGTGGTAGATCAGCGCGTGCAGGATCGGGGCGGGGTCGGCGAGCCCGGTGGTCTCGATCACCACGCGCCGGAACGGCCGGATGCGGCCGTTGTCGCGCTTGCGCAGCAGGTCCTCCAGCGTGGCGATCAGGTCGCCGCGCACGGTGCAGCACAGGCAGCCGGCGCCGAGCAGCACCATGTCCTCGTCCACCGCCTCGATCAGCAGGTGGTCGAGGCCGATCTCGCCGAACTCGTTGACGAGCACCACCGTGTCGGCGAGCGCCGGATCGCGCAGCAGCCGGTTCAGCAGCGTGGTCTTGCCCGCGCCGAGGAAGCCGGTGAGCACCGTGAGCGGGATCGGCTCCGGCCGGCGCGGATCTGTTTCGGACGGGGGCGGGGCGGATTCGGGCATCCGCGCCGAGATGGGGCCGCGCGCGCCGCGAAGCAACGCGCGCGGGCGATGCCCGGGGCGCCTACTCGTCGGCGTCCGCGGGCTGGGCCTTCCGCGTGGCGGACTTGGCGGCGGGTTTGGCAGCGGGATTGGCGGCCGGCTTGGCCGCGGCCTTCGGGGCCGCCTTCTGCGCGGCCGCCTGCGCGGTCTTGGCGGCAGGCTTCGCCAGCCCCTTGCCGGGCTTGGCCTCGGGCATGCCAGGCGTCTCCACGGCGGTGTAGGCGCTCGCGGTCCGCGGCAGGCCGGCATGGGGGGCCTTCGCCGCGGTCTTGGAGGCCGGCTTGGCGGCCGCCTTCTCGGCAACCTTGGCGGCCTGGGCCTGCTTCGCGGCGTCCTTGGCGGCCTCCTTGGCCGCCGCGCGCTGGGCGAGCAGCGCCTCGCGCTTGGCCTTGGCGGCCTCCAGCTTGGCGGCGCGGGCGGTCAGGGCGGCGGTCTTGGCCGCGTTCTCCTGCGCTTCGAGCTGCCGCTGGCCGTCGGCCGGGTCGCGGCCGATCCACACCGCGACCGGCTGGAGCGGCGCCCGCGGCGGCAGGGAGCGGGCGCGCAGCGCCGGGCTGGAGAACGCCGCCAGCGCCAGCGCCGGCGAGTTCGCGGCCGCGCCGCCGATGAGCTGCGCCGCCGAGCCCGCGGCGGTGAGCGCCCCCGCCCCGTCGTCGATCGCCGGCGGCTTCTTGCCGCCGCACACGTAGGGGCGCATGTCCGGCGGCGCCGCGACCGCCGAGGCCGGCAGCGCGTCGAGCGTCGGGCTCGTCCAGCCGGCCCCCTGCGCGAAGGCGTAGTCGAACAGGTCGGCGGCCTTCACGTCGCGCTCGCGCGGGCTCGGCTGACCCATGATCACGGTGACGACCCGCCGGCCGCCGCGGGTGGCGCTCGCCACCACGTTGAACCCGCCCGAGCAGATGAAGCCGGTCTTCATCCCGTCGGTGCCGGGATAGCGCCCGAGCAGGCCGTTGTGGTTGGCCATCACCGCCTTGCCGAACTGGATCGCCGAGATCGAGAACAGGTCGTGGTTGCCCGGGAAGTCGCGGATCAGCGCCCGGGCCAGCACCGCCATGTCGCGGGCCGAGGTCCATTGCCGCGGGTCGGGCAGGCCGTTGGCGTTGTACCAGCGGCTGTCCTGCATGCCGATCCGCCGGGCGGTCTCGTTCATCATGTCCGAGAAGCCCTCGACCGAGCCGCCGAGGCTCTCGCCGATCGCGTAGGCGACGTCGTTGGCCGACTTCACCATGATGATCTTCAGGGCGTTGTCGAGGGTGAGCTGCGTGCCGGGCCGGAAGCCCATCTTCGAGGGCGGCTCGGCGGCGGCGCCGGCCGAGACCGTGATCATCGTGTCCATCGACGCCCGGCCCTGGCGGACGAGGTCGAGGGCGACGTAGGTCGTCATCAGCTTGGTGATCGAGGCCGGATACCAGGGGTCGGTCGGCGCCTGGGAGTAGATCACCTTGCCCGAGTCGACGTCGACCACGAGGATCGGCACGGTGACGGCCTCGGCCGCCCGGATCCCGGCGACGCTCGCGCCGAGCAGGCCGGTCAGCGCCGCGAGCCCGACCGTCACGCGCCGGAAGAGGGAAGAGGACATTCGAGCCCGATTCTGCTGGCGTCCGGCGGCATCGGATCGGTGCCGGCCGAAAAGATGCGCGCGGCCCCGGCGTCCCGTCACCGCGCTTCAGGGGGCATCAACGCGGCTTCCGTGGCAAGACCATGGCGCGGGGCCGCATTCCGGCCCGGGCCGCCATCGACATCTTTCGCGCGACCGGCGACCGGGCCGCCTCTCGCGCCCAGCCCCTCGCCCCTCGCGCGGGCGCTCCGCCCCGTGCTAACCGCCCCCATGGATCCGTTCTCCGATCCGCAGGCGGTCGCCGCCTACGCCGACGGGCCGCCCCGGCTGGTGCCCGGCTTCCGGGACCTCCAGCGCATGGCCCTGGTGCTCCTGTCGGAGAGCATGCCCGGGGACGGACGGCTGCTGGTGGTCGGCGCGGGCGGCGGCCTGGAGCTGAAGGTCTTCGCCGAGGCCCGGCCGGGCTGGCGGTTCGACGGGGTCGACCCCTCCGCCGCGATGCTGGATCTCGCGCGCCGCACCCTCGGCCCGCTCGCCCCCCGCGCCCGGCTGCACCGCGGCACGGTCGATGCGGCGCCGGACGGGCCGTTCGACACCGCAATCAGCCTGCTGACCCTGCACTTCGTGCCCGAGGCCGAGCGGTTGCGGACCCTGCGGGAGATCCGTCGCCGGCTCCGGCCCGGCGGGGCACTCGTGGTCGCCCACCACAGCGTCCCGGAGGCGGGGCGGGCGGCGTGGCTCGCGCGCTTCGCGGATTTCGCGGTCGCCTCCGGCGTCGCGCCGGACCGGGCGCGCGCGATGCGCGAGGGGGTCGGCGCGCACCTGCCCTTCCTCACCCCGGAGCGGGACGAGGCGCTGATCCGCGAGGCCGGCTTTTCCGATGTCGCGCTGTTCTACGCGGCCTTCACCTTCCGGGGCTGGCTGGCGCGGGCCTGATACGCGCCCTGCGCGGCACGCCGGTGGTGCGGCGGCGCGCGCGCGCCTATCTGCGGGCGGCGGGGAAGGAGCCGCGGCGGGACCATGGCATACGCGGTCAAGGAGATCTTCCACACCCTGCAAGGGGAGGGGGCGCAGGCGGGGCGCGCGGCGGTGTTCTGCCGGTTCGCGGGCTGCAACCTCTGGTCGGGGCGCGAGGCGGACCGGGCGGCGGCCGCCTGCCGGTTCTGCGACACCGACTTCGTGGGGATGGACGGGGAGGGCGGCGGCCGCTTCCCCGATGCGGGCAGCCTCGCGGCGGCGGTGGCCGCGGCCTGGGCGGGCGGTCCCGAACGGCGCTACGTGGTGTTCACCGGCGGCGAGCCGCTGCTCCAGCTCGACGCCCCCCTGATCGCGGCGGTGCACGAGGCGGGGTTCGAGATCGCGATCGAGACCAACGGGACCCTGCCGGCCCCCGATGGGATCGACTGGATCTGCGTGAGCCCCAAGGGCGGCAACCCCCTCGCCCAGCGCTCGGGCCACGAGCTGAAGCTCGTCTACCCGCAGGCCGACGCGCCGCCCGAGGCCTTCGTCGACCTGCCCTTCCACCACCGCTTCCTCCAGCCGATGGACGGGCCGGAGCGGATCGCCAGCACGCAGGCCGCGGTCGCCTATTGCCGGGCGGACGCGCGCTGGCGCCTGTCGCTCCAGACCCACAAGATCATCGGCATCCCGTGAGCCGCCCTGGACAGTCCGGCGGGGACGAAGGACCGGCGCAACAGCCCCGCACTTCCATTCCTATAAAAAATCGGGAACGATCGGACGTGGTGACAGCCGCGGAACAGGGCCGTTGAATCGCGACGAGACAGCCCCGCGGGATCGGCCGGGCCCAGGCGGCGCAGCGCCGGCCGAGACCGCCTGGCCGATCGCGCCGGACCCCGCCGTCACGAATCTCCCCGGGCCCCAGACCTGGCGCTTCTCCGGCGGCCGGCCGGTGGCGGCGGAGGTCGGCGGCGTCCGCGTCGCGGCCGACGACGCGCGCATCGCCGGGCTCGGCGTGCGCCGCGACGGCGCGGGCCGCCCCTGGCCCGCCGCCTTCGCCCATGCCCCCGAGACCGGCGCGCGCCTGCCGCCGCCGGGCCCCGCGCCGGACCCCGAGATCCTCGACATCGACCCGGATTCCGCCGCCGAACTGCCGCTGCCGGGGGGCCTGCCCGCCCCGGTCCGGGCCGGCCGCCCGGCGGCGCTCTACCTCGTCCAGGAGAACCTCGGCGCGCTGGAGGCCTGGGACGGGCGGGCCTTCCGCGCGATGGGCCGCCTGCCGTCGCCCGGCGATGGGCCCGGCCTGACGGCGGACCCGGCCGGCCTCGCCTACGCGACGCGGGACCGGCTCGTGGCGGTGGCGCTGCCGCAGATCGGCCCCGCCCTCGACCACACGGTCGTCGCGCTGCCGGGCCTGCGCTTCGTCTCGGCGCCGCTCCGGCGCGGGGCGGAGCTGCTGGCGCTCGGCGCCCGGGACGGCCGCCGCGTCCTCTGCCGCGCCGCCCCCGGGGGCGGCCCGCCCGCCCTCGACGATCTCGGTCCGGAGACCGGTGACGGCCGGTTCGCCGATTCCTTCGCCGGCCCGTTCGCCGGTCCGTTCGCCGGTCCTTGGACCAACCGCCTCGGCGACGCGGTCTGGACCGGCGCGTCGGGCTTCGTCGCCTGCCCGGCGGCGGGGGCGACGGCCTTCGTCCCCTGGCCGGAGGGGTTCTCCGCGCTGCCCCGGCTGGCGCCGTGGCGGGACCGGGCCGACGGGCACCACCAGCTCGGCATGGCCGGGGGCCTGTATCACTACGCGTCCCTGACCCCCGCGCCGGCCCTGCACCGCCTCGACGGGCCGCACCTCGCGGCCGACGGCGTCACCTACGCGGGGGGCGAGCGGTTCGACGTGCCGTGGCAGGCGCCGGCCGAGGCGCTGACCCTCGGCGCCCACGCGGGCGCCCTGCTGGTGCCGCTGCTGGCGCTGGCGCGCGACACGGTGCTCCTGGCCCTCGACATCCCCGGCCCCCGCGGGCCGTTCCTGCGCGGCGCGCCGCTGCCGGCGCCGGTCGCCGGCCGGGTGCTGCACCACGCCCACGGCGCGGGCCTGCGCCCGCTCCCGGTCGGGCTGGAGGTCCAGGGGCTCGGCGACGCGGGCGCGCTGCTGCACGACCGCACCCTGTACCTGTGGAGCCGCAGCGCCCGCCGCTGCCACGCGCTGGGCCTGCGCGCATGATCGCCGGTCTCCCCGCGCGGCTGCTGGCGTTCCCGGCTCTTCTGCTGGCTCATCTCCTGGCGCTCGTCCCGGCGCAGGCCGCCGAGCCGGTGCCGCAGGTGGTGCTGATCCAGGATTCCGGCTGGATGGAGCCGTTCCTGACCGCCGACGGCTCGCAGTTCCGGCCCCTCGTCGAGGCGCTGGCCGCCGCCGCGCGGGCGCCGGGCGGGACGATCGCGGTCGCCGCCTTCGACCAGGACGGGCAGGTGCCCGGCCGGACCTCGCCGCGGATCCTCTACGAGGGCCCCTACGACGCCGCCCGGGTGCGGGCGGCGGTCGCCGGGATCGACCTGCCGCGCAAGGCGTCGGGCGCCTACGCCGACGCCGACCTCGACGGGGCGCTCGTCGGCGCGATCCGCTTGGCCTTGCGCGGCCGGGCCGGGGTGATCTGGATGGTCACCAATAACAAGAACGCCCCGGGCAACGACCCTGCGGTGGCGCGCAACACCGCCGCCTTCTACGCCGCCCTGCGCAACTCCGACGCGATCACCCGGATCGTCGCCTACCCGGTGCGGATGCCGCTGAAGGGCCGGACCTTCTCGGAGGGGGGCTTCGTCGTCTACGGCATCGGCTACGGCGCGGCGGGGGGACAGGCGCTCGACGCGGCCTTGGCCGGCGCGCCGATGCGGGCGCTGTTCAGCCACCCGCCGGTGCGGATCAAGCCGCTGCTGGCGGGCGGCCTCGCGCTGCGCTTCGAGGGCTTCGACGGCGGCGGGCTGCGGGCGGTCACCGAGAACGGCGTGCTGGTGGTGCGCGGCGCCGACGCCGCCCGGGGCGCCGCGCTGCGCCTCACCGGCCGGCTGCACAACGGCCTCTACCCGCAGCGCGTCGTCGACGCCCGACTCTCGCTGACCTGGACCGAGATCGGCGCGCAAGCCGGCCTATCTGAGGAAGCCGGGCTCGCCGAGGACGCCGCCCTCGCGAAGGCCGCCATCGCACCGGCGCGGATCGAGGGCATCGCCCCCGGCGCCGACAGCGGGCCGCTGTCGGCGGTGCTGACCCTGCCGCCGGTGCCGCGCCCGCCCGGCCTCGCCGGGCTGCTGGCCGGACGGCGCACGGTCGACGGCACCCTGTCCCTGCGGCTCGCCGACCTGCGCCTCGCCCTCGACCCGGCCTTCCTGGAACGGGTCCGCCCGATCTTCGCGAGCAGCCTGCTGACCGGGCGGGGGGACACGATAGGGGACGCGGCGGGGCAAGGGACGGGGCAAGCGGCGGGTCAAGCGGCGGGGAATACCGCGGTGGAGGGCCGGCTGCCGGACCTGTTCCTCGACTTCAAGTCCGTTTCCGAGACGGCCGTCACCCTGCCGGTGCGGATCGAGGCGGAGTTCTCGCCCTGGCCGCTGATCGGCGCCTCCGCCGGGGCGCTGGCCCTCGCGGGCGCCGCCGGGGCCGGCGCGGCGGCCGGGATGCGGGCCCGCACCCTGACCGTGATGCTCGGCTCGTTTCCCAAGCGCGCGACCCTGAAGCCGTTCCGGCCGCTGGTCCTGCGCGCCCCCGACGGCAGCCGCTGGCGGGTGCGCGCCGGCCTGTGGGGGCCGGCCCGCGCCACCCGATTGGCCGACGCCGAGCCCGGAGCCCGCGCATGATCGTCCTCGTCCGCGCCGGCCCTGCCGCGACCCCCGTCCAGGCGCAGCCCGGCCGCGACTTCACCCTGCCGGCGCCGCGGGAGCCCGCCCCCACGGCGCCGGCCGCGCCCGTCCCCGCCGCACCCGTCCCCGCCGCACCCGGGACCCAGACCGCGGCACAGGCCGGGGCGAACCCGTTCGCCGGCCTCGGGCAGGCGCCCACCGGCACGGAGATCGCGCTCGGCGCCGGCGCCCTGCTGGTCCTCGCCGCGCTGTTCCTGTTCGTGCGCCGGGGCGTGCGCGCCCACCTCATCGGGCGCCGCGCCGCGATCGACGCCGCCGACGGCGCGAGCTGGATGCTGTTCTCCGCCCTGATGCTCACCGCCGCCATCCTCGTCACCGCCACCGTCGGGCGGCTGTGGGAGGCCACGGCCGGGCTGCTGGCGGGCTTCGGCCTGTGCCTCGTCCTGTTCGGCGCGGCGCTGCTGCTGTTCCTGCGGGCCCCGGAGCGGAGACGGTGAGCGCGATGGCCGATGTGGGCGCCGGCGGGACCGGGACATCCCTCGATATCCGCCTCAAGCTCCGCCCGACCGTGTTCGTGGCGCTCGGCGGCACCGGCATGGAGGTGCTGCTGCGCCTGCGCCGCCGCATCCTCCAGGCGGACTGGAACGGGGCGCGGATCGACGCGATCGACCGGTTCCCCGCCGCCGGCTTCCTGTACTTCGACACCGACACCCTGGAGGCCCGCGAGCAGGGCCGGGCGGCCGCCGCCGACCCGCTCTCGGCCAAGGTCGCCTTCCGCGAGGGCGAGACCCTGCAGAAGGCGGTCAACCTCGCCCGCTACCAGGCCGAGCGCCTGAGCTACCCCCACATCGACGCGTGGCTGCCCGCCCGCGACCTGTCGCGGATCGACGCGTCGAAGGGCGCCGGGCAGATCCGCGCCATCGCGCGCCTCCTGTTCTTCGACAGCCAGCGCGCCTTCGCCGGCCGGCTCTCGGCCAAGGGCGAGGCGGTGCTCGCCAACATGTCGAACGAGGCGGCCCTGCGGGCACTCGGGCTCGACACCGCCACCGACCTGCGCGTCGTCGTGGTCGCCTCGGTCGCCGGGGGCACCGGCTCGGGGGCGGTGATCGATGCGGGCTACGCCATATCCTCGATGGAGACGCCGAAGCGCCCGGACGCGGTCGACCTGTTCCTCGTGCTGCCCTCCGGCTACGTCGGCGCCAACAAGGACCGGGTCTTCGCCAACGGCGTCGCGACGCTCTCCGAGCTCGAATACGCCATGCGCGGCAGCCCCGAGCCGCCTTACGTCGAGCGCTGGGGCGACCACGAGGCGCCGGGCCGGCACGTCGAGCGGCCGTTCACCGACGTGTACCTGTTCGACACCCACAACCTCGCCGACCAGCGCACCAGCGCGGTCGCCGACCTCTACGACATGATGGCCGACGTGCTGTTCGAGGATTTCGGCAATTCCGAATTCTCGGGCCGCAAGCGCTCGACGGGCGTCAACCAGACCCAGCACAAGCTGCGCAAGTGGGCGCCGCCGAGCCCCGACGCGGCGGCGCGGCCGGCCCTGTTCTCCCTGAACTACTCGGCCCTGGGGCAGGCGACGCTCGCCACCCGCGGCAGCCTGGAATTCGACGCGGCGGCGGCCCGGACCGGGCTCGGCATGGTCGAGGCGTTCTTCGGCGTCGCCCGCGGCCAGGCCGAGCGCCACATCCCCACGGTCGAGGAGCGCGACCGCTTCGCCGCCGAGCGGCTCCACTTACGCTTCTCCGCCTTCGAGGCCTTCCCGAAGGTGATCCGCCCGGCCCCGCCGGGGATCCCGGAATACGACCTCGTCGGGCTGCTGCTCCAGCGCGAGGACGGCGCCTCGATCCAGGAATCGGCGGCGCTCGCCGTCGAGGAGGCGGTCGACGCGATCCGGGCCGAGATCGCGAGTCCCCGCGACTGGGCGCCGAACCTGCGCAAGGCGGCCGAGCGCCTGCGCGACGACCTCCTCGGCCGCACCGGTTCCGGGGCGACCTACGGCCCGCGCGGGGCGGAGGTGCGGGAGGTGCGCGCCCGGATCGAGGCGGCGTGGCTCTCGGACGGGGAGGGCGGTCTGGGGGCGGCGGTCTACCGCCTGCTCGACGACCAGGAGCGCGGCGGCCTCGACTACGCGCTCGCGCTGATCGAGGGCGTGAAGGGCCTGATCACCGCCGAGGACGGGGCGCTCGCCCGGCTGTCTTCCGCCTCCGACACCTACGCGCGGCTCGCCGACGAGATGCTGGCGGGGCACTTCTCCGACTCGCTCGCCCGCCTCGATCAGGTCCGCCCCGGCCTGTTCGGCTCCGGCCGCCGCGACGCCGAGCGCTACCTGGAACAGGCCCGCGACGACCTGCGCGGCTCCTGCGTGCTGCGGGTGCGGGCGATCGCCGCCCGCGAGGCGGCCGAGCTGCTGCGGCGGGTCTCGGCCCGGCTCGGCGAGCGGATCGGCCGGGACGACGAGACCGGCCGCGCCCGCCACGACGGCCTGCTCGGCGCCCTCGACCAGGGCCACGAGGACGTGGTGCGGCTGATGGGCGAGCTGCGCGCCGACATCGCCGAGATCCGCGACGCCATCGACCGGCCCTCGGGGGGCACCTTCCTCGTCCTGCCCTCCGGCGACCTGCCCGAGATCGCGGTGCCCGCCGCCGACACGCTGGCCTGGGCGCGGGAGGCGTTCCGGGCCTACGGCGGCTCGCGGGCCATCTTCGCGCTGCTGCGCGAGGAGGAAACGCGGGCCGCCCTGCTCAACGCCGTGCGCGCCATGGCCCGCGGGCGGCTCGGTCCGCACCGGGCGCGCATCCCCGCGGCGCTCGACGCCCTGCGCGAGCTGCCCCCGGCGCAGCAGCGCGAGACGCTCGGCCTGATGCTCGCCCGGGCGATGCCGTGGATCCAGGCCCGGTTCGACGCCTTCCAGCCGACCGGCGACCAGTTCAAGACCATCCTCGCGGTCGAGGGTGCCCGCGCCTTCGAGGCCGAGTTCGGGCCGACCCTGCGGGCGGCGATGCCGCCGGTGCTCGGGACCGGGGGGATCGCCTTCCTCGAATCGAGCCAGCGCGGCCGCATCGTCTGCTACTGCGAGCTGTCGGGGGTGCCGCTGGACGTGCTCGGGCCGCTGCGGCGCGACTGGCGGAGCGCCTACCATCAGGAGCTCGACCGCCTCGACGCGATCCCGCTGCACAACCACAAGGACTATCTGCGCTTCCCCGATCCCGTAGCGCCCACCGCCGCGGAGGCGGCGGCGCTGCGCGAGACCCTGTCGCTGTTCCTGCGCGCCGCCTGCCTCGGGCTGCTGCGGCGCGATCCCGGGACCGGCCTGTGGCGGTTCGCCTTCGAGCCCGGCGACTGGCGCAGCGTCGGCTCCGAGCGGACCCTGCGGCGCAAGCTGTTCGACCGGGTGCAGGGCGCGGCGTTGGCCGCGCAGGTGGCGGAGGCCGAGGCGGCCCTCTCCCCGGTGCAGGTCCTGGCGCTCGCCGCCCTGTTCGCCTGGACGGCCAAGCGCGCCTACGCCCCGCGGCGCGAGACCGTGAACTACGACGCCGAGACCCGGGTCGGCGGCGTCGGCCACGCGGTCGCGACCGCGCTCGCCCGGAGCTGGACGGCCGCCGCCCTCCGGGCCGGCGATCTGCCCGGCGAGGGCCAAGCGCTCCACGACGCGCTGCTCGCCCGGATCGAGGACTGGACCCGGCCGATCCCCGGCAGCCTCGGCGACGTCGGCCCGGAGGAGGCCAACCGCGACCCCGCCGACCCGCCCGCCTTACGCGCCCTCGACAAGCGGGCGGTCGACCCGGCGCGGTTCACGACCGCGGCGCTGCTGGCGCTGGCGGCACCCGCCCCGCCCGCCGCCGTCCCGCCGCCGCCGTCATCGCCGCCGCCGGACGCGCTGTTCTACCTGTACCGGGACGGGGTCGAGGGCCCGTTCGCGCTCGCCGACCTCGCGGCGATGGCCCGCGCCGGGACGCTCGCCGCCGCCACCCAGATCCACCCGCAGGGCGGCACGTGGATGCCCGCCGGGCGCCACCCGGCGCTGGCGCCGCTGCTCGCCCCGCCGCCGGCACCGCCCGCACCGCCGGGCGTGCCCTGAACCGGCCGGGGCCTGCCGGAGCGACACACCCACAGTCCCGCGCACGCCCTCTCCCCTCTGCGGGAGAGGGTGGCGCCCGGAGGGCGTCGGGTGAGGGGAGCCCGGCTTCCGGACAAGGCCGGAGCGTTGTGAAGGCCACAGTTCGATCCTGCACCGTCGCTCCCCTCTCCCGACCCGCTTCGCGGGCCACCCTTGTATCTAGGAGGCGGCCCTGTGATGTGCTGAGATTGGGGCTGCGCCGGGTGGGGTGGCCACCCCACCCGGCGCGCGGCGTTTGGCGCCCGCCCACCCTCCGGCCACAACCGTGGGAGAGCTTTGGGACCGAACGCCGCCTCGTCACGCACGACCGGACAGTCG
>NZ_JAUYZI010000032.1 GCF_030700245.1 Methylobacterium amylolyticum
ATCACAATCTCAGACGGAGCCTCACAATCGATCCCAGCGCTTCACAGCGCCAGAACCAGTGAGCTCATCTAAAGAGATCGCGACAGCCATATCGTCTCACACGCCCCAGCCAACGCATTGTTGTGACGCGCTCTCTTGCGCCGAGCCGGCGTCCACCTCGGCGGAGAGCGCTCTCGGGTCAGTCGCCATCGTACTCCGCCCAGGACATCGGGGTCTCCGCGACCCGCACGCGGACGAGCCCCGGCAGGTCCGGGCGCAGCCGATGCCAGATCCAGGCCGCGATGTTCTCGGCGGTCGGGTTCTCCAGCCCCTCGATCTCGTTGAGGCAGTGGTGGTCGAGCCGCGCGAGCAGCGGCCCGAACAGGCTCTCGATCTCGTAGAAGTCGATCACCCACCCGGTATGCAAGTCGACCGCGCCCGCCACCGTCAGCTCGACGCGGTAGGAATGCCCGTGCATCCGGTGGCAGCGGTGCGTCTCGGGCACGTTGGGCAGCCGGTGGGCCGCCTCGAAGGTGAAGGCCTGGGTGATCTTCATCGGTTCGCTTTGGTCGTCTCGGATCGACCGCCCGCGGGCGCAGCGCCTGAGATCCGGGTTTCGAAAGGACGAGTCCTTTCGCGGGGTGCGGGGCAGAGCCCCGCGCACTTCAGGGCTCCGCCCTGAAAACCCGCCACAGGGCCCGCCCTTTGGGAACCCGGACTCTCGGGAGGTCGGTGGGGCGCTATATCATGACACCGCCCCGCCGCCGCTACCCCGCGCTGCGGCCCGAGACCCCCGCCTGCGCGAAGGTCGCCATGCCGGTGTGGCAGGCGAGCGCGCCCTTGATCAGGCCCATCGCCAGCCCCGCCCCCGAGCCCTCGCCGAGCCGCAGGCCGAGGCCGAGCAGCGGCCGCAGGCCGAGCCGCTCCAGCACCTCGGCGTGGACGCCCTCCGCCGAGACGTGGCCGGCCACGCAATGGTCGAGGGCCGATGGGTCCAGCGCGTGCAGCACCGCCGCCGCCGCGGTGGAGACGTAGCCGTCGAGCACCACCGGCACCTGCTGGAGGCGGGCGGCGAGGATGGCGCCGGCCATCGCCGCGACCTCGCGGCCGCCGAGCCGGGCGAGCGTCTCCAGCGGGTCGCCCAGGTGACCGGCATGGTGACTGAGCGCCGCCTCCACCGCCGCGACCTTGCGCCCGAGGCCCGCCGCGTCGACGCCGGTGCCGCGCCCGACCCAGTGGGCTGGCTCGCCCCCGAACAGGGCGGCGTAGAGGGCGGCGGCCACCGTGGTGTTGCCGATGCCCATCTCGCCCACCCCCAGGCAGTCGGTGCCCGCGGCCACCGCCTCCATGCCGAAGGCCATGGTCGCGACGCAGGCCCGCTCGTCCAGCGCCGGCCCCTCCGCGATGTCGCCGGTCGGCACGTCGAGGGCGAGGTCGAACACCTTGAAGCCGAGCCCGTAGGCGGCGCAGATCTGGTTGATCGCGGCGCCCCCGGCGGCGAAGTTGTCGAGCATCTGCCGGTTGACCGCGTCGGGGAAGGCCGAGACGCCGCGGCGCGTCACCCCGTGGCTGCCGGCGAAGACGCAGACCAGCGGCCGGTCGAAGCTGGGCGGCGCCTTGCCCTGCCACGCGGCGAGCCACGCGACGATCTCCTCCAGCCGCCCGAGCGACCCGGCGGGCTTGGTCAGGCTCGCGTCCCGGGCCGCGACCGCGGCCGCCGCCTCCGCGTCGGGGCCGGGCATGGCGGCGATGAGGTTGCGGATGTCGTCGAAGGGGCCGGGCATGCCGTGGTCCTGTGTGCGGGCGCGCCGGGGGGAGCCCGGCCCGGGCTGTGGTCGTCGTGTCGCGCGTCGGCGCCGAACCGGCGTCCCATTTCGCACGGAGCGCTCTATGATGGCGCCGCGCCCCTGCCCTCGAACCCGGGCGCGGACCCAGGGTGACGGCGATGGACAGGCAGACCGGCGGCGAGGCCGACTGGCCCGGGCGCGACGCCCTTCACGACCTCGCCCTGTGCCTGCGCTTCTACTCCCGCCTGCCCGTGCCGCAACTGCCCGGCGAGCCCGACCCGCACCGGGCGCCGGATTTCACCCGCCTGCCGCGGATGCTGCCGCTGGCCGGCCTGATCCTCGCCCTCCCCGCCGCTCTGGTGCTCGCCGGGGCCTGGGGGCTCGGCCTCGGGCCGTTCCTCGCCGCGACGCTCGCGGTGGCGACGCTGGCCGCGATGACCGGGGCCCTGCACGAGGACGGGCTCGCCGACGTCGCCGACGGGTTCTTCGGCGGGACGACCCGGGAGCGGCGCCTGGAGATCATGCGTGACAGCCGCATCGGCGCCTACGGGGGGCTGGCGCTGATCCTGGCGACCGCGCTGCGCATCGGCGCGCTGGCCACCCTCCTCGACCGCACCGGCCCCGCCGCCGCGGCGGCCCTCCTGCTCGCCGCCGCCCTGTCGCGGGTGGCGGCACTGGCGCCGATGGCCCTGCTGCCGCCGGCCCGGGCCGACGGGCTCTCGGCGGGGGTCGGGCGCCCAGGAGCCGGGACGCTCGCGGCGGCGGGCGGCACCGGCCTCGTCCTGGCGCTCCTCGCCCTGCCGCTCGGCCTGCCCTGGTCCGGGGTCGTCCTGATGATCCTCCTGTCGTCCCTGGCCGCCCTCGGCCTGACCCGGCTCGCGGCGCAAAAGATCGGCGGCCAGACCGGGGACGTAATCGGCGCCTGCCAGCAGGCCGCCGAGATCGCCGCGCTGCTCGGGCTGGTGGCGGCGACAGCGCCGTGAGGGGCGGTGGCGTTTGAGGTCGAGCGGCCGGTGCGGCATAAGGGGCACCGGCAGGACAGCGCGCCATGACGCACGGGACGACGAGCCGGCCCTCGAACGGGCCGACCCTGGACGAGCTGGTCACCGCGCATCCCGAGGTCATGGGCGGGCGCCGGGTCTTCCGGGGCACGCGGGTGCCCGTGGAGGTCCTGTTCGAGAATCTGGCCGACGGCCTGTCGCTGGCCGAGATCCTCGACAGCTACGAGACCCTGAACCGCGATGACGTCGTCCGGGTGCTCGAACTCACCGCCCGGGATCTGGCCCATCCGAGAGCGGAGTGAGATACTTCACGTAATAGATTTTTCGGCAAATTGATTTAGATATTATTATAAATAGCACTATAGATGATGGAGCATCGTTTGTGGGCAGTGAATATAATGAAACGCGCAATCAACATTTTATAAGCCAAGCAGAACAACGCCTGAATGCGTCCAACCCAACGGCTGCTTCACATAAATCAAAGATATATGTCTTCAATATCGTCAATCGAGACGATTATAAAGTGACACTTGAAGGCAGCGCCGCCCGGTCTATCGTTAATAATCTGTCGATGTTCGACCTATTCAGTTTTGATATTCTCGACAGGACCCAGCTAAGGCGCAATTTTGAGGCTTTGTTTCACAAGTACGAAATCTCCGTAGCCGAAAATACGAAGAATCTATTGAGCAAATTAAATTCACAAGATGGAGATATAAAGAATGAAATCATCGCCTTATTCTCATCAAAGTTACTTGGATTTATAAGAAATCCATACTCTGTTCAGAAAGTGATTAACACGTTTTCTTTGCTGGCGAAACACAGCCCAACAGATCCATCGCTGCTTGCCGATTATCAAGTCATACTAAATGGTAAAAGACCTCATCAGATCCATCTGTGTAAACAGCTCGGAATAACTGATGTCCAATATGCAGAATGGCTTCGCATAATTTTTATGCTATTGAGTCCCATGAGGCAAAATTCGCTGAATTTTTTCGAGGAAACTATAAAATCACTTTTTGAGGACAAAAATTTATATGCTGGTGTGTTTGTATGGGAGTACGATAACGACTGTTGCTTGCTATCCGACAGAGCTTTTAGCCAACCTATTGAAAGCACCATACATTTGTCTTTTTCCTTCAATCTTTGTGCCACTGCCTTCATCGATTATATTTTCGCTGATCCTGAGGCTCTCGTTCAAGGCAAAGCCGCGCCGGCCTTCATTGCACAGGCCTCTGCATCTTGGAGGCGTCGTCCTCACGCCCAGATCAATGTAACATTCATACGAAATAATATAGAAATGCTTAAGTGTTACAATAGAAGAGTGATTTATCAGAGCCATAAGCACGTTTATTGCTCGAAGAGTGTCGGAATATTGACATAATTTATGATTTGTTTTAAATTTCTCATTGAGATTGTGATATCGACATCAATCATGCCGTCAATAAAATTCGAGCCGGACTCATAAATCGCGACACAACTCGCAAATTTGTTGCATCAGGGCGCAAAAAGGGCAGTCTACCTCGGCATCAGAAGGACGCACGAGTTTTCCTGCGTCTCTCGTGCTGCTTTTCATCACCGGCCTTGACCAAGCCACGATCCCCCGGCTCAACCGGCGCATGCTCGCGGCCCCCCTCGCCCAGAAACCCTCCAGCCCCTGCACCAAGGTCTGCGTCCTCGACGACGCGGTCGGCCTGTGCCGCGGCTGCGGGCGCACCCGGGCCGAGATCGCCGCCTGGGGCTCGATGACCGAGGCAGCCAGGCGCGCGGTCATGGCGGGGCTCGAAGCGCGGCTGCGGGCCGCCTATCTTCTCCCGGCGGAGGACCGGCCGGCGTCATGATCTATCTCGGGCTCGCGGCCATCGGCCTCGTCGTCGCGGTGCTCGTCCTCACGGACGGCAGCGACAGCGTCGGCGGCGTGGTCGAGCCCGACACGCTGGCGAACCTCGCCTGGACGGGGGGCATCCTGGCGCTCGTGGTGGCGGGGTTCTGGCGCCAGTTCCGGTCGGCCCCGGGCCGGCACCTGCAGATGCTCGCCGCCTGGGTCCTGATCGCCCTCGCGCTGGTGCTCGGCTACAGCTACCGCGACCGGATCCAGGGGGTCAGCTCCCGGGTGCTCGGCGACCTGCGGCCCGGCACGGCCGTGCCCGGGGCCGGCGGCACCGTGACCGTCACCCGGCGCGCCGACGGCACGTTCCGGGTCGATGCCGAGATGAACGGCCGGACTCAAGCCTTCACCTTCGACACCGGCGCGAGCAGCGTCGTGCTCACCGCCGAGAACGCCGCCGCGCTCGGGCTGCGCCCCGCCGCCTCCGACTTCACCGCCCGGGTCTCCACCGCCAACGGCATCGCCTTCGCCGCGCCGGTCCAGCTCGACGCGCTGAGCGTCGGCACGATCACCGAGCGGCGGGTGAACGCGATGGTGGCCAAGCCCGGCGCCCTCTCCGGCAACCTGCTGGGCCAGAGCTTCCTGAGCCGCCTGTCGGGCTACGAGGTGCGCGGCGACCGGCTGATCCTCAGCCCGCCGTAGAGCGCTCTCCGCCGAAGTGGATGCCGGTTCGGTGAAAGAGAGCGCGTCAAACCAAGGACTGAGAGCCGCTCCCGATCGCAACGCGATCGGGAGCGGCTCCAGCGCGGGGCTCCGCCCCCGCCCCCCGCGAGAGGGCGCAGCCCTCTCGACACCCCGTTTCAGGCCGCGCGGGTCTCGGGCAGGTCCCGGGAGACCAGGGCGACCGCGGCGCGCAGGGTGCCGAGGTCGGCGTCGGGCCGCATGCCGTGGGTCGAGAGGTGGCGGCGATAGGCCCGGGCGCCGGGCCGGCCGTTGAACAGGCCGAGCATGTGGCGCGTCACCGCGTGCAGGCGCTCGCCCCCCGCGAGCACGGCGGCGATGGTGGGCTCGAACGCCGCCACCGCCGCGAACGGGTCGGGGGCCGGGGCAGGCACCCCGAACAGGGCGGGATCGACGGCGAGCAGCAGCGCCGGCTCGGTGTAGGCGGCGCGGCCGAGCATGGCGCCGTCGACCTCGCCGAGGCGCGCGCGCACCGCGTCGAGGTCGCGCAGGCCGCCGTTGACGGCGATCGGCAGGCCGGGACGCGCCCGCTTCAGCCGGGCGACGCGATCGTAATCGAGGGGCGGCACGTCGCGGTTCTCCTTGGGCGACAGCCCCTGGAGCCAGGCCTTGCGGGCGTGGACGATCAGCCCGTCGACCCCGGCCGCGACGACCGCCCCGGCGAGCGCGTCGAGGGCCGCCTCCGGGTCCTGGTCATCGACGCCGATGCGGCACTTGACCGTCACCGGCACCGACACCGCCGCCCGCATCGCCGCCACGCAGTCGCCGACGAGCGCCGGCTCGCGCATCAGGCAGGCGCCGAACCGGCCCTCCTGCACCCGGTCGGAGGGGCAGCCGACGTTGAGGTTGACCTCGTCGTAGCCGAAATCCGCGGCGATCCGCGCCGCCTGCGCCAGTTCGCCGGGGTCCGAGCCGCCGAGTTGCACCGCCACCGGGTGCTCGGCGGCGGAAAAGCCGAGCAGGCGCGCGCGGGGCCCGTGCAGCACCGCGCCGGTCGTCACCATCTCGGTGTAGAGCCGGGCGCGGGCCGTGAGGCCCCGGTGGAAGGCCCGGCAATGCCGGTCCGTCCAGTCCATCATCGGCGCGATGGAGAACCGCATCGCGTCGGCGGACAACGCCGTTCTCGTCACCCCGGACACCTGCTCCTCACCGCGCGCCGTCCCGCCGATGGCGCGGAGCCCCGAGGGGGCCCCGCGCGCGCCGCGCGACTGTAAAGAGGCCGGACCATGGGGATCCGCCCCCCGGAAGTCCAGGGCCGCGCCCGCACGCGGTCCCGGAACCGGTCACAGCACGCCCAGGCGCCGCCACACCGGGAGGAACTCCGTCAGGATCTCGGGGAGCTCGGCGTCGAGGTCGAGGGGCTCGGCCTCGGCGGCCTTCTCCGGCTCCCCGCCCGGCCTCTGGCGCAGCGCGATGCGCCGGACGTCGAGCAGCGTCCGGATGCGGTCGCGCACCGCCGGGGCGTCCGCCTCCGTCGCGGGAGCCCCGGTCGCCGCCTCCGCGTCGAGGATCGCCTCGTAGGCGAGCAGTTCGAGCACACCGACCCGGATCACGGTGCCGATATTGGCGCCGACGAGCCAGCCCCCCGGCTGACCCGCCTCGCAGGTGATCTCGGCCTGCGCGCGGTTGTAGCGGCGCACCCGCTCCAGCTCCGCCGGCCCGGCCTCGCGGATCGCCGGGAGCACCTGCCGGCCGCCGACCAGCATCGCCGCGATCTCGTTCAGGGCGGGCACGGTCTCGGGATCGGCCGCGGCGACGAGCTGGCCCACGGTGGCGTTGCCCCGCTTCAGCCGCTCGAGGACCGGCCCGTAGAACGGCGCGCTGAGCGTCGCCTGACCGACCGGGACGTCGAGGGTGAGGCGGACGGCGCCCGCCGGCAGGCCGAGGGCGAGCCCCTGGGCGGCGAGGCGCGCGTCGTAGGCCCGGGCCGGCGGGCGGCGCGGGCCGCGCACGAAGATGTCGCGCCGGAAGCTGCGCGGGCAGAAATAATCCGCCACGGTCTGCCGCAGCTCGGGCGAGAGGCGGTCCACGAAGGCGCGCTGCTCGGGCGTCATGCAGAGCGCCGGGAAGTTCTCCAGGATGTTGGCCGAGGCCACGTAGCTCAGCTTGGCGGGCGCCAGGGCGGCGGCCACGTCGGCGAAGAAGGCCGGCTGCCAGTGCTCGTTGAGATACTCGTGCGAGAGGTAGGGGACTTGGCCGGCCTTGAGCGCGCGTTCGACGCCCTCCAGCGTCGCGGCCGGGATGGACGGGCTGCCCATGTCGAGCACGCGCCGGGCGAGCCCGACCGCCTCGCCGATCCGGCGGTCGCTCGTGCCCCCGACTGCGCGGCCGGCGTTGAGGAGCAGGTGCTGGAGGGGGACCATCGGCGCCCAGCCCGGCATGGCGTTGTAGGTGATGCAGAACAGGCCGCCCGGCCGCAGGTAGCGGCGCAGGAAGGCGACGATGTGGGCCTTGTTCGCCGCGCTGACCCAGGACCAGACCCCGTGCATCGTCACGTAGTCGAAGGGCGGCAGCGCGACGGCGCCCGAGGCCAGCTCCTCGAAGGCGTGCTCGGCCAGGACGAGGTTGTCGAGGCCGGCCCGCGCCGCCCGGTGCGCCCCGTCGGCGATGTGGGCCGGGTTGAAGTCGAAGCCCCAGACCCGCGCGTCCGGGTAGGCGGCCGCCACGCTCATCGCCGTGTCGCCGAGCCCGCAGCCCAGCTCGCAGTAGCTGAAGGCGGCCCCCGGCTCGACGGGCGGTGCGGCGCCGGCGGCGAGGCAGGCGACGTCGAGATGGGCGGGCATCTGCTCCCGGTAGACGGCGCCGCTATAAGCGATGTCCGAGACGTAACCGTCGTTCCACTCTGTCACGGGGCGCTCTCCAGGGTCTGAGGCGGGGGCCGGCGGGCGCCGGGGATGTCCCGGGGTGTCATCGCAGCGGCGAGGCCGGGCGCAGCTCGACCTCCCCGGGCCGGGTGCGGACGCCGTCCCAGCCGAGCCAGGTGTTGAGGCCGAGCCGCCCGTCCGGGGTCGCGCGCGGGTCGGCGCCGAGCCGGCCGGGGGGCACCTCCTCCGCCCGGAGGATGAGGTGGGTGTAGACCGCGATCTCGGGGCCGAGCGCCAGGGCCGCGAGGTCGGCGAGGTAGGCCGCGAGCGGGCCGCCCGGCAGGAAGGCGAGGAACGCCCGGTAGTCCAGCGGCCCGACCACGAGGCAGACGCTGCCCTGCACGTCCCAGACCCGGGCGCCGGCGATCGCCTCGCCGCCGAGCCGGCAGAAGGCGCCCTCGGGCCGCGCGGCGTCGGGGAGCCGGGTGCAGTCCTCCGGCGCCATCGCCAGCCACGTGCCGTGGAACTGCTCGACGCGGATCGGGTAGCCCAGCGCGCCGCTGAGGATCTGGTCCGCCGCCCGGGCCGAGCGGACGCGCTGCCCGAACAGCCCGCTGAAATGGGCGGGCGTCGCGTCGGGCACCGACATCCGGTCCTTGAGCGCCGGCTGGCCGAGGCCGATCACCGCGGCGACCACCCCGTCGATCGGCGCGCGGGTGCCGGGCAGGTCCCGCCGCTCGCGCTCGATCACGAGGCGGTGCTTGGCCCAGGCCTCGTAGAGGAGGCCGGCGGCCCGGTTGTTGAACAGGTCGAGGAAGGCGCGCAGGCCGAACTCGCGCTCGCGGATGCTCGCCTGGACGATCTCGCTGAAGACGTGCGGCAGCACGCCCTGGGGGCCGGTCAGCCCGATCACCGTCTGGGTCAGCTCCGGCGGCCCGTCCTCCCGCCGGTTGAGGGCCGTGACCTCGGCCGCGGCGAAGGCGAGCGGCACCCCGGCGCGGATCGCCACCGCGGCGCGGCGCGGGTCGATGCCGCGCCCGACCGGGTCCGGCGGCTCGCGGCCGGAGGCCCGCGCCGCCGCCGCCCCGGCCCGCTCCACGAGGCGGATCGCCTGGAACAGGGTGTAGGCGCGCGGCTGCGCGAACAGGTGGTCGATCAGAGCAGGACGCGGTCGCCGGACCGTGGGGGCCATGTGCGCAGGATTCCGGTGCGGCCGATCAGGGTGGCGGTCAGCCGCGTGAAGGAGTTCACGGAGACGTAGAGGCCGAGGAAGCGCTCCAGCACGCTCGCCATCAGGAAGGCGCCGTTGCCGGAGAACTTGGTGGGGTCGAGGACGATCTCGATGTCGATGCCGCGGCACACGGCGGTGCCGCCCCGCCCCCGGACCCGGGCCGTGCCGGGGCGGGCGCTCAGGCCGACGACGCCGTCGACGAGGGCCCGCGTCTCGGCCGATTCCCGCAGGTCGTAGAGCAGCAGGATCTCGCGCAGGGCGGCGAGACCCTCGGGTCCGGCGAGCGACAGGTGGTTCAGGGCGAGGTGCGAGACGAGCTGCCAGCGCCCGCCCCGGAAGGCGGGGCGCAGGGTCGGCGTCGGCGCGGTCAGGGCCCGGACCTGGGCCACGCTCGGCAGGGGCTCGGTGGGGCTGAGATAGGGGTGGCCGCCGCCGAAGGGCAGGCGCTGGGGCAGGTCGCGGTTGAGGCAGGTCAGGTCGAGGGACAGCACCTCGTCGGTGGGTGCGCTCGGCGCCCGCGTCAGGTCGACCAGCGCGAGGTGGGTCTCGCTGCCCGCGTTGGCCGAGCCCGCGGGCTCCCGGCGGGCGAGCCACCAGGTCGGGGCCTGGGCGCCCCGCGCCCCGAGCGTGTCGAGGTCGGCGTGGCGGATGGCGTAGAACGGCAGGGCCGGGCGGCGCTCGCCGTCGTCGCCCATGATCGTGGCCCGCTCCACCCCGTAGACTTCGAGCGCCCGCACACGCCGGCTGTCGGGGACGACCCGGTAGTCGGCCGTGGTCTGGTTCAGGGCGATCGGCTCGGCGATCTGCGGGAACAGGTTGACGATCGGCGTGCAGTTGAGCGCGAACGCCTCGGCGGAGACGGTGCGCTCCAGGTCGGCGGGGGACTGGCGCAGGTAGACGAACACGTCGAGCCGCCGCCCCGGCGGCAGCCGCCCGGGCTCCGGCAGGCGCAGGTCGAGGAACAGGAATTTCTCCGGCAGCGTGAAGTACTCGGTCAGCAGCCGGTAGGCGATGTGCGCCGTGTCCGGGTAGGGCAGCAGCCCCTCCTCCGGCTCGAAGCCGACCGCGGCGATGCAGTCGGGGCCGGCGACCACGGCGCGCGGGTCGGCGGCGTCGGCGGCGAAGGCCACCGCCACCGCGTCGTTCAGGAGCGTCTCGTAGAGCCCGTAGCTGAGGCTCGGCTGTCCGCGCAGGAACAGGCGCAGGGTGCCGGGCGCCGCCGCGGCCATCTCCAGCTCGGGCGCGGTGGTCTCGAGGGTCAGCCGCAGGCAGGCGGTGGCGGCGGGCGCGGGCACGCCGGGGGGCGCCTGGAACGGCCGCCGGGCGAGCATCGCCTCGCGCACCCGCAGCGGGTGGATCGCCACCGGGTAGGCGGTGCGGTAGCGGCAGCGCTCGCCGTCGACCGGCTCGGTGTCGAGCAAGGTGCCCGCCGGGACGCGGCTCGGCTCGGCGAGCTCGGGCCGCGCCTCCATCTGCACGATCGCCATCGACGGGATCGGGTTCTGGTAGTGGGGATAGAGGATGCCGAGCAGCGCGTCGGTCAGCTCGGGGAAGTCGTCGTCGAGCTTCTGCCGGACCCGGGCGGTGAGGAAGGCGAAGCTCTCGATCAGGCGCTCGACGAAGGGGTCCTCGACCGCGTCCTCGGAGACGCGCAGCCGGCCGGCGATGCGCGGGTGGTCGGCGGCGAAGGCCGCCGCGGCGGCGCGGATGCTCGCCAGCTCGTCGTTGTAGTGGCCGAGAAACGCGTCGTTCATCACGCCTCACCCGTGTCGCGGTCGCGCTCGGCCGGCAGGATCCGGATCTCGCGGGAGGCCGGGTCGATCCGGGTGTCGTACACGACGGCGTCGCCCCCCGCCTCCAGCACGAGGCGGCCGTGGATGCGGAAGCGCAGGGAGCGGTCGAGGGGGTTGGCCGAGGCGGCGTACTCCACCACCGGCTCGTGCAGCCGCGGCTCGAAGCGGCGGATCACCGCCTCGACCTCCCGGCGCAGCCCCTCGCGCTGCTCGTCGGTGATCACCGTGCGGCTCTGGAGGTCGGGCAGCCCGTAGGACAGGATCGAGCGGTCCAGCTCGCGCAGGTCCCGGGGCCAGGAGCGGCACAGGGGCCGGGTGTTGAACAGGGCTTCGAGGTCGCGGCGCACGGCCTCGCGCAGCCGCCGCGCCAGGGCGTTGCGGCCCTCCGGCTCGGCCTCGCCGCCGAGCAGGAGCCGGTCGAGGACGGAGATCTGCGGCGCCTTCTCGGGGCGCGCGGGGCTGCGGGGCATGGGGCTCTCCGGCGCGTCCCTCAGGTCGACCGCGCCGCCCGGATCTCCGTCTGGAACCGGAAGGCGGCGACGATCTGGTCGACCTGGAAATGCGGGGTGATGTGGATGAGGCTGGTGAAGCTGCCCGGCCGACCCGGGATCTCGCTCACCGTGACGCGGCCCTGCCTGAGCGGGTAGCGCGCCTTGGTCGCGAAGCTCGCGTCGGGGTTGCCGGTGACGTAGCGCCCGAGCCAGTCCTGCAACTCCCGCTGCAGCTCCTCGCTGGTCGTCACGGTGCCGACCCGGTCGCGGACCATCACCTTGATGTAATGCGCGAACCGGCTCGCGCAGAGGATGTAGTGCAGCATCGCCGAGAGCCGCTCGTTGGCGTCGACCACCGCGTTGAGCGCCCCCTCGGGCACGCGCAGCGAGGGCGCGCCGAGCACCGCGAGGTACGCGGTCTGCCGGCACGGGCTGAGCGCGATCAGGCCGGCATCCTCCAGCGCCCGCTGCTTGCGGTCGGTGAACTCGATCTCGACGGGGCGGCGGTAGGCGCCGGCCTCGCCGGTGGAGAAGGGCGGGTTCGGCAGGCCGGTGACGAGCCCGGCCTCCTCGAGGTCGATCCGGGTGCCGCGGATGTCGGCGAACCAGCCCCAGTCGCGGAAGGCGCGGATGGTGACCGCGCCCACCGCGTAGACGCCGTTGCCCCAGAGCCACGTGCCGGTGTCCAGGCCGTGGGCGCCCTCCCGGTAGCGGAAGCCGTCGAACCGGGCCCCGTCGTCGCCCCAGGCGCCGCGCAGGAGGACGCGCGGCATCACCACGCCGAGGAAGCGCGCGTCGTCCCGGCGCTGAAGCGCCTGCCAGCGCTGGTACTCGGCCGAGCGGAACACCGAGGTGATGTCCTGGGCGATCGCGAGGTCGGCGACGTTCTCGACGCCGAGCAGTTGCGGGGCGGCCCCGACGAGGCAGGGCACGAAGGCGGCGGCGGCGACCTGCGACAGCCCGGCCAGGACGCCGACGTCGTCGATCCGGTAGGTCGCGTCCCGCTTGTGGCGCACGGCGTGGTCGCACAGCAGAAGCCCGTAGGGCAGCCCGCCGGGCATGCCGAATTCCTCGCTGTACACCTTCGCGAACAGCGCGCTCTGGTCGAATTCCAGCGCCTTGTCGAAGTCGCGGGCGATCTCGGACCACGTGGCCGAGAGGATCCGGACCTTGACCTGCGGGTCGTCGTCGGCGGCCTCCAGCAGGTAGGCCACGCCCCGCCACGCGGCTTCGAGCGCTTGCAGGTCGGGGTGGCGCAGGATCGCGTCGAGCTGCCGGGCGATCAGCGCGTCAAGTTCGGCGATGTCGCGGTCGAGGCGGTGGCGCAGGCTCAGCGGGCCGCCCTGGACGACATTGGCCAGCGCGTCCGGCCCGAACCACGCCAGCAGCGCGGCCCCCGGGTCGGCCGCGGCGGTGAAGCGGGCGTGCGCGCCGTCGGCGGGTTCGTCCAGGACCGCCCGCACGATCGTCGACCGGGCGGGGGCCTCGCCCTCCCCCCGAACGCCGGGACCGGGGCGGCCTTCGCCGTCCCGGTCTTCAGGCCGCGCGTCAGAGTCGAGCACGGCCGGGCCGAATCAGGATCCGGCACATGGGTGCGGCCTCACCCCACCTTCGGGATGCGGGCGACCATCCGCAGCGAGGTCGTCAGCTCCTCCATCTGGAGCCAGGGCCGCAGGTGGGCGACGGCGTTGTAGGAGCCGGGCGCGCCGGGCACCTCCTTGACGGTCACCTGCGCCTCCGCGAGCGGGAACCGGGCCTTGGTCTCCGGGCCGGCGGCGGCGTTGCCGTTGACGTAGTTTCGGATCCAGCGGTTCAGCCAGGCCGCGCAGTCCGACACCTCCATGAAGGAGCCGACCTTGTCGCGCCCCATCACCTTCAGGTAGTGCGCGAAGCGCGAGGAGGCCATCATGTAGGGCAGCCGCGCCGAGATCGCCGCGTTGCTGGTGGCGTCGGGGTTGTCGTACTTCTTGGGCTTCTGCGTCGTCTGCGCGCCGAAGAACACCGCGTAGTCGGTGTTCTTGTAGTGGCAGAGCGGCAGGAAGCCGAGCTTGGACAGCTCCGCCTCGCGGCGATCGGTGATGCCGATCTCCGTCGGGCACTGCTGATCCATGTCGCCGTCGTCGCTGGTGAAGGTGAAGCTCGGCAGGTTCTCGACCTTGCCGCCGCCCTCCGCGCCGCGGATCGCCGTGCACCAGCCGTACTGGGCGAAGGCGTTGGTGAGCCGCTGGCCGAGCGCGTAGGACGCGTTCATCCAGGTGAACTTGTCCGAGGTCATGCCCGAGACGACGCCGTCGGCGTTGATCGGCGCTTCCTCGAAGTTGAACTCCTCGATGGTCCGGCCGGTGGAGCCGTAGGGGGTCCGGGCGAGCACGCGCGGCATCACCAGCGACACGAAGCGGCTGTCCTCGCTGTCGCGGAAGCTGCGCCACTTGATGTATTCGGGGCTGGCGAAGATCTTCTCGAGATCGCGCGGCTTCGACAGCTCGTTGAAGCTCTCGAGACCGAACATCCGGGAGTTGGCGGCGGCGACGAACGGCGCGAAGGAGGCCGCCGCGACGTTGGACATGCCCTGGAGCACCTCCATGTCCTCGGCGCCCGAGCCGAACTCGTAGTCGCCGATCAGCGCGCCGATCGGCTCGCCGCCGGCCACGCCGAACTCGGCCTCGTAGATCTTCTTGAAGACCTGGCTCTGGTCGAACTCGACCGCCTTGGTCAGGTCCTTGTGAAGGTCCTTCTTCGAGACGTTCATGACCCGGATCTTCAGGGTCGAGCTCGTCTCGGAGTTCTTCACGAGGTAGTTCAGGCCGCGCCAGCTCCCCTCCAGCTTCTGGAAGTCGCCGTGGTGCATGATCGCCGAGAGCTGCTGCGACAGCTTCTCGTCGATCGCCTGGATCGCCTTGCTGATCGTCAGGGTCAGGTTCTTGTCGAACGTGACCGTGCCGGCCATCGCCTCCTGCGTGAGGTTGTGCAGGAGGTCGCGGACCTCGTTGGGATCGGAGGTCTTGGTCGCGCCGATCGCCTGGTCGAGGAGGCTCAGGGAGCCCTCGGCGACGGCGGCGCCCGCCTCGGGGGCGGCCTCGGTCTGCGTGCCCGCGCTCATCACTCGGCTCCCTTGTCGGACGCCCCGTCGAGCTCGGTGGAGAGCGTCTGGAGCTTGGCGGTGTTCTGGAGGACGTCCTCGAGCAGGCGCTCGAGGTCTTCCGAGCGATCGACCTTCGACATCAGGTCGCGCAGCTTGTTGCGCGCCGCGAGCAGCTTGCGCAGCGGCTCGACCTGATCGACGATCGCGCCCGGCTCGAAATCGTCCATCGACTTGAACTTCAGGTCGACGGCGAGCTGCGACCCGTCGCCCGTCAGGGTGTTGTCGACCTTGAACTGCGCGCCGGGGGTCATGCGCGCCAGAACGTCGTCGAAGTTGTCGCGGTCGATCTGCGTGAACTTGCGGTCCTTGAGCGGCTTCAGCGGCTCGTAGGACTTGCCCGAGAAATCGCCCATCACGCCGACGACGAAGGGCAGCTCGCGCTGGACCTCGGCGCCCTCGGTCTCGACGTCGTAGGTGATGTGGACGCGCGGTTTGCGCACCCTGTTGAGCTTGTGCTGTACGCTCTCTGCCATGGTCAAACCTCCGCTGTCGACACAAGAACGCGAAACGATGCTAGATCACGCGAGACAAACCCTGCCTCGGCGCTCACTCATCATCCTGGCTAGACTTGATACCGGCAACTGAAAGGATGTGTTGCACGTGATCAGGGTCGCGTGCAAGCTCTTTCAGCAACTCCGGCAGGGACATTCGACCGCGCCTGACGGCGTGCTCGATTGTGTAGGAAATCGGTGAGTGCGGCTCGGTCCGACGGAAATACGCACCGATCTGGCTCAAAACCGTTAACGCCTCTTCGCGGTTCTCGAATTCGCCCGGCCTGCGCACGGCCGAACCGCCGACTGCGACGGCGCCGGGCGCAGCGGAACCGTCCGCCGCCGGGGCGGCGTCCGCCGCGGCGACGGCCTCCACCTCGGCGCTCGCGGCCAGCCGGTCGGCCGCCACGTAGCGCAGGCAGCCCGCCACGGCGGCGAGCAGTTCCTGAAGCGGCGTGAACGAGGGCGCGTCGAGGCCGGCGGCCTGGTCCAGGGTGTCCGAGAGGAGGGCGACCGCCGTCTCGCACTCCCCGAGGGTCAGCAGGGTGTCCCGCAGGATCTCGATCGGCGTCTCCGCGACGCTCTTGCGGAAGGTCTCCAGGCTGATCGTCCCGGCCGCGATGCGCGCCTCGCGGCGGTCGGGATCGGCGATCTTCTCGAGGTCGTTGGCCTGCTCGAAATGCCAGAACGAGAAGCGCCCCGCCCCGCCGTCGGTGAGCGGCGTGTTGCGGATCGGCCGGTCGAGGGTGCCGGTGGCGCCGGAGCCCGCCAGCCCCGCCACCGGCGAGATCCGGATCTCCAGCCCGTCCTCGTCGGGCTGCGGGTAGAGGTCGTCCCAGAAGGTCTGGGACAGGCGGGCGAGCACGGTGATCCCGTCGCGCAGGCCGGCGAAGCCCTCCACGCGGATCAGCGCCTCGGTGAGCCAGGTCGCCGCCTCCAGGTCCTTGGCCTGGGACGCGAGCAGGGCGACCGCGAGGTCGATCACAGTGCTCCACGCCTCGGGCACCGGCGCGTCCGCGTCGATCGCGGCCCGCTCCTCGGCGCGCGCGGCGGCCCGGGCGTCCTTCAGGCGGTAATAGGGCGAGACGTTCGAGGCGTTCTCGCGCGGGTCGGTCCCGGCGGGCCGGTCCTCCGCGATGGGGGCGAGGATCGCCTCGATGTCGATGACCGGGGGCAGGCTCACGCGGCGCCTCCCGCGGCGGTCCGGGAACGGTCCCCGGCGAGGCGGCCGTTGCCGCCGCCGGCGATGTCGATGCCGCGCACGAGGATCTCCCGGAAGGTGTCGTCCGCCCGCAGGGGATCGCCCGCGGCGGCGGCGAGCAGCAGGCTCGCCCCGACGCCGATCGCGGCGAGGTCCGGGTGCGGGGGCACCTCGGCCATGCCCTCGGGGGCGAGGCTGCCGCCCGACCAGAAGGCGGCGAGCGCCGCGTAGGCCGCCGCGCCCTTGAAGGCCAGCGCCTCGGCCGCCGGCAGGCAGACCCGGCGCCGGGCGTCGGTCGGCTCGTAGACCCAGGCCTCCGCCCGGTCGAGGCACACCCCCTCGCCCTCCGAGAGCGGGGCGCGGCCGGCCACGACGCAGGCCCACCACACCCCCTCCCGGGCCGGCAGGGCGTGGGCGAGGAAGCGGATCGCGTCGGCGAAGTGCCGGCCGCCGATCAGCACCGAGAGAAACCCCTGCGGCGACAGGCCGGGCAGCAGGCCGGCCATCCCCTCCGCCGACAGTTCGACCCGCGCGCAGATCGCGGCGGCCCGCTCCGCCGCGACCTTGGCCAGCGGGCCGGCGGGGACGGGATCAGTTGATCTTGACAAGGCCGCCCTCGATCGTGGTCATCCCGTCGCCCTTGATCGTCACCATCGGCGCCTTCTCCTCCAGCATCGCGTCGGCCTTGATCGAGATCGTCGGCGCCTTGAGCGTGATGCCGGCCGGCGTCAGCTCGACCGAACTGCCGCCGCAGGTCAGCTTGATCGACTGCGCCGCCGTCATCTCGATCTTGCCGATGCTGCAGGTCAGGCTGGCGTTGCCGGTGTTGACCTTGACGTCGTGGTTGCCGGTCTTGATCGTCACGGTGCGGTTGCCGGTGCTGACCTCCAGGCTGTCGTTGCCGGTCTTGATCGTGTGGGTGCGGTTGCCCTGCGTCACCTCGTGGGTCTGGTTGCCCTGCTTGACGGTCAGGGTGTCGTTGCCCTCCTTCACCGTGGTGGTGCGGTCGTTCTTCACCTCGGTGATCTGGTCGTGGTCGACGGTGATCTTCTCGTCGTTCTCGACCTCGCGGGTCAGGTCGCGCTGGGCGTGGATCAGCAGGATCTCCTTGCCCTTGTCGTCCTCGAAGGAGATCTCGTTGGCGTCGGCGACCGCGCCGCTCTTGGTCGAGCGGGTGAGGATGCCGCTCTTCGTCATCTTGTCGGGCAGGGTCCAGGGCGGCGTGTTGGTGCCGTTGTAGACCGTCCCGGTGACGAGCGGCCGGTCCGGGTCGCCGTCGAGGAACTGCACCACCACCTCCATCCCCACCCGCGGGATGAACACGGCGCCCCAGCTCTTGCCGGCCCAGGCCTGGGCGACGCGGATGAAGCAGGAACTCTTCTCGTCCTTGGTCCCGATCCGGTCCCAGTAGAACTGCACCCGGACGCGGCCGTGCTTGTCGGTGTGGATCTCGGAGCCGCTCGGGCCGACGACGAGGCCGGTCACCGGGCCCCGGGCGATCGGCTTCTGCGGCGGCGGCGGCAGCGGGATCGGCACCTCGGCCGGCACGCAGACGAAGGTGCTGCGGTAGGGATCGCGCCGGACGGTCTCGCCGGGCTGCGTGTGGATCGGCGGCTCGATCGCGTCGTGCCGGACCTCGGTCAGCACGAAGCTGCGGTCGGCCAGCGCCGTGTCGGCGTGCCCCTGGACCTTGAAGGTCAGGCCCGGCACGAAGCGCGGATCCGAGGCGTTGCCGCGGCCGGTCTCGTAAGCCCCGTCCGCGTGGTCCGCGCCGATCTTGGCGGTCCGCTCGACGCTCGCCGTCTCGATCTTGCTGTCGTCGCCGTTCGACTTGACGAGGCCCATCCCGTGGACGTGCTGCTGCCACGCCGACTTGACCGACGAGGGCGGCTTGCTCGAGGTCTGCGTGCTCTCGACGACCGTGTCCGCCGTCTTGAACTCGTAATCGGTGGCGAGCCACTTGTAGTCGGTCAGCTCCGGACCGTACTCGAACGTGTTCACCGTGTCCGAGAATTGCTGGTTCCCGGGATGGTAGGCGATGGATTTCGGCTGCGCCGACGACCAGGTCTTGCTGTCGTACAGCATCAGGGTGTGTTTGTCCTTCGCATGCTCGAAGGTGTAGAAGATCCCTTCCTCGTGCATGAGCCGGGACATGAAGTCGAAATCGGTCTCCCCGTACTGAACGCAGTACTCGCGCGCCGTGTAGGTGAGCGTCAGCTTGGACTGATACTCGACGTTGGCGTCCTTGAGGAGTTGGAGGACGATGTCCTTGGCGCTCTGCGCCTGATAGACCTTGTAGCGCGCGGTGCGCTGGAGAACCCACAGCTTCGGGGCGATCTCGACACGGTACTCGCGCAGGCCCTGCTGGAGGATCCGGCCCGACCAGAAGCGGGTGACGAGGCCGTGGACGTAGCGCCGGGGCTCGCCCCCGCCGCCGCCGCCGCCGGAGGTCTCCCGCTCCCGGTCGCGGTCGCGCCCGTCGTCGGGCTCGTCCCGACGGTCCGAGACCACGTTCGTCCCGCCCGCGTCGCAGTCGAGCGACAGCGTGACGGATTTGCCCAGGAGATCCTCGGGGGCGATGCTCTGCCGCGCGGACACGGCCGTGACCTCGAAGCGGAACAGGCGGGAGACGCCCTCCTCGCCGACCATGGCGGTGGCGACGAGGGCGTCCTTGCCGAGCGGCGTCTCGAAGTCGAACCAGCGCCCGGCCGTGCCGGCCGTCGCCCGCCGCTCGGGATCATCGTCCTGCATGCGACCGGTCCGCCCTCGCGACGCCGCGCGCGTCAGCCCATCTTGGCCGAGGCGAGGTCGAAGGTGTTGCTCCCGCCCGAGCCGTCGGTGTTGTCGGCGCCCGCGCCGACCCACTTGTACATGACCTTCGTGAAGTTGAGGCTAACCGACTCGCTCGGGGACTCGCCGCCCGACGACACCGAGTAGCCGGAGATCAGGGAGTTGGTCAGCTCGTACTGCGCGTAGACGTCGAGCTTGCCCGAATCGCCGGTGCGGGTGAAGTGGACCTCGACCTTCTTGCCCTTGTTCTCGACCAGCGAGGATTCCCACAGCTTGAGCGAGGCGGCATCCATCCGCTTCGTGAACACGACCTCCGAGATGCTGGGCTTGCTGGTCTCGCGGCGGGCCGCGTCGCCCACCGGCGTGCTGATGCCGCGACCGACGCCGAACTGGAAGGAGTCGACGGCGATCCACTTCTTGTGGCCGTCCTCGGTGGCATCGCCATCGATGCCCTCGAACTTCACGAAGATCGACATGTCTCAGTCCTTCTCTGGGTGGCTGAACGGTTGGGGTGAGCGGGCTTGGTCCTGTCGCGCCGCTCACCCGGCGGCGGCGAGATCCTCTCCCGCGCCCGACGGGGAGGTAACCGGAGCTGTGTCGCTGATGCGGAAGGCGCCGCCCTCCCCGAGGCCGATCGTCAGGCTCGGGATGGTCTCGCCGTCGGCGAGACGGCGCAGGATCTGGCCCGAGAGGTCGGGCAAGAGGCTGTGCGAGAGGATGTACTCGATGTTGCGCGCCCCGCTCTCCACCTCGGTGCAGCGCGCGGCGATCGCCTCGACGAGGTCCGGTCCCCAGCTCAGCTCCGCCTTGTAGTTGTCGCGGAACCGCGTGCGGATGCGGTTGAGCTGCAATTCGACGATCTGGCGGATGACGGTATCGGAGAGCGGGAAGTACGGCACCACCGAGCAGCGCCCGAGGAAGGCCGGCTTGAACGACTTGAGCAGCTCCGGCCGCAGCGCCTCGGCCAGCGCCTCCGGGCTCGGCCGGGTCGCCTCGTCCTTGCACAGGCGGTGGATCAGGTCGGTGCCGGCGTTCGAGGTCAGGATCACGATCGTGTTCTTGAAGTCGATGTCGCGGCCCTCGCCGTCGCGGAGCATGCCCTTGTCGAACACTTGGTAGAACACGTCCTGGACGCCGGGATGGGCCTTCTCGACCTCGTCGAGCAGCACCACCGAGTAGGGCCGCCGCCGCACCGCCTCGGTCAGCACGCCGCCCTCGCCGTAGCCGACGTAGCCGGGCGGCGAGCCCATCAGGGTGCTGACCTTATGCTCCTCCTTGAACTCCGACATGTTGATGACGGTCATGTTCTGCTCGCCGCCGTAGAGCAGTTCGGCGAGCGCCAGCGCCGTCTCGGTCTTGCCGACGCCCGACGTGCCGACCATCAGGAACACGCCGATCGGCTTGCGCGGGTCGGCGAGCTTGGCGCGCGACGTCCGCACCGTCTCGGCGAGCGCGGCGAGCGCCTGCGGCTGGCCGATGACCCGCTTCCGGAGCTGGTCCTCCAGGTTCATCATCGTCTTGATCTGGTCGGACTGCATCCGCCCGACCGGGATGCCGGTCCAGTTGGCCACGACCTCGGCGATGGCCTGACCGTCGACCGCCACCCGCATCAGCGGCCGGTCGCCCTGGAGATCGACGAGTTCCCGGTCGAGCTTGGCGAACTCGGCCCGGATCTCCGCCGCGTCCCGGGGCGCCGGCTGCCCGTCAGAGGGGGCGTCGGCCTCCGCCTCGGCGCGCAACGCCCGCAGCCGGTCGACGAGGTCGCGCTCGGCCGCCCACTGCGTCTCCAGCTCGGCGAGCTCGGCCGCGACCCGCTCGCGCTCCTCGCGCGTCTCGGCGATGCGCTCGGCGTAGTCGCCCCCCGCCTTCCCCTCGCGCTCGAACACGCCGAGGCGGTGGTCGAGGAGTTCGATGCGCCGCTGCCGGTCCTCGACCATCGCGGGCGTCGCCTGGTGGCCGACCGCGACGCGGCCGGCGGCGGTGTCGAGCAGGCTCACCGCCTTGTCGGGGAGCTGCCGGCTCGGGATGTAGCGCCGGGACAGGCGCACCGCCTCCTCCGCCGCCTCGGCGAGGATGCGCACGCCGTGGTGCTTCTCCAGCGACGGCACCACCCCGCGCATCATCGCGATGGCCGCCTCGTCGCCCGGCTCCTCGACCTTGACCACCTGGAAGCGGCGGGTCAGCGCCGGGTCCTTCTCGAAGTACTTCTTGTACTCGGCCCAGGTCGTGGCGGCGATGGTGCGCATCTCGCCCCGCGCCAGCGCCGGCTTGAGGAGGTTGGCGGCATCCCCCGTGCCGGCCGCCCCGCCCGCGCCGATCAGCGTGTGGGCCTCGTCGATGAAGGTGATGATCGGCTTCGGCGAGGATTTCACCGCGTCGATCACCGCCTTGAGCCGGCCCTCGAACTCGCCCTTCATCGAGGCGCCGGCCTGGAGCAGGCCGAGGTCGAGGGAGAGGATCTCGACGTCCTTCAGCATCGCCGGCACGTCGCCCTGGGCGACCTTGAGGGCGAAGCCCTCGACCACGGCGGTCTTGCCGACGCCGGCCTCGCCGGTGAGGATCGGGTTGTTCTGGCGCCGCCGGGTCAGCACGTCGACGATCTGGCGGATCTCGGCGTCGCGGCCGAGCACCGGGTCGATGTGGCCGTCGCGGGCGCGCTGGGTCAGGTTGGTGGTGAACTGGTCGAGGGCCGACTTGCCCGACGGGGCGCCGGGGGCGGGGGCGCCCCCCTCGGCCCGGCCGGCCTCGGCGGAGCCGGCCGACGCCGCCGCGCCGCCGCCCGCCTCGGTGCTGCCCGCCGTCGCCTCGGCGAACTTGGCGCGCAGCTCGTCGCCCTTGATGTGGCCGAGCTGGCGGGAATCCTCGCGGGCGATGGCGCCGAGCGAGTCGTCGGTCAGGAAGGCCGCGAGCAGGTGGCCGCTGCGCACCGCGGCCTCGCCGCACTGGATCGAGGCGAACAGCCACGCCTCGCGCACCAGCCGCGTGACGTTCGGGGCGAGCGCCGGGGTGCGGCTGTTGCCGGTCTTGAACCGGTCGAGCACCCGGGTCAGGTCGGCCACGAGCCGCGCGGGATCGGCGGAGAAGTGCCGCAGGATCGCCGCGACGTCGTTGTTTGGCGCCTCCGCGAGCTTCAGCAGCCAGTGCTCGATCTCGACGTTGTAGTGCTGGCGGCTCAGCGTCAGCGCGACGGCACCCTCGAGCGCCTGACGGCAGCTCGGATTGAGGCGGCCGATCAGGGTTTGCAGCTCACCAGCGACCACGCCCCACCCCCACGTGAAGATTCACAGATCTTCTTTGTCCCAACCTTCAGGTTAAGGACAATCTAATTTATTATTGTGCTTATCGCATCTTGTTAATTCTGTCCGGCCGACCGCGTTGTCTGAGGTAGCGGGCGGCATCTCGTCTAAGGCTGCTGCCCGCATACTGTCAAGCAGGCTGCGCACTCACGCGTCGCGGATGTTGAATAGCCGCAAAAAGCCGCTCATCTCGAAGACGAGTTTTACACGCTCGTTCATGCCGCGGAGCAGGAGCTCCCCCTGCGCAGCCTTGATTCGCTTGGCCGCGGCAAGCAACGCCGACAAGCCCATACTACCGATGTAGTCGAGCCGGCCCATGTCCAAGATGATCCGCACGTCCCCGCGCTGGACAGCGCTGGTCAGGCTGCGATCGAGGATTCGCGAGGTGCCGCTGTCGAGCCGGCCCACCGGTTCGACGACTAGATATCCGTCCTGCCGTGTTTCCTGAATCTGCATCGCCGGGCTCTTGCGAAGGGACGGAGACGCGCTATAGCTCGACCGTTGACGGACCGCCATGGCAGATTTCATGGCAGATTTCGGTCGCGGTCGAGAGCTTGTGATATGGCGTCCGAGGCAGCGGAGATCAGACGCCTCGTCCGGGCCACGCAGCGGGGCCTGATCCCGGCCCAGTTTCCGCCGCGGCGCGACATCGATTTCGCCTGCCTCGGCCCCTCCGCCGGCCCGGACGCCACCCTGTTCCACGACGCCTTCTGGGCGCGGCGCGACCGTTTCGCCTGCTTCGTCGTCCGGATCGGCGGGGGCACCCGGGGCCGGCTCGGCGCCCACGCGCTGCGCGCGCTGCTGCGGGCCGCCCTGCGGGTCTACCCGGCCGACCGGGCCCTCGATCTCAGCCTGCGCGCCTTCCGCGAGACGGGGTCCGAGGCGCCCGTCGACGCCGCCGTGACCTGCCTGTCCCCGGGCACCGGCGCGGCGATGCTCGCCGCGCACGGCGCGGGGCTGGCGCTGCACCTCGAGGCGGAGGGCGCGGAGCGGGGGGCGGGGCCCCGGGCGCAGCTCGCCGTCGGCGACCTGTGCTGGCTCTCGATCGGCGATTGCCCCCGCCCCGTCGGCGACGGGGACCGGGACGCGGCGGACAGGGTGCGCGCGGCGCTCGCCGGCCGGGCCGGCGCGGTCGCGGCGGCGGTCGCGCTGCGGGACCTGCGCCCGGCGCGCGGTCGGGTCTTCGTGCTGTCCAACGACGTCGCCGAGATCGGCCCGCTGCTCGCGGAGGTCGAGGAGTACCTCCTCGCCGAGGGCGTGCGGCCGGAGGCGCTGGCCGGCCTGGACGTGGCGCTCGACGAGGTGCTCACGAATATCGTCCTCTACGCGTACGGGGATGGCCAGGCGCACGAGATCGTCGTCCGGGTCGAGGCGGACCGGACCGGCCTGACGGTGGAGGTCCGGGACGACGGTCTGCCCTTCGATCCGACCGCGGCCGCGGCGCCCGCCGCCCTCGACGCCGATCTCGACGACCGGCCGATCGGCGGGCTGGGCCTGCACTTCGTGCGCACGCTGTTCGACACCGTGGCCTACAGCCGCGCCCGGGGCTGGAACGTGCTGACGCTGTCGCGCGCGTCGGCGCCCGAGCCCGAGTCCCGGCCCGAGTCCCGGATGATCGCGAGGGAGACCCGATGAAGCCCGCCGCGCGCGTCACCGACCTGATCCTCCAGGACAACCCCCATTGCCACGCCCCCATCCACCCGGCCGCGCCGGTGCCGACGCCCTCGGCCCACCCGGCGATGCCGCTGGCCATCGTCAAGGGCCAGCCGAACGTGCTGATCGGCGGCCTGCCGGCGGCCCGTGTCACGGACCTGTCGCAGCCCTGCGTGCTGGCGGCCTGCGTGCCCGGCGGCCCGGGGATGATCGCGATGGGCTCGGCCACGGTGCTGGTCGGCGCCCTGCCCGCGGCGCGGATGGGCGACATGACCTCGCACCCCGCCTGCGTCGCGCCGATCCCCGCGCCGACGGGCAAGATCCTGCCGCCCTGCTGCACCACCGTGATGATCGGGGGCTGAGCGTGCGCGGCGCCATCGCCCGTCCGGCTTGGGCCCCCCCGTGCTGATCGGCCATTTCGAGCGGCTCGCCCCCGTCTGCCCCGCCTGCCGGGCCGCGGGGACGGAGACGCCCCTGGCGCTGGCGGTGGTCGAGGCCGAGCGCGGCGGCGACGTCGAGGCGGGGATCCTCGCCTGCGGGGGCTGCGGCGCCGAGTACCCGATCCTCGACGGCCTGCCGGTCATCGTGCCCGACCTCCCGCGCTACGCGGGCGACAACCTGTTCTACCTGCTCGCCCGGCCCGAGATCCCGGCCGCCGTCGCGGGGCTGATCGGGGACGCGACCGGCCCGGGCACCGCCTTCGACGCGATCCGGCAGCACCTCTCCACCTACGTCTGGGACCATTGGGGCGACCACGATCCCGCCGAGGGCCGTGCCGGAGAGGACGGGGACGGCCGGCCGGGGGCCGTGGCCCGGGCGCTCGCGGCCGGCTTCGACCTGCTCGGGCCGGACCTGCCCGACGGGCCGGTGCTCGACCTCGGCTGCGGCACCGGCCGCTCGGTGGCCGAACTCGCCGCGCGCACCGGGCGCCCGGTGCTGGGCATCGACCTGTCCGTGCCCCTGGCCCGCTTCGCCCGGGGCGCCCTCCTCGCGCGGCGGATCGCTTACGACCGCCGCCGGGTCGGTCTCGCCTACGACCGCCGCCGGTTCGCGATCGGGCAGCCCGGGGGATTGTCCTGGCCCGAGGGCGCCGCCGACGTCTGGCTGTGCGACCTCCTCGCCCTGCCCTTCCGGCCGGGGACCTTCGCGCTGGCCGCGGGCCTCAACGTCGTCGACTGCCTCACCGACCCCCGGGCCGGGCTCGCCGCGATCACCGCCGCCCTGGCCCCCGGGGGCGGGGCGGTGCTGTGCACGCCCTTCGACTGGTCGGGCAACGTGACCCCCCACGCGGCGTGGCTCGGCGGCCGCTCCCGCGGCGAGAGCGAGCCCGAGCCCGCCCTGGCGCGGCTCATGGCGGAGAGCGGCGCGTTGCACGAAGTCCGCACCGGCGAGGTGCCGTGGCACGTGCGCCTGCACGAGCGCGCGCGCGTCTGCTATCGCGCCCATCTCGCCGTCGCGCGCCGCCGCGCCGACCCCGAGCGATCCCCCGCGCAGGCGCCGGCATGAAGCTCGTCCTCGACCTCCTCGGCCCACCGCGCCTGATGGGCGCCCGGCAGCGGGTCGAACTGCGCGCCGGCAGCCTCTCGGTCGGGCGCTCCCCGGAGGCCGACTGGACGATCTCGGACACCGACCGGCTGATCTCGCGCCTGCACCTGCGCGTCGACGCGAGCCACGGGGCCTTCGTCCTGACCGACACCTCCGCCAACGGCGTCTACGTGAACGGCAGCGACGAGCCGGTCGGCTACGGCGCCTCGGTCAGCCTGCGCGACGGCGACCGGCTGCGGATCGGCGAGGCGCAGATCGCCGTGACGGTCGAGGCCGGCCAGCCGGCCGCCGGGGCGCCCACGGCCGGCGCCGCCGCGGGCGGGCGCTTCGCCCTCGACGCGGACGCCTTCGCCGCCCAGATCGCGGCGCCGGCCGCGTCGCGCGACCCGTTCGGCGGCCCGTTCGGTGGCTCCATCGGTGGCCCGATCGGCGTCCCCATCGGTAGCCCCTCGGGCACGGCCGGTCCGGGGGCGGGCCTGTCCGCTCCCCTCCCCGCCGCCGCCCTCCCCGCGGCCCCGGCACCGGCTGCGCGGGGGCTCATCGACGCGAACTGGATGAACGAGCCCGTCGCGGCACCGGCCGAGGCGCCGTTCGCGCCGCGCCAGGAGAGCCGGCAAGAGAACCGGCAAGAGGGCTATCAGGACAACCACCAGGACCGGGCGGCGTCGGTGGTCCTGCCGCTGCGGCCGGGGGTGCCCGCCCTCGGGGAGGCCGGGCCCGCGGACCCCGCCCCGCACCTGCGCGCGGTGCCCGGCCCGCAGGCGCCCAGCCTCGTGGCCCTGGTCGAGGCGCGGCCCGACCTCTCCGCCCGCCGCCTTGCCGCCGCGCTCGATGCCGCCCTCGACGCCGCGGGACCGGCCCTGGGCCCGCAGGTCCGGCAGGAGCTTCACGAGAAAATTAGCATCCTGTTAACCAAGACTCCCATCTAACCGACTGGTCAACATGTGCTTAACGATCGCGGTGGAATCGTGCGGACCGGTCTGATCAGGAGACGGGAACTGCTGGTCGGCATGGCCGGGCTCGGAACCCTGCTGACCTCCTGCATGGAGAAGAAGGAGCCGCCGCCGCTCGAGATCGACATCAAGCCGGCGGCCGGCCAGACGGTCGATTTCCTGATCGAGGCCTCGCCGCTGATCAATCCCGACGCGGAGAACAACCCCGCCCCGGTGGTGGTGCGGATCTACCTGCTCGCCTCGCAGACCGCGTTCGTGAACGCCAACTTCTTCCAGCTCTGGGAAAAGGACGAGGCGACGCTCGGCTCCGCCTCGCTCAGCCGCTACGAGACCGTGCTGCCACCGAGCGGCGTCCGGCACATCGCCGCCAAGCTGGTCGACGGGACCGCGCTGATCGGCGTGACTGTGGGTTTCCGGGACTATCGCGCCGCCAAGTGGCGTGCTCTCGTCCCCTTCGTCGGCGACCGGACGCTCAAAGTCAAAGTCCAGATCACGACGAAATCGGTGGCCGTGGTTCCGCAGGAATAGCCGGACGGCCTGGACTCTACGGGATTGCCACGATGGCCTTCGACGATCGCGTCGTCTGGACGGAGGGGATGTTCATCCGTCCCCAGCACTTCCAGCAGGAAGCGCGATATTTCGAGCACCTGTTGCGCAACCGCATCGCGGGCCTGCGCGGCAACGCCTGGGGGCTGACGGAGCTGCGGCTCAACCGCGGCCTGCTCGCCACCGGGCGCTTCGCGCTGGAGCGCGCGGTCGGCGCGTTCGAGGACGGCACGCCCTTCGCCCTGCCGGACTCCGCCGACCACCCGCCGCCCCTCGAACTCGGCCAGAACCTGCGCGACTGCGTCGTCTACCTCGCCCTGTCCGTCTACCAGCCCGGGGACGACACGGTCGGCGGATCCGAGCCCGGGGCGGCCACGCGCTACGTCGCCTCCGACTTCGACGTGCCCGACGCCAATCTCGGGCAGGCGAGCACCGCCGCGATCACCGTCGGGCGCCTGCGCCTGCGCTACGTGCTGGAGACCGCCGACCGGCGCGGGCTGCTCTGCATCGGCCTCGCCCGGATCGTCGAGGTCCGCTCCGACAACAGCGTCGTGCTCGACGACAACTACATCCCGCCCGCGCTCGACGTGCGGATCTCGCCGTTCGTGGCGGGCCTGCTCACCGAGCTCGTCGGCCTGCTCAACCACCGGGGCGCGGCGATCGCCGCCCGGCTCTCGGCCGGCGACACCGGCACGGCGGGCGACCTCACCGACCTGATGATGCTCCAGGCGATCAACCGCGCGCAGCCGCTCTGCGAGCACCTCGCGGGCGCCGCCACCGTCCACGCCGAGGACGTCTACCGGTTCCTGGTCGCCCTGGCGGGGGAACTCGCCACCTTCACGACGGCGGGGCGGCGCCCGCAATCCTTCCCCACCTACAAGCACGACGACCTCCAGCTCTGCTACGTGCCCGTGGCCGCCGCCCTGCGGCAGGCGCTCAACGCCGTGCTCGACCGCGGCGCGATGATCATCCCGATGACCGAGCACCGCTACGGCATCCGCGTCGCGCAGGTGCCCGACCGGTCGATCTTCACCCGCTACAACTTCTTCCTGGCGGTGAAGGCCGGCGTGCCCGCCTCGCTGCTCACCCGCTCCCTGCCGGCCCAGACCAAGGTCGGCTCGGTCGAGCAGATCCACGAGCTGATCAACTCGGCGCTGCCGGGCATCCCGGTGCGCAGCCTGCCCGTGGCACCCCGTCAGATCCCGTTCCACACCGGGAAAGCCTACTTCGAACTCGACCGCAACGACGGGTCGTGGAAGCATATCGCCGCATCGAGCGGCCTCGCGATTCAGGTCGCGGGCGAGTTTCCCGGCCTCGAACTCGAACTCTGGGCGATCAAGGACTGATCGGGGACGGATACGGGGCCCGCGCCATGCAGAGGATCAACCCCCTCCCCGACCGGGACGAGGGTGCGAACGACACCGTCCGGCGGCCCCTCCAGGGCGTCCCGCCGGTCGGCGGCCGGCCGCGGCGCGACGACCGCGCGGCGCCGGCCGACCCGTTCGACATCCTCGGCGGCCCGCTCGGCGGCGGGAGCCCCCACGGCGCCCCGGGGGCGGGCGACCCGGGCCCGTTCGGGCGGGGCCCCGGGGCGCCGCTCGGCGGGGGCGGGCCGAGACAGGGCGGCTTCGGGCAAACCGGGTTGGGACAGGGGGGGCTTGGACAGGGCGGTCTGGGGCAAGCGGGACTGGGGCAAACGGGGCTGGGACAAGCCGGCCTCGGCCCGAGCCCGCTCGGGCACGGGGGCTTCGAGCCGGACGCGTTCGGCCGGGGCGGGCTCGGACAAGGCGGCCTCGGACAGGGCGGCCTCGGACAGGGCGGCTTCGGGCAGGGCGGTTTCGGGCAGGAGGCGTTCGGCCGCGGCGGATTCGGAGGGGCGGGGGGCAGCGGTCCGCTGGCCGACCTCGCCGCGGTGCTCGCCCCGGAGCCCGGCGCGCGCCGGCCCGACGCCCTGAGCCCGGCGGCCCGGCGCGCCGACGCCTTCGTCGACGCGGCCTTCGACGCCGCCGCGCTGAACCCGCTGGTGAGCGTGGCCTCGCCGCTGCTGTGGCTCGCCGCCCGGCTCAACGAGAGCGCCGCCCCCGCCGACGTGCGCACCTTCCGCGACCGGATCCTCGACGAGATCCGGCGCTTCGAGGCGGCGGCCATGGCCAAGGGCGTGCCGAACCGCGCGATGCTGGTGGCCCGCTACGCCCTGTGCGCGACGATCGACGACATCATCCTGAACACCGCCTGGGCGGGCCACGCCCATTGGGCCACCGGCAGCCTCGTCAGCCTGCTCTACGGCGAGACCTGGGGCGGCGAGCGCTTCTTCGAACTGCTCCAGCAGCTCGTCCACGCGCCGGACGAGAACATCGACGTCCTCGAACTCCAGGCGGTGTGCCTCGCGATCGGCTTCGTCGGCAAGTACCGGGTGATGGAGGACGGCCAGAACCTCCTCAACCGCCTGCGCGCCGAACTCTACCGGATCATCCGCCGGGTGCGCGGCTCCTACGAGCGCGACCTCGCCCCCGCGTGGCAGGGGGCGGCGGTGCCCTACCGGGCGCCCCCGAGCGCCCTGCGCTTCTGGGTGCCGATCCTGTGCGCGCTGCTGATGCTCGCCGGGTTCTACCTCGTGCTGCGCCTGAGCCTCGCCAACCGGGTCGACATCGCGATGCAGCGCATCGCCGCCCTGGTGCCGGCCGCGCCGATCCCCGTGGCGAAGCCCGACATCCCCCCCGCCCCGCGCAAGCCCGCGGCGCTGACCCAGGTGCAGCGCATCTCCGCGGTGCTCCAGCGCGAGATCGCCGAGCACCGCGTCGAGGTGGTGGGCACGCCGACGATCGTCGCGGTGCGCCTGCCCACCGCCTCGTTCGCCTCGGCGAGCGCCGCGCTGCCGGCCTCCGACACGCCGCTGATCGAGCGCATCGCCACCGCCCTCAACCGCGAGCCGGGGTCGATCCGGGTGACCGGCTACACCGACAACGTGCCGATCGCCGCCACCGGCACGTTCCGCACCAACGTCGACCTGTCCAGGGCGCGCGCCGCCTCGGTGGCCGCGACGCTGCAAGCCTTCCTCAACGACCCGAGCCGGGTCGAGGTCGTCGGGCGCGGCGACGCGGATCCGATCGCCTCGAACGCCACCGCCGAGGGCCGGGCGCGCAACCGGCGCGTGGAGATCCAGATCCCCGCCGAGGAGACCCTGATCGGCCGCGGCGCCCCGGCCTCCGCGCCGGCGATGCCCCCGGCCCCCGCGACGGCCCCCGCCCCCGCCCCCGCTCCGGCGGGGGCGGCGCCCGCCGGAGCGGGACGGCCGTGATCCGGGGCCTGCGCATCGGCCGGTCCGGCGGGGACGGACCCGGTGAGGCCGCCCAGGTGCTCGCCGCCCTGCGCTACCGGCGCCTGCACCGGAGGCGCGCCCGCGACCGGATCCCCGCCTACCTCGTGGTCGGCCCCCCCGGGATGGGCAAGTCCGAGCTGCTGCGGCGCTCCGGCCTCGCCCTCGACCGGCCGCTGGAGCTCGCCTCGTCGAGCTGGTGGATCGGCGAGGACGCCCTGTTCGTCGAGGTGGTGCAGCAGGAGCCCGGCCCCGACGGCGGCCACCCGGTCCTGCCGCTGCTGCGCGCCCTGCGGCCGGCGATCCCGGTGAGCGGGATCATCCTCGTCCTCAGCCCCGCCGACCTCACCCTGGCCGACGTGGCCGAGCGCACCGAGATGAGCGCCGCCGTCAGCCGCTTCCTCCAGGCGTTCGAGGCCCGGTTCGGCTACGCGCCGCCGCTCTACGTCGTGGTGTCGAAGCTCGACCTGACGCCGGGCTTCTCCGAGTTCTTCGACCGGCTGGAGCCGGCCGAGCGCGAGCAGCCCTGGGGCTTCACCCTGCCGGTCGATCTCGGGCCCGGGCTGGAGGCCCCGCGCCCCGCGGTGGCGCCCGCGCGTCCCGAGCCGGAGGACGGCACGGGACGCGGAGATGTGGGACGCGGAGCTTCGGGGCGCGGAGACCCGGAGGCGCCGCGGGCGCCGGAGCCGGCCGGGCGGGAGCCGGGCGACCTCGCGGCGGCCTACCGGGCGGGCTTCCGCCGGCTCCTCGACGCGATCCGCGCCCGCGTCACCCAGTGGATCTCCCCGGAGACCGATCCCGTCCAGAGCGCCCGCATCGTCGGCTTCGGCGCGCAGGTCGCGGCGCTGGAGGCGATCCTGAAGCCGATCGTCGAGCCGCTGATGCCCGCCGACGACCGGCGCTGGGCGGGGGCGTGGCTGCGCGGGGTCTACCTCACCAGCACGCAGCAGGACGCCCTGGCGATCGACGCGCTGCTGCCGGACATGGCCAAGCGCTTCGGCCTGCCGCGCACCGGCACGATGCCGCCCGACCTCGGGCGCGACGACGAGACCCTCGGCTACTTCGTGGCCGGCACGGTCCGGCGGGTGATCCTGCCCGAGGCGGGGCTCGCCCAGCGGGGCCACCGGGGCGCGCGGCGCGCGGCGATCCGCGGCTGGGCGCTGACCGCCGCGACGGTGGTGGCCTGCGCCGGCCTCGGCCTCGCCTGCGCCCTCTCCTACCAGGACGGCATCGCGCGCATCGCCGGCGTCAACGAGGCGGCCGCCGCGCTGGGCCCGAAGCTCTCGGCGAGCGACCCGGCCGAGCTGCCCGTCGTCCTGTCCGGCCTGGACACCCTCGACGCCCTGCGCGGCCCCGGCGCCGCCGCCTTCCCGCCCCCGGTCCTGCCGCTGGACCGCTACGCCGAGGCGCTGATCGCCGAGGGCGGCGAGGGGCTCTACGGGCAGGGGCTCACGGTCAGCCTCGCCCCCCACCTCAACCAGCGGCTGGCCCGCGACCTCGTCCGGACCCAGGCCTCCGACGCGGCCCTGCGCGGGGCGCTGGCGGCCACGGCGGGACGGACGGACGCCGACGCCTACCGGCGGTGGCTGCGCGGCGAGGCCGAGGGCTTGGCCGTGGAGGCGCAAGCGCCGCTCCTGCGGCACGGCGAGGCGGCCCTGCGGCTCGGCGCCGTCCCGGGGGTCGAGACCGCCTACGCGGACTACGCGCGGGCCGTGCTGGAGAGCAGGACGCCGGCGCGATGAGCCTCCTGACCTTCGGCCGCAGCGATCCCCGCTGGCTCGTCCTGATCCTCGTCCTCTCGGCGCTGTCGGCCGTGGGCCTCGCCCTGCTCGCGTGGTTCGTGCTGCCGCTCGTCGCCTTCGGCGGCTTCCGCCCGTTCGAGGGGGAGGCCGCGCGGCTCGTCGTGATCCTGCTGATCGTCGTCGGCTGGGGCGTGCTCAACGCGCTGCTGCGCGCGGGCCGCAACAGCGCCGACCAGGCGCGCCTCGACGCCCTCGACCGGCAGGAGTTCGAGGCCCGCGTCCGGGTCGACGCCGACAAGCAGGCCTCGGAGGCGGCCTTCGCCGAGATCCGCCTCGCCGCGAGGCGGGCGCTGCGGCGCCTGCGCGGGCGCCGGCTCGCCGATATCCTGCTCGGGCGGCGGCGGGCGCTGCCGCGCTACCTCGTGATCGGTCCGCCCGGCTCGGGCAAGTCCAGCATGCTGGCGGCGGCCGACCTCAACCTGCCCTACGACGCCCGCGCGGCGGAGCTGGAGGCGGGCGATCCCCCCTGCCGCTTCCTCGTCAGCGACGGCGCGGTGTTCGTGGACGCGGCGGGCGACCTCGTGCTCGGCGCCCGGCCGGCCTGGGCGGGGCTGTGGCCGCGGCTCCTCGACCTGCTGCGCGCCGCCCGGCCGGGGCAGCCGGTCAACGGGGTGCTCCTCGTGATCTCGGCCACCGAGCTGGCGGCGCTGGGCGACGAGGAGCGGGCGGAGCTCGCCCGGGCGCTGCGCGCCCGCCTCGACGAGGTCACCCACCGCCTGCGCGTGCGCACGCCCGTCTACGTGCTCCTGTCGAAGCTCGACCGTGTGCCCGGCTTCGCGGAGTTCTTCGAGAACCTCGGCGCCGAGGAGCGGGCCCAGATCTGGGGCGTGGCCCTGAAGCCCCTCGACGCGGTCTCCGCGCGGGAGGCGGCGCGGGTGCGCTTCGGGCACGATTTCGACGACCTCGTGCGGCGCGCCGCGACCCGCCAGCTCAGCTTCCTCCACGCCGAGCCGGACGCGCTGCGCCGGACCCTGGCCTTCGAGTTCCCGGCCCAGCTCGCCAGCCTGCGCGACCGGCTGACCGCGTTCCTGGAGGATCTGGCCCGGCAGAACCGCTTCGACGAGCCGCCGCTGCTGCGCGGCGTGTTCCTGTCGAGCGCCCTCCAGGACGGCGCGGCCGTCGACGCGATCGGCGGGCCGCTGGCGCAGGCCTTCGCCGTGTCCCCGGCCGCGATCGCCGCGCGGCCGGGCGAGGCCCGGATGCGGCGGCGCGGCTACTTCCTCAAGCGCCTGTTCGGCGAAATCATCCCCGGCGAGGCCGGCAGCGGCGGCCTGTCGCGCCGCGCGCGCCTCGCCCTGCGCCTGCGGACCTACGGCGTGCGCGCCGCGGCGGCCGGCATCGTCACCGCGGGCGGCCTGCTGCTCTGGTCGGCCTACCAGGATGCGGGCTTCTACGTCACGCAGGTGATCGCCGCCGCCGACCTGTCGCGGGCGAGCCTCGCCCGGCTCAGCCCCGGGGCCAAGGCGCCGCAGCCGGCCGCCGGCTTCGCGCCGACGCTCGCGGCGCTGAACGACCTCGGCGGCCTCGACGCGGCCGCCGCCGCCCCCGCGCCGGACAGCCTCGTCAACGTCGCCGAGATCCGTCCGGCGGCGGCCGAAGCCTATCGCGGCGGGCTGACGCGCCTGCTCGTGCCCCTGACCTTGCGCGCCCTGGAGGCGCGGCTCACCGACCCGGCGAGCCCGGCCGCCCTGCGCTTCCAGTGCCTGAAGCTCTACCTGCTGCTCGGCGCCGGCCGCCGCCCGCCGGCCGCGCTGATGGCCGAACTCGGACCGGTGCTGGCCGGCGACTGGCTGGGACCGGCCGAGGATCCGGTGTCGCTCCAGCGCGCCGTCGGCCACCTCGTCGCCCTGTCCGACGTGTCCGTGCCGCCCCAGGCGATCGATGACGCCCTCGTCGCACAGACGCGCCGCCGCCTGACCGGGACCACGGTGGCGCAGATCGGCTACGAGATCCTGCGCCAGCAGCCCGCCTTGCGGGCGCTGCGGCCCTGGCGCCCGGTGGACCACGCCGGCAGCCTCGGGCCCCGCGCGGTCGCCCGGGCGTCGGGCGCCTCGCTGGCCGAGGGCGTGCGCGGCCTCTACACCGCCGCCGGCCTGTCGGAGGCGAGCCCCGCCGCGGGCGCCATCGGCGAGGCGCTCGCCGCCGATGCCTGGGTGTTCGGGCCGGAGGCCGCCGACCAGCCGAACCTCGCCCCGCGGGCGATCCAGTCCGGCATCCTCGACCTCTACCGGGCCGACTACGTCCGCGCCTGGGAGACGCTGCTCGCCGACCTGACGGTGCCGCCGCTGCCGACGGCGGCCGCCGCCGCCGACCTGCTCGCGATCCTCAACGGCCCCGCCTCGCCGATCGTGCAGCTCCTCACCGCCGTGGTCGCCGAGACCAGCCTCGACCGGGAGGTGAGCGACGGGGTGATCCAGGGCATCAAGCTCCAGGCCGGGGCCTCGTCGCTGGCCGCGTCACCGATCGCCACCTCGCCGATCACCGCGGCCCTGCTGCCGAAGACCTCGGTCGCCGCGCTGATGACCGGCCCGCGCCAGCTCATCTCCCGCCAGTTCGCGCCCTTGCGCGAGGCGGTGACCCGGCCGAAGGAGGGCCAGGACTCGGAGGTCGACGCGGTGCTCAAGAGCCTCGACCCGCTCTACAAGCAGCTCCTGATCGTCGCGGCCGGGGCGTCCCAGCCGGACGCGCCGATCGCTCCGCCGGGGGCGGTGATGACCCAGGCGGCGATCAACCGCCTGCCGGTCGCGATCCGCCCCTACTTTACCCGGCTCGCCGCCGACGCCGCCGCCCTGGTGAAGTACGACGTGCGCGGGCGCGCCGCCCAGGCCTGGGCGGCCAACGTCCGCCCCGCCTGCCAGGCGATCGTGACGAAGGCGTTCCCGTTCGACCTCAGGGCCAAGGCCGAGGTGCCGCTCGCCGACTTCACCCGCCTGTTCTCCCCCAACGGGCTGATCGCCGGCTTCCGCCGGACCCAGCTCGCCAACCTCGTCGACACCAGCAGCCGGCCCTGGCGCTGGCGCGAGGGCCGCGCCCTGCCCTCCGACCCGCCGGACCCGACGCTGGCGATGTTCGAGCAGGCGGAGGCGATCACCGCCGCCTTCTTCGCCGAGGGCGACCGGCCCGCGGTGCGGTTCACCCTGGAGCCGGTGCGCCTCGACCCGAAGGCCGACACGATGCAGTTCGACATCGGCGGCGCGAGCCTGACCTACGCGCACGGGCCGGAGGTGCCGTTCACCGGCCAGTGGCCGCCGCCGATCCCCAACGCCCCCGCCACCCTGTCGCTGCGGCCGGAGATGGACGGGACGGTCAACGCCCTGGTCGGCGACGGGCCCTGGGGGCTGTTCCGCCTCGTCGCGCAGGGGCGGTTCGCGCCGTCGGGCGACGCGATGCTGCTCGCCTTCGAGGTCGGGCGCCGGGGGGTCCGCCTGAAGGTGACGACCCCGACCCTGAAGAACCCCTTCGACCTGCGGCAGATGACGAGCTTCAAGTGTCCGGAGTTCTGATGCCCGGAGCCCGGCTGCGCGCGGCGCTCGTCCTCCTCGCCCTCGCCGCCCCGGCGCGGGCCGACGAGTTCGTGGACGTGCTCGGCAGCAAGGTCTGGGCCCGCAAGGGCGGGCTGGCCTGCGGCAGCGCCGCCGCCGCGCGGGCGGGCGGCGGGTTCTTCTCGGACTGCCTGCGCCTGCCGGTGGCGACCCGCGTCCAGCTCGTCGACACCCCCGAGATGATGACGCAGGTCTACGAGATGCGCATCGTCGGCACGAACACCGCCCGCCCCAAGACCGCGTGGTTCACCCGCGAGAGCCTCACCAACAATCCGAAGCCCGACGAGTTCGTGCCGGATCCGTGATCCCGCCCGATCCGAACCCTGCCGGCCGGGTCACCCCCGCGCGGTGAGATCGTCGAGGAGGCCGAGCACCTGCCGGGAGGCCTCGTCCACGCGGCCGATCGCCTGGAGGGCGCCGCGCAGGTCGCCCGCGGCGAACAGGCGGGCCGCCTCCTTCCCGTGCACGTGCACGCGCTCGTGCGGCGCATCGAGGGCCTGGAAGGCGGGATTGTCGCGGTACGGCAACGAGGCGTCACCGTAGTACCACTTGCCGAGACGGCAGGAATGGTGGTCGCTCAGCTCGTCCGCGTTCAGGGCGATGCGGCCGACCGCCATGTCGGCCAGACGCTTCTTCCACGTCACGTGGTCGGCTTTGGCGAGGCGCGGGACCTTGTCGGTGAAGGTCGCCAGCGAGAGGGTCTGGAGCTGCTCGCCCACCAGGGCCTGCCCCCGGTCCATGAGGTCGGAGAGGGTCCGCACCTCGGCCGCGTTCCGCGCCGTCACCTCGGTGATGTCGCCGGTGCCCTCCGACATCCTGCGCGCGGACTCCGTCTGTTCCGCGACGATCCGCGACAGGCTGTCCATCCGGGTGGCGACGTGGTCCACGCAGCGCGTGACGGCCCGCATCCGGTCGCCCAAATCCTCGATCATCCGCAAGCCGTTCCGGGACGCGGTCTCGCCCCCCGCGACGAGGCCGACGATGCCGTCGATCTCCGCCTGCAAGCGGCCGATCCGCTGGCGGATGTCGTCCGTCGCCTGTCCGGTCTGCTGCGCGAGGCTCTTGACCTCGGCCGCGACCACCGCGAAGCCGCGGCCCGCCTCCCCGGCCCGGGCCGCCTCGATGGTGGCGTTGAGCGCGAGCAGGTTGGTCTGGCGCGCGACGGCGTCGATCGAGCCGACGATGACGTCGATGGTGTCCGATTCCGCCTTGAGCCCGACGATGCGGGCGGACACGGCCGCGACCGACGCCGCGATCTCGGACATCGCCGCGACCGCGACGCCGACCGACGTGCTGCCCGCCGCGACGGACGCCCGCATCTCGGCCGCATCGGCGGTCGTCGCGGTCGCCGCGTCGCTGACCTGGGCGATCGAGCCCGTCAGCGACGTCCCGGTGTCCGAGAGCAGGTGCGTGCGCTCGTCGATCTCCTGAGCGGCCTTGATCATCCTGGCCGCGGTGATCGCCGTCTCGCTGCTCTGGATGCTGAGCGATACGGCGCGGTCCAGGTCACGGGATGCGTCCGCGGCCAAGCGCTCGGCCAGCGCGTCGACGGCGCGCGACAGCGGATCGTCACGCCCCGTGCGCGCCGTCAGGTCCCCCGCCTTCAGCCTGTCGAGGCAGGCGATCACCTCTGCCTCCCGATCCCCGCGCTCCGCAGCCGCGGCATCGAACAGCGCCGTGAGCGGTGCGGGCGAGGCGGCTCTGCGCCGGAAGAACGAACTCATGCGCGGAACACCTCGATGGGGACCCGTGAGCGCCTCGCGAAGCGCCCGCCCCCCGGAGAGGCGCCTCCGGCGCGCGACGCTGAGGCGGGCGTCCCGCGAAAGGCCGGAGGAACGCCGATTGCATGGCACATCCATACTGTCCGTCGATTGATGACGGCTTAATACGGCCCCATCGCTCCCGATTTATAATAATTCATCTCTGAAGTTGTATCTATCATTGAATTCAACCGTCGTGCCGGACCGGCTCCCGCCCGGGTCGATCGCGAGCCTCGCACACGAGCGGCCGCTCGCCCGGGCCCGCCCTCACGCGCAGCGGTGCAGGACGAGGCAGGCGGTGTCGTCGAACGGCTCCAGGCCCTCCGAGAAGGCGTCCACGGCCGCGACGATCGCCGCCGCGGGGTCGTCCGCCCGGCCGTGCAGGGCGTCGAGGGCCGCCACCAGCCGGGCCTGCCCGAACTCTTCGCCCGCGGCGTCGATCGCCTCGGTGACGCCGTCGGTGCACAGGATCAGCCGGTCGCCGGGCTCCAGCCGCGCCCGGCGCTCGCCGTAGGCGGCATCGTCCAGCACGGCCAGCGGCAGGTCGTTGCCGCGCAATTCCTCGCAGGTGCCGTCGGCGCGCTGGAGCGTCGGCCAGACGTGGCCGGCGTTGCAGAACCGCAGCTCGCCGGTGGCGAGGTCGAGGCGCGCGACGAAGAAGGTCGCGAACATGCCCTCGCGGTTGGCCGAGGCGATCAGGGCGTTGGCCCGGGTGAGCGCGGCGCCGAGATCCGCGCCGTCGGCGAGCACGAGGCGCATCACCATCTGGCAGACGGTGGCAAACAGCGAGGCCGGCACGCCCTTGCCCGAGACGTCGCCCATCGTCACCACCACGGCGTCGGGCTCGACCATGAGCGCGTCGAAGAAGTCGCCGCCCACGTGCCGGGCCGGCTTGATCTGCGCGTCGAGGCGGAAGCGCCCGCGCGGGTCCACCGGGAGCGGGAACGGCAGCAGCGCGGTCTGGATCGCGGCGGCGCTCGCCATCTCCTCGCGCTGCTGGCGCTGCTGGGCGATGAACTGCGCCATCTTGCGGAAGGCGGTGGCGAAGTTGGTCAGCTCCGGCGGCGGGTTGAGCAGCGTCTCGACGATCGCGGGATCGCCCTGGTCCGCGTCGAGGGCGGCCAGCGCGTCGGCGTAGGTGGCGATCGCCTGGTTGAAGGCGTTGAGCCGGGCGCCGAGCTGCTGGATCACGTGCAGTGGGATCTCGGGGGCGTCGTAGCACAGGCGCATCATCGCCGCCCGGCCGATGCGCAGCGCCCGGGCCGGCGTGCGCGCGAGCAGCGTCGCCGAGCGCGGGAGCCCGGCATAGACGCCGACCTCGCCGAGGAGTTGCACGCCCGACAGCTCGGACAGGGTCGCGAGGCCGAACTCGGTCTGGGCCACGACGGCGACCGTGCCCTCCAGCAGCACCAGCGCGCAGTCGCTCTCGTCGCCCTGGTGGACCAGGGTCTCGCCCGCGGAGAACCAGACCACCCGGCTGTCGGCGAGGAGGACGTCGAGCGCCCCGCCGTCGAGGGGGGCGAAGGCCGGGTGGGAGCGGACCAGATCGGTCAGCGGGCCGGGCGCCCCCGTGTCGCTCCGCGTCTCGCTCCCTGCCTCGCTCATGTCGGCTCCGGCTCTCCCATGCGGGCTCGTGCGCCCGCCTCCTGTGCCGTTTCCCGAGCGGGCGTCAAGGTTGCAGGCGCGGTGCGGCGGCGGGCCGCGCGAAGGCCTCCACCGGCGGGCGCCCCGCGGGGTCCTCGGACAGCGCCGCCCGGACGAGGCGCCGCAGGCCCGGGTCGAGACCCTCGACCGCCCCCAGGAACCCGGCCCCCAGGAACCCGGCCCCCGGCGCCCCGCCGCCCCGGCGATGCGCGAGCACGGCATCGGCGCCCCCGGCGAAGGCCGGGACCCCGGACGCGGCGTGGACGAGGACCAGGGCGAAGGACCAGACGTCGGCGCTCGCCCGGGGCGGGTGGCCGCGGATCTGCTCGGGCGCCATCCAGGCCGGGGAGCCGACAATCTCCCCGGCGCCGAGGTCGTCGCCGGCCGCGAACCCCGCGGCGCCGAGGTCGATCAGCACCGGCCCGTCCGGGCCGAGCAGGACGTTGCCGGGCTTCACGTCCCGGTGGACGATCCCGCGGGCGTGCAGGTGCGCCAGCGCCGCGGCGACGCCGCCGAGCCGCCCCGCCCAGGCCGGGTCCGGCCCCGCCGCGCGCACTCGGTCGTGCAGGCTCTCGGCCGGGCCGCCCGCCACGCCGAGATCGCCGAGCAGGATCCAGTCCGGGCCGCAGCGCAGGGTCTCGACGAGGCCCGGGTGGCGCAGGGCGAGGCCGGCGCGGCCCTCCCGGGCGAAGCGGGCGCGCCCGACCGGGTCGTCGGCCCCGGCGCGCACCTTGAGCACCGCCGGGCGGCCGCCGGCCCGGGCGCCGTGGACGCGGGCGTGGCGCGAGGCCGCGCGCAGGCCGGTCAGCCGGCAGCCGGCCGCCTCGGCCCGGCGCAGGTCCTCGGGGGGCAGATCCGCAAGGGGCAGGTCGTGCGAGGCTTCGTGCGGGGCGACGGACCCACCTGCGGACGGACCGCCGGGCCCCCCGGCCCCCGTCCCCGGGCGCACGGCCGTCAGAGCCGGACGAGGCTGTCGCTCGGGACGGCGGGCGCCGTCTTCGCGCGGCGCTCGACCGCCGCGAGCGCCTCGGCGAGGCGCTTGCGCAGGCGCGCGGCGCCCTCGGCCTCCAGGGCGTCCACGTCGATGTAGAAGTCGATGCCGCGCCCGTGCTCGCAGAACACCGATTCCGGCACCGCCGCGTCGAGGTTTCCCTCGACCGCGTAGGGCACCACCTCCCGGCTGATGCCCTTCATCCGGATGGGGTCCTGCGGGCTCGCCTGCACGATGTCGCCGACGAGCGCGTAGGTCTCGTAGCTCATCATGATCCCGCCCGGCGTCGCGCTCGATTGCAGGCGGGCGGCGAGGTTCGCCTCGGCCCCGATGATCGTGTAGTCCAGCCGCTCGTCCGAGCCGAAATTGCCGACGTTGCAGTAGCCGGTGTTGATGCCCATGCGCGCCTGGAACGGGCGCTCGATGCCGGCGCGGCGCCAGCGGGCGTTGAGCTCGGCGAGGCGGCGCTGCATGGCCACGGCCATGCGCACGCAGGCCGCCGCGTCCTCGCGCACGCCCTTCGTCTCCGGATCGCCGAAGAACACCAGGATCGCGTCGCCGATATACTTGTCGACCGTCCCGCCGTGGCGGTGGGCGATGGCGGTCATCTCGGTCAGGTACTCGTTGAGCAGCGCCGTCAGCTCCTCCGGCTGCAACCGCTCGGTCGTCGCGGTGAAGTCCTTGATGTCCGAGAAGAAGATCGTCAGCTTCTTGCGCTCGGTCGCCACGGAGACGTCCCGCTCGCCGCTGAAGATGCTCTTGTAGACCTGCGGCGAGATGTACTTGGCGATCTGCACCGAGATCGAGGCGAGGAAGCCGTTCGACTCGGTCAGCTCGCGGTTCATGCGGTCGATGAGGCGGGTCTGGCGGCCCTGGAGGACCAGCAGCGTGGTCCCGGCGAGCGCGGCGAGGACGAAGTAGCCCATCAGGTACTTGAAGGCGAAGACGTTGGCGGCGATCGCCTGATGGAGCACGATCTCCTGGATGCCGCGCACGTCCCCGACCTTCCAGTCGGTCTTCGGGCTCAGGGGGTGGCTGTTGTGGCAGCGCACGCAGGCCGATTCCATGACGATCGGGGCGGCGATGCGCACCTGCCGGTCGAAGATCGAGCCGCTGACGTCGAGCGCCGAGCCCGCCCGCGGGTCGGCCCGCAGCCCGGCGAGCGCGGTGCGCTCGAACGCGTCGAGATCGTGCGCCTTGCGGTCCTTGAACGGCAGGTCGGAGATGAAGCGGTACTTGATCGCGCCGTCCTCGCCGCCGATCCGCTCGCCGAGTTCGAGGGAGAGCGTCGCCGGGATCGGGATCGCGTTCGGGATGCCCTTGTAGTCGTGCCGCGTCACGATCCGGCCGGTGGCGGTGTTGACCGCCTGCACCACGTCGCTGGCGTAGAGGCTGCGCATCTGGTCGATGACACGGCCGGTCTCCCGGGCCTGGGCCTCCAGCATCCGCTCGGAGAGGTTGCGCAGGTCGAGCCAGGCGGCGAGCGGCAGGCCGGCCAGCCCGAGCAGGATCGAGACGCAGAGCAGCGGGCCCATCAGCCGCTGGTTGCGTGCGGTGCGCTCGCTGAGGCTCGACATCCTGAAACGCTCCCTCCGGGGCGCGGGCGCCGCCCGGACGGGGCGGCACGCGGGTCCGGTCGCACGGCACGGGGTGCGGCCCCGAGCTGTACAGCCCGGCGCGGCCAAGGCAACGGCGGCGTCTACCGGCAGCGGCCCGGAGGCGCCGCCGGGCGGCCGTCAGATCTGCGCGGCGACCGAGCCGAAGCCCATGCCGCGGGCATGCGCGCGGACCTGACCGCGCTGGTCCTCGCGCAGGGCGTCGAGGAACGGGCGGGCGACCGCGTAGATGCGCATCGCGGCGACGAACCCGAAGGCGTCGCGCGGGTCCTGCCCGGCCCGGATCAGCGCCGCCTGCTCGTCGCCGATCCGGCGCAGCGCCTGCTCGACCGGGCGCCACAGCGGCTCCTGCTCGGGGGTGAGGCGCAGGGCGGCGCGGAACCGGCGCAGACGCCCGGACGTCACCACCCCCTCGGCCGCGCCCTCGCGCTCGGGGCGGATCCGCGGCGCGGCGAGCACCGCCGGCTGCGGCCGCACCTCGGGGCGGGCGACGGGGGCCGGAGCGTGCGCCGGCGTGTGAACCGGGGCCAGGGCGGCGACCCGCACCGGCGCCTCCCGTCTCGGGCGCTCGGCGGCGGGCGGCGCCGGGCGGGCCGTGACGGGAGCGGGCGGCGGGATCGCCGAGGCGATCGGCAGGGAGATCGGCAGGGAGACCTGCGGTGCCGGTTCGGCCGGCACGGTCCGCACCGCCTCCGGCACCTGCGCGTCGAGCCGGACCGGCGCGGGCACGGGGGGAAGCGCCCGCACGGGCGGCTGAAGCGGGCGGGCGGGCGGCGACAGGCCGACCATCGCGAAGGCCCCGGCCAGGGCCAGGGTCATGAACGACACGCTCGCCGCCGTGCCGATCAGCATCGGACGCCAATCCACCCGCGCCTCGCCATCCCCATCGCAGACGAGTCAGGTTAGGGAAAGACCCGGATCCGCGCCAGCGCTTTTCGCCGCCCGATCCGCGCGATCGACGACAGATTTCGGCGGCCGTCGCGGCGGCACAAGACTCGCTTGCGCGGCGCAAGGCGCGGACCGGATCTTCGCGGGCGCGCCGGCCGACTTGGATCCCCGGCCACCCCCGGGGCGCTGCACAGGGTTAAGTCTTCGTGTCCCCGCTCGTCCCGAGCCCGGAGCGGGGGCGTCCCGGCGGGGCGCGTCCCGGGCCGGACCGGCCTCCCCGTGCGGGTCCGCACCCGCACCCGCCGCCCGGGGCCGCGGAGCCCGGATCGGCGTGTCCGCCCGCACCCGTGCAGTCCGCGGACGGACTTAACACGGGGGCATGACGGCGGCGCCGAGGCCCGCCGGTCGAGCGAGGGGACATCCGATGCCAGAGCCTGCCGCCATCGCCTGTGTGAGTTGCATCGGCCGCACCAGTCTCGCCGTGACGTGGCGGGACGGCCGGTGCGTCTGCGTCGAACTCGCCGGCTGGATCGCCAGCGGCGGGGGGGCCCTGGAGCCCCTGAAGGACCGCCGCCTGTTCGCCGCGGCGCGGGTCGAGGGGAACGGGGCCCGCGTGACCTGGGGGGACCTCGCCATCGAGGCGACGCACCTGTGGTGGATCGCGGCCGAGCAGCGCGCCTTCAGTTGCGGCGACCTCGCCGCGTGGCAGGCCGAACTCGGGCTCTCCAACCAGGAGGCGGCGGAGTTCCTGGGCATCTCGCTCAGCGCCTGGAACACCTACAAGGCCGGCACACACCCGGTGCCGGCGCCCGTGGCGATGGTCTGCCGCGCGGCGTTGCGCGACCCGATCCTGCGGCAGGCCCGCTACCGGCCCCGCACCCGCGGACGCCCGCGCCGGAGCGAGTCCGAGCCGCCTCAGCCCCGCGCGTCGGCCCGGTCGTCCCGCACGGCCTGAACCACCGCCCGCAGGGCGGCCTCGACGGCGGCCGCGTCCCGGGCGCGGGCCGTCGCCAGCGCGGCGGGCTCCCAGGACCGCGCGGCGCGCAGGGACTCGACCATCGCGAGGCGCCGGTCGAGGAACGCGTCGAGCGCCGCGTCCCCGCGGCTCTCGGCCAGCGCGTCGAGGGCGTCGCGCAGGGCGGAGCCGAGGGCGTCGAGGACCTTGTCGGCCGAGGCCTGCGCGTTGCGCCGCCGCACCTCTTCCGTCACCGCACCCGACATCGCCGCCTCGCACCGCCGTCCCGCGCCTGAAATCGCACCCGGGGATCGCGCCCCGGGGGCGCATCCTGGGACCGATCCGGCGGACTTGGCAATCTTCGGCGCTCTCGGCAATCTCGGGGGACTTGGCGATCGGCCGGCCCCGAGGCGGGTTCCGCCTACGCGCCCGATGCCCTATCACCGCCGCCGACGCGAGGCGGGGGATGTGAGGGATGAGGCGGTGGATCGCGGCGCTCGCCCTGCTGCCGGCGACGGCCCCGCTGCCGCCGGCCCCCGCCCGCGCCGACGGGTGCGGCGACGTCGGGCGGCGGATCGCCGAGGCGACGGGGGCGACGATCGTGCGGCGCACGGTCGGCAGCGACGTGTACGTCCACTTCAGCCACCCGGACGCCCTGGACTTCGCCCTGCAATGCCGCAGCCCGAACCCGCGCAAGGGCCCCGGCGTGTTCGTGTCCTACGCGGGCGCGGCCCCGCCGCCGGCCTACTTCGCCCTCGCCGCGACGGCGGCCGCCGCGACCCTCGACCTGAAACCGCCCGTGATCCGCGCCGCCGCCCAGCGCTGCGCCGCCGCCGCCCGGCGCGACCCGGAGGAGAGCGCCACCGTCGAGACGAAGGTCCTGCGCGTCGAGTGCACGGTCAACAAGGCCAGCGGCAGCGCCACCCTGATGATCGCCTCGGCGCTGATGCGGCCGTTCTGACGCGCGCGTCCAGCGACCCGGCATCCCCTTCGGCGGCGCGCGACCTTCCGAGACGCCGCGCGCGCCGACGCCGAACCGGCATCCACTTCGGCGGCGCGCGCGCTTCTGAAGGCCGCGCGCGCTGACGCCGAACCGGCATCCACTTCGGCGGCGCGCGCTCTATGGTCCCCGCTCCATCCGGACGGGGACGCGCCGTGGACATCGCCCAGCTCAGGACCCTGATCCACGTCGCCGAGCTCGGCAGCGTCAGCCGGGCGGCCGACCGGCTGAACGTCGCCCAGCCGGCGCTCAGCCGGCAGATCCGCGCGCTCGAGCAGGAACTCGGCGCGGCGCTGTTCGCGCGCCACGGCCGCGGCATGGTGGTGACCGATCTCGGCCGCGAGATCCTCGCCCACGCCGCCCGGATCCTGGCGGAGATGGACGCGATCCGCGACGCGGCGGCCGCGGGGCACACGGCGCTGCGCGGCGCTCTGGCGATCGGCACGACGCCGACGGTGGCCGAGATCGTCACCGTGCCCCTGGCGACGCGGATGCGGGCGCTGCACCCCGACCTGACCCTGCGCCTGTCCTCGGCCTATAGCGGCCACCTGCTCGACTGGCTGCACCGCGGCCAGATCGACCTCGCGGTGACCTACAACCCGCCGCCGCTCCACACCGTGCGCAGCGTGCCGATCATGCTGGAGAGCCTGCTCCTCGTGACCGCGGAACGCCGGGCCGCGGGGGGCAGCGTGCCCTTCGCCGCGCTGGCGCAGGCGGACCTGGTGCTGCCGAGCCCCGGCCACATGCTGCGCGACATCGCCGACGCCTGCGCGCAGCGCGCCGGGATCCGGCTGCGGACCCCGATCGAGGCCGATTCCTTCCAGACGCTGATCAGCCTCGTGCGCGCGGGCGCGGGCGCGACGATCCTGCCGCTGGCCCCGATCCACGCGCTGGTCGAGGCGGGGGACCTGTCGGCGACGCCGCTCACCGACCCGGCGCCGACGCGCGAACTCGTGGTCGCCTACCCCGCCGACCGGCCGGTCAGCCGCGCCGCCCGGGTGGCGGGGGAGATGATCGTGACGATCGCCACCGATCTGGCCAAGCGCGGCGTGTGGGTCGGGCGGGTGCGCGAGCCGGAGGACGGCCCCTGACGGCCCGGGACCGAACCCGCCCGGGACCGGGCCCGCGCGCGCCGCCGCGTGGACTGCGACCGCGGCGGCGCTACATCCCGGCGGAGCACGTCGCGAACCGCGCGTTCGCCGTCCGGGAGCCAGGCCAGGAGCCATGCCGGGAGTTCTGCCATGAGTGTTGCGCGCCGCGAGGCTCTCGTCCGGATCGGCGCGGCCCTGGCCGCGGGCGCCGGGATCGGAGGCGCCCGGGCCGCGACCGGGACCGCCACCGCGTTCGCCTTCGAGACGCCCGAGGGCGGCCCGATGCCGCTGTCCGCCTTCGCGGGCCGGCCGATGCTGATCGTCAACACGGCCACCGCCTGCGGCTTCGCCGGGCAGCTCAACGGCTTGCAGGCGCTGTGGACCCGGTTCGAGGATCGCGGCCTCGCCGTGATCGGCGTGCCCTCGCCGGATTTCGGCAACCAGGAGCCGCTCGACGGGCCGGCCATCGCCGAGGCGGCGCGCCGGAATCACGGCGTCACCTTCCCGCTGACCGCCAAGACCCGCGTGAAGATGCCGCGCGCCCACCCGTTCTACGCCTGGGCGGCCGAGCAGAAGCCGGCCGAGACGCCGCGCTGGAACTTCCACAAGTACCTCGTCGCCCGCGACGGCAGCCTCGCGGCGGCCTTCGGCACGTCGGTCGAGCCGGCCGACCCGCGGGTGATCGCGGCGGTCGCGGCGGAACTCGGCAAGGCCTGACGCGAAGGCCTGACGCGAAGGCCTGACGCGGCAAGGCCTGACGCGGCCGGACGTCCGGAGCGCCGGGCTCGGAGACGGGATCCGGCACGCGCCGCCCCGCGGGCCGCGCGGCGGCCGCCCGCAGCTTCGCGAGGACACGGATCCTCGTCACCGATCGATCACCATCGCCGTCACCGGTCACGGGCGCGGCCCGGGATTGCCCCGTCTCCGAGACGGTGAGCACAGATGTGTTTCCGAATCTCCGGCCGGATCGGTAATTTACCGCTCTTCCGAGATTCAATTGACGTCGATAGCCTCGCGTGTTCGCATGACGATCGATTTCAGAACACCGTGCGACCGGGGACGATGTCATGACCAGCTACAACAGACAGAATGCTGAGATCGGTGACATCCTGATCACGAAGAGCTCGAACGTCGTCTCGCACTGCGCGATCGTGATCGGCAACGACAAGAGCAAGATGCCGCGGCTGCGGATCTTCCACGCGACGTCGGCCGGCATGAAGATCGACGACATGGGGGATTGGTCGCTGAAGGCCGACGTCTATCGGCCCAAGGATCTCAAGCCCGAGCTTCGCGACAAGCTCCACACGGTGGCCGAGAGGATCTTTCAGGCCGGTACGAGCTACGGCACGACGCGCGCCTTCTTCGTCACCGGCTTCGGATCGAACAGCTTCACCGACGGCGCGCGGGAACGGCTGGCCAAGTACCGCTCGCGGATGACCCTGGATCAGCAGGTCCTGAAGAACGTCGTCTGTTCGGAAGCCGTGGTCCTCACCTACCAGCTCGCCTGCGAGGCGGAAGGCGACCGGCACTTCATCAAGCTCGACGCGAAGCGGACCCTGCCCAAGAACCTGAGAAGCTACCTGCAGGGCGATCCGACCTACTGGAGCCTGACCCCGTTCGCCGCCGGCTGACGGGAGTGGGGCGCGGTTTTCGACCCCACGGCCGAAACCGGACGTTCCGCCTCCGACCCGACTCCGTCGGAACGTCGCGTTCGAGCCGCGCTCGAACGCGGACGTCGAAACCAGGGCAGCCCGTCGCGATGCCGCGTCAGTTCAGACGTGATGCGTGCAGCGGCCGTCGCGCCTCGGCGCATTCGCGTCGGCCCGACGAAACTTTCTCTCCGATGGCCTCGTAAGGGCCCGCGCTGCCCCGCTCGTCGGGGTTCGGACGGAAGGAAACACGATGCTCTCCATGAACACCGGCCGCCGCACGGCCAAGGCGCTCGCCCTGACCCTCGCGCTCGGCCTCGGCGCGAGCGGCGCTGCCTACGCCAAGAATCCGATGGTCGGCGGTGCGCCGATGTACGCCAACAAGACGATCGTCGAGAATGCGGTCAACTCGAAGGATCACACCACCCTGGTGGCCGCCGTGAAAGCGGCCGGCCTCGTCGACACGCTGAACGGTCCGGGCCCGTTCACGGTCTTCGCGCCCACCAACGCCGCCTTCGCCAAGCTGCCGCCGGGCACGGTGGAGAGCCTCGTCCAGCCCGCGAACAAGGCGACGCTGACCAAGATCCTGACCTATCACGTCGTCCCGGGCCTCTACACCGCCAAGGATCTGACCGCCCTCGCCAAGCAGGGCGGCGGTTCGGCCACGCTCACCACCGTCGCGGGCCAGCCGCTGGCCGTCGAGGTGCAGGGCAAGAAGGTGTTCGTGACCGATGTGAAGGGCAACACGGCCACGGTGACGATCCCGAACGTGATGCAGTCGAACGGTGTCATCCACGTCGTCAACGGCGTGCTGATGCCCTGATCCGATCAGGGCCTGGCCCGCGGTCCAGGTGCGGCCGCGGGCCAGGCCCGTCCGGGTGTCCCGCGGGGAACGACCGGCCGGTCACTCGGCGATCAGCTTGCCCGTGTAGATCACCGGTCCCGTCGGCTGGCCGCTGGGCGAGCCGCCCGGTGGCTCGACCGAGACGGCGATCACACCGTCCTGCGATGCCCCCGGTGGCAGCGTCACCCGGCTCGGGGTTGTGCCCACGAGCCCGAGGGGCTTCGCCCCCGCCGCCCCGACATACCACAGTTCCAGGCTCCGGCCCGCGGGCGCATCGGCGCCGACCGGTCTGACCTGCGCGGTGCCGCTGCGGGTATCGACGCGCACGATCAGCGCCGGCAGAGCGCCCCCGCCCTGGACCACGGCGATGTAGCGGCCATCGCCCGGCCCCGTCGACGGCCCGACGGTTATGAAGAGTGCGAGTCCCGCGGCCAGCAGCCCGGCACCCGCCGCGATCCCCTGCCAGCGCCGGACCTGCCGCCGGAGACGGCCGACCGGGTCCGGTGCGCCCTCGCGCCGGCCGCGCAGGGATTGCAGGAGCGCATCGCGGACCCGCGTCGGCGGCGCCACCGGGGCGACGGCCGCCGCCAGAGGCGCGAGACGCGCCTCCCAGGCCCGGATACGCCCGTCCAGCGCGGGGTCCCGCTCCGCTTCCCGGGCCATCACCGCCCGCTCCCCGGCTTCGAGGGTGCCGAGAACGTACTCGGCCGCGCGCAGATCCGGGTCCGGCGTCGGGCCGGGATCACCGCCGCTCACGACACGGTCTCCAGGCAGGTCTTGAGACCCGCCAGCGCCCTGTGCAGCCAGGTCTTGATCGTGTTGACCGGCCGGCCGAAGCGCGCGGCCAGCTCTTCCCGCGAGAGACCCTCGCAATAGGCGAGCACCACGCAGTCCCGGTGCGCGGGGTCGAGCCGGCCGAGGCAGGCCAGGAGAGCCTCGCGGTCCATGAGCGCCGCCGCCCCGTCACGCGGATCGATCAGCCGTGCCACCCAATCCTCGCCACGCTCCGACTCCGGTCCCTGCGCCTCGGTCTTCCGGCGCACGCTGTCGATGGCGCGATGGCGCGCGACGGTCACGAGCCAGGGCATCGGCGGCCCGGCCTCCGGCCTGTAGGTGCCCGCCGCCTGCCAGATCCGCATGTAGACGTCCTGGAGCACGTCCTCGGCCAAGCCCCGGTCGCGTTGGATACGCAGGATCAGACCGAAAAGTTTCGGGCTCGTCAGGTCGTAGAGTTCGGCAAGCCTGTCCGCCTCCCCGCGGCCGATCCCAGCAAGCAGCAGGCGCAGCGTTGCGTCGTCGGCCAAGTTGGCTCCCCGTACACTCTGCAGCGCCTTCAGTCGGACGCCGACCCGGATGCAGCTTTAGACCAAGCTTCGTCACGATGACGAGCCCCCCGCCAGGGCATTCGGCTTCTTGGACGTCGGCTCTACTGCTCTGCCGGCGCGAAGCGGACCATCGCGAAACCACCCGGTCCGGTGGCCCGACGCCGCGTCACCGGAGGCCGGCACGCAGACGTTCCTATGGTCTGCGCTGGGTCGAGACCGGCCGCCCCTACCGCAGCCCCCGCTCCCCGGCGACCCGGTCGTAGGCGGCGTTGATCGCGGCGAGGCGCTGCGTGGCGATCGCCACCGCCTCGGCGGGCAGGCCGCGGGCGAGCGCCCGGTCGGGGTGGTGCTCGGCCACGAGCGCCCGGTGGCGGGCCTTCACCGCCGCGTCGTCGGCGTCCCGGTCGAGGCCGAGGACGCCGTAGGGGTCGTCCGGCAGCCGCACGTGCCGGGCGGCGATGCGCGCGAAGGCGGCCTCGTCGAAGCCGAAGATGCCGGAGACGGCGCGGAGATACCGCTCCTCGGCCTCGTGCAGCGCCCCGTCGGCGCCGGCGATCTGGAACAGGCCGTCGAGCACGTCCTCCAGGAGCGCCGGCTCGTCGCCGAAGGTCGCCGCGAGCTGGCGGGCGTAGGCCTCGAACCCGTCGGTGGTCTTCTTGGCGAGGTCGAACAGGCGCTCCACCCCCGGCCGCTCGGCCGGCTCGACCCGCACGACGCGGCCGAACACCTCGACCTCGGAGGGGTGCACCACGCCGTCGGACTTCGCCATCTTGGCGGCGAGCGCCACGAGGCCGGTGGTGAACACCACCTCCCGCGGGGTCGGTCCGAACAGGGCGCCGACCCGGTCGACGAGGAAGTGGCCGGCGACCCCGCCGATCAACGCGCCGAGCGGCCCCCCGACCGCGAGGCCGAACCCGGCGCCGCCGATCTTGCCCCAGATGCCCGGGCTCGCCCGGCGCGCGCCGGTGGTGGAGGGGGTGGATCCTGTGGGCTCAGCGGTCATCGGCGCGGGGGTCGTGCGCCGGTCGGGCGGCGGAGCGCCGGGATAGCCGCTCCGCCCCGCCCGCGGAAGGGCCGGGGCGTCGCGCCCCGGCCGGTCCCGCAGTGAGGAACGGGGATCCCGAAGGGACGGGTCCCTTCGGCGGGGTCTCGGGGCGGAGCCCCGAAGGCTGCGGGGCGCTGCCCCGCAGCCCGCGAAAGGGCTCGCCCTTTCGAAACCCGGGACTAGCGGCAGTACACGTTGCCGTAGGCGTCGCGGTAGGTGCCGTAGGGGCAGGCCGGGGCGGTGGCGGCGCCGACGATGGCCCCGCCCGCGCCGCCGATCGCCGCGCCGGCGAGCGCGCCGCCCGCCCGGCCGGTGGCGGCCGCGCCGATCGCCGCGCCGGTCAGCGCGCCGAGGCCGGCGCCGCCGAGCGCCCGGTCCTGGGGCGTGTTGCAGGCGCCGAGCGACAGCGCGGTGAGGCCGGCCACGGCGGCCAGGGTCAGCTTCTTCATGATCTCGTCACTCCCTCGTGCGTCCGGTTCCGGCCCGGGCCGGGCTGCTTCTGTGTCCGGAGCGGTCCCCAAGCTTAACAGCAAAACAACGCCGGCCGTAAGGCCAAGGTTCCGCGCCCGGCGGCGCCCGAGTTGCGCCCCGCGCCCCTCCGGCCCTATGCCAGCGGCGCCGCGGCCGGCGCGGCGCCTCCCGCGACGTCCATCAGGGGACCCCATCCCATGCCGACAGCCACCACGATCGTCCGCCGGGCGGCGGTGCGCCCCGACCGCGTCGCCGACACGGTGGAGCTCGACCATGCCGGCCGGGCCGCGGCCGCGGGCCCCCTGGTCGCCGCGGGCGGCCTCGGCTTCGACGTGGCGCTGACCAAGGCCGCGGCGCTGGAGGACGGCGACGCCCTGCGCCTCGACGACGGCCGACTCGTGGCGGTGCGGGCGGCGCCGGAGGCGCTGCTGGAGGTCCGCGCCGAGAACCCGGCCCGGCTGATGCGGCTCGCCTGGCAGCTCGGCGGCAGCCACGTCCCCGCCGAGATCGGCGCCGACGCGCTCCACGTCCCGGCCTCGCCCGCCACCGCCGAGCTGGTCCGCGGCCAGGGCTGCACCGCGAGCCCCGTCACCCGCCCGTTCCGGCCCGAGCGGGCGGCCCACGACCACAGCACCTGCGGGCACGACCACGGGCACGGCCACGCCCATCACGACCATGCCCACCAAGGTCACGCCCACCACGAGCACGACCATCACGACCATGCGCACGGGTCGCACGACCACCACGCGCACGACCAGCACGACCAGCACGAGCATGGTCACGGCCATGAGCACGGCCATGAGCACGCGAACGCGCACGCGCACGGCCACCACCACCACGGCCCGGGTTGCGGTTGCGGCCACGAGCACTGACGAGCCCCCCCGGCCCGCCGCCCCCCGGACGTCCAGGTCTGCGACGCCCGCCGCGCCGCCGCACGTTCGGCGGGCCGGATCGATCGCACCCGGCGTTGTGCGCTGCCGCACACCGCGGTTCGCACTTGCGTCGGAGCTGGATCGCTTGCGCGCAATCGGTGTTGATCTGCAACCAGGAGTATCCTGCCCGATCGATCCGACAAGGGTGTACCCGATGACCAAGACCGTTCCGGCGACGGCGCGCGCCGCAGCTCTCGCCGCTTGCCTCGCCACCGGCCTCGCGACTGGCCTCGCGACCCCCGCCCTGGCGCAGGCGGTGATCGAGACGCCCACCGCCACGGCCGTCGTCGTGCCCCCGGGCGCCCCGGGCGTCGTGACCCGGCAGGCCGGCTCGACCGGCGCCGAGGGCGCCGGCACCTACTCGCCCACCGGCCGCGCTGCGGACGGGATCGCGGTCGACTCGGCCGCCGCCGGCAACGAGGGCCAGCCCTCGCGCATGGGCTCCACCGGCAGCGGCGGCAGCAAGTAGCCGCCGGAAGGAGCCGCCCGCGGCCCCGCGCGCGGGGCCGCGATCCGTGGCATGAGGCGGCATGAGCCCGCCCAGCCTCACGCCCGACACGCCGCTGGCCCGCCGCGTCGCCCCCTCGCCGAACCACGGCGCGCGGCGGGCGGCGCGGCCCGACATGCTGATCCTGCACTACACCGGCATGGAGAGCGGCGCGGCGGCGCTGGCGCGGCTGCGCGACCCGCTCTCCGAGGTCTCGGCCCACTACCTCGTGTTCGAGGACGGGGAGACGGTGCAGATGGTGCCCGAGGCGCGCCGGGCGTGGCACGCGGGCGCCGGCGCCTGGAAGGGCGTCACCGACGTCAACTCCCGCTCGGTCGGGATCGAGATCGTCCATCCCGGCCATCGTGCCGGCCCTCACGCCGACCTACCCCCCTACCCGCCCGCGCAGGTCGCCGCGGTGATCGCGCTGGCGCGGGACGTGTGCGGGCGCTGGGCGATCCCGCCGGAGCGGGTGCTCGGCCATTCCGACATCGCCCCGGAGCGCAAGGAGGACCCGGGCGAGACTTTTCCGTGGGCGGCGTTGGCGCGCGCGGGCGTCGGCCACCACGTGCCGCCCGCCCCCCTCTCCGACGGCCGGTTCTTTGCCGAGGGCGATGCCGGCCAGCCGATCGAGGCGCTCCAGTCCCTGTTCGCCCTCTACGGCTACGACCTGCCCGTGACCGGCCGGTTCGACGCGCGGACCCGGGCGGTGGTCACCGCCTTCCAGCGCCATTTCCGGCAGGCCCGGGTCGACGGCGTGGCCGACGCCTCGACCATCACCACCCTGCGCGACCTGCTCGCGGCGCTGTGACGGCACCCCGCGCGCGTCTCGACCCCGCCCCCCGCCCCTGCCATGCTCGGGCCCGCCGCGCAGGAGCCTGACCCGGGATGGACGTGAGCTTTCGCATCGACGACCCGACCCCGCCCGACCCGCGCCGGGACTGGGCCCGGCTCGACCCGGACGCCCGGGACGCGGCCTACGACAACACCCGGGCGGTGGCCGACAGCGCCGCGCAGATCGCCGCCCGCGACGCCGCCTCGGCGGCCTACCGCGCCGCGCGGCCGCAGACGCTCGACCTCCGCTACGGCCCGCGCCCCCGCAACGCCCTCGACCTCTTTCCCGGCGCGCGGCCCGGCGCGAGACCTGGCGCCCCTTGCTTCGTCTTCGTCCACGGCGGCTACTGGCAGCGCAACGCCCGGGAAGCCTTCGCCTGCGTCGCGGAGGGGCTGAACGCCGCCGGCTGGTCGGTGGCGCTGCCGGGCTACACGCTCGCCCCGGAGGCGAGCCTGACGGAGATCGCCGCGGAGATCGGCGCGGCGCTCGACTGGATCGCGGCGGAGGGGCCGGCGCACGGGATCAGTGGCCCGGTGGTGCTGTCGGGCTGGTCGGCGGGCGGGCACCTCGCGGCGCTGCATCTCGGCCACCCCGCGGTGGCGGCGGGGCTCGCGATCTCCGGGGTCTACGACCTCGCGCCGATCCGCGACACCTATCTCGACGCCAAGTTGCGGCTGACGGAAGCGGAGATCGCCGGCCTCTCGCCCCTGCGCCTGCCGGTGGTGGAGAAGCCGCTCTGCATCGCCTACGGCAGCCGCGAGCTGCCGGCCCTGGTGCGCGACGCGCGCAACCTCCACGCCCTGCGCGCCGCCGCCCACGCCCCGGGCGCCCTGCTGCCGGTGCCGGGGGCCGAGCACTTCTCCGTCCTCGACGCCCTGCGCCGGCCGGACGGGCTGCTCGTCCGGGCGGCGCGGGCGCTGGTCGCGGGGTAGGGCAGCCCCCTGCACGCGCAGGCTCCGGATTGCAACGCCGCCCCGCCCGCGCATATTGAAGCCATGTCGCGCGAAGCATTCCGCTACGTCGAGGAGAGCGAGCCGCTGACCCGGTTCCGGGACCTGGAGCGGGTCGCGACCACCTGCGCGGCCGTGACCGACGCCGGCGAGACGATCCCGGCCGGCTCGGAGGGCACAGTCGTCGACGTCATCAAGCGCGGGGCCGCCTACGCGGTGGAGTTCTCGGAGCCCGTCGACGGGCTGGCGACGCTCCTGCCTCACGAACTCCGGTCGGTGGGCGACGCCGCGGCGTGAGCGACGCGCGCCCCGACGTGAAGACGTGGTCGTGCGACAGCCGGAAGATCACGGATTTTCTCCTGAAATCCGACGCCCGGGACAACAAGGGCAGATACAGGTTCTTCACGGCGTTCGGCTTCACCGTCGAGAGACCCGAAGAGCTGGCCCGCGCCCTGATGCAGCAACCGCGCACGGCGCACACCTTCGCGTACCAGGCGGGACGGATCAGCGAGCGGAGGCTCGCCTACGACGGATTGATGCCGACGCCCGATGGACGCGGGGCGCATGTCCGCACGATCTGGAATTACGATACGGCGCCGACGGCGCTGTTCATCACGGTCAAGCCTCTGCCGCGGCTGCCGTGACGGCGGCGCCCGGCCGGCCCCGGCCGCCCGCGCAACCCGCCCGCACCCGCGCTCCACAGGATTTCGGAACGGACAGCTTGGCCGGCCGTTCTCAAGCCATGACGCGCCTCACCGCCACGCTCGGCTCCGCCGGCCTCGCCGCCGCCCTGCTGGTGGCGGCCGTCCAGTTCCTGCCCGCCCGGGACGGCGGGTCCGCCCAGGCGGCCGCCGTCCCCGCCTCCGCCTGGACGGACCCGCCCCGCGCCGCGAGCCCCGCGCCCGTCGCGGCCGCGCCGCAGGACGCCGTCCTCCAGACCGCGGCGCTCCGGACCGCCGCGCCCCGGATCGAGCCCGCCGCCGCCGCGGAGGCGCGGCCGGCCGCGCGCGCGGAGCGGCCGCGGGCGAACGTCCGCCGGGCGGCCCGGGGCCATCTCCGCCACGCCGCGCGGCCCCGTCCGGTCGCGGCGCAGCCCGCCCCGCCCGCCCCCGTCATGCGCACCCCCGTGATGCGCACCGCCTCGGCCCGGATCGGCGGACCGGTCGGCGACATCCTGCACGGGCTGGGCCTCGACTGAGCCGATGCGCGGCTGGGCCGCCTCCGGGGACGCGCTGACCGCGCCGGCGGTGGCCCGCAACCGCGACGCGATCCTCGCCGTCCTGCGCCGGGTCCTGCCGGAGCGCGGCACTGTCCTGGAGGTCGCCAGCGGCTCCGGCGAGCACGCCGCCTACTTCGCCGCCGAACTCGGCGCGGCACGGCCGGGCCTGCGCTGGCAGCCGAGCGACCCGGAGCCCGCCGCCCGGCGCAGCGTCGACGCCCACGCCACCGGCCATCCCGCCATCGCCCCGGCGCTCGCCCTCGACGCCGCCGCCCCCGACTGGCCGGCCGCGGCCGCCGACGCGGTGCTGTGCATCAACATGATCCACATCGCCCCCTGGGCCGCCTGCCTGGGCCTGATGGCCGGCGCCGGCCGCCTGCTGCCGCCGGGCGCGCCGCTGGTGCTCTACGGCCCGTTCCGCGAGGAGGATCGCCACACCGCGCCGAGCAACGCCGCCTTCGACGCCGACCTGCGGGCGCGCGACCCGGCCTGGGGCGTGCGCGACCGCGAGGCGGTGACCGCGGCCGCCGCGGCCCGCGGGCTGGCGTTTGCCGAGCGCATCGCCCTGCCGGCCAACAACCTGTGCCTGGTCTACCGGCGCGCGGCCGGCTGAGCGGGGGCCGCCGGGACAGGGCGCGGCCTCATGCCGGATCCGCTTGATCCCATCGGGATGGCGGATCCGGGCTTCGCTCGAGCGCCGGGCGGGCTCGGCTGATACGCGCCCCGCTCCATGCGAGCGGCAATCGTGTCAGTCGGCGCCGCGCGCGAGGGCGCAGAGCGCATCGACCGTCCCGTGGTGCCGCTCGACCGGCCACGTCGCGAATCCGATCAGCAGGCCCCGCAGCGTCGGCGGCCCGAGGAAGCAGGCCGACAGGGGCGCGACCTCGATCCCGCGGGCATCGTCGCCAGCACGCTGTCCGCGGCGCCGGGGCTCCCGCCCGACGCCAGGGCCCGCCCGACGAGGCCCGCTGAGACCAAGGCCCGCTGAGACCAAGGCCCGCTGAGACCGGGCGCCCCCGGAAGACGTTCTCTGCGCGGGGGGCAGCCGGCGATGCGGGGTCCTCGTCGCCGGCCGGCATGGGACGGGCCGCGCCCCGAGGGCGCGCCCGCTCGGACGGCCAAGCTTTGCCGGCCGCCGGCGACCCCGCCAACGCGACCGCGCCGGGCTTAATCCCCCTGCTTATGGGCTCTAATCCGGCGATGTGTGCCAGCGCACGCAGTAATTGTCCGATCGTGGATTAAAATACTTCCCTATATACTGTGCGCAACCGCACATCATCTTCGAAAGTATTTCCCTAAGTTCCGGTCATCGGCGCAGGGCAGGGGCCCGGCGCGGAGCACGATCCGGAAAGGGACATTCGATGACCAGCCGCCTCGCGACCCTCGCCCTCCTCACCGCCGCCCTCGCCTTCCCCGTCGCCGCCCAGGCCGGCGAGAGCGGCGGCGGCGACCGGCAGGCCGCCGGCGGCGGCTTCATGAGCAGCTACGTCAGCGACCCCTACCACGACCCCCGCTCGCTCCACTCGCAGCGCCGCGGCTCCGGCCAGCTCCTGGGCGCGCCGATGTTCCACGACGGCCACCGGGCGATCGCCCGCCGCGACGTGATCGCCCCGCACTGGGCCTCGGGCACCCGCGGCCGCTAAGCAGGTTCGCGTTGGCACGCCAACGCTTCACCCGCTTAGATCCTTAAGGGATCGCAGGTTTTCGGCGCCGAACCGGCGACCACTTCGGCGAAACCTGCTTAGGCGCGCTTCGCGCCGAATCGGAGGCCGGTCCGGCGCGCGTCGGAGCCGGCCCCCGCAGGACGACCCATCGCACCGCCACACGGGCCCGCCCGGCCGCCACCGGGCGGGCCCGGCCGCGTCGGCGGCGCCCCCGCCGGCCCGCCGCGGGCCGCCGTTCCAGACACACCCTGTTCCAGACACACCCGTCAGACGCAGAGGACCCGCGTGGACAGCATCATCAAGGGGCTCGCGAGCTTCCAGGACAGCGTCTTCCCCGGCCAGCGCCGGATGTACCAGCAGCTCGTGCGCGACGGGCAGAGCCCGAGCGCGCTGATCATCGCCTGCGCCGATTCCCGGGTGGCGCCCGAGACCATCACCCGGGCGGGCCCGGGCGAATTGTTCGTCTGCCGCAACGCCGGCAACATCGTGCCCCCGGCCTCCGAGCACGTCGGCGGCGTCTCCTCGGCGATCGAGTACGCGGTGGTGGCGCTCAAGGTGCGCGACATCGTGGTCTGCGGCCACTCCGATTGCGGGGCGATGAAGGGGCTGATGAACCCCGGCGCGCTGCGGGCGATGCCCAACGTCGCCGCGTGGCTGCGCCACGCCGAGGCCGCCGACCGGATCGTCTGCGAGGCCTATCCGGAGGGGCTCGACCCCGCGACCCGCCACCGGGCGCTGGCGCTCGAGAACGTGGTGGTGCAGCTTTCCAACCTGCGCACCCACCCGAGCGTCGCCGCCGGCCTCGCCAAGGGGTCGCTGCGCCTGCACGGCTGGTTCTTCGAGATCGAGACCGGCGCGCTCCTGGCCTATGACGGCCCCGAGGGCCGGTTCCGGGCGATCACCGGGGAGAGCGCGCTGCCGGTGGCGCAGGCGCCCGCCGTGCGAATGGCGGTGCCCGAACTCGCCCCGGCCCATGCCACCTGGGCCGCGGAGTGAGCGCCATGCCCGCCATCCACGGCCTCGCGACGCTCCGACGGAATCTGAAGCGGGACCTGCCCGCCTCGTTCGTGGTGTTCCTCGTCGCCCTGCCGCTGTGCATGGGGATCAGCATCGCCTCCGGCGTACCCCCGGAGCGGGGGCTGATCACCGGCATCGTCGGCGGCATCCTCGTCGGGCTGATCGCCGGGGCGCCGCTCCAGGTGAGCGGCCCGGCGGCGGGTCTCGCGGTGATCGTGTTCGAGTTCGTGCGCGCCCACGGGCTCGAGACGCTCGGGCCGGTGCTGGTGCTGGCCGGCGCCCTCCAGCTCGTCGCCGGCTTCCTGCGGATCGGCGGCTGGTTCCGGGCGATCTCGCCGGCCGTGGTGCACGGCATGCTCGCCGGCATCGGCGTGCTGATCGTGCTCGGCCAGCTCCACGTGCTCACCGACGCCCTGCCCCACCCGAGCGGCCTCGACAACCTCGTGGCGATCCCGGCGGCGTTCTTCAACTTCGTCTCCGGCGAGGGCAACCGGGCGGGCGCGGTCGCGGTCGGGCTCATCACCATCGCGGCGATGATCGGCTGGGAGCGGGTCCGCCCGGCCCGGCTGAAGATGCTGCCCGGCGCCCTGATCGGGGTGCTCGCGGGCACCCTGGCGGCGGTGCTCGCCGGCCTCGACGTCAAGCGGGTCGAGGTGCCCGACGCCATCCTGTCGAGCCTCGCCCTGCCGACCCCCGAAGCCTGGGGCCGGCTCGCCGAGCCGGCGATCCTGGTGATGGCGCTGACCATCGCCGCGGTGGCGAGCGCCGAGAGCCTGCTCTCGGCCGCCGCGGTCGACCGGATGCACGACGGGCCGCGCACCCGCTACGACCGGGAGCTCGGCGCGCAGGGGGTGGGCAACCTCGTCTGCGGGCTGATCGGCGGCCTGCCGATGACCGGGGTGATCGTGCGCTCCTCGGCCAACGTCCAGGCCGGCGCCGTGAGCCGGGCCTCGACGGTGCTGCACGGCACCTGGATCCTGGCCTTTCTCGTCGCCCTGCCCTGGGTGCTGACCCTGGTGCCGACGGCTGCCCTCGCCGGCATCCTGGTGGTCACCGGCTGGCGCCTCGTCGGCCCGGGCCACGCCCTGCACCTGCGCAAGCGCTACGGCTGGCTCACCGCCGGCATCTGGCTCGCGACGCTGGTCACCGTGGTGGCGACCGACCTGCTCACCGGCGTGCTCACCGGGCTCGGCCTGTCCCTGCTCCAGTCGCTGCCGGCGCTCGCCCGCGGCCGGCTGCGGATCGAGCACGCCGCCGCCCCGGAGACCGCCGGGGTGCCGGAGCTGCGGCTGTCGGGGGGCGCGACCTTCCTGCAACTGCCGGGGCTCACCGAGGCGCTGGAGCGCACCCCCGAGGGCGGCGAGGTGCGGCTCGCCACCCGCGACCTCTCGGCCATCGACCACACCTGCCTGGAGGTGATCGGCGACTGGGCGAGCCGGCGGGCGGCGTCCGGCACCCGGATCGCGGTGGTGGGCGGCTCCGGCGCCCCCCACGACCGGCTGGCGGCGGTGGTGGCGGCCCCGGCGCACTGAGCGCCCCCGCCCCCGAGAGGCCCCGAGGCCGGGCCGCGCGACCCCGCGCGGCCCGGCCTTCGCGCGTTCCCCCGGCAAGACGCTCGCGGCGGTCGCTTCCGGAGATCCGTCAACGGACCGTCAACCCAGAATCTTCGCCGCCCCTTAAGCGCGTCGCCGCAGAGTGGCGCCACCGCCGGACCGGAGCCGCCGGCGGATGCCGAGGAAGCCGCCCGCGATGCCCCGCCCCTGGATCGTCCCGGCCGCGTTTCTCGGACTGGCCTGCTTCGGTGTCACCGGCCCCGCGCTCGCCGGCGCCGCGGCGGTGCTGCGCGTCGCCACCCTGCCGATCGCCACGAGCCCGGTGACGGCCCGGGAGGCCGCCCGCGCGGCGGAGGCTCCCGCATCCAAGGCCCCTGCGTCCAAGGCCCCCGCGGCGAAGTCCCCCGAGTCCAGGCCCCCCGCGTCCAGATCCCCCGCCAAGGCGGCGACGTCCGAGCCGGCGGACGCGAAGACCGGGCCTGCGCAGCCCGGGCGCGCGGATTTCGACGCGATCCGCCTGCGCGGCACCGAGCCGGAGACCACCGGCACCCTGCCCGCCTCCGGCCGCCGCCCCTGCCCGCCCGGCCGCCGGATCGGCACCGGCGCGGGCTTCTGCCTGATGAACTGACCGGCGCGGAAAATCCGGGTTTCGAGCGGGCGAACCCCGTGATGCGGTTTCCGGTTGAAGGGGTCGGCATCGCCGCTCTCCGTCTTTGCGAGCGGCAGCGAAGCAATCCAGCGGCGCCAACGTCGGAGACCGCGCGCTGCCCTGGGTCGCATCGCTGCCGCTCGCGGCGTAGGCCCGGATCGCCGACCGATTCGGACGGAAGCGACATAACCTGCCGGCAAGGCATATCTTACCGGCGGACGGGTCAGCAGCGGCGCCCTTCATGTTCGAGATCACGGGCAGCGACATCGCCGCGCTGAGCGACGAAGACCTCCGCACGCTTCTCGGCCTGCTCTGCGAGGCGGATCTGCGCCGCCGCAACCTGCCGACCTCCGCGGTGACTGCGGGGGGTGATCAGAACGCCCCCGACGGCGGCGTGGACGTCCGCGTCGCGCTCCCGCAGGACACACCCATCGACGGCTTCATCCCGAGGCCCGTCACCGCCTTCCAGTCCAAGAAGTCCGACCTCGCCGGAGCCGGGATCTCGAAGGAGATGCGGCCGGGAGGCATTCTGCGGCCGGCGCTCGTCGAGTTGGCTGCCGCGGGCGGCGCCTACGTCATCGTCAGCGCGAACGCGAAGGTTTCCGACGCCGTGCTGAAGAACCGCAAGGCGGCGATGAGCCAGGCGGTGAACGCTGCGCCGTTCGCGTCCGGCCTCGGTCTCGACTACTACGACGGCGGGCGCGTCGCGACCTGGGTCCGTGATCACCCGGGACTGATCCCATGGGTCCGCGCGCGGATCGGCCGATCGCTGCGCGGCTGGCAATCCTTCGGCCCCTGGTCGCGTCAACTCGCGGGCGTCGAGGCCGGCTATCTCCTCGACGATGCGGCGCGCATACATACCGGTAGCGTGGGCGAGGGCGACGGCCTGACCGCGGCGGACGGCATCGACCGGATGCGGGCCGCACTGCGCAGACCGGGTCAGGCCGTGCGGCTCGTCGGCTTGTCGGGTGTGGGTAAGACGCGGCTCGCGGAAGCCTTGTTCGATCCGGCCGTCGGCCGCGACGGCCTCGATCCATCGCTGGCGGTCTATACGGACATCGCCGACGAGCCCGACCCGCAGCCCGGAGGGCTCACTGCCGATCTGATCACCGGGCGCACCCGCGCGATCCTGATCGTCGACAACTGCCCGCCGGAGACCCACCGCCGCCTCGCCGACATCGTCACGGCCGCCGACAGCACGGTCAGCCTGCTCACGATCGAGTACGACATCCAGGACGGCGAGCCCGAGGACACGGCGGTGTTCGCCCTCGACACCTCGTCACCGGAGGTGATCGCGCGGCTGGTGGCCCGGCGCTTTCCTGCCCTGTCGGAGGTCGATACGCGCACCGTCGCCGAGTTCTCGGGCGGCAACGCGCGCATCGCCCTGGCACTGGCCGGTGTCGCGCCAAAGCACGGCACGGTGGCAAGCCTTGGTGATAAGGAGCTGTTCCGGCGGCTGTTCCAGCAGCGGAACGACCCGGACGCCTCGCTGCTGAGCATCGCGCAGGCCTGTGCCCTGCTCTACTCCTTCGAGGGGGATGCGCTGGACGGTGAGACGGCCGAACTGCCGATTCTGGGCGGCCTGATCGGCCGCCCGGCCGAGGCCGTGCGCGCCGCCGTGGTGGCTTTGAAGCGCCGGCAACTGGTGCAGGCGCGCGGGCCCTGGCGGGCGGTGCTGCCGCACGCCGTCGCCAACCGCCTCGCGGCCGCCGCACTCGAAGACATCCCGCGGTCGCGGCTGCTCGCAGCCCTCGTCGAGGGTGCCTCGGCGCGCGTCCTGCGCTCGTTCTCGCGACGCCTCGGCTACCTCGACGGCAGCGCCGAGGCGCAGGCCATCGTCCGGTCCTGGCTCGCACCGGGCGGTCCGCTCGCCGATGTGGCGCATCTCAGTGAACTCGGCGTCGCGGTGCTGATCAACGTCGCCCCGGTCGCGCCGGACGCGGTCCTGACCGCGCTGGAAGGCGCGCTCGGCAACGCGGACGAGGATGCGCTGCGGCGCTGCACGCCCCTCATCCGCCTCATGCGCTCGCTCGCCTACGACGCCGGGCATTTCGAGCGTTCAGTTGCGTTGCTCGTCAGGATGGCGCGACTACCAAGAGAAGAACATCGGCTGAGCGAGCACGCTGGCGATATCCTGGAAGCCTTGTTCCACATCGTGTTGTCGGGGACCGAAGCCCCCCTGGATGCACGGCTGAGGATCGTGGAGCGCCTGCTCCATACCGAGAGCGACCTCGAGCGGTCCCTCGGCGTCAGATTGCTGGGCGCGCTCCTGAGGACCGATTCTTTCTCGTCGAGCCACGAATTCGCGTTCGGCGCACGCTCCCGCGGCTTCGGCCTCCAGCCACGGGATGAGCGAGAGGTGAGGGACTGGTACGCCGCCGGGCTCCAGTTGGCGGAAGGCTTCGCACTGTCGGAGCATATCGTCGCGGAAGAGGTACGGAAGGTCGTCGCCGATGCCTTCCCCGGTCTGTGGATCAGAGGCGGCCAAGCCGAAACGCTGACACGGTTCACCCGCGCCGTGACGCGCGCCCGAGGCTTCTGGCATGCGGGCTGGGACGCCGTGCGACTCACCCGCATCTCCCTGCGCGACGAGATCTCGTCGGACACGCTGGCCGACCTCGCTGCGCTGGAAGATCTGCTCCGGCCACGAAGCTTGGTCGATCGGGTCCGCAGTCTCGTCTTGGGCTCGGACGGCCGCGGCAGCCATCTCGACCACTGGGACGCGGTCGACGAAGACGATGCCGCTGCGACGCAGCGGCGGGCAGCGGCCATAGAGCGCTTGGCGGCTGAAGTCCTGGCTGACGATGAGGCATTCCAGGCGCTGTTGCCGGAACTGGCGGGCGGCAGCGGCGATGATCTCTGCACTTTCGGCGAGAGCATGGCCCGTACGGCCGGCGCACCCCGCACCGTGTGGCGTGCCCTGGTCGAACAGACAGGCGCCGTGTGCGACCCCAGCTTGGTTGTCCTGCGCTGCTTCCTGTCAGGCCTCCAGCGCCGTGATGCCGGTCTCGCCGACGCCCTCCTCGATGAGGCGATCGAGGATCCGGTCCTCGCGTGCTGGTTCCCGCACCTGCAAGGCGGCCTCCCGCTCGATGACGCGGCCCTGACGCGGCTCCACCGTGCGCTTGATGCAGGCGTCGCGCCGATTTGGCTGTTCTCAATCCTCGCTTACGGCGGTGCCTGTAACGACCTCACCGAAGCTCAACTGAAGCTCCTGCTTCTCAGAATTGCGGATGCCGAGGGCGGCGACGCCGTCGCGCGACGAATTCTCTACATGCGCCTGCACGCCGATCGGCGGGCCAACCGTGAGGTCGGCCGTCCTCTCGCCGAGGTCGGGCGCGCATTCCTGTCGGCTGTCCGGTTCGTACGCGAAGATCGGCGCACCGAACGCGATGATCGCGAACTGGCCCTGATCGCCCGCGTGTTCCTCGCGGACGAGGCAGGGCGGGTCATCGCCCGAGACCTGAGCCGTGCGCTCATGTACGCGATTTCCAGCAACAGCATGAGTTCCTATCCGTACGATGATCTCATTCGAGCGCTGATGGCGGTTCAACCGATCGAAGCCCTGAACGCATTGCTCTCGGGGAATGAGATCCAGCGAACCAGAATCATCCATGAACTGAGGAAACATCCGCGGCCCGGAAAATCACTGATGAGCGGGGTGCCGGACGAGGTTGTGATAGCGTGGTGCGACCACGCTCCCGCCGAACGTTACCCCTTGGCGGCAACCTTCACACAACTCTTCACGCGGCCCCGCGATACGACCCGGCTCGCCTGGACGGACTTGGCGTTGCGTCTCCTGTCCGGAGCATCCGATCCCGTCGCAGTCTTCGATGTGATCATCGAACGTCTCCGCCCCAACGAGTGGAGCGGATCGCTGGCGGCCGAAATGCAGATCCGACTTGATCTGCTCGACAGTCTCGACATCGCTGCCTTGCCAGTCCTCTCCGGTCCTTTGGAAACGGCGCGCCTCGCGTTCGGAAGCCGGATCGAGCGGGAGCGCCGCCGGGAGCGAGAGCGGGAGAGGGAGCGCAACAGCCGGTTCGAGTGACGGCGGACCGCTTCGTCGCGGGAAGTCCCTGCATCTCCCGTCCCGGGCATCGGCGCGTCGGTGGCATCGCCCGACGCGGCACGGGCGTGACAGCGCCCCCGCGGCCGGGGCATCGTCCCGCCGAGCCCCGGGATCGATCCGGGAGCCGGCGAGGGCAGACCCGTGAACCGCTTCCGCCTCGATGGCCGCCGCGCGCTCGTGACCGGCGGCAGCCGCGGCATCGGCCGCGCCATCGCCGCGCTCTACGCGGAGGCCGGGGCCGAGATCGTGCTCGCCGCCCGCACCCCCGAGACCCTGGAGGCCGCCGCCGCGGCCCTGCGGGCGGACGGGGCCCGGGTCGGCACGCAGGTGATGGATCTCGCCGCGCCGGACACCCTGGCCCCCGCCTTCGCGGAGGCGGCCGGGCGCCACGGGCCGTTCGACATCCTCGTCAACGGCGCCGCCGTCTCGGTCCGCGCCCCGGCCCTCGCCCTGACGCTCGCCGATTTCGAGCGCGTCTGCCGCGCGGACCTGACCGGCGCCTTCGCGCTGTCGCAGGCCTTCGCGGCGGCGCTGGTCGCGCGCGGGGCGCCCGGGCGGATCGTCAACGTCGCGTCGGTGGCCTCCGCCTTCGCGCTGCGCACGCCCGGCACCGCCTACGTGAGCGCCAAGAGCGGCCTGATCGGGCTGACGCGGCAGATGGCGCTCGAACTCGCCCCCCACGGCATCCTCGTGAACGCGCTGGCGCCGGGCTACGTCGAGACCGACATGACCGCCGGGTTCCGGGACGACGCGGCGTTCGAGCGCTGGCGGGCGGCGCGCGTCCCGCTGGCGCGCTGGGGCCGGCCCGAGGAGATCGCCGGGCCCGCGCTGCTGCTCGCCGCCGAGGCCGGGTCGTTCATCACCGGCTCGGTCCTCACCGTCGACGGCGGCCTCTGCGCCTGCCTGTAGGGCCCCGCCGCCCGTCCCGGGCGGGCTCGGCCATACTCTCGACGCAATGGCCGAGCTTGCCAGTCGGGCCGGGCGCCGCACCGCTCATCCGGGCCGGCCGCAGGACACGGGAGGTCCGGACGCATGACCAGGGACAGGGGGGAGGCCGGAGCGCCGCACGCGCGGGACCGGCACACGCAGGACCCGCACACGCAGGACGGGCCGCGGGCGCGCGGCCTCGACCGGCGGTCGTTCCTCGTCGGCGCGGGCGCGGGTCTCGGCGCGCTGGGGCTCGCCGGCTGCGCCTCCGACGGCCTGATGCTGGCCGAGGCGACCCGGCTCTACGGGCCGATGCCGGACGAGAAGTTCCCGATCCCGGCCGTCGACATCAGCAAGGTCGACCCGAAATACTACCGCCGCACGGTCCAGTACGCGAGCCAGGAAGCCCCCGGGACGATCGTCGTCGACCCCAGGAACTACTACGTCTACCGGATCGAGGGCGACGGGGCCGCGACCCGCTACGGCGCCAACGTCGGCCGCGAGGGGTTCCTGTGGAACGGCAACGCCTATGTCGGGCGCAAGTCCGAGTGGGCGACCTGGACGCCGCCCAAGGAGATGATCCGCCGCCAGCCCGAGGCCGCCAAGTACGCCCGCGGCATGCCCGGCGGCCTCGACAACCCGCTCGGCGCGCGCACCCTGCACCTCTACCAGAACGGCGCCTACACGCTCTACACGATCTACGCCAGCAGCGAGCCGGACACGATCGGCAGCGGCATCACCAGCGGCTGCGTCGGCCTGCTCAGCCAGGACATGATCCACCTCTACGCCCGCACCCCGGTCAAGACGAAGGTGGTCGTCCTGCCGGCGTAGGGACACGCCGCGGGGGGTCGCGGCCTGCCCCGCTTCCGGAGACCGTGACGCTCCGCGCGATGGGGCGGAGGCGGGAGAGCGCGTTCCGGTTCATGGAGCCCGCCGTGACCCCGGCGGAACTGGAGACGGCCCACCGCGCCGTCGTGCGCGGCCTGCCGTTCGATCCCGCGTCGCTCACGCGGCAGGTACACCTCGGCTTCGGTAGAGGCGGCGGAGTAGCGCGCGTCGGCGTCCAGGCGCGACGCCCGGGACAGTGAAACCTTGGGCCGGGAGATGACGTGCCGACGCCCCGCCAAGCCCACACCCTGGTCAAGACGGGGGTGGTCGTCCTGCCGGCGGCGGTAACATCCATATAGTCGCCCGCATGGTCCATCCTTGGACCAAATATCGCGAAAGCTATCCTTACTCCAGATGACTTAGAGAGGTGGCCAGTTGGCGGGCCGTCCCAGGAAGCCGCGGTCTGGCATGCCGCGCACCCATGAAATGAAATCGGACACAATCTCGGGCTGTATGCTTTTGTTTTTGTGACCTTGAGTACCGTGTGCTATGTCTTTGAGTTCGCTTGGAAGATTTGGTCCAAACCCACCCCAGTAGGCATATTCACGGCCAATGAGAACGTTTTCGGTATAAGCAGTATCGCGCTTAAGGTTGGAATGACTGGTGACTCCTCCCGGCTCACTGTGGAACGAGTCAGCCTGCTCGAAGGTGCCATCCGCACGCTTCGAGTAAATATTATCGCCATATATTTGCATACGACTTCCAGAAAGAACTGGGCGCTTTCGAAAAAACCTTGGATCCCTCCAATATTCTTCGAAGGTGATGATTTCGTCCACTCGCATCCAGTAGATGATTCGGCCCGCCAAATTATGCGCCGCGGAGCCTGTTCCGACGATATAATCGCCAGACTGCGCATGCTTTCGAATCCTTGGCTTGCACGCCGCCAGCGTACAGATGCGGTGGAAAGGATTAGGCGCAAACCCAAGGTCGTGGTCTACGACATAAGAGTGGAGTCGGGCAGCCATATCAGCACTTGTTGCGCTTGAGTTGCCGCTCTGTACGCGGTTGGTCATCCGGGAGACACCAAGTTGGTCGTGTGTCTGGCCGCGAGACGACATCTCGAATTTTGCCGAGATCCCAAATGACGGTATCCCCACCATAATCTTCGAACGGACGCGGCAAATCCTGATCTACCGTCTCGGGGGGCCATACCCCAACAACATGACATCCGCGCGCGGCCGCCCCCTGCATAGTCTTCTCCAAATTTCCGTCGGCAAGGCATTCAGGCGTCAAAACAATGATGGCCGCGTCCTCATCGCGTTCTGGCACTGCCTCCGCAGAGCATTCCGCTTCAACCGATAAAGGTTTTGCCTCTTCAATTTCTTCGATATCGTCACCGACGTGATCTTGCTCGACATCTTCTTTCACCGATTCAGGCGTTGAATCGTCGAGAATCTCGCAGCCCGCATCACCTAGGAGCCTTGTCAAGGCTTCGCGCATTTCGCCGTCGATGGGACCGATGATTCGAACCTTGGGCATCGGATCCACCTTCCTGTCGGTCCGGCCGCTGTGTCGCGCGGGACAAAGTGGACTCTAGGTGGTAATGCCTGGGAGAGATGACAAGACCCGGGGCGACATCGCCGCTCCGACCTCAATCGCGCGGGAGGGCTGACGACGTGGCTCAGACGATGATCACTTTGGATGGGTATCAGAGGCTTGCGATCCGTTCAGACCGGACAAAAATCGGTGGTGGTATAGACCTTGCTGTCCTCGGATTGGTTGGTGAGATTGGCAGCCTACTTAGTGAAACCAAGAAGAAGCAACGCGACGCCCGTTCCTACCTTGGCTACGAGGCGAGCGTTGTCGAGGAAATGGGCGATGTGCTTTGGTATCTAGCAGTGCTGTCGCATCACGCGGGCCTTTTGCTATCAGACGTGGCCGGAGACAGAGCTAAAGAGGGGACAGACCCGACCTTCGCCGAACTACAACCACAGCAGACGTTGGCACTACAGACACCCACCGTGGCTTTCGAACGCACGCTACTCCGTTTGGCCGGAGAGGTTGGCCGCATCGCTTCACTCGGTGGTCGCGGCAATTTTACTGGAGATCCCGCGCTACGTGAGCTTCTCTCTGGAATCTTCGACACACTCACTTCGGCAGCCGACGAAGCAGGCATCACCTTGGAGCAGGCGGCAAAGCGCAACCTCGCTAAGGCAGAGGATCGCTGGCCGACGGAACGGGCGATCCCACCCTTATTCGATGAGTCCTTCCCCCAGGAGGAACGTCTTCCGCGGTCTTTGGTGGTTGATCTCTTTGAGCGAACAGGCGGCAACAACAAGCGGTATGTTGTGCAGCGATGCAACGGTATCTTCATTGGGGATCGCTTGACCGACAACATCATGAAGCCGGACGACTACCGCTTTCATGATGCATTCCACTATGCATACGCCGCGATCCTCGGTTGGTCACCGGTCACACGTGCACTATTCCGTCAAAAGCGAAAAAGCGAGGCGCGAGTCGACGAAGGGGAGGATGGAGCGCGGGCGATCTTAATCGAGGAAGGTGTCGCAACCTTCGTGTTCGGGGAAGCTAAGCGCCTGGATTTTTTCGAGGGGCAACGCCCGGGTGATCTTGGCTTCGGGTTCCTCAAGTCGGTTCGACAGTTCGTAAGGGGCTACGAGGTCGAAGCATGCCCACTCTGGCTCTGGGAGGAAGCCATTCTCGCCGGTAACGAAGCCTTCCGGTTCCTGCGCGAGAAGCGAGGTGGGCGCCTGCGACTCGATCTCGACGGGCGCAGGCTGTCCGTCGAGGACATTCCGGCATGACACCTAACGCTTTTATCGACGACTTGGCGGCGCTTCGCTTCCCAGACACTTTCAACCCTTATGCACAGTCATGCCCAGAATTCGATGGGGCCGACGCGCCGCGTGTCCGCAGGGAGAACCTACGCCTCGTCTTGGAAGCAGCTATCAGCAAGGGAGTCGACTCGATATGGGTCGCACGCGATCTCGGATATCGCGGTGGGCGCCGTACCGGTTTAGCATTAACTGATGAGGCACATCTGTCGGCTCACGCTGGGCTCTACGGAAGTTTGCCTCTGGCCCGGGCCACACGCGGCCCAATTGTAACCGAACGCACGGCCAAGGCGGTCTGGCAAATCTTGAGCGGTGTGGGGCGGCCCGTCTTTCTTTGGAACGTGTTCCCGCTTCATCCGCACGGCGCCGCGGGCCCACTGTCCAACCGCTGCCACAACCGCTCTGAGCGGGAGGCGTCCCGTCACTTCTTGGAATGGTTGGTTGCAGAGTTCCGCCCCAAGACTCTCGTAGCTATTGGGCGTGATGCCGAAGCCGCCTTGGCGGACCTTGGCATCCAAGCCGAGCGGGTCCGCCACCCGAGCTACGGAGGCCAAGGTGAGTTTCTTGCCCGCATGACTGAGTTATATAGGTTACCCGTGCGATCCAAAAGTGAATTGCAGCGATCTTTGATTTGATGGGTCGTCACATGGCCCGAGACCGCAGGGCTCCGCCCTGCACCCGCGAAAGGGCGCGCCCTTTCGAAACCCCGATTGCGGCCGGGGGCCCTCACGGACCCTCGACAACCTCCGGCCCGGGCATCAGCGCGTAGGTGGCGTCGCCGAGCCGCATCAGCGGGCCGCCGGGGCCGGAGCGCTTCCACAGGCGGGTGTTGAGGGCGGCCACCGGATCGGCCCCCGGCACGGTGAAGCCCTGCGCCAGGAGGTGGGGCAGGATCGCGCTGACATGCACCGGCCCCCCCGCCCGGGCGATCACCGCGCAAGCCGCCTCCACCAGCGCCCGGCCGTAGCGGCGCGCCGCCGCCGGATCGTCGGCGAAGGCCACCGCCGGCGGCAGCCCGCCCGCCCCGCCCGGCGCCGCCGCGGGCGCGCCCGCGGGAGACGGCCACGGGGCGGGCCCCGGTGCCGGGGCCAGGGCCGACGACGCGGCCGACGACGCGGCCGACGATGCCGTCGGCCCCGCCTCGGGACCGGGCGCCCCCGCGCCCCGGCCGGCCGGGGGGGATTCCGGCGGGGCGGGACCGGGCTCCGCCCCGCCGCTCAGCCGCCGGCCGAGTTCGAGGTAGAGCAGCAGGTCGGCGATCTCGCGGTCGATCGCCTCCCGACGCCGCCGCAGCTCGGCCAGCCGCGCCGCGATCTCGGCCTCCGACGGACCCATCCCCGCCCCCGTCCATTCCCTGAAACGAACGGAACGCCTAGCACGGAATGGACCGGTCCGTAACTCGTCCGGCGTTCATTCCCTTTGTCTTCCCATAGGGAACAGTCCGCGCGGCGCTCGCGCGCCCGAGGGAATGCGGCGGGTCCGGCGTCCGTCCGGCGGTCACCGCGTCCGCGCCGCGCTCGGTATTGGCTCGATCTTGGCTCAGCCCTGGGAAATCAGAGAATTTCCCTGCCGGCGGGGCTTCGTTCCCTTGGCGCCGCCCGCGCGCGGGGGCACCAGCAGGGCGCTCGGATCGGCCGGGCTGAGGGTCAGGCCGCCGTCGTCGAGCGCCAGCGGCAGGCGCGGAAACACCTCGGCCAGCGCCGCGATGTCGGCCTTGAACGCCTGCCGGAAGCTGCGGATCGAGGCGTTCTCGGCCCCGAACTGGGCGTGCAGGTTGGCCCAGGTGAGCCGCAGCGGCCGCTGCAGGGCGCGCAGCCGGTACCCGGTCCAGAACAGCAGGTCGAGCTTGCGCGCCGAGCCCGCGAAGGCGCGCGCGGCCCGCACGTCCACCGGCAGGGCGTGGCGCACCAGGGTCTCGTAGAATTCGGGGTCGAACCGCACCGTGCGGGCGCCGCCCTCCTCCTCCTCGGGCCCGCGCGCCCGCCACAGCTCCAGGCTGCGGAAGGGGGGCATGGTCAGCGTGGTGGCGCTGTCGCGCCCGTCCCACAGCCCGATCTGGAGCGTGCATGCGGCGAGGCGGTTCAACTGTTCCTTGAACTGGCGGATGGTGCCGCGCTCGCCGCCGGTGACCGCGAAGCCCATCTCGCGCATGAAGCCCGAGAGCGTGTCGGCCACCCGCACCACCGGGCTCCTCTGGCGCACCGCCTCGGTGCACAGGTGCAGCAGCACCAGCCGCGCCTTGGGGCCGTAGGGCAGGCCCTGGGGCTCGAAGGCGCCGGTCGCCGGGTCCTTCAGCCGCCCGGCCACGAGGCTCAGCGAGTTGCGCCCGTAGGTGCGCGCGAACTCCCGCGCCGCCCCGGGATCCCGGTAGGGCAGGCCGCACAGGGCCAGCACCGAGTGGATGTGCTGGAGGTTTTCCGGCAGCGCCGGCTCGTTCTCGATGACGAGGCGCACCGCGTCCCGGCGGCGCTGGTCGCGCGACAGGCCGGCCCGGCGGGCCGCCTCCGCCCCCTGCACGACGACCTGCGCGTCGCGCTGGCGCTGGCGGTGGAGCACGTGCTCGACGATCTGCGCGAACAGGAACCCGCCGCGGGCCGCCTCGACCTCGGCGACGAGATCCGCGTCGCGGATCGCCGCGATCTTCTCCTCGATACCCATGCCCGCGTCGGTTCCGCCCTGCACGCCCGCGCCACCCGGCACGGCGGGGCCCGACCCTGGCATGGCACGATTCGGCCCACCCCGCGCCGGGGGCGGGGGGCTTGTCCCGGCTTTCCACGCTTCCCCGAGGCCCTGGAGCGGCTCGGGCGGCCCCGGGGTGGCTCCGGGCGCGGATCGGGCGCGGCGCGGGCTGGCGGGGCTCCAGCGGCCCGGGGGCGGGGATCGCAGGGGGAAGGGCCCGGGCGCGGGCGGTTCGGGCTCGGGCGGGGCCGGCGCAGGCGGGGCTGGCGGCGGGCGGGGCTGGCGCGAACGGTCCGGGCGCGGGCGGGGATCGCGGCACGGGCGGACGGGGCTCGCAGGGGCACCCGGGGGCGGGGACCGCCGGGAGGAGTTGTCCGGGTGCGATCGGTCTGGGCTGCGCGCGCTGGCGGGGCCGGCGGCGGGCAGGGCTGGAGGCGCGCTTCGGGGGCGGGCCGTCGGCGGGGTGGACCGGTGGGGGGCGGGGCTGGCGCGAACGGCGCGTCCGTCGGCGGGAGCGGGGCCGGCCGGGGCGGCGCGGCACCCCGGAGCCCTGCCCGGCCGCGCCGGATCCTGCCCCGGGATCTGCGGCGGCCCGCGCCCCGCGCCGGCCCCGCGCAGAGTTCGATACGCCCCGCCCCGCCCGGTCCGTCCCCGCTGTCCACCGCCGGACCCGCGAATCCGCGCCGAATCCGATACGCGGGCCCGCAGACTCCGATACGCCGGGGGGCGATTCCCGCGCAGAGTCCGATGCGGGGCCACGCAGAGTCCGATGCGGACCTGCGCAGAGTCCGATGCGAGAGATGGGATCAACGCGTTGGTGTTTCAAGCGAAATCGGCACGGCATATAACCTTCCGAACTGACTCCTGAAAGAATCCTTCTCTGATAGTTTTCCTAGTGAGACGGAGCGTCGTCCGGGGCATCGAACAGCCGGCTTTCCAAAGGAATTCACAGGGATCAGAAAGGAATATCCCACCCCCATCCCCAATTGCCAAGCTTGTTCCGGGGGTCTCGTCCGACGCACCGTGCCGGCTTGACGCGGACGGTATCGGCCGGTTTGTCGGTCGTCGTCCGTTCCGGAGATGCCCCCGCGATGCTGCCTGCCCCCCTCCCCCGCCCGAACGCGCCGCGATGAGCGGGCGCCGCGACGACAGGCCGTCCGCCGGCCCGCGGGGACCCGGCGGAGGGCCGCGCCGGCACGGGCGGCCCCCGGCGTCACGCGCGGCGGCGGGAGGCCCGACGGGGGCCCCGGACGGCGTGACGGTGCTCTACGGCTGGCACCCGGTTGTGCAGGCGCTGGGCAACGCCGAGCGCCGCCTGCACCGCCTGCTCGCCAGCGAGAACGCGGCGGCGCGGCTCGCCGAGGAATTCGGCGACGCCCTGCGGATCGCGCCGGAACTGGTGCGCCCTGCCGAGATCGGCCGCCTGCTGGGGCCCGACGCGGTCCACCAGGGCCTCTACCTGGAGGCCGAGCCCCTCCCCGCCCCCGGCCTCGACGACCTGCCCGCCGACGCGCTCCTGCTGGCGCTCGACCAGATCACCGACCCGCACAATGTCGGGGCGATCGTGCGCACGGCCGCCGCCTTCGGGGTGACCGGCATCGTCACCACCGCCCGCCACGCGCCGGGCGCCACGGGGGTGCTGGCGAAATCGGCCTCCGGCGGCCTGGAGCACGTGCCGTTCGTGACCGTGCGCAACCTCGCCGAGGCGCTGATCGCCCTCGGCGAGCGCGGCTTCACCCGGGTCGGATTGGATTCGGACGCCGAGGTGAGCCTCGACGCGCTGGCGCCCGCCCGGCCGCTGGTGATCGTGCTCGGCGCCGAGGGCAGGGGCCTGCGCGAGCGCACCCGGGGCTGCTGCGACGTGCTGGCGAGGATCCCGTTCTCGGGGGCGATCCGCAGCCTCAACGTCTCGAACGCCGCGGCCATCACCCTCTACGCCCTCGGCCGAGCCTGACCGAAGGTCCGGGATCCCGAAGGGCGAGCCCTTCGGCGGGGTGTCGGGGCAGGGCCCCGACGAGCGCAGCCCCCTCTACCCGGCGAGGGGCGCCGCGTGCCGGGCGATCGCCCCCGCCGTGGTGATCCAGATCCGGTCGCGATGGCCGGCGATGTGGGCGAGCGCCGCCCGCAGGGGCCGCAGGCGGTGCGGCTGGCCGGCGATGTAGGGGTGGAGCGCGATCCCCATCACCAGCGGCGCGGCGGCCGATTGCGCCAGCATCTCGTCGAACGCGTCGGTCAGGGCGTCGGCGAACTGCCGGCCCGTGTCCTGGCGCGCCACGATCGCCGGGATGTCGTTCAGCTCCTGGGGGTAGGGCACCGCGAGGATCCGCCCGCCGCCGCGCGTGGCGAGCCAGGTCGGCTGGTCGTCGTGGCACCAGTCGAGGAGGTAGGTGTAGCCGGCCTCGGCCAGCAGGTCCGGCGTGACCCGCGACTGCGAGATCCACGGCCCCAGCCAGCCGGCGGGCGCCCTGCCCTCCTCCCGGGTGAGGATCGCCGTCGCCTCGGCGATCAGCGCCCGCTCGGCGGCCGCGTCGAAGTCCCCATCAAGGTCGCCTTGGCGCTCGGCGTTGCTGCGCCCGTGCGCGACGATCTCGTCGCCCCGCGCCCGGAAGGCCTCCACGAGGCCGGGGCAGTCCCGGTAGAGCCGGCTGTTGGCGAGCACGCTCGCGGGCAGGCCCAGCGCGTCGAGGGTGTCCCGGATCCGCCACGCGCCGACCCGGTTGCCCCAGTCGCGCCACGCGTAGTTGAGCACGTCCGGCTGCGGCCCGCCCGGCGCCAGCTCGGCCCCGAGCCCGGACCCGAAATCGAAGGTCTCCAGATTGAGTGCGACGTAGACCGCGAGCCGCCGGCCCCCGGGCCAGTCGTAGACCGGCCGGTCGGGCAGCGCGCTGTAGGCGTAGCGGCCGTGATGCATGTCGCGCACATCCTCTCGGGAACGCCAGCGAGATAGGCCGACGGCCGCGTCCGCACAGCGCCGCTGCGCCGTTGGGGTTGCCCCGACGACCCGCCGGAGGGCTTCGCCCTCGGGACACCCCCCACGGGCGTGCCGCGGGTTCACAAGCGGGCGCGGGCGTCGCATGCAGCGCCGCGACACGGGCGTCGGCGCCCGAACGAAAGGACCGTACCATGCGTCTCGCCGACCCTCCGCCCGGGCCGGACCTCGCGGCCGCCGGGGCGACCGGCGCCATCGCCGCCCGCCTGGAGCGGCTGCCGATGTCGGCCTACCAGCGCAAGGTCTTCGCGGTGATCGCCTCGGCGTGGCTGGTCGATCAGATCGACGTGGCGCTGCTCACCTTCCTGCTCGGCTCGATCGTCGTCGCCTTCGGGCTCACCCCCACCGAGGCCGGCCAGCTCGCGGCGATGACCTTCGCCGGCCAGCTCGTCGGCAACATCCTGGCCGGCACCGCCTCCGACCGGTTCGGGCGCAAGGCCGTGTTCCAGGTCACGATGGTCGTCTGGGGGCTCGCCAGCCTCGCGGCGGCCGGCGCCTGGAGCCTGCCGGTGCTGATGGCCTGCCGGTTCCTGATCGGCGTCGGCGTCGGCGGCGAGGCGCCGGTGGCGCAGGCGATGGTCTCCGAGATCGTGCCCGCGCAGGTGCGCGGCAAGTACATCGCGATCATGGAGGGGTTCTGGGCGGTGGGCTACGTCCTGTCGGGGGCGATCAGCTTCTTCATCCTGCCCTGGCTCGGCTGGCGCTGGGCCTTCGTGGTGGTCGGCCTGCTCGCGGTCGTCGTGCTGCTGGTGCGCCGCGCCATGCCGGAATCGCCCCGCTGGCTCGCCGAGCGCGGCCGCCACGCCGAGGCCGAGGCGGTGATGGCCGGGATGGAGGCCGAGGTCGTCCGCGCCACCGGCCGGCCCCTGCCCCCGGTCGCCCCGGCGGTCGCCCTCTCGGTCGCCACTTCGGCCGCCCCCTCGGCCGCGGCGCCGGTGGCCCGCGCCAACCCGGTGGCGACCCTGTTCTCGCCCGCCTACCGCGTGCGCACGCTGATGGCCTTCGGGATGTGGTTCTTCGCCCTGATCGGCTTCTTCGGCCTCAATTCCTGGATCGCGGTGCTCCTCAAGGAGCGGGGCTTCTCGATCGTCGGCTCGGTGGGCTTCGTCACCCTGATCACGGTCGGCGGCATCCCGGGCTTCGCCACCGCCGCGTGGCTGCTGGAGCGGATCGGCCGCAAGCCGACCACCGCCCTGTTCCTCGTCTGCGCGGCGGGGGCGGCCTACCTCTACGGCAACGCGGCCGACCAGACGTGGCTGTTCGTGTCCGGCTTCGTGATGCAGTTCTTCATGTTCGGCATGTGGAGCTGCCTCTACGCCTACACGCCGGAACTGTACCCGACCCGGGCGCGGGCCACGGGCGCCGGCTTCGCCTCGGCCTTCGGGCGCATCGGCGCCATCCTCGGGCCGATGATCGTGCCGGTGCTGGTGCAGAATTACGGCCCGGCCACCGCCTTCCAGGTCGGCGCGGGCGGGTTCCTGATCGCCGCCGCCCTGGTCCTGACGCTCGGCGTCGAGACCCGCGGCAAGGTCCTGGAGGACGTCTCGCACTAGGTTTCTTTCGAGACCTCCAAGGCGCACCGACAACGGCGCACCGAGATCGGCGCGCCGCCTCCCCTGCCCTCCCGCTGGAGCCCCCCAGACATGCCCGTCGTCGACATGCGCAGCCGGCCGACCTTCCTGCACCGGTTCTTCGGCGCCGAGCCGGACACCCCCGAGTTCGGGGTCGCCCGCTGGCTGAACGGGCGGGTGGGCTCCCGCGAGGTCGAGCACTTCACCCGCGGCACCACCGTCGAGGGATTCCGGGCCGAGATGGACGGGGCCGGGATCGACGTGGCGGTGATGGTCGCCCGCTCGGTGCCGGGCGTGCGGGTGTCGAACGACGCGCTCGCCGAGGTCGCCCGGCACGAGCCCCGGCGGCTGGTCGGCGTCGCCTCGGTCGATCCGGTGAAGCTCGGGCGCAAGGCGGCCGTGGCGGAGGCGCGCCGCGCGGTGACCGAACTCGGCTTCAAGGGCGTCAACCTCGATGCCGGCTTCTACGGCGACCCGATGAAGGCCGACGACGACCGGCTGATGCCGCTCTACGCGCTGTGCGAGGAACTGACGGTGCCGGCCTTCGTGATGTCCGGCCCGACTACGCCGGACCTGCGGCTCAACGATCCCCTGGCGGTGGACCGCGTCGCGAAGCGGTTCCCGGACCTGCCGATCGTCTGCTGCCACGGCTTCTACCCGAACGTGGCCGACATGGTCGCGGTCGCCTTCCGCAACCCGAACGTGTTCGTCTCGCCCGACATGTACACCTTCGCCCCGGGCGGCCGGCTCTACGTCGAGGCCGCGAACGGCTTCATGCGCGACCAGTTCCTGTTCGGCTCCTCGTTCCCGTTCCGGCCGATGCGCCAGGGGGTCGAGGATTTCCGCGGGCTCGGGCTGAGCGAGGCGGCGCTGGAAGCGGCCCTGTGGCGCAACGCCGACCGGCTGCTGGGCCTCGGCTTGGCAGGTTGACGACCGGATCGGCGGGCCGCGGAGGATGGCCCGCCGCCGCGGGCGACCCGCGGCGACGTGGCAGAGACGCGACATGGCTGAGACGGAGGAGAGCGTTCGTCCCGTCTCGGCGCGATCGAAAAAAATCAGCGGAGGGCGACGACCTGCGCGGCGTAGACCGCCACCGTCTGCGTCACCGGCAGGTCCGAGGCGTAGATGCGGCCGGCGAGGATCGCCAGGGCGAGGCTCCAGAACACGGCGCCGCCGATCCGGCGGGCGGTGCGGTCCCCCGCCGACGGCGGGCAGGCGCGCGCGACGCCCTCGGCGACGGGCTCGCCGAAAGGATCGTAGGCCGCTTGGGCCTGCAGGTCGGACGCGGTGCGCATGCCCGTGAATGTCGCGCTCGGACCCGTCCCGTGCAATGGATGCGTCTTCCGAACTTCGCCGGCGCGGGAGAGCTTCCTTCTCCGCCTCGACCGCGCGGCGACCGTTTTCTTCCCGGAGCATCCCGAGGCCGTGCCGTGAGCCCCGACGCATCCCCGAAGACACCGCCCGCCGAGGCCGCCGGGACGGGATCCGTCCTGCCGGGCCTCGGCCTGTGCCTCGCCATCACCGCCGTCGCGGTCGCGGCGCAGGCGCTGGAGGAGCATGTCTTCAGCCACCCCTACGTCGAGGCGCTGGTGCTGGCGATCCTCATCGGCATCGCCGTGCGCAGCGCCTGGGCGCCGCCCGCCCGGTTCCGGGTCGGCATCGCCTTCTCCGCCAAGCAACTCCTGGAGGTGGCGGTGGTCCTGCTCGGGGCCTCGCTCAGCCTGGGGGCGATCCTCGCCTCCGGCCCGGCGCTGCTCGCCGGCATCGTCGCCACCGTGGTGCTCGGCATCGGCGCGAGCGTCCTGATCTGCCGGGGCCTCGGCCTGCCGATGCGGATGGCGATCCTGGTCGCCTGCGGCAACGCCATCTGCGGCAACTCCGCCATCGCCGCGGTGGCGCCGGTGATCGGCGCCGAGGCACGGGACGTCGCCGCCGCCATCGCCTTCACCGCGGTGCTCGGCGTGCTGATGGTGCTGGGGCTGCCGCTGTTCGTGCCCCTCGTCGGCCTCTCCGACAACCAGTACGGCGTGCTCGCCGGGCTCACGGTCTACGCGGTGCCGCAGGTGCTGGCCGCGACCGTGCCGGTGGGCCTGCTCGCCACCCAGGTCGGCACCCTGGTCAAGCTCGTGCGGGTGCTGATGCTCGGCCCCGTCGTGGTGGCGTTCTCGCTCATCGCCCCGCGCCTGCCGCCGGAGGGGGCGGCGCGCGCGGCCGGGCACCGGCCCGGCCTCGCCAAGCTGGTGCCGTGGTTCATCATCGGCTTCCTGGTCCTCGCCACCGGCCGCTCCCTCGGGCTGGTGCCGGACCCCGCGGTGAAGCCGCTGACGCAGCTCGCGGGCTTCCTGACGGTGCTGTCGATGGCGGCGCTGGGCCTCGGCGTGGACGTGCGGGTGCTGGCCCGGGTCGGCGGCCGCGTGACCCTCGCGGTGACCGGCTCGCTCGCCGTGCTGGTCGCCGTCAGCCTCGCCCTGATCCGCGCCCTCGGGATCGCCTGATCCGCCCCCGTGCTCGCCGCGGATTGCACCCGCGCGCCGCCCGGCCGATCCTCCGGCGCACCGGGCCGCGTCGGTCCCGCGCGAGGGTTCTCATCCGATGCTGTGGAGCGCAGGCCGGGCGGCGTCCCGTTTCCCCCGCGCCCGGGCCGCGCTGCCGCGTCTGGCGGGCGCCGCCCTCGCCCTGCTCGGGGCGACGGCCGGCGCGCGCGCGGCCGAGCGGCCCCTGCGGATCGGCGTCAACGGCCACGACAACTGGACAACGGGCGCCTACCTGCGGCACCCGGCGGAGACGACATTCCCTCTGCTCGCACGGAACGGAATCACCACCTACCGCGTCGACATCACCGCCGATGCCCGCGGCCGCGAGACCCTGGCGCGGCTCGTGGCGCTCGGCCGCCGCCACGGCATCGCCATCCGGCCGATGCTCTACGTCGACGACGTGACGAGCGAGGACGTCTACCGGCTCGTGAAGGCGTTCGCGGCCGATATCGATCTCTGGGAACTCGGCAACGAGCTGAACCTGCGCGGCGCCGAGACCTTCGCCGAGAGCATCCGCCGCATGGGCGTCGCCCGCCGCGGCGTCGAGCGGGCCGCCGCGGAGACCGGCCGACCGATCCGGACCGCGATCAACGTCACCGCCTTCGCGGGCGCCAGCGGCAAGGGTCTCGACGTGGGCAAGACCACCTACCCGTTCCTCGACCGGGCCGTGGCGGCGGGACTGCCCTTCGACGTCATCACCTACCACTACTATCCCGCCGCCACGGACCGGGCGACCGGCTGGATCCGGACCTACCTCGAGCCGCTGCGCCGCTACGGCAAGCCGGTGCGCGTCACGGAGACCAATTGCGGCGGGATCTACCGCGGCGACGACGGCGACTCGGCCGCCTGCGCCGCCACCGTCACCGACTTCCTGGAGGTGGTGCGGTCGGACTATGCCGATCTGATTTCCGAGGTGATCCTCTACGAGTTGTTCGACGACGCCGCGCGCGAGCCCGGGGCGGAGCAGCGTTTCGGACTGCTGTTCGACCTCGATAGGCCCAAGCGGACTTTTGCCGTCGCCCGGCGCTTCGCACGGCCGGCGCCCGATCCCGCGGCGGCTCCGCGGGCGGGTACGCCGTAGGAGGACCGACGTTCTGGTGTTTGTCGCGCGCACGAAAACCCCGTCCGGCGTGGCCGGACGGGGTTTGGGTCGGTGTGTGTGTTTGGTTGCGGGGGCTGGATTTGAACCAGCGACCTTCAGGTTATGAGCCTGACGAGCTACCGGGCTGCTCCACCCCGCGGCAGGTGTGTGGCGCCGGGGCTGCCCGTTCGGGCGGCGTGGTCCGGCGTGTTCGTGAGAGGGGATGTGTTGTTGCGTTGTGCGGGTCTGGCGGCGACCGACTCTCCCGTGCCT
>NZ_JAUYZI010000033.1 GCF_030700245.1 Methylobacterium amylolyticum
CTAGAGCTATTTCCGAGCAGGTTGCGACGTGGGACTGTTTGCGGCGTTGCCGTGTGAAGGAGCCGCTGATGCCTTCACCGTTGTCCCTGGATCTGCGCGAGCGCGTCGTGGCGGCCGTGGCCGAGGGAGCGTCCTGCCATCAGGTTGCCGCGCGCTTCGGGGTCAGCGTATCGAGCGCCTGCCGCTGGTCGGAGCGCTTCCGCCAGGACGGCCACGTCGCCGCCAGGCCGTCGGGTGGCGACCATACCTCGCACCGCATCGAGGCGCATGCCGGGCTGATCCTGGCGACCTACGAGGAGCGGCCGGACCTGTTCCTGCACGAACTGCGCGACGCCCTGGCCGGGCACGGCGTGCCCACCAGCACGAGCGGGCTGTGGCGCTTCTTCCGGCGGCATCGGATCACCCGTAAAAAGGGGCGGTCCACGCCGCCGAGCAGGCGCGACCGGACGTGAGAGCGGCCCGCCAGGACTGGTTCGAGGCGCAGCCCAATCTCGATCCCGACACGCTGGTGTTCATCGACGAGACGGCCACCAACACGAAGATGGCCCGCCGCTATGGCCGGGCGCCGCGCGGTCATCGCTGCCGGATGGCCAAGCCGCACGGACACGACAAGACCACCACCGTCACCGCTGCGCTGCGCACCAGCGGTCCCACCGCCGTCACGCTGTTCGACGGCGCCACCAACGGCACCCGCTTCCTGGCCTACGTCACCGACACCCTGATCCCGGTGCTGAAGCCGGGCGACATCGTCATCCTCGACAACCTGCGCGCTCACAAGGTCGCCGGCGTGCGCGAGGCGATCGAGGCGGCTGGCGCGCGGATCCTCTACCTCCCGCCCTACTCGCCGGACTTCAACCCGATCGAACAAGCCTTTGCCAAGCTCAAGGCGCTGCTGCGCGCCGCCGCCGCGCGTAGCATCACCGACCTACGGGCCGAGATCCGCAAGGCCTTCGCCCGCTTCACAGCGCAGGAATGTCGCAACTACCTCGCCGCAGCCGGTTACGAGGACGACTCGGCCGTCGCTACATGAACGGAAACGGCTCTAGCCGCGTTGGCGAGGGTTGAAAGCGTCCAATATCCGAAGCGTTTCCCTGTAATTTCCGCATCGACAGGGAAAATAAGACCGGAGACGGGTTCGATCGTGACTGCCCGCACCACCAGGGTTTCCTGGTGAAACTTAGGTTCTGATCGCACGACGCGCCGAGCGCCGTCGGTGCCGCCGCTTGGCGACGATCAGCCCGGTCTCCAGACCGACAGACATACCTTTTCTCGACGCTCGCCAAGCCGACGCGCCGACCCATATCTCCGATCCCGAGCGACGGTGTTCCGGGCGTGCGGGCGCCGGCTGACCGCAGCCCGGTTCGCACACGCGCACGAGACGCCCGTTCGCATCCGCTCGACCCGCGGCCCCGCCTCACGCCCGCCGGTGGACGAGCAGCACACCCCGGAGCGGCCGATGCCCGAGATCGAGGCGATGCCCTACTGGCTCGACGGCAACTTCGCCCCCGTCCAGGAGGAGATCACCAGCTTCGCCCTGGAGGTGGAGGGCGCGGTCCCGCCCGAGCTCTGCGGCCTCTACGCCCGCAACGGCGCCAACCCGCGCGACGGCCATTCCGGGCACTGGTTCCTCGGCGACGGCATGATCCACGGCGTCGCCCTGCGCGAGGGCCGCGCGGACTGGTACCGCAACCGCTGGGTGCGCACCCCGCGCTTCGAGGGCCGCGCCTCCCGCAATCCGCTCGACCTGCGCGGCAGCGTCGCCAAGACCAGCCTCGTGGCCCATGCCGGGCGCATCTTCGCGCTCGTCGAGAACGCCCTGCCGATGCGGATCGGGCCTGAGCTCGAGACGCTGGGCTACGAGGATTTCGGCGGGTGGCTGACGACGCCGTTCACCTCCTCCTTACCGTTCGCCACCGCCCCAGCGGCAATCCGCACGAAGGTCCTATTGGCGGGCCATGATTGGAAAATTTGAAAATACAGGATCAAGAGTTGCGAGAAATCGAATGATCGAGGCGCCACCCGTCCGTTGATGCTGTCGGGTTTGTTCGCGCTGGACCGAGGGAGGGACGGTGTTCGACGGGTAGCAGCAACGGAGTCCCTGTGCTCCGCGCTCTACGCGACGTGCTCCCGGATGGTCTCGAGCAGGATATCCGTGAGCCGTGCGACGGCCGGCGACAGGTCGGCTTCCGCCTGATGGAGGGTGAGCGGCGCGCACGGAAGGGCCGGCAGCCCTGTCTCGGCCGGGTCGAGCACGCTCAGCGTCTTCGGCAGACTTACGGCTGTCCGCGCGGTGATGCCGAGCCCACCCTCGGCCGCAGCCCAGAGACCCGAGAGGCTGGGGCTCGTGAACACCAGACGCCAGGGCAGGCCGCGTCCGTCCAGAGCGGCGACAGCCGCGGACCGGAACGTGCATGGCGGCACGAAGGCGGCAAACGGCAGGGGCTCGCGGCCGAGGCTGGCGAGGCCCGGCCAATCGGGCTGACCGATCCAGTGGATCGGCACCGTGGCGACCCGCTGGGCATGGGGGGCGTCGCCGCTGTCTCCCCAGACCAGCGCGACGTCGAGTTCGCCCTTCAGTGTCTTCTCGACGAGCTGCGCGCCGAGGCCGACCTGGACCTCGATGCGCACCCGCGGATAGGCCCGGGAGAAGCGTTTCAGCACCGCTGGGAGCCAGCTCTCGGCGAAGTCCTGTACAAGGCCGAGCCGCGCCCAGCCTTCGAGTTCCGTACCGCGAAGACGGTCGACCGCCTCGTCGTTGAGATCCAGCAGCCGCTTCGCGTAGCCGAGCATGCTCTCGCCGGCGGGCGTCAGGGCGAGGCCGCGCCCGGCCTTCTGCACGAGCGGCTGCCCGACCTGCTCCTCCAGCTTCCGGAGCTGCGTGCTCACGGCCGATTGCGACCGCCCCAGGCGCTCGGCCGCCCGGGCGAAGCTGCCGAGTTCGAACCCGGTCACGAAGGTCCGGAGCACGTCCATGTCGAGGTTGGTGCGGATCGTCATCGTTCGATCTTGTCGATACTATTGTTCGGTAGTTTCAAATTTTCAGAACGATGGTGCCGCGATAGACCGGTCGCGTCAAGACGTTCGGGACCCGATCGCACCTGTCAAGGACACCACTTCCATGCCTCTCGTTCGTATTTCGCTGATCAAGGGCAAGTCACCGGAGCATATCCGCGCGATATCGGAGGGCGTCCATCGCGGCCTGATGGAGGCCTATGGTGCGCCGATCGACGATCGCTTCCAGCTCATCCACCAGCACGCGCCGGACGAACTGATCTACGATTCCGACTATCTCGGGCTTCACCGCACCGACGATCTCGTGATCATCAACATCGTGGCCGGGAACTGGCGCGACACGCCGCAGAAAAAGGGGCTGTATCGGGCGATCACCGACAACCTCGTGGCGAATCCCGGTCTGCGCCCGGAGGACGTGCTGATCGTCCTCTCGCCCAACGCGCGCGACGAGTGGTCCTTCGGCAACGGCCTTGCGTCCTACGTGAAGGACGACGCAGCCTGACAGACCTAGCACGGGCAGGAGATCGACATGAGCATTCTCGTCACCGGCGCGACTTCGGGCTTCGGTCTCGCGATCGCGCGGCGCTTCGCGCAGGCCGGCCGGCAGGTCGTCGCGGCCGGACGGCGCCGCGAGCGGCTCCAGGCGCTGGTCGATGAACTCGGCGGCGAGGCGGTCCACGCCCTCGAACTCGACGTCCGGGACAGGCACGCGGTGGCGGACGCGGTCGCCGGCCTCCCGGCAGCCTTCGCCGACATCGAGGTGCTGGTCAACAATGCCGGCCTCGCCGTCGGGCTCGAACCCGCGCAGGCGGCGGACCTCGACGGCTGGGAGGCGATGGTCGACACCAACGTCAAGGGCTTGATGTACGTGACCCGCGCGGTGCTACCGGGGATGGTCGCGCGCGACACCGGCCACGTCGTCAACATCGGATCGACGGCGGCGAGCTACCCTTACCCCGGCGGCAACGTCTACGGGGCCACGAAGGCGTTCGTCCGGCAACTCTCGCTCAACCTGCGCGCCGATCTCGTCGGCACGCGCGTGCGCGTCACGGAGATCGATCCGGGCCTCGTCGGCGGCACCGAGTTCTCCAACGTGCGGTTCCGCGGCGACGATGCCCGTGCCGCGGGCGTCTACGACGGCGCCGACGCGCTCACGCCCGAGGACGTTGCGGACACGGTGTTCTGGGCCGCCACCCGCCCCGCCCGCGTGAACATCAACGTTATCGAGCTCATGCCGGTCAGCCAAGCCTTCGGTCCGCTCGTGGTGCATCGCGGCGACCGGGGCGGCCGCTGAGCCCCGGAAGAGGGGCGTTGCGGCGAACGATCCGTGGCAGGACCATCGGGGACTGCCCGCGCGACCGACAACCGCCCACGAGGATGCCATGACCGTCACCCTGCCGCGCGAGACCTCCGGCGATGACGCGATCCCCGCGGCCGTACGGCGAGCCGAACCGATCGTCTGGCGCAATCCGCACCGGAGGGATGCCGCTTCGGTGCTGGCCGGGTCGGCGTTCTCCGAGGCGGACATGCACGGTGCGGAGGCGCGCTGGCGGCGCTTCGATCCGCTCTTGGCCGAGCTGTTCGAGGGCACGGAAGACGGCCGGATCGACTCGCCGTTGCTGCCCGTCGCGTCCGATCTCGCCCGAACCGTGCTCGGCGACGCGCCCGGTTCGGTCTGGGTCAAGGCCGACCACGACCTGCCGGTCACCGGCTGCATCAAGGCACGCGGCGGCGTCTACGAGGTCCTGACCTATGCCGAGACGCTGGCGGCGGCGGCAGGGCTCCTGCGGCCCGGCCTGTCCTACGCGGCCTTTGCATCCGGCGCCTTCCGCGATCTTTTTGCCCGGCACACGATCGCGGTCGGCAGCACCGGTAACCTCGGCTTCAGCGTCGGCGTGATGGGCCGCGCCCTCGGCTTCCAGGTCGAGGTGCACATGTCCCACGACGCCAAGGCCTGGAAGAAGCAGCGCCTCCGCGATCTCGGTGCGCTTGTGGTCGAGCATCCGGGCGATTACGGGCGCGCGGTGGCGGCGGCGCGGGACGCCTTCCGGGATCGCGCCGCCGCGCATTTCGTCGATGACGAGGATTCGGTCGACCTGTTCCTCGGCTACGCGGCGGCGGCGCTCGACCTTCAGCGCCAGCTCGCGGCGGCCGGGATCGCGGTCGATGCGGCGCATCCGCTCTACGTCTACCTCCCCTGCGGCGTCGGCGGCGCGCCGGGCGGCGTGGCCTTCGGCCTGACGCTGCTGTTCGGCGACGCGGTGCGGCCGGTCTTCGTGGAGCCGGTGGCCTCGCCCTGCATGCTCGTGCAGCTCGCGGCCGGGCTCGACCGGTCCGTCAGCGTCTACGAGGCCGGGCTCGACAACCGGACCGCGGCCGATGGGCTGGCAGTGGCGAGCGCCTCCCTGCTGGTCGCCCGGACCGTCGGAGCGCTCATCGATGCGGTGGTGACCGTTCCCGACGCGGAACTGTTCCACTGGCTGCGGGCGCTCTGGACCGGCGCGGGGCTGCGCCTCGAACCCTCCGCGGCCTCCGGCTTCGCCGCCCTCGGCCGGTTCCTGGCCGAAGCGCCGCCGACGACTCCGAAGGCCACTCACGTGGTCTGGACCACCGGCGGGGCGCATTTGCCAGACGCGGAGTTCGAGGCTGCCCTGGCCCGCGCCTGAGCCGGCACAGGGTGCCGCGCCCACCCCTCTGCGGGCACCGTCATCCCGGCGCGCGGAGCGCAACGCTCCGAGGTCGCGCCACGATCACTCGACCACGTCGCTGCGCTCAGGATCATAGTAGGGGCGACATCCGCCGGAGGAGCCGAGCGGAGACTGACTCGGGCCAATGCCGGTCTCGGCGCGGTCAGCGGTCGAGGTCCAGAATGGCGGCGGCGAACAGGTCCGGCGCCTCCTGGGGCGCGTTGTGGCCGACACCATTCAGCACCGTCGTGCGGCGCAGCTGCGTGAAGTGCGGGGCTGCCGTCCCCGGAGGTTCCGGCGGATCGACGCCTTCATCGGCGCCTTCGAGCACGATCGTCGGGACCGTGATCCGCGGACTGGCGGAAAGCTGCCGCTCGATCGGCTCCAGTGCGGGATCGCCTGGCACCTCGCCGATGCGGAAGCGGTAGGAGTGCAGCGCCACTGTCACGAAATCGGGGTTCTCGAACGCCGCGGCGGTCCGCATGAAGGTCGCATCGTCGAAGTTCCAAGTCGGCGAGAAGTCATGCCACAGATAGCGGCAGAAGCCGGCGGGATCGTTCGAGAAGGCTGCTCGGCCGCGCTGCGCGTTCAGATACCAGTAGAACCAATGACGGCGCTCGAACGCAGCGTCACGCGGCTTCAGGAAGTCCGCGCGATTCTGGATGTTGTAGCCGGGGCCGCCGCTGCTCACGAGGCCACTGACCCGCTCGGGGTACAGGGCCGCCACCACGCACGCCGCGCGGGCGCCCCAGTCGAAGCCGGCGAGCGTCGCCCTCCGCAGGCCGAGCGCGTCGAGGAGGGCGAGGAGGTCGGTGCCCAGTGCAGCCTGCTGGCCGACCCGCGGGGTGGCGGCCTCTATGAACCGGGTCGGTCCGTAGCCGCGCAGGTAGGGTACGATCACGCGCCGGCCCGCCTTCGTCAGAACGGGCGCGACCGCCGCGTAGGCATGGACGTCGTATGGGAAGCCGTGGAGCAGGATCACCGGAGGCCCGTCCGGCGGGCCGGACTCGCGATAGGCCACATCGAGGACGCCTGCCCTGACGCGCCTGACGGCCGGATCGCCTGCCGGATCGGGCGCGGCGTCGGCGCGCTCTGGGATCAGGCCGCTGGCGGCCGCCCCGGCCAGGGCAGCCACGACTTCGCGGCGACGGAACGACACCATGTGGGGAATCCTTCGGGCTCGACGGTCCGCAACCGGATCAGACGTAGGCGCCGATCATCGCGCGCGTGCTCCGTTCCTCGACCCGGACCGCGGCATCCGCGGCGTGGTCGGCCAGGAACTTCTCCGCCTCCAGGGCCGCCATGCAGCCCATCCCGGCGGCCACGACCGCCTGTCGGTAGACGCTCTCCGCGCAGTCGCCGGCCCCGAAGAATCCCGGGACCGAGGTTCTCGTGGACCACGGGGAGATCCGGATGTAGCCGCCTGCCTCCATCTCGACCTGCCCTCGGAAGAGCGCCGTCGCGGGATCGTGCCCGATGGCGACGAAGACGCCGTCGGCCGCCAGATCGCGGGTGTCGCCGCTCCCGACATCGCGCAGCCGCACGCCCGTGACCGCCTTCACGGGCTCGTCCTGGCCGAGGATCTCCTCGACCACGTGGTTCCAGACGACCGCGATCCTGGGATGGGCTGCCAGGCGATACTGCAGGATCGGCTCCGCCCGGAAGCGGTCGCGCCGATGGACCACGGTCACCTTCGCGGCGAGGTTGGCGAGATAGAGCGCCTCCTCGACGGCGGTGTTGCCGCCGCCTACGACCACGACCTCCTTGCCGCGGTAGAAGAAGCCGTCGCAGGTCGCACAGGCCGAGACCCCCGCGCCGTTGAACGCCAACTCGAAGGGCAGACCGAGCCAGCGGGCCTGCGCGCCGGTGGCGGCGACGAGCGTGTCGGCGCGGTAGGTGTCGCCGCTGTCGCCGACGGCCTCGAACGGCCGCCCGGAGAGATCGACGGAGACGATGGTGTCGGAGAGGATCCGGGTTCCGACGTGCTCGGCCTGCTCCCGCATCTGCTCGACGAGGTCCGGGCCCTGGATCGCGCGTGCGAAGCCCGGATAGTTCTCGACCTCCGTGGTGATGGTGAGCTGTCCGCCCGGCTGAAGCCCGGTCACCAGGAGAGGCTGCAGGTTCGCCCGCGCCCCGTAGATCGCGGCCGTGTAGCCGGCCGGACCGGCGCCGACGATCAGGAGTTTCGTCCGATGGACCGTCATGTGCGCTCCGCGGGATGGGACCGACGGCGCGATCGCCCGGTGGTCTTGGCGTCCTGGAAGAGGAACTCGGTCGCGAGCCTCTCGACGATGCGGACATGCGTGGAGAGCTGGGTCTCGGCCTCCGAGAGCCGCCCCGTCACGGCGAGGTCGATGATGCGGCGGTGCTGCTCCACGGCCGCCCGCATACGCGCGAGTTCGCGCGGCAGCCTGTGGCGCAGGGCGCCGACCTGATCGGCGATCCCGCGATAGGCCCGGGTGAGCAGCGCGTTGTCCGCCGCCGCGATCAGAGCCTCGTGGAACGCGCCGTCCATCGCCTCGGCCCGTGCGAGATCCTCGTCCTCCACGGCCAGGGCGCCCCCGGACAGGGGAACCGAGACGGCGGCGACCAGAACGTCCGGATCGCGGGCGGCAGCGATGCGCAGCGCGCCGAGTTCGAGCACGGCCCGCATCTCGCAGATGCGCCGCACGTCGGCGGCATCCAGGCTCATCACGAAGGTCCCGCTCTGCGGGCGCACCACGACGAGATCGTCCTGCGCGAGGCGAGCGAGCGCCTCCCGCACGGGCGTCCGGCTGATCTGAAGCTCGTCGGCCAGCGCCCGATCCGACAGCCGCTCCCCGAAGGCGAAGCGGCCGCTGACGATGGCCTCGCGGATGAGTGCCTTGGCACGGAGGCTCAGATTGTCTGTCTCGCGCATGATTGGAATATCAATCGTGCGGTATTGCACGTCAATACGCAAACTGGCATATCAGTTGAAGCAGAGGCGCGCGACACCACCGAGCGGGGGTTCCCATGCTGCACGCGATCCGACGCACATCCTCGAATCTGACGCTGCAGGTCATCGTCGCACTCTGTGCCGGGGCGGCCCTGGGCGTGCTCTGGCCCGGCTTCGCCGTCTCCCTGCAGGCGCTGAGCGACACGTTCATCAAGCTGATCAAGATGGTGATCCCGCCGATCGCCTTCCTGACGATCGTCATCGGCATCGCGGAGGTCAGCGACCTCAAGAAGGTCGGCCGCATCGGCGGGAGCGCGCTCCCCTATTTCGAGGTCGCGTCCACGCTGGCGCTGATCATCGGCCTGATCGTCGTGAATCTCGTGCGGCCCGGTGACGGCTTCGACAGGAGCCGCGTCGGCGCGGTGGCGGTCGATGTCACGAAATACGCGAGCGCGTCGGCCGACCGGTACATGGTGGATCTGCTGTCGAACATCGTGCCGGACAACGCCGTCGCGGCGTTCGCCAAGGGCGACCTCCTTCAGATCGTGTTCTTCGCCATCGCGTTCGGCTGCGCGGCCGTCCTGATCGGCGAGCGGGCGAAACCGTTCGTCGTGGTGGCGCAGGCCGCCAACGACATCCTGTTCCAGCTCGTGGCCCTGATCATGCGCCTCGCGCCGCTGGGCGCGTTCGGCGCCATGGCGTTCACGGTGGGCCGCTACGGCGTCGGGTCCATCCTCGTCCTCGGGCACATGCTCCTGAGCGTCTACCTGACCTGCGCGCTGTTCGTCGCGGTGGTGCTCGGGGCGATCGCCCGCGCCTACGGGTTCAGCCTCTTCCGGTTCATCCGCTACATCGGCGCGGAGGTCCTGATCGTCCTCGGCACCTGCTCCTCCGAGAGCGTGCTGCCGCGCCTCATGACCAAGCTCCAGCGCCTCGGATGCTCGAAGTCGAGCGTCGGTCTCGTGCTGCCGGTGGGCTACTCGTTCAACGCCGACGGGACGGCGATCTACCTGTCGATGGCGTCGCTGTTCATCGCGCAGGCCTACGGCATCGACATGAGCTTCGGCCAGCAACTCGGCCTGCTCCTGCTCCTGCTCGTGACGTCCAAGGGCTCGGGCTCGGTGGCCGGCTCCGGCTTCGTCGTGCTCGCCGCGACGCTCTCGGCCACGCATGTCCTGCCGGTCGAGGGGTTGCTGCTGATCAGCGGCCTGACCGGCGTCAGCGTCCTGACGACCGAGTTCGAGCAGGCGTTCAGGTCGCAGAGAGCGACGATCGGCCTCGACGCGGCCTCGGTCTACGTCTCGCATCCGATGCAGAACAAGACCACGGCCGAGCTTCACCTTTCCGCCGACCTGGCCTTCCCGGCGATCCTGCAAGCGATCACCGCGGAGGCGGACCTGACGCCGCGCTCAGAAGCGGCCTGATTGGTGCCGCCACGGGGTGCCGGCGGCCCACTCCGCCGGCCGCGCGCCCGGGATTTGACGAAGCCTCGGCGCACGGTCCGACCACGCGACACCGTCCGCCGGAAGCGGCCAGGGAGATGACGATCATGACATCCCACCGGTTCGATGCCGTCCTGTTCGATCTCCTGACGGCGCTCCTCGATAGCTGGTCCTTGTGGAACGCGGTCGCCGGCAGCGAGGAGGCCGGCCGCCGGTGGCGGGCCGAATACCTGCGGATCACCTATCGGACGGGTGCGTACCGGCGCTACGAGACCCTCGTGGCCGAGGCCGCCGAGGCGGTGGGGCTGCCGCGCCGCGTCGCGGACGATCTGGAAGCCCGGTACGGCGAACTCCGACCATGGCCCGGGGTGACCGAGGCCCTGCAGGCGCTCGCGGGCCGATCCGTGCGGCTCGGCGTCGTGACCAACTGCTCCGAGCGCCTGGGCCGCATCGCTGCCGATTGCGTGGGGGTCGCGTTCGACGCCGTCGTCACGGCGGAACAAGCCGGATTCTACAAGCCCGATCCGCGGCCCTATCGGCTCGGTCTTCAGGCGCTCGGGGTCGCGCCGGAGCGCTGCCTGTTCGTCGCAGGCTCGGCCTACGACCTTTTTGGAACGGCGCAGGTGGGCCTGGCGACGTACTGGCACGACCGGGTCGGCATGGCGGCCCCCGAGGGTGTGGCGCCGCCGCTGGCCCATGAGACCACCCTGGAACAGTTGCGCACCTGGTTCGATCCGGTTGCGTGAGATCGGACGCGGTGGGCGCGCCGCGACCTGCTCAGTGCCCGGCCTCCGCGACCAGCGCGACCGTCTCGGCGAAGGTCTGCTCCAAGCGCTCGCCCAGACCCGGTTCGGGATCCTCCAGCCAGGAGACCACGGCGTGCACGAAGGCCGCCATCCCGGTCCGGGCCGCCAGCGCCGCCCGCAGATCCGCGACACCGCGCAGCCGCAGCGCGTCGGCCAGCGCGTCGGTCAAGGCGGCCGTCTTGGCCAGTTCGCGCTCGTAAAGGGCGGGCGTGCGGGCGATCAGCGCGTGCCGCGGCTCGGAAAAGGGCCGGTTGCTCTCGAGCAGGGACCGGATCGACCGGAACGACCAGAACAGCGTGGCGAGCGGGCCGAGCGCGCCGGGGGCCTCAGCGATGGCGGCCGTGAGGGCGGTTCGCAGCACGGCCTCGCCGTCGAACAGCACCTCCCGCTTGTCCGGGAAGTGCCGGAAGAAGGTCCGCTCCGTCACGCCGACGCGCGCGGCGATCGCGGCGGCCGTTGTCCGCTCGTACCCGCGCTCCTCGAACAGCGCCATGGCGGCCTGCCGGAGGCGGACGCGCACATCATCTTCCGAGCGATCCAAGACCCGAACCTCTTGTTGTCAGTGACTGACATCAGCGCTATGTCAGTCACTGACGCAGCAGGCCGGATGGGCAGCCGCTGGCCATGGCGAGGGATCTAGCATGCGCGTCTTTCTGACTGGAGCGAATGGCTGGGTCGGGTCCGCTGTCGCTCGAGAGCTGCTCGACGCGGGCCATGCGGTCACCGGGCTCGTGCGCACGACGGACAAGGCCGACGCTTTCTCGGCTATGGGCGGCACACCGCTGATCGGCGCGATCGGGGATCCGGACGCACTCCGGACCGGTGCCGCAGAGGCCGACGGCATCATCCATCTGGCGTTCGGCCTCGACCTCGCGCAGATCGCCGCGATGGCCGAGGACGATCGGCGGGCGATCGAGAGCTTCGGTGCGCTGTTCGCCGGCACCGATCGGCCCATCGTATCGGTCAGCGGATTCCTGCTGCTGCCCCGCGGGGAGATATTTCGCGAGGACGCACGGCCCCCGGTCGACCCCGCGTTCCCCCGCGCGACGGAGCAGACGACCTTCTTGCTGGCCGAACGCGGGCTGCGCGCCTCCGTGGTGCGCCTGCCGCGCTCCGTGCACGGGCGGGGCGAGCGGCACGGCTTCATCCCCATGCTCGCGGCCGTGGCGCGCGAGAGGGGCGTCTCCGCCTATGTCGGCGACGGGCAGAACCTGTGGCCGTCCGTGCATCGCCTCGATGCGGCGCGCGTGTTCCGCCGTGCCCTCGAACGCGGCGCCCGGGGCGAGGCCTACCACGCCGTCGCGGATGAGGGCGTGCCGTTCCGACTGATCGCCGAGGCGATCGGCCGGCAGGTCGGCGTGCCGGCCCTGTCCCTCACGCCCGAGCAGGGGGAGGCGCATTTCGGCGGCTTGGCGATGTGGGTGGCCGGCAACGGGCCCGCCTCCAGCGCACGGACGCGGTCGACCCTCGACTGGCAACCGCGGGAGAGAAGCCTCATCGCGGATATCGACCGCCCGGATTACCATGCCTGACCGGTCGCCCCGCTCGGCTTCGACGCATCGCGCGCGCCCGTGCCTCGCAATATCGTGCGCCTTTGCGGCCAACGCGCTGGCTCGGTGGACACGATGGGGAGCTTGGACACTTGAGGCCCGTGATGTCCCGCCGCCAGATCGTTCTCGCGTGCGGCGCCCTCGCTGTTTCAGAAGGGATCGCCCGCGCGGCCGATGAGGACGCGCTCGGCGCTCTCGAGCGGCGGCAGGGTGGAAGGCTGGGTGTCTTCGCCGTGGATGCGGGCTCCGGCCGGACCTTGGCTCATCGCGCCGACGAGCGCTTCATGCTCTTCAGCACGTTCAAGGGCGTATTGGCTGCCGCAGTATTGGCGGACGTCGAAGCCGGGACGGAGGCGTTTGACGCCCGCGTGTCCTACACGACAGCGGATCTCCTGCCGGCCTCGCCGGTCACGCGCGCGCATCTCGACGAGGGGAGCTTGACGGTGGAGGCGCTGTGCCTCGCCATCATGCATCGGAGCGACAACGCGGCCGCCAACCTCCTCCTTGTGCGGTGCGGCGGTCCGGAGCGCCTGACCACTTTCGTGCGGGGGCTCGGCGACGCGGTCACGCGCTTCGACCGGTACGAGACAGCGGCCGGCACGCCTTCGGGCGTCCTCGATACGACGACGCCGCGCGCCATCGTGTCGACCGTCCGCGCGCTGCTCCTGGGCGACGTTCTGAGCGCACCGTCACGCGCCACGCTCGAGGCCTGGATGGCCGGCAACGAGGTCGGCCGGTCGCGGCTGCGGGCGGCTTTCCCGGCCGACTGGGCGGCCGGTGATCGGACCGGAACGGGCAACGGCTACTGCAACGACTACGCGCTCGCGAGGCGGCCCGGAAAGCCGCCGCTTCTCGTGAGCGCCTATTACGAGGCGCCGGGCATGACGCTGCCCGAGCAGGAAGCCGTGCTGCGGCAGGTCGGCGCCCTCGTCGTCGCGTGGCAGGCATAGGACCCGCGCCGAAACCCGGTCTCAACCGAGCGCCACCTCCGTTGCGCTCTGGGAGACGTGCTGCCGTGCTCGCGGCCGATGACCGAGGTCCCGCTGGCAACCCCGCCACACTTGATCGGGCTTAAGTTCGAATTCGTGAAATCGTCTGTTCAAAAATTTCGAATTTTCGCAAGTGAGGCGGCGGCTTACACCGGCGCGTCGAGCGGGCGCCATCGACGGGGGCCGCGATCGACAAGGGGTTGGGCCGAATGTCGGATCACACCCACGCCACCGTGCTGGATCGTCGTACGCTGGTCGTGGGCTTGGCCGCGGTGCCGATCCTGCGCGTGCCGGCGCGTTCCTCATCCACGACGGATCGCCCCATGAACACGAGCGCCGCCTCGGCCGATCCGGTCATCGTCTTCGACGTCAACGAGACCCTCCTCGATTTCGGCGTGCTCGCCCCGGTCTTCGTCCGCGTCTTCGGCGATGCGAGCGCGCTGCGCACGTGGTTCAACCACGTCATCCTCTATGCCGAGGCGCTGACCCTATCGGGCGACTACGTCGATTCCGGCACGGTCGGCGTGGCCGTCCTGCGGATGCTGGCCCAGGCGAGCGGCCGCACGGTGGCTCCGGCAGATCTCGACGAGCTGCGGCGCCTCTCGGCAGAGATGCCGACCTACGCCGACACCCCGAAGGCCCTGGCCAATCTGAAGAGCGCCGGCTATCGCCTCGTCACGTTGAGCAACAATCCCGCGGCCGCCGTCGAGGCCCAACTCACCCATGCCGGGATCAGAGCCTTCTTCGACGCGCTCCACAGCATCGACGACCGCGTCCGCCGCTACAAGCCGGCGCTGGAGAGCTACACGGACCTCGCCGCGACGCTGGGCGTCGCGCCGTCCGACCTGTGGCTCGTCTCCTGTCACGCCTTCGATACGCTGGGGGCTGCCGCGGCCGGCTACCGGAAGGCGCTCGTGCTGCGGCCCGGGAACGCGCCGGTCGCGCTCGGTCGCGCGCCGGACATCGTCGCGGACGATCTCAGCACCGTCGCCGACCGCATCGTCCAGGCTGGTGCGGGCCGCGGCCCGTCGCCGGTCCGTGACCGGAGCGCCCCATGAGGGACCGACCGGCTTCCCAAGCCGAACCGACACGACGGACCGTTCTGGGTGGTGTCGCGGCCGCGTCATCGCTCTCCTGGCCCATCGGCCAAGCGAAGGCGTCGCCGCGCCTTCGCACCTTCGCCGGAGCCATCGCCATGACGTCGGAAGATCGAGAGGACATCAAGCTGCCTGGCGGTATCAGGAAACGCAGCCTCGCGGGCATCAATGGGCTGACCGTGAACGTGCTCGAGGCGGGTTACGAAACGCCCGCGCGTCCCGCAGTGCTGCTGCTCCACGGTTTCCCGGACCTCGCCTTCAGTTGGCGCCGGACGATGCTGCCGCTCGCCGCCGCCGGCTATCACGTGATCGCCCCCGACCAGCGCGGCTACGGCGCGACCACGGGGTGGGATGACCGCTACGACGGCGACGTCGCGTCCTTCCGGACGCATAGTTACGCCCGCGACGCACTCGGCGTCGTGGAAGCCTTGGGACACCGCTCGGTCGCCGCGGTCGTGGGGCACGACTTCGGATCGATGATCGCCGCCTACTGCGCGCTCGTGCGGCCCGACGTGTTCCGTTCCCTCGTGATGATGAGCTTCCCGTTCGACGGACCGCCCGCGATCCCGTTCGATACGGCCGGGAAGCCTTCTGAGCCGCCCCCGCCGTCGCTGGCCGCCCAGCTCGCGGCCCTCCCGCGCCCGAGGCAGGACAGTATGACCTGGTTCGGGACGCCCGGGGCGAACGCCGACATGCTCCACGCGCCCCAGGGCCTTCACGACTTCCTGCGCGCCTACTTCCACGTGAAGAGCGCGGATTGGCCTGCCAACCAGCCACACCCGCTCGTCACGGGATCCGCGGCCGAGCTCGCCACGCTGCCGACCTACTACATCATGGATGCGGGCGTCGGCATGGCCGCGACCGTCGCGCCCGACATGCCGACGCCGGCCGAGATCGCCGCCAACCGTTGGCTGCCCGAGGCGGACCTGGCCGCATACACGGCCGCCTTCGGTCGCACGGGATTCCAAGGCGGACTCAACTGGTTCCGCTGCCACACCGGCCCGATCGGCCGCTCGGAGATCGAGCTGTTCGCCGGCCGCTCAATCGACGTGCCGTCTCGCTTCATCTCCGGCGCCGCCGATTGGGGCACCTACCGCAAGCCCGGCGCGATCGAGCGCATGCGCACCACGACCTGCACCCGCATGGACGGCGTTCACCTGATCGAGGGCGCCGGGCATTGGGTGCAGCAGGAGCAGCCGGAGCGGTTCAACGCCATTCTGCTCGAGTTCCTGCGGCGCCATCCCGTCCCGGGATGACAAGCTGCATCATGGGGGCGGGTTTGCGGCGTGGAGAGGTACCCACCGACAACGGCGTGCGCGACAGAGAAGCTGTTCCTGGCTAGCCCTGTGAGGCTTCCGGGGAAGCCGAAGCACGCCGAGCCGTCGAAGTCCGCTTTTAGGAAGCGGCTCCCGGTGACTGGGACGGCCGTGATGGGCGCAATGCCGAAAGTCCGCTTCCTGGCTAAAAACCGGGTCGCTTGCAGTGCTAACCTATCTTATGCGCCGAACCTTCCATGTTGCCTTGGAGCAGGTCTCGACCAGCGTAGATGCCGCCCACGACCTCCAGATCCAGCCGCTCCGCGTCGCGGCGGCGAACCTGCTCCATGATCGCGCTCGCCACTTCGGGCTCGGCCCCGACCGTCAGGAGCGCCTGCTCGCCCAGTGCCAGGGCCGACTCGGCTGTCTCGCGGATCTGGTAGGCCACCCCTGCCTCGATGAGCGCGACAGCATGTTCCCTGTCGCGGGCGCGGGCAAGAACCGGCACGAAGGGGAACTCAGCCTTCGCGAGTTCGGCTATGTGCTTGGCCATCGCGGGGTCGTCGATGCAGATCAGGATCGCCCGCGCAGTCTCGGCACCCGCCGCGCGCAGGATGTCGAGCCGGGTGCCGTCGCCGTAATAGACCTTGAAGCCGAAGCCCTCGGCAAGGCGTATGTTCTGGGCGTTCGTGTCGATGATCGAGACGGAGCAACCCTGCGAGATCAGCGGCTGGCTGGCGATCTGCCCGAAGCGGCCGAACCCGACGATCAGGGCGCTCCCGACGAGGTCCTCCGGCGCCTCGACGCCGTCGGTCGAGGTCACCGCCTTCGGCCCGAAGCGGTCGAAGGCGATCACCATCAGGGGCGTGATCGCCATCGAAAGGATGACGGTTGCGGTCAGGACGGCGTTGGTCGTGCCGTCAAGGATGCCTGCGCTTGCGGCCGCCGCGTAGAGGACGAAGGCGAATTCGCCGCCCTGGGCCATCAGGGCCGCGCGCTCCAGCGACTCGGCATGCGAGGCGCGCAACAACCGGGCGACGCCGTAGATGAGCAGGGCTTTGACAGCCATGTAGGCGGCGACGCCCATGAGGATCAGGCCCGTATTCGCCGCGATGACGGTCAGGTCGAGGGACATGCCGACGCCGAGGAAGAACAGGCCGAGCAGGATGCCGCGAAACGGCTCGACATCGGCCTCCAGTTGGTGGCGGAAGCTCGACTCCGAGAGGAGCACGCCGGCCAGGAAGGCACCCATCGCCATGGAGAGACCGCCGAGCTGCATGGCGAGCGCCGAGCCGAGCACCACCAGGAGAGCCGCCGCGGTCATCACCTCCCGCGCCTTGGCGGCGGCGAGGAGACGGAACAGCGGGTTGAGCAGCCAGCGCCCCGCGGCCACCAGCGCTGCGACCGAGCCCAGGGCGATGGCGACCGAGACGGCGCGCTCTGTCCCGCTCGCCTCGACGCCGCCCGGCGCCAGCAGCGCCACGATGGCGAGGAGGGGGACGATGGCGAGGTCTTCCAGCAGCAGGATCGCCACGATCCGCTGGCCCTTCGGGGTGGAGAGCGCGCGGCGCTCCTCCAGCAGTTGCATGACGATGGCGGTCGAGGTCAGCACGAAGCCGGTGCCGGCCACGAAGGCCACGGTGACTGAAAACCCCAGGCCGATCCCGACCAGGGTGAGGGCGGCGATGCAGGCGCCGACCTGAACGAGGCCGAGCCCGAAAATCGCCCGGCGCATGCCCCAGAGCCGGGAGGGCTCCATCTCCAGCCCGATGATGAAGAGGAACATCACGACGCCGAGTTCGGCGACGTGCAGGATGGCGTGGGCATCGGTGAACAGGCCGAGGCCGAAGGGACCGATGGCCAGGCCCGCCAAGAGGTAGCCGAGGACGGAGCCGAGGCCGAGCCGCTTGAACAGCGGCACGGCGACGACCCCCGCCGCCAGCAGGGCGACGACTTGCACGAGATCGCTTCCTGCGCCGGACGCTTCGACAGCCATGGCGTTGTCCAACCTCGTGCGTGCGGTAGCGCCCGCCTTGGGCTGCGGACCGGTGTATGAACCGGGATCACGCCGCCGTGAACGGGGACGGCGCTGGCGTCAACTCACGGATAGCGGACCGGAGGCGGATCTTCGGGTAGCGGGATGAACTCAGCATCGTCCGGCACAGTATCGAACCGGCCCTGGCGCCAATCTTCCTTGGCCTGTGCGATCCGCTCGGGCCGCGAGGAGACGAAATTCCACCAGAGGTGGCGTGGCCCGTCCATCGGCTCGCCGCCGAGCACCATGAACCGGGCGGCTTCCGTCGCGCGGACGCTGATGCGGTCACCGGGGCGGAACACCAGCAGTTGCCCGGGCCCGAAGCCGTCGCCGGCGATCTCGATGGCGCCCGAGACCGTGTAGACCGCCCGCTCGTCGTAGGTCGGATCGAGGGGGAGCACGGCGCCCGCCTCCAGCGCCACGTCGGCGTAGACCATCGGGCTTGAAGTCCGCACCGGGGAGCGCGCCCCGAAGGCTTCGCCCGCGATCAGCCGGACGGTCTTGCCCTCGCCGGTCAGGACCGGCAGCGATGGGGCGTCGTAGTGCTCGAAGGCGGGCACCGTCTCCTCGTCTTCGGAACTCAGGGCGACCCAGCTCTGGATCCCGAACAGTTTCGAGCCGGTCTGCCGGAGGGTCGGCGCGGTGCGCTCGGAGTGGGTGATGCCGCGTCCGGCGGTCATCCAGTTGAGCTCGCCCGGTCGGATCGGCAGTTCGGTGCCAAGGCTGTCGCGGTGCATGATCTCGCCGTCGAACAGGTAGGTGACGGTCGACAGACCGATATGCGGGTGGGGCCGCACGTCCATCCCGGTGCCGAGCAGGAATTCGGAGGGGCCCATCTGGTCGAAGAAGATGAACGGCCCGACCATGCGACACTCGGTCGAGGGCAGAGCGCGGCGCACCGCGAAGGAGCCGAGGTCCCGCGAGCGCGGGACGATCAGGGTCTGGATCGCGTCGCAGCTGAAATGGTCGCCCGGGACCGGATCATCCGCACTGTGCCAGCTCATCACTCTTTCTCCTCTTTCGGTAAACCCCGACCGGGTGAGACGGGATGCGCCCTGACGACGCGTCGCCGGACGCACATTGCGCGATCCTGTCAGCGTCGAATACGGAAACCGGCGAAACGCAACGTTTCCATTTCTGAGCGCAGGCCCTTGGCCTCAGGCAATCGTCCAGCCGTTGTCGGCTGGGTCATTCGCCGGCTGCTCGTGCGGCGTCACGGACCAAGCGGCCACGCGTGGGAGGATCTCAAGCCGGCAGCGATCCTCACCTGCCTGCAAGATCGAGACTGCAGGTGCGCGCCTCCACGAGGTCAGCTTGCCGGCCACCTTTGAGCAATGCTCTACGGCCGCAATGGGCGCGAAGCGGAAGGTCGGCTTTGCTTGCCGGATGCTGTTCCCAGTTCCGAGAGCCCCACCCCACCCAGCGTTAGACCCTCCATCGCCGTCTCTGGCCACTTGGAAGCGCCCGGACGATAGCGTGACTGCCGACCCGACGGCCCACGTCTCGCGCCGCCGGCAACCGTGTTTCCGCGTGGCCCGTCATGAGCATCGACTGAGACTGGTTCGCACACGTCGCGAGACCGCCGTTCGCGCATACTGCGAGGCCCGTGCAGGCTTCGGCGACGAGAGTCGAGCCCCGGCGCGCTCGCTCAGGCTACGGCCGAGCGACCTGCCTCGGCCTGACGTTGCGCTGATGTGAGACTCGATCGGCGACGCGCGGCATCGGACGCCGTCGATGGATCGGAGCATTCCCGGAAGCAGACCACGGTCGCGCCTTCATCGCGCAACGGTCTTGCTCGCAGCACGCAAATCGGAGCCGACGTCTGAAGCGTAGGCATTGATGATCCCAGCCAGCAGACCGGGGAAGCGTGCCTCCACCTCGATCCATCGGGAGTGGTTGCGCACCTCGACGCCATGCCGCTCGCTTCGGATCAAACCGGCCTCACGCAGAACCTTGATGTGGTTGGACAACGAGGATTTTGGGATCACCCGGTCTCCGACTGCCGCGACGGCCGAGCAGGCCTCGACGCAGCCCGCCTGCATGATCTTGGCGAAGATGGCGGCCCGGCTCGGATCGGCGAGCGCGTGCAGGATCGCCTCCGGCCGCACGTCCTCGATGGCGGGGTGAAACAGGGGCCTCATGTTTCGTCCATATGGGGTCTTGAACGACGCTCCGTTAGTTCCGAAGTTCCGAACTATGGGCTAACGGCTGCCATCCCGGAGCCGGCCCCGGTCGGAGATAGCACACATGTCGAAGCTTGAGGGCAAGGTCGCCGTCGTGACAGGAGCATCCAAAGGCATCGGTGCGGGTATCGCCAAGGCGCTGGCCAAGGATGGCGCCGCCGTGGTGGTGAACTACGCGTCCAGCAAGGCCGCAGCCGACGCCGTCGTGGCGGCGATCACCTCGGACGGCGGCCGGGCCATCGCGGTCCGGGGCGACGTCTCCAAAGCGTCCGAGGCGCAGGGTGTGATCGAGGCGGCCGTGCGGGAGTTCGGGCGGCTCGACGTGCTGGTCAACAACTCCGGCATCTACGAGTTTGCAGCGATCGAGGAGGTCACCGAGGAACACTATCGCCGCCAGTTCGACGTCAACGTGCTCGGCATCCTGCTGTCGACGCGGGCGGCCGCGAAGCATCTCGGCGAAGGGGCGAGCATCGTGAACATTTCCTCGGCGATCACGCACGTGCATACGCCGGCGGCGGCGGTCTACGCGGGCACGAAGGGCGCGGTGAACGCAATCTCGGGCGTCCTCGCCAACGAGTTGGCCCCGCGCAAGATCCGGGTCAACGTGGTCAGCCCCGGCTACGTGGTGACCGAAGGCACGCACACGGCCGGCATCTCCGGCTCGGAGATGGAGGCCGGGATGGTCGCGCAGACACCGCTCGGCCGCGCTGGTCAGCCGGATGACATCGCGAGCGTCGTGACGTTCCTCGCGTCAGATGATGCGCGCTGGCTCACGGGCGAGAACATCACCGCCAGCGGCGGTATCCGCTGATACACGATCGGCTCGACCTGCGCGCACGGGCCAGACCCCCTGCGCGCAGGGTTTCAACGCATCGCGATCGTCGGCAGATTGCGTCGACCCTTCGATAGGGTCTGCTTTGCTGTCTCCCATACCGAAAACTGATCGGTAAGTCGGGAACAGTCTCCGTTGACGACCGTGCGCCCAGGCCTCGGCGAAAGGCCCGCGGCGGCGGACGCGTCCATCTCGTTCGCGTGAAGATGGCCGCGCCTCCGCCCGTGATCAGCGAGCCGTGCTGCGTGTTCGTCTCCGCAAGCCGCACCGCTCGCCGGGACGGCCCCGTCGACCGGCGGATGCGCGGGACATCGCCCGCGCAGCCGGGGCACGTGCGTTGCGAGGGACGGGCTCCCTGTCGCCGGAGCCGAGTATGCGCCTTCCCAACCTCACGATCGCCTTCGCCTGTGCCGCCCTCGCTGCCGGCACCGCCCGCGCCGAGACCGTGGTGCGCTACGGTATCTCGCTCGCCGACATCCCCCTCACCACCGGCCAGCCCGACCGCGGCGCCGGCGCCTACCAGTTCACCGGCTACACGATCTACGACCCGCTGGTGGCCTGGGAGATGAACGTCGCCGACCGGCCGGGCAGGCTCGTGCCGGGGCTGGCCACGGGCTGGACGGTGGACGAGGCCGACCGGACCAAGTGGCGGTTCATCCTGCGCCCCGGCGTGACCTTCCACGACGGCTCGGCGTTCGACGCCGACGCGGTGATCTGGAACCTGGACAAGGTGCTCAAGGAGGACGCACCGCACTTCGACAAGCGGCAGTCGGCGCAGGTGCGCCCCCGCCTGCCGTCGGTGAAGAGCTACGCCAAGGTCGACCCGATGACGGTCGAGATCACCACCAAGGAGATCGATTCCTTCTTTCCGTACCAGATGCTGTGGTTCCTGGTGTCGAGCCCGGCGCAGTACGAGCGGCTCGGCCGCGACTGGGAGCGCTTCGCCCGCGAGCCCTCGGGCACCGGGCCATTCAGGCTCACCGGCCTCGTCCCGCGGGAGCGCGCCGAGCTGTCACGGAACGCCGCCTACTGGGACAAGGCCCGCCTGCCGAAGGTCGACAAGCTGGTTCTGGTGCCCATCCCGGAGGCGTTGCAGCGCTCGAACGCCCTGCTCGCCGGGCAGGTGGACCTCATCGAGACGCCCGCGCCCGACACCCTTCCCCGGCTCAGGCAGGGCGGCGCGCGGATCGTGCAGAACGTGACCCCGCACGTGTGGAACTACCATCTCTCGACGGTCGAGGGCTCGCCCTGGACCGACATCCGCCTGCGCAAGGCGCTCAACCTCGCCGTCGACCGGCAGGGCATCGTCGACGACCTGCTCAACGGCCTCGCCCGGCCGGCCAAGGGCCAGGTGGATCCGACGAGCCCGTGGTTCGGCAAGCCAACCTTCGACCTGACCTACGACCTCGCCGCGGCGAAGAAGCTCGTAGCGGCGGCCGGCTACTCGCCCGAGAAGCCCCTGCGGACCACGTTCGCGATCGCGCAGGGCGGCACCGGGCAGATGCTGTCGCTGCCCATGAACGAGGCGATCCAGCAGAATCTGAAGGAGATCGGGATCGAGATCGATTTCCGGGTGGTCGAACTCGAGACGCTGTACACCTACTGGCGCCAGGGCGCGAAGAACCCGGGGCTGACCGGCGTCACCGCGAACAACGTCGCCTACGTCACCTCCGACCCGCTCTACGCCATCGTGCGCTTCTTCGCCTCGAACCAAGTCAACCCGGTCGGGGTGAACTGGGGCTACTACAAGAACGCGAAGGTCGACGCCTGGATCGACGAGGCCAAGCGCAGCTTCGACCCGCGGCGGCAGGACGAACTCCTCGCCCTGGCCCACGCCCAGGTGGTGGACGACGCGGTCCTGGTCTGGGTCGTGCACGACACCAACCCGCACGCGCTGTCGCCGAGGGTCAAGTCGTTCGTCCAAGCGCAGCACTGGTTCCAGGACCTGACCACGATTGGCCTCGATTGAGTCCCTGGGCCGCCGCCGAGACTGGCCGGCGGCTTGCATGAGGCTCGGGCGACCCGGGCGCGACCGCCCGGTCACTGGAGCGCGACCGACCCCATGCTGTCTCGGCTGAAAACGATCGGCACCCGCGCGGCGCTGGCCGGCGCGCTCGCGCTCGGCGCGGGGCATGCGGCCCGCGCGCAGGGCGTGCTGCGCATCGGCATGACCGCCTCGGACATCCCGCTGACCACCGGCCAGACCGACAACGGCGGCGAGGGCATGCGGTTCATGGGCTACACGGTCTACGACGGGCTCATCAACTGGGACCTGACCAGCGCCGAACTCGCCTCCGACCTCGTGCCGGGGCTCGCCAGCGAATGGGCCGTCGACGCGGCCGACAAGACCAAGTGGACCTTCAAGCTCCGCCCCGGGGTGAAATTCCACGACGGCTCCGACTTCACCGCCGACGCGGTGGTGTGGAACCTCGACAAGCTGCTCAGGAGCGACGCGCCGCAATACGACCCGCGCCAGTCGGCCCAGGGCAAGACACGCATCCCGGCCGTGGCGGCCTACAGGGCGCTCGACCCCCTCACAGTCGAGATCACGACGAAGGTGCCGGACGCGACACTGCCCTACCAGATCGCCTGGATCATGATGTCTTCCCCCGCCCAGTGGGAGAAGCTCGGCAAGTTTTGGGACGCCTTCGCCAAGCAGCCGTCGGGCACCGGCCCGTGGAAGCTGACCCTGTTCGCCCCGCGCGAGCGCGCCGAGATGGTGCCGTTCAAGGAGTACTGGGACAAGGCGCGGGTGCCCAAGCTCGACAAGCTGGTGCTGGTGCCGCTGCCCGAGGCCAACGCCCGCGTGGCCGCGCTGCGTTCCGGCCAGGTCGACTGGATCGAGGCGCCCGCGCCCGACGCGGTGGCCTCGCTCAAGGGCGCGGGCTTCACCATCGTCACCAACGCTTACCCGCACAACTGGACGTGGCACCTCTCCCGCGTCGAGGGCTCGCCCTGGAACGACGTCCGGGTGCGCAAGGCGGCCAACCTCGCCGTCGACCGCGAGGGGCTGAAGGAACTCCTCGGCGGCATGGCGATCCCGGCCAAGGGCTTCATGCCCCCGGGCCACCAGTGGTTCGGCAGCCCCACCTTCGACGTGAAGTACGACCCCGAGGCGGCCAAGAAGCTGCTCGCGGAGGCCGGCTACAGCACCAAGAAGCCGCTGAAGCTCAAGGTCGCGATCTCGGCCTCGGGGTCGGGCCAGATGCAGCCGCTGCCGATGAACGAGTTCGTGCAGCAGAACCTCGCCGATGTCGGCATCCAGGTCGACTACGAGGTCGTCGAGTGGAACACGCTGATCAACATCTGGCGGGCCGGCGCCAAGGCCGACATCTCCCGCGGCGTCTCGGCGATCAACTACTCGTACTTCATCCAGGACCCGTTCACCGGCTACATCCGCCACCTGCAGTGCAACTACGCGCCGCCGAACGGGACGAACTGGGGCTACTACTGCGACCCGGCGATGGATAAGCTGTTCGACGAGATCCGCACGACCTTCGACAAGCAGGCGCAGCTCAAAGTCTTGCAGAAGACGCACGAGAAGTTCGTCGACGACGCGCTCTTCATCATGATCACGCACGACGCCAACCCGCGCGCGATGAGCCCGAAGGTGAAGGGCTTCGTCCAGGCGCAGAACTGGTTCCAGGATTTTTCGAGGATCACCATCGCGACGGCGGGGCGGTGACGAGCGGGCGTCCTCCTCCCCCGCTGCGCGAGAACGGAGGGGCGCCGCCTCAGGGGGAATGCGGGGCGGTCGCCCCATCCTGAACCGTCGCTCCCCTCTCCCGACCCCTGCTCGCGCAGGGGCGACCCGCCTCCGCAGAGGGGGAGGGGTGCGGCCGTGACAGCGTAACCGGACGAGAACGATGCTCCTCTACACCCTGAAGCGCCTCCTCTACGTCACCCCCGTCGCTTTCGGGGTGAGCGTGGTGTGCTTCCTGCTGGTCCACCTCGCGCCGGGGGATCCGCTGTCGGCGGTGCTGCCGGCCGACGCCACGCAACAGACCATCGACGAGATGCGCGCCGCCTACGGCTTCGACAAGCCGCTGCCGGTCCAGTACCTGATCTGGCTCTGGCACGTGCTGCACGGCGACCTCGGCACCTCGATCGCCACCGGACGTCCCGTCGCCGCCGAGGTCGGCCGGGCGGTGGTCAACTCGCTGATCCTCGCGGCGGTGGCGACCGCCATCGGCTTCACCTTCGGCACCCTGTTCGGCTTCGTGGCCGGCTACCACCGCAACTCGGCGGCCGACCGGGCGGCCTCGGCGCTCTCCGTGTTCGGGGTGAGCGTGCCGCACTATTGGCTCGGCATGGTGATGGTGATCGTGTTCTCGGCCACCCTGGGCTGGCTGCCGCCCACCGGCGCCGGGCCGGACGGCTCGGGCAACTGGCGGCCCGACCTCGACCATCTGCGCTACCTGATCCTGCCCGCGGTGACGATGTCGGTCATCCCCACCGGCATCATCGCCCGCACGGTCCGAGCCCTGGTGGCCGACATCCTGTCCCAGGACTTCGTCGAGGCCCTGCGCGCCAAGGGCATGGACGAGCGCGGCGTGTTCCGCCACGTCGTGCGCAACGCTGCGCCGACCGCGCTCGCGATCATGGGCCTCCAACTGGGGTACCTGCTCGGCGGCTCGATCCTGATCGAGACGGTGTTCGCCTGGCCCGGCACCGGCTTCCTCCTGAACGCCGCGATTTTCCAGCGCGACCTCCCCCTGCTCCAGGGCTCGATCCTCGTGCTGGCGATGTTCTTCGTGGCCCTGAATCTGCTCGTCGACGTGATGCAGACCGCCCTCGACCCGCGCATCGAGCGCGCCTGACCGGAGGACGCGCCCATGACCCAGCCCGTTGCCGCCTCCGTGGCCCTCGACGGCGGCGTGCTCGCCGCCGACGACCGCGCACACGGACAGGAGGCCGCCTTCGTCCCATCCCGCGGCTTCTGGGGGCATGTCGGCCACCGCCTCGTGCGCGACCCGGTGGCGATGGCGGCCGGCGCGCTGATCCTCGCCGTCGTCGTGGTCGCGATCCTGGCGCCGTGGATCACGCCGATGGACCCGTACAAGGGTTCGATGCTGCGCCGCCTCAAGCCGGTGGGCGACGCCACCTACTGGCTCGGCTCGGACGAGCTCGGCCGCGACATGATTTCCCGACTGATGCTGGGCTCGAGATTGTCGCTGTTCATCGGCGTCACGCCGGTGCTGATCGCCTTCGTGATCGGCTCCGGCATCGGGATCCTGGCCGGCTACGTCGGCGGCTGGACCAACACGGTCCTGATGCGCACCATCGATGTCTTCTTCGCCTTTCCCTCGGTCCTGCTCGCCATCGCCCTGTCGGGCGCGCTGGGGGCCGGCATCTTCAACGCGATCGTCTCGTTGACCTGCGTGTTCGTGCCCCAGATCGCCCGCGTGGCCGAGAGCGTGACCACCGGCATCCGCAAGCGCGACTACATCGACGCGGCCAAGCTGTCCGGCGCTTCGGCGCTGACGATCATGCGGGTGCAGGTGCTGGGCAATGTGATCGGGCCGATCTTCGTCTACGCCACCGGCCTGATCTCGGTCTCGATGATCCTGGCCTCGGGCCTGTCGTTCCTCGGCCTCGGCGTGCGCCCGCCCGAGCCCGAGTGGGGCCTGATGCTGAACACCCTGCGCACCGCGATCTACGTCAACCCGGTGGTCGCGGCGCTGCCGGGCGTGTGCATCTTCGTGGTCTCGATTTCCTTCAACCTATTCTCGGATGGCCTGCGCTCCGCGATGGAGATCAGGCAGTGACGGAGATCCGCCCGTGAGCGTCATCCCAGGCACGCCCGACCCGTTCGCCGAGGACCGCGGCGGTCCCGCCCAGCCGCTGCTCTCGGTCTCGGCGCTCTACAAGCACTTCCCCGTGCGCAAGGCGGGGGGCCGGAAGCAGGTGGTGCGCGCCGTCGACGGCGTCGACTTCGAGGTGCTGAAGGGCGAAACGCTCGGCATCGTCGGCGAGTCGGGCTGCGGCAAGTCGACGACCGCCAAGCTGCTCATGGGGCTGATCGCGCGCGATACCGGGCAGATGCTCTACGACGGCCAGCCGGTCGGCGAGCGGTCGATGCCCTGGCGCAGCTACCGGCGCCAGGTGCAGATGGTGTTCCAGGATTCCTACGCCTCGCTCAACCCGCGCATGACGGTGGAGCAGTCGATCGCCTTCGGCCCGAAGGTCAACGGCGTGCCGGGCCGGCAGGCGGTGGAGCGGGCGCGTGCCCTGCTCGCCCGGGTCGGGCTGGAGCCGAAGCGCTTCGCCGGGCGCTACCCGCACGAGATCTCCGGCGGCCAGCGCCAGCGGGTCAACATCGCCCGCTCGCTGGCGCTGGAACCGCGCCTCGTGCTGCTCGACGAGGCGGTCTCGGCGCTGGACAAGTCGGTGGAGGCGCAGGTGCTGAACCTCCTGCTCGACCTCAAGCAGGAGTTCGGCCTGACCTACATCTTCATCAGCCACGACCTGAACGTCGTGCGCTTCATCTCCGACCGGGTGATGGTGATGTACCTCGGTCGGGTGGCCGAGATCGGCCCGTCCGACGCGGTGCTCGCCGCCCCGTCCCACCCCTACACCCGGGCGCTCCTGGCCTCGATGCCCTCGCTGGACCCCGACAACCGCACGCAGAAGGCCCTGCTGGCGGGCGACCCACCGAACCCGATCGACCCGCCCCCCGGCTGCCGGTTCCACCCCCGCTGCGCGCTGGCGGAACCCGTCTGCTCGGACGCCGAGCCGCCGCTCGGCGCGGTGGCGCCGCTGCACCGGGTCGCCTGCCTCGCCCGGCAGCCCGGCTCCGGCCACTCGGCCGCGCCCGCGCGGGCGCTCGCGGCATGAGCGCGTCCGCAGCGATCGCTTCGACGGGTGGGGTGCGGACGAACGAGGCGCGGACCGCCCCGGCGGTCGACGTCGCGGACCTGCGCGTCGCCTTCGGCAAGGTGCAGGTGGTCGACGGCGTCGACCTCGCCCTGGAGCGGGGCCAAGCCCTGGCGCTGATCGGCGAGTCGGGATCGGGCAAGAGCGTGACGCTGCGCGCGCTGCTGCGCCTGTTCCCGGAGGGGCGCAGCCGGATCGAGGGCAGGATTCACGTCGCCGGACGGGATGTGCAGGCGCTGACACGGCGCCAGCTTGCCGATTTCCGCGGCCGCGACGTCTCGATGATCTTCCAGGAGCCGCTCCTGGCGTTCGACCCCGTCTACACGGTGGGCCGACAGATCACCGAGGCGATCCTGCGTCACGAGCGCGTGTCGAAGGAGGACGCCCGCAGGCGGGCGCTCGCCCTGTTCGAGCGCGTGCGGATCCCGAGCCCCGAGCGCCGCCTGGACAACTACCCCCACGAGATGTCCGGCGGCATGCGCCAGCGGGCGATGATCGCTCTGGCGCTCGCCTGCCGGCCGCAGGTGCTGCTGGCCGACGAGCCGACGACGGCCCTCGACGCCACGGTCCAGATCCAGGTGCTGCTGCTGCTGCGCGAACTCCAGCGCGACCTCGGACTCACGATCGTCCTCGTGACCCACGACCTCGGCGCGGCCGTCGAGGTCGCCGACCGCATCGCCGTGATGTACGCGGGGAAGATCGTCGAGACCGGCACGGCGCGCCAGGTCGTGCTCGACCCGCACCACCCCTACACGATCGGCCTGCTGCGCAGCCGCGCCGAGGGCGCGCTGGCCAAGGGCGCCCGCCTCCAGACCATCCCGGGCAGCCCGCCGGACCTTGCCGCCCGCCCGCCAGGCTGCCCGTTCGCGCCGCGCTGTTTCCTGGCCGAGCATCGCTGTCACGGCGAGATGCCGCCGGCGCGTGAGATCGCACCGGGCCACCGCGTCGCGTGCTGGCATGCGGACGAGGCGTCCGTGGCCTATCGCGTCGGCCCGACGCCGGTGCGTGCCGCGGAGCCGGCTTCGCCGGGCCCGCCTGGGAGACCGTCGGAGCAAGGCGTTTGAAGCCCGAGCAGAGGAAGCGAGACCGAGGTCGAAACGCTCCTTAAGCTCATTCGCGCGCAGTGCAGGATCTTCGGCTTCAAGAGTTGCAGCCCGAGCGCGACCGAGGTGTCCGATGATCGTTTCAGGCCGATCCCCGAGGTCGAGGACGAGCGCGAGATTCGGCAGCGGTAGCTCGGCTTCGAGCTTTCCGCCCTCATGCTCATGGCCGTCGCGGTCGCACCCCGCGGCGAACATCCCGGTCTGGCGCTCTCCGACGAGCCCGGACAGCAAATCACGGAAGCCCATGGCGCCCACGTCGAATGGTTTGACGGATTAGTCCTCCAACCGTTGGGCGGCACCTCCCGTCCGCAGGAAAGCCTGTTCCACTGATCGGCTCCATTCGCGCTTCAAACTGTCGTTGGCCGATGCGGGCTCCTGGCACATCATCGACGGAAGAACGTCCATATCTCCATCGATGTCCTCTGACGCAAACACTCAGTGCACCTTCGCCGGCAGTCGGTCGCGGGAGTCTTCAGACTTTCCAGAGCCAGACGTTGCGAGGGGCTGCTTCGGGTCATCTATTTGCGCTACCGATGCCTTGATTGCGTATGCACGCCGCATCTGCTTCGATGCTCTTTGAGGCGGAGATTTTTAGCTCATGCGGAGCCGGCGGACTGCTTGGCCAGCGCGATGACCTGGTCAGGGGTCGGCGGATTGGTGGGGTGGTGGCTCAGGCACAGCGGCGTGCGCAGCTTGGCCGGCTTCCCCGAGCCCTCGGTCGCGAAGTAGAATTCACCCGCGCCGAGCTTGCCGATGTCCCCGGCCGCGCCACCGCTCGCCGCCATGATCTCCTGCGCCGCCGCGATCGTGGCCGGTGCGCTCTGCCGGCCGAAGAATTGCGTCGTGCAGTTCGACACGATCTGGTTGTGCAAGCCCTTGGGCACCTGCGTCGCGACCACCATGCCGAGCCCGTACTTGCGCCCCTGCGCCACGAGCTTGATGCCGCTGCTCAGGCTGGGGCAGGCCCGCTGCGAGGGTAGAAAGGTCTGCGCCTCGTCCACCACGTAGAGCATGCCGCGTGGACTGGGATGCTTCTTGATCCAGCCGAACAGCGTCATCTGCAACCGGTTCACGAAGTCCTCGCGGGCCGCCTCCGTCGCGAGCCCGGACAGGTTGACCACCGAGATGCGGGTGCGCGACGCGTCAGTGCCGTGGAACAGAACCTGCGGATCGAGCGCACTGCCCTTGCCCTTCAGGAGTGGATTCGTGGCGACGGAGGCGTGCAACTCGTCGGCCATCCCAGCGGCGACCTTGCCCGCGCCGCCGATCGCGCTCACCCCGTCGGGCAGGTCCGAGAGCAGCGCGGTGAAGTCTGCGAGATCACCGCCGCCGCGCTCGGCGAAGACGCGCAACGCGTCGGCCAGGACGCCCCGCTGGATCGTCTTCCGCGCGCCGGCGAGTGGCCCCAAGGTCTCGGCGGCCATCTCGACGGCCTGGGCCCGTTCGTCCCGGTCGTCGCCCAACCCCGAGAAGTCCGGCAGGACGGACAGGAACAGCGGGTTGCCTGCGTAGACCCCGGGGGTCCAGACCACCACCTCGACGCGCTCGGCATAGCGGGCGGCCTTGTCGGCGTCCGCGTCGGTGAAGGCCGCCGGCCGCTCGGGCCAGGGGGCGCCGAGCCGCGACAGGTCGTTGTTGGGGTCGATCACGATGGCCGGGATGCCGGCGAGAGCGGCCTCCTCGACGAGGCGGCGCAGCAGCACGGTCTTGCCCGAGCCGGACCCGGCGATGATCGCCGTGTGGCGCGGTAGCAGCCGGATCGGGATCGTCGCGGATCGCGCGTCGGCGCCGATCCGGTGTCCGACGGGGATCGCGTCGGGTGCGGGGGCATCAGGAGACGGCGGGGCAACGATCGCTGGAGGACGAGCGGCGCGCGCGGACGGGAGCGGCGGCATCGGGTCGGGACCCGCGCCGGCCGACACCGGAGAGCGGGATGACGCAGCGGCGATCGCGGCCGGCGTGACGGCGGGCGCACGGGCCGGGTCGGCGAGTCCGGCCTGCCGGAACAGGGTGGTGGCACGCACGGGCTTGCCCGCCCGCAGCCACGCCTCGAAGCGGTCGGCACGGCCCTCGTCCAAGGCGCGGGATTGCAGATCGCGCAGGGCGACGAGGGTGCGCAGATCCTCGTCCGACGGGTCGATCAGCCGGCCCCCGGCCGCTGCGAAGACCTCGAGGAGCTGCCGCGTCTTGGTGCCCCCCGGCACGGGGCCGCGCCGCACGATCACCAGTTCCCTGTCGGGGATGCGCGTCGAGATGCCGGAGGCGGTCAGCGCCGCGCGCAGGCGCGCCTGGAAGGCGATGGCGTTCCGGTGCTGGAGGGCGCGGTAGCAGACGTGCCGCTCGCGGTCGTTCTCGTCGCGATAGATGAACGTCAACCGCCCGTGCAACGGCGGGATCTTCTGCTCCGGCTCGCCCTTGCTCGCCACGTCGAGGGCGTCCTCCGGGTCGTCCTCCACCGCGTAGAAATTGAAGGCTGCCCGCAGCAATTCACCGAGCCCGCCCTCGTCCTCGTCGAGCAGGCCGCCGATATCGGCGGCGCGGCGGGCGGCGGCGAGGTCGAACTCGTCCTGCGTCAGCGCGGGCGATGGGCCCGGGTCGGCGCTGCTCAGGTCGTGACAGGCCTCGGCGGCCCCCCGGGCCAGGCAGGCGCGGCGGAACGCGTCGCAGCGCATCAGGAGTGTGCGCGGCATCATGCCGGCGCCGGCGGCGGCTGCGATCGCCGCCTCGCCGAACGGCCACGTCGGGTGGGGCGGTTCGAAGCCCGCTTCGCGATAGGCGGGCGCCAGCCGGGCCCGGATCAACGCGGCCGCGCCCGCCCGGTCGTTCATGCCCACCAGCGCGTGCGGCGGCTCGAATCGCTGGCGGAACGGCGCGAGGCCGCGCTCCTCCAGCCGCGCCCAGGAATCCTGGAGGCAGGTGATCACGGTCATCCCGCGACCGCAGACGTCGTGCATTTCGAGCAGGCCCGCGGCCAGCACCTCGGCGAGCCCGGCGCTGGTATCGAGGTCGTCCACAGCGCCGAGGCGGCTCGCGTCGATCACGCCGTCGATCTGGTCGAGCGCGACCAGCGTCGGGCCGCCGAGGCCCATGATCCACGCCATGCCGCGCACGAGGTCGACCGGCGCGGGCGGCGGCGTCCGGAACCCCAGGGCAGCGCGCTCGACCGGGTCGGCGTCGTAGCCCTGCAACCACGCATGCGCGAGGCCGACCGTGCCGAGGTCCTGCGAGCGCAGCAGGCACAGCGCGCGGAACACGTCCTGGTGTTTCAGCGCGCGCGCGGCATCGACCTTCATCAGCGCCATGACCAGCAGGTCGACGATGCGGCGCGCGTCAACGTTCGGCGTGTTGAAGGCCGCCTCGACCTGCGCCTCGACCTTGAAGCGGCGCGCGACGCCCGCGAGCACGGCGTCGGACTGGCGCCGCCCGTCCGGCATGGCGTGCAGCAGGGCTGTGAGGAAGCTCAGGGCGGCGCTGCGCCAGAAATCCGTGAGCCCGAGCACGTCGAGCAGCACGAACCAGCCGCCCGTGCTCCAGACCTCGCGCCGGACCTGGCCGACGAGGTGCGTCTTGCCGATGCCGGCCTGGCCCACGAGCACGCGCCCGTACGGCCGCCGATCCGGGTCGCGAGCCCGCGCGTGCAGGTCGGCGACGATGCCGGGGACGAGCGACTCGTTCGGGCCACCGGTCGGCTCCGCGTCGATCCACACGCTGTCGAGGGTGCGCACCCAGTCGAAGTCGATCCGGCGCAGGGCGTCGAGGGCATCAGTCATGGGCGTCGCTCATGCCTGGATCCAGATGAGGTGAAAGGGTTCGCCGGCTGGGCTGAACGCGGCCCTGCGCTCGGCCTGCGTCAGCGCCTTGGGATCGCTGAGCTGGCTGAGCCGGGCCGTCCCGTCACCCTTCAGGATGCGGGCGAGGCCGTCGTCCACCGTGGCGCGGTCGAGGTCGGCGAGTTCGGTCCGCAGCGCGCTGAGGCGGACGGCCCTGGCGCGCTCGCCCCCGGTGAGCGCGAGGTAGGCGTCCTCGATGCGAGCGCGCAGTTGCCGCGGGCCGGGCTTGCGCACGGTCCGCGGTCGCGGCGCCGGGGCCTTCGCCGGCGCGCGGCGCGGTGCCTCGGGCGCGGGGGCGGCCCCGGCAGGTTCGGGCGGAGCACCGATGAAGTCGGCGAGCGTACCGCCCGTCGCGCCGAGATGGCGGCCGAGCCGGGTGAGCAGGTCCCCGAGCACGCGGAAGCTCGGCGGGACGGGCGCGTCGAGGTGCGCACCGGCCCAATGCCAGCCCTTGTCCGTCACGCTCAGGATGAGCGCGCGCCCTCGCTTCTCGACCGCGACGAGGCCCGCGGAGACCAGCGCCTCCCGGTCGGGCTTGCGCACCGCGGGGACGATCTCGCCCTGCGGGGCGCCGCCGTGCCGCGCCAGGAGGCACCACAGGAGCAGCGTCTGGGCCGGCGTCGGGTCGCTCATCGGATCGTCACTCCCATCGGTCGCCGCAGCCGCACGACGTCGCGGATCTTCTCGACCGCGCGTTGCAGGTCGGTCTCGGCCTGCTCGTTGGTGATGCGTAGCACCAGATAGCCCGCCACCAGGAGTTCGTAGTCGCGGTGGCGGTCGGCACTGAACGTCGGATCGCGGCGGTGCTCGGGGCCGTCGAGCTCGACCACGACGCGGCCCTCGCGCCAGAGCAGGTCGACGCGCGGGGCCGTGCGGGACGGACCGAGCGGGACGCGCGCGTTGCAGGAGAACAGCGGCCCGAGTTCCGGGTCGCTCGCGAGCGCCGCCTCGACGCGCCGCTCGACCGCGCTCGCGTGGTGCGCGCGCGAACGCGGGTCGATGAAGCGGACCTCGACCGGGGCGGGATCGCGGAGGACTTCGTGGGCACCGTACAGCACCCGGTCGTAGGGCGGCACGTGAGGCGGCACTGCCGAGAACAGGGCGACGACGGCCGCCCCGTGCCGCGCACACCATTCAAGCGCCTCGACGGCAGGCGCGGCGCGGACCGGGGACGCCGGATCGACGTCCGCAACGAGCACGAGGCCCGCCGGGTCGATCGCCAGCAGCAACTGGGCGAACTCCAGGCTCTTGGCCGCCCGCCTGAACCGGGGACGCCGTCCCGCGGCGGCGTGCTTGGCCGCCGCTTTGAGCCACGGACCGTGCGATCTCGACCCGACGCCGCCCTCGCGACCGTGCCAACACGGCCACCGCGCGAGGGCGACGGCGGCGAGGTCGTCGAGCAGCCTGTCGAGGACCGCCTCGGTGGTGCGCAGCCCGTCGTTGGCGAGCACCAGACGGCTGCAAACGGCTTCGTCGGATGCCGCGAGGATGCGGCCGAGACCTTCGGAACCGATACCGGCGACGACCAGCCGTTCTCCGGCTTCGAGACGAAGGATCCGCCCGCGAAGCTCGGCGGGCGACAGCGTCGGTAATGACGATGTGCCCTGACGGTGCGGCACAGGCTCGTCGGCGATGGCCATCAGGGCTGCGGCCCGTGTTCGGTCGGTCGGCCGACCGGGATCGGATCGCCACTCAACACACCTCGCCGGCGATCGGCTATCGTCTCGTCGCCTTGAGGTTGTCGATGCCGTTTCAACGTTGCGTCCCTGCAACCAAGCGCTCGCCGCGACGCGCGACGCACGATCGCGGCCGCAGCGGCAGCCGACATGCTCCGGTTCATTGGTGGGCGGTTTGGTGGGTGATGCCCCTCTCGAACGGGGTGGGGCCGGTGAAGCCGAGTGACGGCGCAGGCACTCGCGTTCGGCGGCCATATCCTCCTGTCGCTCACGCCGGCCGTCGATCCGATTGCGCGGCTTCGAGAGCCCGACACCGAGATCGGCGGCCACCGCGCGGCGGGACCGCCCGCTCGCCTGCGCCCGTCGCACCGCCTCGGCGCGAAACGCGGGGGTGACGGTCCGCGTCCGGTCTGCCATCGGAACCCTCCTCCGTCAGGAAAAGCGTTCACCCCGTTTGCGGGGTTAAGTCCATTGGCGACCCTGACCGGCGTCGCCCGGCATCGCGCCCGCGCGACGCAAGCACCGATTCATGAAACAGGCGAAGAACTGGGGTGGGCTGCCGCTGATGGCGTCGGCCGGCGATCCGTATTGATCTAGGCTCGGTTCGCCCCCCGGGTATTCCGACACCCACGAGGATCGCGATGCGCCTGTCCGCACGTCCCCGCTCGGCGATGCTGTCATCCGCTCTCGCGCTGGGCTTGGCCCTCGCGGCAGGTCTCGCCGCGGCCGGTCTCGCCGCTGCCCAGGACGGCGTCGAGCGAGGCGGACCGCGCACCGCCGCGCCCATCGCTACGGCCGTTGGCGAGGACGCCGATTTCTTGAAGCCGATCATCGACCGCATCGTCGGCGGCGCGGTCGCGCGCGAGGCGATCCCCGGGGCGATCGTGGGTGTGAGCTGGCAGGGGCGGCGCAGCTACTTCGGCTACAGCGGCACCGGCGCCGCGCCGTTCACGGCCGAAACCATCGTCGAGATCGGCTCGATCACCAAGGTGTTCACCACGGCGCTGTTCGCGGAGGCCGTCGCGGAAGGCCGCATGCAGCCCGACGCCCCGCTGCAATCGTACCTCCCCGATCGCCGGCTGCGGCCGTGCACGGCGCAGATCACCCCGCTCCAGCTCGCCGACTTCACGTCCGGCATGCCGGCCCTGCCCGACGACGCCCCCCGTGCCTTGGCCGAGCGGGGCATCGGCACCTACGCGATGGACGCGTTCCTGGCCTGGGTGACGCGATGGGCGCCGGAGGGCGCAGGGAACGGGGGTTGCGACCTGCCCGCACCCTACCGGTACTCGAACGCCAGCGTCGGGCTGTTGGGATACATCGTCGCCGAACGGCTCGGCATGCCGTGGGAGGCGCTGGTGCGCGAGCGCATCACCGGCCCGTTGCGGATGGGCAGCACCGCGGTCTCGGTTCCGCCCGCGCAACGGGATCGCCTCGCGCAGGGCTACGGCCAGAACAACCGACCGGTCATGCCCTGGCCGGTCTTCGCCTGGTACGCGGCGGGTGCCCTGCGATCGGACGCGGCCGACATGCTCACCTTCGGCGAGGCCGCGCTCGGCCACGAGTCGGCCGGCGGCGCCGCGGTGCCGCCTCCGCTGAGCCGCGCGCTCAAGACGGCGATGAGGCCGATCTATCAACCGGAGGGCCAAGCGTTCCGGCAGGGCATGGCCTGGATCGAGGCGGTGGGCGACCCGGCGGCGGGACAGCGACCTCTGTTCCTGAAGACGGGCGGCACGAATGGCTTCAACAGCGTGCTGGTGATCAACCCCGGCAAGGACTTGGTCGTCTTCCTGGCGGCAAACCACCCGGACAGCGGTGCCCAACGCCTGGGCGTGGCCGTGTCGCGACAGATCCGGCGGTGATTGCTGCGCCGGATGCGGGCTTGCCCGGTCCGGGTCGCTCGGCCCCGCCCCGATCTGTTCACGGGGCGGGGGAGCCTTCCGATCTCACCAGCGGTGAGCCGTGGAGCCGATACGCAACGCGGCTCGGAGCGGACCATGCCGAGGCGGCGGTTGCGGGACCGTGAAGCGGCCGCAGCGGGTCTAGTCCCGAAGCGGCATGGACGCGGCCCGATCCGTCCGGTAGGGTGCCTGCGAGGTTGATGACCGGTTCGTAATAACGCTTCAGGACCCGGGGGCGGTACCCGGCGCCTCCACCAGGAACACCCTGCCCCGGATACCGCACGGGGGCAGAGCGAGCGCCCGGCGTTGCGGGTCGCGCGTTGCCAGGGTGATCCTGATGGGGGCGAAACAGGTTCGACTGGGCGGTAAAGGGATCGCGAGTTCTGTCCCGTTTCGGCGGGATAAGATGCGGCTTTCGGTAAGGACTCGACCGGTTCGGCGCGGGCAACCCCTGTTCCGAGCACCTGGCCAAAACTCCAAATGCCAACGACAACGTCGGCATGGAAGACCTGCGCCTCGCGGCGTAACCTTCCGGGGGCAGGGCAGCCCTAGCAACAGAACCCGGGACTTCGGTCCCGGGGCCCATATTTCCTCCCTCAGAAACGACGATAGGCGCCCGGCCGAGGCCGCCGGGCGAGGCCTGCCGGCATAAAAAACCCGCCGCGGCGAACCGGGCGGGCTGAAGGTTAAGTGCGGCGCTTGGGTCGACGGGGCGCCGCCATCCGGCACCTACCGCGCATCGGCGCAGGGAGAAGCCCCCGCCAGCGTCGCTCCGGCCGGGCTGTAACGAAATGTCGTCAGGCCACGGCCCAGTCCGCCGTCATCAACCGCTTCGCCCGCGCCACACGCTCCCGCTCGGCGTTCGCGGCTTCGGTCAGCGCCGAGTACGTGCACCAAGCCCCGAGACTCCGCATCCGCTCGGCCAGGATCAGGGCCTCGGCGGCCGTGGTCTCGGCGCGGATGGCTCGGCGGACGATCGGGGCACGGTGGGGCATGAGGGTATCGCGCTGCTGTGGCCTCAGGTTGCAGCGCGGTGGTTAAAGCGCGGTTGCTGGCGAGATCGAGGCCGGGACAGAAAGGCCCGGCTCAGCGCTGGGCTGGCCGGGCTGAGACGGTCTCGGGTCGAACGGGTCAGGGCGACGCGCCGCGAGGCTGCCGCGCATCCCCCGGGATGCGGTATCCGCCTCCGGGTGATCCGGATCCGGCGCATGCGGTCGCCCCGGAGGTTGCCGGGCGCGTTAGGGAGAGCGGGCACCGCGCCGCTCACCCCGCGGGCGAGGCGCTGTCGCCGCACGCAGGATATGGGCGCACCTCCGGACGGTTGTGCGTGTTCACGGGACGAAGAGATCACCATGAAAGCGCTCTCGCTGGCCATCGCCGCGACACTGCTCGCCCTGCCTGCCGTCGCACAGCCCTACGCGGGCGTCTCGCGCGGTGGGGCGCCCGGGTCCATTCCGGGGCCCTACGGCTTCATCGTGGGCGGCACCAACAACACGGGCGGCGTCAAGAACCTGATCATGCCCCGGGGTGCGACCGGTGCCGACACCGTGTTCACGAACTCGGCGGTCGGCGGCAACGCGGGGCGCCCGGAGCTGGCCGTCCCGAATGGCAGCGCCGGTGGAAGTCCCGGCAGCCGTTGAGGCCGCGGATCCGGGCACAACGGGGCCGATCGGGCTCGGATCGGTCGAGATAGGCGATTCGACCCGGCGGCCGCGCCGCTCGCCGGGTGGTCGGCAGCGCCGGTCGATTGATCTACAACCGCCCTCGGCGCGCACGCATCGCACCCGGTTCCGCGGGGTGGGGCGCGAAGCCGCGCCGGGACAGGGAGGAACGCGCGTGATCAACCACGTCATGGTCGGCTCGAACGATATCGAACGCGCCAAGCGGTTCTACGACGCCGTGCTCGGGACACTCGGGGCCGGAGAGCCGGCTCGGCACGAGGCTGGCAACGGCCACATCCGGCTCACCTACCGCCACGGCGGCGGCACCTTCATGGTCACCGAGCCGATCGACGGCGAGGCGGCGACGCCGGCCAACGGCGGCACCGTCGGCTTCAAATGCGCGTCCCCGGCGCAGGTGCAGGCCTTCCACGACACCGCCGTCGCCCACGGCGGCACGTCGATCGAGGATCCGCCCGGGCCCCGCGGCACCGGAGAGAACGTGCTGCATCTGGCGTATGTGCGCGACCCCGACGGCAACAAGCTCTGCGCCGTTCATCGTCCCTGAGGACAACTCCGGTCGGCGGCCATCCGGTGGCAGCCGCGCTCGACGCCACGCAGGGGGCGGCGCGCCCGGTGCTGACCGTGCGCGCTATGCACGGAGGCGCCCGCTCCTGCGACCCGGGCGGGCTGACGTTCGGCGGTTTATCGCCGGATGTCTGTCGATCTCGATCAATCGGCCCACACAGCAACCAGCGAGAATAGACTTGCGATCGCCAAATTGGCCGTGATGAGACTGGCAAGCGTGAGAATGAATGGCATGGCCGCCCAGTGTGTTCGGGAAAAATCGGGAACTAAACGAAATACGTTGTTATACGACGTCCGGCTGAAGGGTTTGGGATCGACTCTCGCCGTCTTTGCGAGCGAAGCGAAGCAATCCAGCAACGCGACGTTCTGAGACCGCGCGCTGCCCTGGGTCGCTTCGCCTACGGCTCGCGATGACGGCGCGGGGCCGGATCACCGAACGGTTCACCCGGAAACGGTATTAGAACTGAAATCGGTTAGTGCGGGTCACGACTCATCAGCTATCGATGAGGCCCGATGATTCGAGCAATCAAAGATTTGCTTCAACCCGGTAAAAGTCGAATCATCTCGGACAGATAATCGAAGCTCAAGGGCTTCCAACCGAGCCAGCGGCGGATCACAGCGTAAGTGCCGCACAGCAGCAATGCGGATCCGATGACTGTCAGGATGAAGGTGCTGATATCGCCGGTGATCAAACCCGTCGCAACGGACACCACCGCCGTAACGACGAAGATGACACGGCTCGGGTTGCGCGGGCCGCGCGCCATGGTATCCGACATCGTCGTCCTACTCCTGCTCCGATCATCGGATACGGCAGATAGATTTGAGGCCCGTAAATTCTTCTGCGTCGGTCTTTCAGCTATGAATATTCAGAAACATATTCACGCCGCCGCTCTTTGTTGATGTGAGTGTCGCCGTCCCGTCTCTATAAAGACTGCGCCATGCAGATCAAATTTTATTCATTGCAAGGGTTTTTGCGATTTTCCATATTTTGTCCCCGCAATGCCAAATCACCGAGTCTAATGGGGCGCCGGCCTTTCCGGGGGCTCCTTTCCGCTGCCCCGTGCTCACCTGGGAGGGGCGTGTGTCACCGGCGACTGTGCACGAGCCGCGCGACCAGGCGCGCTGTCAGGGATCACCGCCTCGCGGGCGAGCGATGATTCCGGCGACGATGATCCGTCTTGGGGGAGCAGTCGCGGCGCCGGTTCGACCCACGCGGCAGGGCGCCCTCGGCATGTGTGCCGGAACCCGGCCCCGGCGCCTGATGACGTCCTGATGCCGCGGCGCCCGCCTCCGTCTTGTTCCCTAACGGCGTAAGCGGGACCTCCACCACCACCGGGCCTTCGCTCGCGTTGAGTATCCGGATGATCGTCTGTCGGCACAGCGCCGCGGAATGCAGGTATGGCCGCGTCTTCGCCCCGAACGTCCTCGACGTGCTGCCGGCGTCTTGAGCGCCGGTTCCCGCCCCGGCTTTCGCCGCCGGTTGCCCGCCCCGAACCCAAGGTCACCCTCCGCCTCCAAGACGACCGAAGCGGGAATGGCGACCGAAGCGGGAACGGCGACCGAAGCGGGGGTGGCGACGGGCGCCGCCGCGCTCCGACGCATCGTCGGCCGCTGCACCGCCTGCGGCCTCTCGTTCGGCGGCTTCGCCGGCGCGGACACGCGTGTGGTCCGCGTCGACCGGGCTCTGTGGCGTGCGGCCTGCCATCGGGCGGCGCACATCGACAGGCCCGGCGCTTGCCGGGAACTGCGCGCCGCCCTGCGTCCAGGGACCTGTCCGGACAGCGCGGGCAGACCGGAATCGGATCGATCCTAACGGCTTCCTTATAGGATCGCCCGTCCGTCCGTCTCGAACCCTAATGCGGTTCCCGTCCACATTCCGGGTCGGCCGAGGCTGATCGCGGCGATCCCGCGGCCGGCCGGCCGAACCGGATCTGACCAACATGCTCGACATCGTCTTCATCGCCGGCGGCCTCGCGTTCTTCGCCGCGGCGGCCGGCTACGCCGTGCTCTGCGAACGCCTCTGAGGCACGCCGCCATGACCCTCGACCTCGCCCTCGGCGCCCTCGTGACCGCCGGCCTCCTCGTCTACCTCACCTACGCCCTCGTCCGCCCCGAGCGGTTCTGAGCGGCCCGACGGACCTCCCCTATGACAACCAACGGCTGGATACAGATCGCGCTGTTCTGCGCGGTCGTCCTGGCGCTCGTGAAGCCGCTCGGGGCCTACATGACCCGCGTCTTCACCGGGGAGCGCACATTCCTCTCGCCCGTGCTCGCACCCGTCGAGCGCGGACTCTACCGCGTCGCCGGCATCGACGCCCGCCACGAGCAGACCTGGCTGGGCTACGGCCTCGCCATGCTCGCTTTCCACGTGCTGGGGTTCCTGCTGCTGTACGCCGTGCTGCGCCTGCAGGACGTGCTGCCGTTCAACCCGATGGGACAGTCGGCGGTCGCGCCCGACCTCGCCTTCAACACCGCGGCGAGCTTCGTCACCAACACGAACTGGCAGAACTACGGCGGCGAGAGCACGCTCTCGTACCTCAGCCAGATGCTGGGGCTGACGCACCAGAACTTCCTGTCGGCGGCCACCGGCATCGCGCTCGCCGTCGCCCTGATCCGTGGGTTCAGTCGGGCCTCTGCCAAGACGGTGGGCTCGTTCTGGGTCGATCTGACCCGCTGCACCCTCTACGTGCTGCTGCCGCTCTGCATCGTCTATACCCTGTTCCTCGTCTCGCAGGGCATGCCGCAGACCCTCGGGGCCTACGTCGACGCGACGACCCTTGAGGGCGCCAAGCAGACCATCGCGGTCGGCCCGGTGGCCAGCCAGGTGGCGATCAAGATGCTCGGCACCAACGGCGGCGGCTTCTTCAACGCCAACGCCGCGCACCCGTTCGAGAACCCCACCGCCTTGTCGAACTTCGTGCAGATCGTCTCGATCTTCGCGCTCGGCGCCGCGCTGACCAACGTCTTCGGCCGGATGGTCGGGGACGAGCGCCAGGGCTGGGCCATCCTGGGCGCCATGACGGTGCTGTTCGTGGCCGGCGTCGCCGTCACCTACTGGGCCGAGGCCGACGGCAGCGCGGTGCTCAACAGCTTCGGGCTGACCGGCGGCAACATGGAGGGCAAGGAGGTCCGCTTCGGCATCGTCGCCTCGGCGCTGTTCGCGGTGGTCACGACCGCCGCCTCCTGCGGCGCGGTGAACGCCATGCACGACTCGTTCACGGCGCTCGGCGGCCTCATCCCGCTGCTCAACATGCAGCTCGGCGAGATCATCGTCGGCGGCGTCGGCGCCGGCCTCTACGGCATGCTCGTGTTCGTCGTCATCACGATCTTCGTGGCCGGCCTGATGGTCGGTCGTACCCCCGAGTATCTCGGCAAGAAGATCGAGTCGCGCGAGGTGAAGATGGCCATGCTCGCCATCCTGTGCCTGCCGCTGATGATGCTGGGCGGCACCGCCGTCGCGACCGTGGCGGCCGCCGGCCTCGCCGGCCCCGCCAACGCCGGCCCGCACGGCTTCTCGGAGATCCTGTACGCCTTCACCTCGGCGGCGGCGAACAACGGGTCCGCCTTCGGCGGCCTGAGCGGGAACACGCTGTTCTACAACAGCCTGCTCGCCGTCGGCATGCTGGTCGGCCGGTTCTTCGTGATCATCCCGGCCCTGGCCATCGCCGGCTCGCTCGCGGGCAAGAAGACGCTCCCGGCCTCGGCGGGCACGTTCCCGACCCATGGCGGCCTGTTCGTCGGCCTCCTCGTGGGCGTGATCCTCATCGTCGGCGGCCTGACCTTCTTCCCGTCCCTGGCGCTCGGCCCCATCGTCGAGCACCTCGCGGGCGCGGCGGGCCAGACCTTCTCGACGGGGGGCTGAGATGCCCCGCGCCTTCCCTCGGCGCGTGCCGCGCCATCACCTGATGATCCACCGGCCTCCATCGCCGCGGGGGAGATCCTCGACGAGGCCGGACGCCGAGCCGGGGGAAGAGCCCCGGACGGGATCGAACCCCGGGCCGGCCAGGCTTTCCGACCTCGTCCTGGCGCTGCTCGGCGTCGTGATGCTCGGCGGCCTCGCCCTCGCCGCCGCCTTCGTCCTGACCTACGGCGCGGCCGCTCCCTGAACCAAGGCAGGCCCGGCCCGCGAGGCCTGGCCCCACCACCCCCCTCCGGACACCTCACGCCATGTCCCGCCAAACCTCATCGCTCTTCAGCGCCGCCCTCGTCGGGCCGGCCCTCCTCGGCTCGATCAGGAAGCTCGATCCCCGCGCCATGATCCGCAACCCGGTCATGTTCGTGGTCGAGGTCGTGGCCGTCCTGACCACCGTGCTGTTCGCACGCGACCTCGCCACCGGCGGCAGCGACCTGCTCTTCTCCGGCCAGATCATCCTCTGGCTGTGGTTCACCCTGATCTTCGCCAACTTCGCCGAGGCGCTCGCGGAAGGGCGCGGCAAGGCGCAGGCCGACAGCCTGCGGCGCACCCGCACCGAGATGACCGCCAAGCGGCTGACCGGCCAGGGCCGGGCCTACGAGCGCGTGCCCGGCACCGCCCTCAAGGTCGGCGACGTCGTCCTCGTGGAGGCGGGCGACCTGATCCCCTCCGACGGCGAGGTCATCGCGGGCGTCGCCTCCGTCAACGAGGCGGCCATCACCGGCGAATCCGCCCCGGTGATCCGGGAATCCGGCGGCGACCGCTCGGCGGTGACCGGCGGCACGCAGGTGCTCTCCGACGAGATCGAGGTCCGCATCACGGCCGCCGCCGGATCCACCTTCGTCGACCGCATGATCGCGCTGGTCGAGGGCGCGTCCCGGCAGAAGACGCCGAACGAGATCGCCCTCAACATCCTGCTCGCCGGGCTGACCCTCGTGTTCGTCTTCGCGGTGGCCTCGATCCCGAGCTTCGCGAGCTACGCGGGCGGATCGATCCCCGTGATCGTGCTGGTCGCCCTGTTCGTCACCCTGATCCCGACGACGATCGGCGCGCTGCTCTCGGCCATCGGCATCGCCGGCATGGACCGGCTGGTGCGGTTCAACGTGCTCGCCATGTCGGGCCGTGCCGTCGAGGCGGCGGGCGACGTCGACACCCTGCTCCTCGACAAGACCGGAACGATCACCCTGGGCAACCGGCAGGCGACCGAGTTCCGCCCCGTCCGCGGCGTCACCGCGCAGGATCTCGCCGATGCGGCCCAACTCGCCTCCCTGGCGGACGAAACGCCGGAGGGCCGCTCCATCGTCGTACTGGCCAAGGAGACCTACGGCATCCGCGCCCGGGACATGGCGAGCCTGAATGCCACCTTCGTGCCGTTCACCGCGCAGTCGCGGATGTCGGGGGTCGACCTGCACGGCATCTCGATCCGCAAGGGCGCGGTCGACGCCGTCATCGCCTCGGTCTCGGGCCAGCCGGTCCCGTCGCGCGGCTCCAACGTCGCCCTGGCCGTCCGCCCCGAGGCCGAGGCCGGCGTCGTGACCGAGATCCGCGCCATCGCGGAGGAGATCGCCAAGGCCGGCGGCACGCCCCTCGCCGTGGCCCGGGACGGCCGCCTGCTCGGCGTCGTCCATCTCAAGGACATCGTGAAGGGCGGCATCCGCGACCGCTTCGCCGAACTGCGCCGGATGGGCATCCGCACGGTGATGATCACCGGCGACAACCCGATGACCGCCGCCGCCATCGCGGCCGAGGCGGGGGTGGACGATTTCCTCGCCCAGGCCACCCCGGAGGACAAGCTCGCGCTGATCCGCAGGGAGCAGGCGCAGGGCAAGCTCGTGGCCATGTGCGGCGACGGCACCAACGACGCCCCGGCGCTGGCCCAGGCCGATGTCGGCGTCGCCATGAACACCGGCACGGTGGCGGCCCGCGAGGCCGGCAACATGGTCGACCTCGACAGCGACCCGACCAAGCTCATCGAGATCGTCGGCATCGGCAAGCAGTTGCTGATGACCCGCGGTGCCCTGACGACCTTCTCCATCGCCAACGACGTGGCGAAGTATTTTGCCATCATCCCGGCGATGTTCCTGACGCTCTACCCGCAGCTCCAGGCGCTGAACGTCATGCACCTCGCCTCGCCGCAGAGCGCGATCCTGTCGGCTATCATCTTCAACGCGCTGATCATCGTGGCTCTGATCCCGCTCGCCCTGCGCGGCGTCACCTACCGGGCCGTCGGCGCGGCCGCGCTGCTGCGGCGCAACCTGCTGATCTACGGCCTCGGCGGTGTCCTCGTGCCCTTCGTCGGCATCAAGGCCATCGACCTCGCCGTCAGCGCCCTCCATCTCGCCTAGAGCCCTTGTTCTGACGCGCTCTCCTGCGCCGAGCCGGTGTCCACCTCGGCGGCGTGCGCTCTATGGTCCCGGAGACCTCCCATGCTGAACCAGCTTCGCCCCGCCCTCGTCCTGCTCCTGGCCCTCACGGCGGTCACCGGCCTCGCCTACCCCCTCGCGATGACGGGGCTCGCCGGTGCCATCTTCCCGGCGAAGGCCGCCGGCAGCCTGATCGAGCGTGGCGGAAAGGTCGTCGGCTCGTCGCTGGTCGGCCAGACCTTCACCGGGGCCGATTACTTCCACGGCCGCCCCTCGGCGACCACGGCGGCCGACCCCGCAGACGCCTCGAAGACGGTGCCGGCGCCCTACAACGCGGCGAACTCCTCGGGCTCGAACCTCGGCCCGACGAGCGCGGCGCTCGCCGAGCGCGTCAAGGGCGACCTCGACGCGCTCAAGGCCGAGAATCCCGGCCGGCCCGTGCCGGTCGACCTCGTTACGACCAGCGGCTCGGGCCTCGACCCGGACATCTCCCCCGACGCCGCCCTGTTCCAGGTGCCGCGCGTCGCCAAGGCCCGGAATCTGCCCGAGGACAAGCTGCGCGACCTCGTCGCCGGCCAGGTGCAGGGCCGGACGCTGGGCCTGCTCGGCGAGCCGCGCGTCAACGTCCTCGCGCTCAACCTCGCCCTGGACGATATGGCGAAGCGCTGAGGAGCGAGCATGCCCGAGACCGGCCGCGACCCGAACCGCCCCTCGCCCGACGCGCTGCTCGAAGCGGCGCGCCGGGAGGAGCGGACCCGCGGCCGGCTCAAGGTGTTCCTCGGCGCCGCCCCCGGCGTCGGCAAGACCTACGAGATGCTGACCATCGGCCGCGCGCGGCTGAAGGCCGGCGCCGACGTGGTGATCGGCGTCGTCGAGACCCACGGCCGGGCCGAGACCGAGGCCCTGATCGACGGCTTCGAGGCGATCCCCCGGCGGTCCGTGCCGTATCACGGCACCGTCCTGCAGGAGATGGACCTCGACGCGCTGCTGGCCCGCCGGCCGCAGGTCGCCCTGGTGGACGAGCTCGCCCACACCAACGCTCCGGGCTCGCGCCACCCGAAGCGCTACCAGGACGTCGAGGAACTGCTCGATGCCGGCATCGACGTCCTGACGACCCTCAACATCCAGCACGTCGAGAGCCTCAACGACGTCGTCGCCTCGATCACCCGCATCCGCGTCCGCGAGACCGTGCCGGACGGCGTCCTCGACCGGGCCGACGACATCGAGGTCGTGGACCTCAACCCCGACGACCTGATCGAGCGCCTGAAGGCGGGCAAGGTCTACGTGCCGACCAACGCCGAGCGCGCGCTCAAGCACTACTTCTCCCGCGGCAACCTGACGGCCCTGCGGGAGCTGGCGCTTCGGCGGACCGCCGACCGGGTCGACGACGAGCTGCTCGGCCACATGCGGGCCAACGCCGTCGCCGGCCCCTGGGCGGCAGGGGAACGCGTGCTGGTCTGCGTGAGCGAGGATCCCCGCGCGGCGGGCCTCGTGCGCTACACCAAGCGCCTCGCCGACCGCCTGCACGCGCCCTGGACCGCCCTGGTGGTGGAGGGAGCGCGGGCGGCCTCGTTGAGCGAGGCCCAGCGCGACCGCATCGCCGAGGCCTTGCGGCTCGCCGACACGCTCGGGGGCGACGCCGTCACGCTCCCCGGCGGCCGCCGCATCGCCGACGACATCCTCGCCTACGCCCGCTCGGCCAACGTCAACCACGTCGTGGTCGGCAAGTCCGAGCGCTCCCGCCTGTTCGAACTGGTCAACGGCTCCGTGGTGCACGACCTCGTGCGGGACGGGGGCAACATCAGCGTCCACGTCGTGCCCGGCGAGGCCGTGCCGCCGGAGAAGCCGGCCCGGCGGGCGGTGGCGACGGCCGCGCCGCGCGCGAGCTTCGACGCGAGGCCCTACCTCGTCGCGCTGGCCGCGGTGGGGGGCGGCCTCGGTGCCGCTATCGTGGCCCAGCCCTACGCGGGCGTCGAGAACGCCGACCTGTTCCTGCTCACCGCCGTCGTGGGCGTCGCCGTCCGGTGGGGCCTGGGTCCGGCGCTCGCCGCCGTGATGGCCGCGTCGCTGGCCTACAACTTCTTCTTCCTGCCGCCGGTCTACACCCTCACCATCGCCGACCCGACCAACGTCGCCGCCTTCCTGCTCTTCACCCTGGTGGCCGTGCTCGTCTCGAACCTCGCCGCCCGCGCGCGGTCGACGGCGATGGTGAGCCAGGGACGGGCGCGAGCGACCGAGCGGCTGTTCGGGTTCGCGCGCAAGCTCGCCGCCTGCGGCACCCTCGACGACGTGCTCTGGGCGACCTCGGCCCAGGTCGCGGCGATCCTGAAGGTCCGCGTCGTGCTGCTCCTGCCCGAGGGCGAGGCCGTCGATGTCCGGGCCGGCTACCCGCCGGAGGACATGCTGGACGGGGCCGACGTGGCGGCAGCGCAGTGGGCCTTCGACAACGACCGCCCGGCCGGCCGCGGCGCCGACACGCTGCCCGGCGCCAGACGTCTGTTCCTGCCGATGCGGACCGGGCGCGGCATCGTCGGGGTGGTCGGCCTCGACGCGGACGGGACCGGACCGATCCTCACGCCGGAGGGCCGCCGCCTGTTCGATGCGCTGGCCGACATGGGCGCGCTCGCCATCGAGCGCGTGCGACTGGTGGAGGATCTCGACCGGGCCGAGCGCGCCGCCGAGACCGACCGCCTGCGCCAGGCGCTCCTGACCTCGATCAGCCACGACCTGCGCACGCCGCTCGCCTCCGTGCTCGGGGCCGCCAGCACGCTGCGCGACCTCGACGCGGTCCTGGACCCGGAGGCCAAGGCCGACCTCCTCTCGACCGTCATCGAGGAATCGGAGCGGCTCAACCGCTTCATCGTGAACCTCCTCGACATGACCCGACTGGAGGCTGGCGCCGTGGCGCCGAACCTCGCGCCGCAGGACGTGGCCGAGACCGTCGACACGGCCCTGAGGCGGGTCGAGAAGGTCCTGTGCGGGCACAGGGTCGCCGCGGAGATGGCCCCCGACCTGCCGACCCTGCGGCTCGACCCGGTCCTGTTCGAGCAGGTGCTGGTCAACCTTCTCGACAACGCCGCGAAGTATGCGCCGGAGGACACGACCGTGACGGTGCGGGCACGCCGGGACGGACGGTCGGTCCGCATCGAGATCCTCGACGAGGGTCAGGGCATCCCGGAGGCGGACGTCGAGCGCCTGTTCGACAAGTTCTACCGGGTGCGCAAGAGCGACCGTGTCCGCGCCGGCACCGGCCTGGGCCTGGCCATCGCGCGCGGCTTCGTCGAGGCGATGGGCGGCACCGTCACCGCGGCCAACCGGCGTGACCGGCCGGGCGCGGTCTTCACCGTGACACTGCCCGTCCCGGCCCGGGGCGCGAAGGACATCGCCGCATGAGCCCGACCGTTCTCGTGATCGACGACGAGCCGCCGATCCGCAAGCTGCTGCGCACGGGCCTCTCGACCCAGGGTTACGCCATCCTGGAGGCGCCCAACGGGGCGACCGCTCTGGAGGTGCTCGGGCGGGAGGGCGTGGACCTCGTCCTGCTCGACCTCGGCCTGCCGGACATGCGCGGCCACGATCTCCTGCGCGCGATCCGGGCCGCCCATCCCGGCCTGCCGGTCGTGGTCCTGTCCAGCCGGGACGACGAGGGCGGCAAGGTCGAGGCCCTCGACCTCGGCGCGGACGACTACGTCACCAAGCCGTTCGGCATGGCCGAGCTCCTGGCACGGCTGCGCGCCGCCCTGCGCCACCAACTCGTCCAGCGCGGCGAGCGTCCGGTGTTCCGGGTCGACGGCCTCAGCGTCGATCTCGTCCGCAGAATCGTCAAGGTCGACGACGTCGAGGTGAAGCTGACCCCGCGGGAGTACGACTTCCTGCGCGTGCTCGTGCTCCATGCCGGCAAGGTGCTCACCCACGCGCAACTCATGCACACGGTTTCGGTCTCGTCCGATCCGCAATACCTTCGCGTCTACGTGCGCCAGCTCCGCCAGAAGCTTGAGGCCGACCCCGAGCGTCCGCGCATTCTCCTCACCGAGACCGGCGTCGGCTATCGCCTGCGGGCCCCGGACGACGAGCCGACCATCAAGCCGCGCGCGGCCAATGATGGTGGGCCGCGCACGGCGGAGACGAGGCACTGATGCCGCTCACGACGCCCCGCCGGACGGCGCCATGACCATCGACGAGATCCTCGCTCCGGACGATGCCGTGGCGGGCCTGCGCGCGCCCTCCAAGAAGGCCCTCCTGGAAAGCTTGGCCGCGCGCGCCGCGGATCGGCTCGGCCTCGGCATCGACGACATTCTTCCGGCGCTCGCCAAGCGGGAGGATCTGGGGTCGACCGGTGTCGGCGACGGCGTGGCGCTGCCCCACGCGCGGCTGGACGGCATCGAACGACCGTTCGGCCTGCTCGCGCGGCTGCGCGATCCGGTGGATTTCGACGCGGTGGACGACCGCCCGGTCGACCTCGTCGTCCTGCTGCTGCTCCCCATGGGCGGCGAGGGCCGGCACCTGAACGCGCTGGCCTGCGTGGCGCGCTGGCTGCGGGACCCGGAGACCGCGGCGGCCCTGCGCGGCGCCCGCGACGCCGCCGCGCTCTACGCCATCGTCGGCAGCCGGGCTCTCAGCAAAGCCTGAGCGAGACGGGGAAGACGACCGGCCTGCCCAGCCGGAGGGTGTGTGCCCCCGCGGGATGCGTTGTCGTCGGCCCCGCCGCTGGGATCGGCGGTCGATGCCGAGGCCGTCCTGCGCGGCTTCGCGCAATCCCTGCTGCGCTTCGTCCGCGAGACGGACCAGATCGCCTTCACGCGCTTCGTGATCGCGGAGTCGCGCCACCTGCCCTGGATCGCCGAGGCGTTCTACCGGGCCGGCAAGGCGCCGCTGGCGGCGGCGTTCGCGGGGGTGCCGGCGAGCCTGACGGAGCGTCGCCTGCTGGCGTGCGAGCGGCCGGACCTGGCGGCGCGTCAGTTCATGGGCCTGATCCAGGAGTTCGCGATCCGGTCGCACGTGATGGCGGTCGGGGAGGGGTTGCAGGACGCCCCCGGCGACGAGGTCGTGGTCGACGAGGCCGTGGCCATGTTCCTGAACCGCTACGGATTCGGGCGTCAAGCATAGGCCGACGCGACGTCCGGATGACCTGCCGTCGTCGAGCCGGCGCCGCGCCACCTCAGCGGAGCCGGGATTCGGTCGCGCGTCCGGCAGGCCTCATACCGCTTCCGGGTGAACCGCTCGGTAAACTGGGCCCGCGCCGTCATCGCGAGCCGTAGGCGAAGCGACCCAGGGCAGCGCGCGGTTTGAGGCGGTGGCGCCCCTGGATTGCTTCGCTCCGCTCGCAAAGACGGAGAGCGTCGATCCCGGACCCTTCAGCCGGAAGCCGTATCAGAACGGGAGGAGGCGCCGAAAGCGGGCGATGTTCACGAGCGCCACGAGGGACGAGGCGACGTAGGTGAGGGCCGCCGCGCGCAGGACGGTGCGGGCGCCGGGCATGTCGCCCGCGTCGAGGTAGCGACCCGCTTCCAGGATGGGCAGGGCACGGCGGAAGCTCGCGTCGAGTTCGACGGGCAGGGTCAGGAGATGGAACGCGAGGCGAACGCCGAGGAGCGCGATGCCGACCCCCACCTGCAGGGCGAGCAGGACGGGCGAATGGACGACGGCGAGCACCACGGGCGCGGTCATCATCACCGCGGCCGCGGCGAACTCGAAGCCCTGCACGACCGGGGCGAACCTCACCCGCGCCGCGAGGAGCCGGTCCCCCGCCGCGTGCTGGAGCGCGTGGGAGACCTCGTGCGCCGCGACCGCGACCGCCGTGATCGAGCGGCCGTCATGGTTCTCCGGCGACAGGCGCACGACGTTCGCGACCGGGTCGTAATGGTCGGCGGGCGCGATCTCGACGGGAACGTGCTCCAGGCGCGCCAGGTCGAGCAGGTGGCGGGCGAGCTCGCCGCCGGTCCCGGGCAGATCCGGCCGCTCGGTGGCGTGTCGCTGCATCGCCCGGCGCACCCACCACTGGGGGCCGAACACGAGGCCGAACAGGAGGCCGGCGCCGAGCACCAGGAGGACAGGCATACCGGGTATCTAGGCGCGCGGCCGTCTCCGTGGAAGCGCGGCGCTTCTCGCCGCGTCCCGCGCAGTTCCCCTGGGTCGGAAGGCCGATGGAGCGGAAAGGCGGGCGGCCGAAGCGTTCGCGCGGCGGCCGTTGCAGCGGGTGGCCAGGGTGACCTGCATGAACTTCGGATTTGAATGACGAAGACCGTCTTAGGGCCGAATGTTCCTCAAAAAAAATCAGAACTCCATCTCGGGGATATCTCCGGCAACCAGCAGGTCCGCAGCCGTCGCTCGGCGAACGGCGTCGATGGACACGCCGGGCGCCCGCTCCCGGAGGATCAGTCCGTCTGGACCGGGCTCGATCACCGCCATCTCCGTCACGATCAGCGTCGCCGGTCGCAGGGACGTGGCCGGAAGCGTCAGGTCCGGGACGATCTTCGGCGTGCCCTTCTGCGTGTGGGTCATCGCGACGATGACGCGTCGGGCTCCGCCGACCAGATCCATCGCGCCGCCCATGCCCGGGATGAGCTGTCCCGGGATCATCCAGTTCGCGAGCCGGCCATGCCGGTCGACCTGAAGGCCGCCGAGGACCGTCATGTCGAGATGACCGCCGCGGATGAGCGCGAAGGACATCGCCGAATCGAAGGCCGCCGCCCCCGGCAGCGCCGACACGAACGCGCCGCCCGCATCGGTGAGGTGGATGTCCTCCATCCCCTCCGGTGGCCTTGCGCCGAAGCCGATGATGCCGTTCTCGGACTGGAAGTACACCCGAAGGCCGGGGGGCACACAGCGCGCGACGAGCGTCGGAAGGCCGATGCCGAGATTGACCAGGGTGTTGTCCTGCAACTCCCGGGCGACCCGGCGTGCGATGCGGTCACGGAAATCCATGATGTCTCTCGACCCTCACAGCGGCAGCGGCCGTTCGACCACGTGGTCGATCAGCACGCCGGGTGTATGGATGACGTCCGGCGCCAGGACGCCGACCGGAACGATCTCGTTCGGCTCCGCGATGACGGTGTCGGCCGCCATGGCCATCAGCGGATTGAAGTTTCTGGCCGTCAGCGAGTAGACGAGGTTGCCCGCGTAATCGGCGCTTCGGGCCGCGACCAGGGCGACCGTCGCCCGGAGCGCTTCCTCGACCAGGAACTCGCGGCCGCCGATCTTCACGACGGTCTTGCCCTCGGCGACGACGGTCCCGAGGCCGGTCGCCGTCAGCACGCCGCCCAGCCCGGAGCCGCCGGCGCGGACGCGCTCCGCGAGCGTTCCCTGCGGAACGAGCGTGACCTCGATCGCGCCGGCGAGCATGGCGCGCTGCGTCTCGGGGTTCGTGCCGATATGGGAGACGATCGCCCGCGACACGGCGCCCGCGCTGATCAGCTTGCCGATGCCGACACCCGGTCGAGCCGTGTCGTTCGCGATGACCGTCAGGTCCCGGACGCCGCGGGCTACGAGCGCGTCGATCATGCGGTTCGGCGTTCCTACGCCCATGAAGCCGCCGATCATGAGCGTGGCCCCGTCCGGGACGAGCTCGGCGGCCGCTCGCGGTGTCAGGCTGTTTCTCACGGTGACCCCATCGGCTGGCATGCGGTGGACGAGCCCCGCGGCTCGCAGCCTCGGAGTTCGGAACGTCTCCCGCCCGCAAGGGCGACGGAGCGAGCGGGCGTGGCGTGCGGACGCTCAAGCGCGACGCGTCGGGCTACAGGTGCTCGACGTTGCCATCGACGCTGATCGACTGGCCGGTGATGTTCCTCGCGGCCGGCGAGCACAGGAACAGGATCATCGCCGCGATGTCGCTCTCGGTGACCATCCGGCCGAGGGAGATCTTCGCGAGATACGCGGCCTTCATCTCCTCGAAGCCGATACCCAGGGCCTGCGCGCGCGCCGCGATGACGCGATCCATGCGCGGCCCGGCCACGAGACCGGGCAGGACCGCGTTGACGCGCACGCCGTCCTTGCCGAGCTCGATCGCGAGGGATTTCACCAAGCCCGCGATCGCCCACTTGGTCGAGGCGTAGGGCGTCCGGAACGGGTATCCGAGGCGGCCGGCCACGGAGGACATCGCCACGATGCTGGCCGCAGGCGACGCCTTCAGGAGCGGGACGGCGCGCCGCAGGACGTAGAACTGGCTGTTCAGGTTGGTCGAGATCGTCCGGTCCCAGTCGTCGGGCTCGATGTCCTCGATGGACCCGGTGGGGCCCGCGATGCCGGCATTGTTGACGAGGACGTCCAAGCCGCCGAGCGCGGCAGCGGCGTCATCGACGAGCCGGTCGACGCTCTCCCGCTCGGCGACGTTCGCGACGCCGGCGCCGATCGACGGGTGGGCCGCCCGCAGGGCCGCGACCGCGGCGGGATCGACGTCGCAGACGTAGACGTGCGCGCCGGCCTCGTCGAACGCCTCGGCGATGCGGGCGCCGATCCCGGCGGCTCCGCCCGTCACGAGCACCCGCAGGCCGGGGGCGGGCTTCAGAAGGTCGAACGTGGGCATGGTGTCTCCTGTCGGACGAGGGTTGGGCGAAGGCGCGTCGCGATCTGCGCGATCCCGACGCGCCGGGCGTTTCGCTTACGGATGGCTCACGCGCAGGAGGCCGCCTGCGTGGGCCTCGGCCTCGCTCCGGAGTGCCCTGGCCAGGAGCGGGATCAGGATGAGGCCGAGCAGGGCCGTGACGGCGATGACGATGAAGCCGGATGCGCTACGCCCGGTCTCACGCTCCACGAGACCGAAGATGGACGGGCCGAAGAACCCGCCGATCAGGCCGATCGTGTTGATGAAGGCGAGGCCGGCGGCCGCCTGGATCCCCTGCAGGCGCTTCATCGCGACCGACCAGAAGATCGGCAGGATCCCGCCCGCGAAGAAGGCCGTGGTCGTGAACAGCGCGAGTTGGATCACCGGCAGCGTGGTCGCCAGGAAGACGGTCGCGCTGACCAGCAGGCCCGCGGTGACGGCGCCCAGGAACACCATGTCGCTCTCGAAGAACCGCTTGACGCGCGGCAGGATCAGAACCCCGAGCAGGAAACCGATCCCCACCGAGCTGGAGAGCAGCCCCACCATGAACGGCGTGCTCGCCTGCATCTGCTGAACCATCGAGGGGATGAAGAAGTACAACCCGACGAAGCCGATCTGATTGAAGAAGTAGATCAGCGCGATCAGGATCGTGCTCGGGCGCTTGAGGACGGAGATCCACTCCTTCGACGGGGCGTGCGCCTGGGCGTGGGCGCCGCCGTGTCCGGCCGCGTTGCTCTCCACGGCGTCGGCCTCGGCGGCCGTCAGCCACCGGGCATCCCGAGGACGGTCGGGGAAGATGAACCACAGGACCACACCGAAGATGACGGTCGGGAGGCCCTCCAGCAGGAACATCCACTGCCAACCGTGCAGGCCGCCGAGGCCGTCGAGCTGCATCAAGGCTCCGCCCAGGGGGTTGCCGATCGTCAATCCCAGGGCCGGAGCCGTGTAGATCCAGCCGACCGCGACGGCCCGGTCGCGCTGGGCGAACCAGAGCGTGGTGACGTACATCAGCGCCGGGAACAGGCCCGCCTCGGCGATCCCGAGGAGGAGGCGGAAGGCGTAGAACGACCATTCGCCCTGGACGAACATCATCAGCGCTGAGATCGCGCCCCAGGTCACCGCGATGCGCGCGATCCAGCGTCGCGGTCCGATGCGGTGCGCCAGAAGGTTGCTCGGCACCTCCAGGAGCGCGTAGCCCCAGAAGAAGATCCCGGCCCCGAACCCGTACATCGCCGGGGTGATGCCGAGATCGACCTGGAAGGCGCCCTTCGCGAGCGCGACGTTCGTGCGGTCGATGAACGACAGGAAATAGATGAATACCATCATCGGCAGAAGGTGTCGTCTCACCTTCGCTGTCGCCGTGGCGAGCGTGGCATCCCCGGTTGCCGCCGTCTGATATGGGCTCATGGCGTATCGTCCTCCCTCAAGTCCTGGCGAGCCAAATTTTCCGGATCCCACCGATCCGGCAGGTCGAAATTCATCGTATTATTTTGAGAATGTCAGAAATCGACGGTTCGAGAGCCCTTGAGATGAAGCATCTCGCGGGCTTCCGCCGGGGTCGCGACTTCGAGCGACAGTTCTTCGAGGATGCGGCGGATCTTCCTGACCTGCTCGGCGCTCGACGTCGCCGGAACGCCCTTGGCGATGTAGATGCTGTCTTCCAGCCCGACGCGGACATGGCCGCCCATGAGCGCGCCGAGGGTCACGAAGGGCATCTGGTGGCGCCCGGCGCCCAGGACGGAGAACTGGTAATTCTCGCGGCCGAACAGGCGGTCCGCCGTCATGCGCATGAGCATGAGGTTCTCCGGGTCCGGCCCGAGCCCGCCCAGCACGCCGAAGATCGACTGGATGAAGAACGGCGGCTTCACCAGTCCCTGCTCGGCGAAGTGGGCGAGGTTGTAGAGGTGGCTGACGTCGTAGCATTCGAACTCGAAGCGCGTGCCCTTGGCGCCGAGTTCTTCCAGGATATACCTGATGTCCTTGAAGGTGTTGCGGAAGACTTGGTCTTCCATGCCTTCCAGGTAGGGCTTCTCCCAATCGTAGCGCCAGTCCGTGATCCGGCTGGCGACGCCGTGGATCGAGAAGTTCATCGAACCCATGTTCAACGAGCACATCTCGGGCCCCGCTTGCAGCGGGTAGGCAAGGCGTTCGGCCAGGGTCATGCGGGTGCTGCCGCCCGTCGTGATGTTGACGACGGCGTCCGTGGCGGCCGCGATCACGGGGACGAACTGCCGGTAGACGGCCGGGTCGGGCGTCGGCCGGCCGTCCTCCGGATCGCGGGCGTGCAGGTGGATGATCGCGGCCCCCGCTTCCGCGGCCTCGATCGACTGGCGGGCGATCTGCTCAGGGGTCAGCGGCAGATATGGGGACATGGACGGCGTGTGCGTCGATCCGGTGATCGCGCAGGAGATGATGACTTTACGGCTCGACTTTCTCATCGTTGCTTCCTCCGTGAAACTTGCTCTTCTGTTGAATGCGATCGCGCAGGGCCGGCGGCCGACAGGCGCCGGCCCATGCGTCAGCGTCGCGGCGCCTGCTCCGGGCAGGCTCCGCCTTCCGTCCGAGGACGGACACACATCGGTTCAGGGGGATGAGGGCTCGGCGGTCCCGGGCGTGCGCCCGCGTCGGCGGGACGCGGCGCGATCGAAGTCTACGGTGCGCGCGGGCCCGTCTGGCCTCGCTCGCGCGCGCCGGGCCACGGTGCAATTGCGACGCGCATGTTTCTGTCCTCCCTCAATTTTCAGGGAGGCTATCGGCGTGCCGGGTAGCCGCCAAGGTCCTCATAGGACATAGTGAGGTCTTTAGAGGACACGCGGGAGGCGCCCGTGTTGAAGAAGGTCCCGCTGCCGAGCGAGCGGATCTACGCACCCTACAAGATTGCCGCCCTCGTCGAGGTGCTGGGCGAGCAGGGAATTGCGCCCGAAGACTGCCTTCGCGACACCGGCGTCGACGTGACCAGAGTCCACGACGCCTCGGCGCTCACGTCGGTGCGCCAATACGTGGCCGTGTGCCGCAATGCCCTTGAGCTTTCGCGCGATCCGACGACACCGTTCCAGGTCGGCGCGCGCCTTCACCTGTCGGCCTACGGGATGTACGGCTACGCGCTGATGTCGTGCCTGTCGCTGCGGGACTACTTCAACCTCGGTGTCAAATATCATCTCCTGGCGACGCCGACGCTGACGATCGCGTGGCAGGAATACCCGGATTCGGCGGTCTGGACCTTCCCGGACGAGTTCAGCTTCGCGCCGTCGGGGGACTTGCGGCAGTTCCTGATCGAGCAGCAGTTCACGCAGCAGGTCACCCACCTCCAGGACGTCGCCGGCCGGGCCTGTCCGCCGACGATGGCGCGGTTCTCCTACCCGAGGCCGGACCATGCCGCGGTCTATCCGGATTACCTCAACTGCCCATGCCTGTTCGATCAGGAATGCTGCGAGTTGCGCTACGACAGCGCCATCCTCGATCAGAAGCCGCAACTGGCGCACCGCCTGACATCGTTCATGTTCCAGGACGCGTGCGACAACCTCATCGGAAAAGCGAAGGCGTCGGCCGGTGTGGCCGGTGAAGTCTATCAGATCCTGATGCGCTCCCCGGGCGTGTGCCCGAGCATGGAGGATGTGGCGCAATCGATGCACATGACATCGAGGACGCTTCGGCGCCGTCTCAACGACGAAGGTGTCTCATTCTCTGCGGTCGTCGATGATTTTCATCGCGCGATCGCGATCGAGTATGTCGCCAAGACCAAGCTGAGTTACGACGACATCGCCGTCCTCGTCGGATTCTCGGACGTCGCGAATTTCCGCAGGGCCTTCAAACGGTGGACCGGAAAGAATCCCGGCGAGGTCCGCGGCTGAGTTTTTTGTTACTAGACAGATTTTCTGAAGATCAATTTTTATCGTTTTCTATCTCAATGAATGTTGACGGTTTGCCGGTCGGATCGCGCGTAGCCGAGCCTGCGGGAGCGTCCGCTTTCACCAACGTTCGCAGACCAATCGAGAGTTCGGGACGGGCGCGAAGCAGCCGAAGCGGAGCGGCGCGGCCTGCGCGTCCCCCGGGATCTGTCCGTCGTCGGCATCGACAACCTGGAGATCGCGAGCCATAGCGCGCCGCCCCTGACGACGGTCCATCTGCCGACCGCCGACCTGGGGCGGGCGGTCGCCGAGCATCTGCTCGCCCGTCTGTGCGGCGAGCCCCGGAGCCGCCGCACGGAGATGCCGATCGCGTTGATCGAGCGCCGGTCGTCCGGACCCGCGCCCGACATCGGTCGGCCGGATGCCGAAGGCCGGAGCCGGCTCGAGCCTCGATAGGCGGACGGGGCTCCGGCCGCCTCGGCGCCGCGGTCGAGGTTTCCGCGCGCTTCGTGCTCACGGTGCAGGACGGCCTGTCGCTCCGGGCCCGCGACGTCGGGGCGTCACGGATCCCGGCATCGTCAGAACACGGCGTGGTCGCCGCGCTCGGCCGCCGCCTCGCCGCGGATCACCCGCGCATAATAGGCAAACAGCGTCTCCGACCCCGTCGAAGGGGTGGCCTGCGCATCGTATCGACCGGTCGCCGGATTCAGCACGAGCATGGACTCGGTCGCGTAGTAGCGGCCGATCCGCGCGAGTTCGGCCTTGGCGGCCAGGGCCGGCACCCACCGTCCGACCGTCGCCAGGACGGTGACGATCGCGTTCAGCAGCCCCACCGGGACGTGCGTGAAGCGCGGTTCGCGGCCCAGCAGGGCGAAGAGCTGCTCGCCCTGCGCCCTCGGCGTGATCGCGTCGCCCGGCCCGCCGATCGGCAGCACGCGGTTGCGCCGCGCCGCGTCGTCGAGACAGTCCGCGAGGTAGCGGCCCAGGTCGTCGTCACCGATCGGCTTGCAGGCCGTCAGGGTTCCGTCGCCGAAGACCAGGAACGGCTTGCCGCGTCTCACGCGCTCGATCTGCCCCGAGAGCGACTTGAAGTAGGCGGTCGGCCGGACGATCGTGTAGGCGAGGCCCGAGGCGATCAGGTCCCGCTCGAAGGCGAGCTTGGCGTGCTGGAAGGCGAGGACCGGCTTCTGGACGCAGATCGCCGACAGCAGCACGACATGCCGCACGCCGGCCGCCCGGCTGGCGTGCAGGGCGTTCAGGTGCGCGCCGTAATCGATCGCCCAGGCGTCGTCGGGCAATCCGGTGCGCGACGCGAGGCACGACACCAGGGCGTCGAACGGCTCGCCGCGGATCCCGTCGCGCGCCAACGACGACGGATCGGTCAGGTCCACGACCCGCGCAGTGGCGCCTGCGGGATCCGCCGGGCCGGCCGTGCGCCTGACGAGGCAGACGACCGCGTGACCGCGCGACACCAGCGCGCGCACGGTCGCCCGACCGATCGTGCCGGTCGCCCCCAGAACGAGGACGCGGCGCGGTTGCCCGCCTTCCGGTCGATCCGTGGTCATGAGCGTCTCATCCCGATGCCCGGCCATCCTAGAGCAGGTTTCGCCGAGGCGGTCGCCGGTCCGCGTCGGGACTCTGCGGTTCGTCGAGGATCGGCGCGTGCGAGGCCCCGCCGAACGGCAGGAGCGGTGCTACGGCGGCGTGCGCAGGGTGATCCGCGTCAACTCGGAGGGGCGGCCGAGCCGAAGCGCGAAGCCCGGCCACAGGCCGGTGCCGTTGCTGACGTAGAGGGTCATGCCCCCGACCCGGTACGCCCCGGAGACGAAGCCGGCATTGCCGCGCGCCACCAGCCGGTCCAGGCCGCGGATCATGCCGCCGTGGGTATGTCCGGACAGTTGCAGCCTCACCCCGTGCGCGGCCGCCCGCGCGGCGTTCGCCGGCTGATGATCCAGGAGCACGACCGGCGCACCCGCGGGCGCGCCCGCCAGCGCGGCGGCGAGATCAGGGCCCGGATGGCCGGTGGCGGGCGCCGAGCGGTCGGTCACCCCCGCCACGACCAGCGCTCCGCCATCGCGCCTGAGGATCGTGTTGGCGTTGGCGAGCACGCGGATCCCCAGCCCGGCGAGGTGGCGCATCCAGGCGTCGTAGTCGAAGAAGTACTCGTGGTTGCCCGGCACGGCCCAGACCCCGTCCCGCGCCCGCAGGGCGCGCAGCGGCTCGACGTCCGTCCGTCGCGCCGCGAGCGAACCGTCGATGAAATCGCCCGTCACCACGATCATGTCCGTGCGCAGTGCGTTGGCACGCGTCACGACGGCCCGCGCCCACGTCATCGGGAACAGGCGGCTGATGTGCAGGTCGGAGAGATGCAGGATCGTGTAGCCGTCGAACGCGGGGGGGAGATCCGGAATCGCCACCGTGATGTCCTTCAGCGGCGGCACGCGCACGGCTTGCGCCACCGCCACAGCCGCCAGCATCACGGCCGCCAGGATTGCCGCGTAGCGCCAGGCCATGGGGATCGCCCACCCGCTTCCGGGCAGGACCCAGCAGACCAGCGCCACGGCATCAAGGGCGAGGAGCAGCGGAGCCGCCAGCGCGAGCGCACCGAACGCCCCGTTGAACAGGATCACCACCGGGCGGGGAAACTCCGGCGCGAAGACCGACCCGGAAGAGAGGCGGCTCCACAGGTGATACTGGGAGGCGACGAGCAGCAGGACGGTCGCGCCGAGCTTGAGCGCGAGCGGCCACGGGCTCGGCCACACCACGCGCGCGGCGACGTAGACGGCCGGCAGGCTGGGGATCAGTCGGATCATGGACCGCACCATGGCGAGCGGCATCCGCAAAGCAAAGCTTGCGGCCCGGCCCTCGGGGCGCGGCGGCCTGCGCGGCCGCCGCGGTGATCACCCGATGCCGGTCCGTTCGGACATCAACGGGGCGTCGTCCGCCTGGATGACGCGATGGCGCCGATGCGCTTCGACGTCGCGGTGGACGGGTCGGTCGCCGCGATGGCGCGGGCTGTCCGATCGGCCTGAGGCTGATGGTGGCGTCGGCGCTCGGCAGTCTCGCGCAAGTTGTTCGATCGCCGAAGCAGCTAAACCAGAACAGCAGCAGAAGGTCGCCGGACTGTCGCGCAGATAGCACAGGCTAGTTTGAAACTGCCGTCGATACCCGCTCAACACTGTCCAGGGGTGATCTTGCCGCAGCCCCGGCCATAGACTCGCCACACCGTCCGGACGACGGTCCCATGAAGCGTCCAAGCACTTGGCGTCGGCCAAGAGGGTGGGGCAGCGGGTACGGGGCAGGCCATGAACCCGATCACGTTCAACACCGTCGGCTCGTTCACCTACACGGTGCCGGTGACGGGCACCTACGACCTATCAGCGTTCGGGGCCGGCGGCGGCTCAACGGACAACGGGGCGGGCGGCAGCGGTGCGCAGATCGGCGCCACGTTCAACCTCACCGCGGGCCAACAGCTTTTCATCATCGTGGGCGGCGTCGGCGGCTCCGCTGGGGACGGGGTTAGAAACGGCGCGGGTGGCGGCGGCTTCTCCGAGATTTACACGCGGGACGCCAGCAACAACATCACGCCGCTGCTCATCGCGGGCGGCGGCGGCGGCGCCGCCGCCACCAGAACCGGCGAGAATGCATCCGTCGCCAACCCTGGAACCCTCGGGGGTGGCGGTCTTGGCGGCGCTTCAGTCGCCGGCAACGGTGATGCTGGGGCCGGCGGCGGCGGTGGGGCCGGCGCGACGGCCAACGGCTTCAACGGCAGCAATGCGGCCGGCGGCGGGACGTCCGGCCAGGGAGGCGCTGACGCCGCCAACGGAGCGGCCGGGGGGGCGGTGCAAACCCCTGGAGGCTTCGGTGGCGGCGGCGGCGGCGGCGGCGTCGTAGGCGCGGGCTTCGGCGGCGGCGGCGGCGGCGGCGGCGCCACCGGTGGAAGGGGTGGATCCGCTGACGTGTCGGCCGCCGGTCCTTTTCTTGAAGGCGGTCGCGGCGGCACCTCGTACATCTCGAACACGGGCGTCCAGAACTTCGCCGAGACGATGTCCGGTAACACCGTCAGCCGGGGCAACGGCAGCGTCCGCATCCTGGCTCCGGGCAACAACGTCCCGTGCTACTGCACCGGCACGCGCATCCTGACGGATCGCGGCGCAGTCGCGGTGGAGGATCTGGCGATCGGCGACACCGTCGTCACCGCCTCGGGCGCCCGACGCCCCATCCGCTGGATCGGCACCCGGAGCTACGGCGGCCGCTTCGCCAACGCCAACCCCGCCGTCCTGCCGGTCACCGTGCGCGCGGGCGCGCTCGCCGACGGGGTGCCGGCCCGCGACCTCGCCGTCTCGCCCGACCACGCCCTGTTCCTCGACGGCCTGCTCGTGCCCGCCGAACTCCTCGTCAACGGCGCCAGCATCACACGAGCCGAGCGGATCGAGAGCGTCACCTACTGGCACGTCGAACTCGACAGCCACGACGTGCTGCTCGCCGAGGGCGCGCCGGCCGAGAGCTACGTCGACGACGGCGGCCGGGCGATCTTCCACAACGCCGCGAGCTCCCGGGCGCCGTGCCCGGGCGCCGCGCCGGCCGCGGCCGCCTACTGCGCGCCGCGCGTGGCCGACGACGGGGCGCACGGCTACGCCCTGGAGGCGATCCGGCGGCGGCTGGCCATCCGCGCCGGCCTGCCGGTGGCGCGCGCGCGGGTGTTCGGCGCCCTGCGCGGCGCCGTCGAGGCGTGCGACGGCCGCCGCGTGACCGGGTGGGCGCAGGACGCGGCGCACCCGGACGGGCCGGTCTGCCTCGACGTCGTCGTGGACGGTGCCACCGTGGCGCTGGTCTACGCCGACGGCTACCGGGCGGACCTCGAGGCCGCCGGCATCGGCGACGGCTGCCACGGCTTCGCCCTCGACCTGCCCGAGGCGCTCGACGGCCGTGCCCCGCACACGGTCGAACTGCGCCGCTCGGCCGACGCGACGAGCCTCGGGATCCTACACCTGCCGGCGCTCGCCCGGAGCGATCGGGCGGCTTGATCGAGCCGTCCGGCCAGGGGCGAGCGGCGAGGGGCGGTCCGTGGCGTTGCAGGGGAACATCGATCGCCTGACCCGCCGCGGAATCGTCGGCTGGGCGCGCGACGCGGACGCGCCCGACACCCCCGTCAGCCTCGTCGTCACCGTCGACGGCCGTCCGGTCGGGCGCTGCCTCGCCGATCGGCCCCGCGAGGATCTCGTGCAGGGTGGCGTCGGCCATGGCCGCCACGGGTTCGATTTCGCCTTCCCCGAGCGGGCGCTGCCGCCGCTCGCCCGCTGCACGCTCGCCCTGCGCCGCGAGGGCGACGGCGCCGCCCTGCCGGGCTCGCCCTGCACCGTCGAACCCGTCACCGCCTTCGACGCCGATCTGCGGGCCCGGCTGGCCCAGGCGCTGGCCGAGCCCGTCGACGCGGCGGAGGGCGCGCGGCGGCTCGCCTTCCTGCTGGAGCAGGCCCAGCACCTGCGCCAAGCCCGCGCCGACCGGGGCCACGACGCGGCCGCCGGACCGCGGCCCGCGCTGGCCTCCGTGCCCGCGCGGCCGCGCGCCCTGGTGATCGACGCGGCGATGCCGGCGCCGGACCGCGACGCCGGCTCGAACGTGATCCTGTCGCACATGCGCGCGCTGGGTCGGATCGGCTACGCGGTGACCTTCGTGCCGATCGACCTCGCCGGGGACGCCGCCGCCCTGGAGGCGGAGGGCATCGCCTGCTGCCTGTCCCCCTGGTACGCTTCGGTCGAGGAGGTGCTGGCCCGCCACGCCGGCGCCTTCGCCCTGGTCTACCTGCACCGCGGCGAGATCGCCGCGCGCTACGGCCAGCTCGCGCGCGACACCCAGCACCGCGCGCGGCTCGTCTACAGCGTGGCCGACCTGAGCCACCTGCGCACCGCCCGCCGCGCCGCGGTCGAGGATCGGGCGGATCTCGCCGCCTACGCCGAACACCTGCGCTTCGTCGAGCTGACCGCCGCGCGGATGGCGGACGCGGTGATCACCCACTCGACCTACGAGGCGGCGCTGCTGCGCCGGCACATCCCGGCCGAGCGGGTGCACGTCGTGCCCTGGGCGATCCCGCCGCGCCCGACGCTCACCCCGTTCGCCGCCCGGCGCGGGCTGGCATTCCTGGGCAACTACCGCCACCCGCCCAACGCCGACGCGGCGCGCTGGCTGGTCGAGGCGGTGATGCCGGCGGTCGCGGCACACGATGCCGACATCCCGTGCCTGCTGGTCGGCAGCGGCATGCCGGACAGCCTGCGGACGCTCGCGGGCACGCGGCCGGGCGTCGAGGCGGTCGGGCAGGTCGCGGACCTCGCCGCCGTGTTCGACTGGGTGCGGCTCACGGTGGCGCCGCTGGCCTACGGGGCGGGGGCGAAGGGCAAGGTGCTGGACAGCCTCGCGGCGGGGGTGCCGTGCGTGTGCACGCCCGTGGCGGCCGAGGGGCTCGACCTGCCCGAGCCGCTGGCCGGCCTCGTGGCGGAGACGCCCGCGGGCCTCGCCCGGTCGATCGCGGCGCTGCACGGCGACGCGCGGCTGAACCTCGCCTGCGCCGCGGCGGGTCTGGCCTATGTCGGCGCGCGGCTCACCGAGGCGCGGGTCGACGCGCTGATGCGGGCGGTCGTCGGCCGCGCGGGCTCCGGCGACGCGCCCGCCTCCGCCGCAGCCGATGACGGTCGCGAGCGCCCGTCCGCCGCCGAGGTCCGGGCGGAGCGGCGGATCGACGTCGCCCTGCTCGCGGTCGGGACGCACGGCGACGTGCTGCCGCTCGTGGCCCTGGGGCACGCGCTCGCCGCCCGCGGCCACGGCGTCTCGCTCGCGGCGCCCGCCCCGTTCGAAGCGATCGTGCGCCGCGCCGGCCTCGCCTTCCAGCCGCTCGGCACGGTCGCCGACTACGAAACCTTCATCCGGCAGCCCGGGCTCTGGCAGGCGCGCAGCGGCTTCCGGGCGGTGTTCGCCTACGCCGCCGCCGTGGCCGAGACCGCCTGCCTGTGGCTCGGCGCGCTCCGGGCGCGGGCGCCGGGGGTGGTCGTGGTCGCCTCGCCGCTGGCCTGGGGGGCGCGGATCGCGCAGGATCTCTACGGCCTGCCGACCGCGACGCTGCACGTGATGCCGTTCCTGATCGAGAGCGCGATCGACCCGCCGCGCCTGCCCGGCGGGGCGCTGCTGCACGCGCTGCCCCGGTGGACGCGGCCCTACGTGCGCTACGGCGTCGACACCTTCGCGGCCCATCCCGTGGCGCTGCCGCCGCTGAACGCCCTGCGCGCGCGCTTCGGGCTGCCGCCGGTCCGGCGGCTGCGGCACTGGTGGAACAGCCCGGACCGGCTCCTGCTGATGTTCCCGGACTGGTACGCGCCGCGGGCGGCCGACTGGCCGGAGCAGGCGGTGCAGCTCGGCTTCGCCCTGGCCGACCGGTTCGGCGACGCAGGCGAGCTGCCGCCGGGTCTCGCCGCCTTCCTCGACGCGGGCCCGCCGCCGCTCGTGTTCACCTACGGCTCGGCGATGCGCGCGAGCGTGGCGTTCTTCGAGACGGCGGTGGCGGTGTGCCGGGCGATGGGCCGGCGCGGGGTGCTGCTCGCCGCGCAGGACGGCCAGATTCCGGCCGACCTGCCGCCGGGGATCCTCCACGTCCCCTACGCGCCGCTCAGCGCGCTGCTGCCGCGCTGCGCGGCGCTCGTCCACCACGGCGGCATCGGCACGGTCGCGCAAGCCCTGGCGGCGGGGGTGCCGCAGCTCGTGGTCCCGGTCGCGTTCAACCATTTCGACGACGGGCACCGCCTGAGCCGCAGCGGCCTCGGCGCCGTGCTCGGCCGCCGGGCGTTCCGGGCCGACCGCGTCGCGCGGGTGCTGGAGCGCCTGCTGGGCGATCCGGATGTGGCGCGGGCCTGCGCGCGGGCGAAGGTGCGGCTGGCGGCGGACGACGCGCTCGCCCGGGCCTGCGACGCCGTCGAGGGCTTGACCGCCCTCGGGCCGCGGCGCGCGCCGCCCCTGCCATAGCTCCGCGCATGGCTGGTCGGCGCATGGATGGTCCGGGCCTGGATATCCGTCTCGTCGCGCTCGGCTCGCACGGCGACGTGCTGCCGTTCATCGCGCTGGGCGCCGAGCTGAGCCGGAGAGGGCACGGCGTCACCCTCGCCGCGCCCGCGCCGTTCGCGGCGCTGGCCGGGCGCGCGGGCCTCGCCTTCCACCCGCTCGGCACGGCGCAGGACTACGACCGGCACAACGCCGAGCCCGACCTGTGGCACCCGCGGCGGGGTGTGGCGGCCGGCTTCCGGTACTACGCGGCGATGATCGAGCCGACCTACCGCTGGCTCGCGCAGACCGCGCGGCCCGGGTCCGGCATCGTGGTCGCGTCGACCCTGGGGCTCGGCGCGCGCGTGGCGCAGGACAAGCTCGGGCTGCCGCTCGCCACCGTCCACGTCATGCCGGTCATGGTCGAGAGCCGTCACGCCCCGCCCGTGCTGCCCGCGGTTCCGCTGTCCGGGCTGCTGCCGGCGTGGCTGGTGCACCGGATCGGGCGGTTCGCCGACCGGTACGTGATCGGGCCGGCCGCGCTGCCGAGCCTGAACGCGCTGCGCGCCGAACTCGGGCTGCCCCCGGTCCGCCGCCTGCGCCACTGGTGGAACCTCGGCACGCGCGTCGTGCTGATGTTCCCCGACTGGTACGCGCCGCCGCAGCCGGACTGGCCGGCCAACGCCGTGCAGGTCGGCTTCCCGGTCGCGGACCGCTTCGGCGAGGCGGCCACCCTGCCCGACGATCTCGCCGCGTTCCTGGAGGCCGGGGAACCGCCGCTCGCGTTCACCTACGGCTCGGGCATGCGCCAGGCCGGTCCCTTCTTCGACACGGCCGTCCGGCTGTGCCGGCGCACGGGCCGGCGCGGGGTGCTGCTCGCCCCGCAGGACGGGCAGGTCGCCGAAGACCTGCCGCCCGGGATGATCCGGACCGCTTACGCGCCGCTGAGCCTGCTGCTGCCGCGCTGCGCCGCCCTGGTCCATCACGGGGGCGTGGGCACGGTGGCCCGGGCGCTGGCGGCGGGGGTGCCGCAACTGATCGTGCCGGTCGCCCTCGACCACTTCGACGAGGCGCAGCGCGTGACGCGCCTCGGGGTCGGTACGGCGCTGTCGCGCCGCCGGTTCACGGCGGGCCGGGCGGAGCGCGCCCTCGCGCGTCTCACGACGGATCCGGCGGTCGCGGCCGCCTGCGCGACGGCGCGGACGCGCATGGCAGGCGATGACGGCGTGATCACCGCCTGCGACGCGATCGAGGCGCTGTCCGAAAGACACGGGAGCCGATAGGCCGTCGACCACGGCCGCATTCCAACCTCGCGTTCCAGGGCCCGTCCCGAGGGATCGTCAGAGAACCTGCGAGAGGAACCGGCGGGTGCGCGCGTCCTGCGCGGACGCGAAGAAGGTCGCGGGCGGCCCGTGCTCGACGATCACCCCGCGGTCGGTGAAGTAGATGTGGTCGGCCACGTCGCGGGCGAAGTTCATCTCGTGGGTCACGAGCATGCAGGTCATGCCCTCCTCGGCGAGTTCGCGGATCGTGACCAGCACCTCCTTGACCGTCTCCGGGTCCAGCGCGGCGGTGACCTCGTCGAACAGCATCACGTCGGGCCGCATCGCCAGCGAGCGGGCGATGGCCACGCGCTGCTGCTGGCCGCCGGACAACTCGCCGGGATAGGCGCCCTCCTTGCCGGCCAGCCGGACCTTGGCCAGCAGCGCGCGCGCCCGGGCCTCGACCTCGCGCCGGTCCTGGCCGAGGACGTGGAGCGGGGCCATCATCACGTTCTGGAGCGCGGTCTTGTGCGGGAACAGGTTGTACTGCTGGAACACCATCCCGACCTTGCGGCGCAGCGCCAGCTTGTCGAGCCGCGGATCGGTGACCGTGATGCCCTCGACCTGGATCGTGCCCGCGGTGACCGGCACCAGCGCGTTGACGCAGCGGATCAGCGTCGACTTGCCGGAGCCCGAGGGGCCGATGATGCAGATCACCTCGCCCTTGCGCACGTCGAAGCTGATCCCCTTCAGGACCTCGAAGGTCCCGAACGCCTTGTGCACGTCGACGAGGCGGACGATCGGCTGATCGGGCGTCCAGCCCGCGGACGGGGTTCCGGCGGTGGTCGCGCGCGTCATGCTGTCAACGGGTCTCGAAGCGGCGTTCCAGGGCGGCGGTGAACCGGTCGATCGGGTAGCAGTAGAGGAAGAAGCACAGCAGTGCGAAGCCGTAGAGCGGGGCGAACAGCTCCGGGCGCCCGCCCTCGGCCGCGTGGACCTGCGCGGTCAGCGTCAGCATCTCGGTCACCCCGACGATCGAGGCCTGCACGGTGGCCATCGCGATCAGCGCGTAGACGTTCATCCACGGCGGCAGCATCCGCTTGGCGCACTGGGGCAGGATGATGCGCCACATCGTCTGCCGCCGGCTGAAGGCCAGGGACTCGGCCGCCTCCCACTGCGTGTCCGGCACCGAGCGCACCGCGCCGCGCACGATCTCGGCGACGTTGGCCATCACCGGCAGGCTGAACCCGAACGTCGCCTTCAGCCAGTCGGGCAGCGGCACCCGCACGCCGAACACCGTGACCTGGAACGGCACGAGGAACATCACGAAGAACAGCAGCACCAGCCAGGGCAGGTTGCGGAACACCTGCGTGACGCACCACGCGACGCGCGGCAGCACCCGCCCCTCCGCCAGCATGGCGAGCCCGAGCCCGACGCCCGCGGCGGTGCCGATCGCCATCGCCATCAGCGAGATCGCGACGTTGAAGGCGAAGCCGGTGAGCAGGAGCGGCGCCCACTTGATCACGACCTCCAGCGGCGACAGCACTGCGGCCCCGCCCTGCGCCCAGGCCGGGAGGGCGATCACCGCGAGGCCGCACAGCAGCCAGAGGTGGGCGGGGCGCAGGCGCGCCGCCGGGCGGGCGTCGGCCAGCGCGAACGGCAGCAGCACCGGCAGGTCGCCCGGCCGGCCGGACGGGGGCAGATCGCTCGGGGCCGGGGCGCTCATCGGCCGTATCCGGGGATGCGCAGCGCCCGCTCCCAGCGGTGCATGATCCACACGAGCACGCCGACGAGGAAGGCGTAGGTCACGAGCAGCACGAGCATCATCTCCAGCACGTTCTGCGACTCGGACCAGATCTGCTTGACCGCGTACAGCGTCTCGGGGACGGCGATGGCGTAGGCGAGCGTCGTGGTCTTCAGGAGATTGATCAGGTTGTTGTTGAGCGCCGGCAGGCACACCCGCAGCGCCAGCGGCAGGACGACGTGGCGGTAGGCCTTGAACCGGGTGTAGCCCAGCGCCTCGGCGGCCTCGATCGTGGTCTTGGGCACCGCCTCGATCCCGGAGCGGAAGATCTCGACGTTGAACGCCCCGGCGAACAGCGACAGCGAGAGGATTGCCCACTGCACGTTGTTGAGGATCGGCGCGCGCAGGCCGTCCGCCGTGCGCACGTCCGGCAGCAGCGTGCCGAGGCCGAAGTAGAAGAAGAAGATCTGCACCAGCGGCGGCGTGTTGCGGAACACCACCACGAAGCCGTTGACCAGCCCCCGCAGGAGGCGCGACGGGCCGCTCTGCACGAGCGCCCCGACCGCGCCGATCACGAGGCTCGCCAGGATCGTGCTCAGGGCGAGCAGCAGCGTCATCCGCAGGCCGGCGACGTAGCGGTCCCAGTCGTAGGGGTCGTAGAAGACCGTGAAGTTGAAGCCCGTGGTCTCGTAGAGACGCTGGAACCACGCCTGGACCGCCTCGATCATCGCGGGCGATCACCCCGGCTCGTCGCGAGCGCGCGCATCAGTTGGTCGCGTTCTTGTACTTCTCGTGCATCGCCTTCGAGTAGGCGGTCGGCTCGATGCCCCACTTCCTCTCCTCGTCGACGATGAAGCCGGTCTTCATCCAGTCCTTCGTCGCGTCCTCGACCACCGTCTGGAGCGTGGTGTTGCCCTGCGCCACCGCCATCATCCAGGGCGCGTCGAGGATGCCCTTCAGCGGCAGCGCGTAGTTGGCCTTCCAGTCGTCGTCGAGCAGCTTACCCTGGAGCATGCTCTGGTCGTAGACGTAGCCGAGGCAGTTGCCCTGCTTGAGCGCGAACAGCGGCTTCTCGGAGCCGTCGAAGGCGACGATCTCCGCCCCGTAGGTCCGCGCGACGTCCTTGTTGTACCACGCCCCCGAGGTCGCGCAGAGCGGCTTGCCCTTGAGCTGCGCCCAGTCGGTGATGCCGGAGGACTTCGGCAGCATCACGTTGACGAAGTCGGAATAGTATTGCGGGTCGATGGCCTGCACCACGCGGCGGCGCTCCGGCTTGTCGGACAGCGTGGCGATCAGCAGGTCGACCTTGCCCTGTTGCAGGAACTCGATCCGGTTGGCCGAGACCACCGGCACCAGTTCGAGCTTCACGCCGAGCCGCTTGGCGAGATCGGCGGCGAGGTCGGGCTCCAACCCGATGATCGCGCCGCTCGGGTCGCGGAAGCCGAACGGCTTGTAGTCCGCCTTCACGCCGACGATCAGCGTCCCGCGCTTCTTGATCGCGTCGACCCCGTCGGCGGCCTCCGCCCGGCCGGGCCACGCGAGGGTCGGGATCGCCGCGAGCGCGGCCAGCGCGCCGGTGGCCAGGAAGGTTCGGATCGTGGGTCGCATCGGGTCGCTCCTGCGCGGGAGGGCTGATCTCGGGTGCGCTGATGGTGGCACGGTTTCAAGCAAGCCACGAGCCATCGGCCGGCGCGTCAACCGAAGCGTGCGAGGGCGAACGGGGCGAGGTCGACGCGGCCGGCCCCGCCCGCCAGCTCCGCGGCGACCGCCTCGCCGATGCCGGCCGAGTGCTTGAAGCCGTGCCCGGAGCAGGCGGAGACCACGAGCACCCGGTCCATCCCGGGGTGCCGGTCGATGATGAAGCCGCGGTCGGGGGTGACCGTGTAGACGCAGGCCGCCGCCCGCACGACCTCGGGCGTCGCGCCGGCCAGCCGGTTCTCGACCCGCAGCCGGTACATCGCGTCGGATTCCGACGGGTCGACGCGGCGCTCGACCCCGTCGGCGGTGGTGGCGGTGCTGTACTGCTCGGTGGCGACCTTGATCGAGCGGTCCCCCGGCATCGGCGGGAAGCCGTAGAGGTAGTCCGTGTCGGTCGTCCCGTACATCCAGATGAAGACCGGCGCGTCCGGCCCGTAGGCGGTGTCGTCGGCCAGGGCGTACCAGTGCAGGAGCTGGCGCCGGACGGTGAGCAGCCGGTCGAACGGACTGCCGAGCAGCGGGGCGGTCCAGGCGCCCGCGGCGACCACGGCGCGGTCGGCCAGGATCGGGCCGTCCGCCGTCTCGATGCGGATGCCGTCCCCGTCCTGGCGCAGGTCGGCGACCGCGCAGCCGGTGCGGATCTCCGCCTCGGAAGCGGCCGCGCCGCGCAACTGCGCCGCGAGGCAGCGCTCCGGGAACACGTAGCCGCCGCCGGGCTCGTAATAGGCCTTCTCGTCGCCCGCGAGGTTGAGGAATTGCGGGAAGCGGCGGGCGACCTCGGCGCCGTCGAGCACCGCGTGCGCGATCCCGGCGCCCTCCGCCGCCGCGATCGAGCGGCCGACGAAGTCCGGCTTGCCGTGATGGGACGAGACGCCGTGGCCCGGGGCCATGACGAGGGCGCCGCAGGCGTTCAGCAGGGTCTCGCCGGTCTCCGCCTCCAGCGCGCGCCAGATCCGGTGCGAGGCGGTGACGAACGGGACGTAGTCGCTGCCCTCGCCGACGGCCTGGCGGGTGATCCGCGTCTCGCCGTGGCTCGACCCGAGCGCGTGCGGCGGCGCGAACCGGTCGAGCCCGACCACCGCGGCCCCGCGCTTGGCCAACTGGTAGAGGGCGGCGCTCCCCATCGCCCCGAGGCCCAGGACCGCGACGTCGAACCGGCGGCTCATTGCCCACGCTCCGGTGCGGCGCGGCGACGGGAGGCGTCCGCGGACGATGGGGGGAGGGCGGGGCCGGGCATCCTGGGGCGATCTCGGGCAGCGTGGTGTCGCGGAAGACGGTGCACGTCCGTGCGGCGTCCGGATCGGCTGGTCCCGCCCGCCCCCTCATCCTGAGGCCTCCGCTTCGCGCGGGCGCCTCAGGATGAGGGGGTTGGTCGGGAGTGCCGGGCTGGACACCGAAACGATCGTGCACCGTGGTCGCGGCCCCCAGAATGACGCGCTCCCGCGGTTGCGCTTGATCCCAGCAGACGGTTTCTTGCACCGATGAGCCAAGTGGACCGATGATACCGTTTCCGGGTGAACCGTTCGGTGATCCGGGCCCACGCCGTCATCGCGAGCCGTAGGCGAAGCGACCCAGGGCTGCGCGCGGTTTGAGACGGTGGCGCCCCTGGATTGCTTCGCTCCGCTCGCAAAGACGGAGAGGGTCGATCCCGAACCCTTCAGCCGGAAGCCGTATGAGCCAAGTGCACCCATGAGCGATGCGCGCGCGCAGATGCCGGACGCGGCCCGCCCGGGGCCGGGGGATCGGCCGCAGGAGATCGGCTTCATCCTCGTCCCCGGCTTCGCGCTGATGTCGTTCGCCTCCGCCTGCGAGCCGTTCCGGGCGGCCAACGATCTGGCCGGACGCACCCTCTACCGGTTGCGCTACTTCGGCGAGGGCGAGGACGAGGGCGAGGGCGCGCGCGGGGGCCGGGTCGCGTCGTCCTCCGGAACCGAGGTCCCGACCGAGGACCTGCCCCGCGAGCGCGGGGACCTGCACACCGTGTTCGTCTGCGCGGGCGGCGAGCCGACCGGGTGGGACCGGCCGGCGATCCACGCGGCGCTGCGGCGCATGGCCCGGTACGGCGTCCGGGTCGGCGGCATCTCCGGCGGTCCCTACCTGATGGCGGCCGCGGGCCTGCTGGCGGAACGCCCGTTCACGCTCCACTGGGAGTATGCCGGCGCCACGGTCGAGGCCTTCCCCGGGGCGCGGCTGACGCGGGCGCGCTACGTCGCCGACGCCGACCGCCTGACCTGCGGCGGCGGCGTCGCCCCCCTCGACATGGCCTACGCCCTGATCGCCGAGCGCATGGGGACGGCGTTCGCGCGGCGCGTGCTGGACTGGTTCCTCCACACCGCGGTCGGCGCCGCGGACGATCCGCAGCGCGCCTCTGCGGCCGAGCGCTACGGCGTCCACCATCCGGCCCTGCTCACCGTGCTCGAAGCGATGGAGAAGACCGTCGAGGCGCCGCTCGGCCGCCGGGCGATGGCCCGCCTCGCCGCGGTCAGCGAGCGCCACCTCGATCGCCTGTTCCTGGAGCGGTGCGGCGTGCGCTTCTCGGCCCAGTACCGGGCCGTCCGCCTCGCCCACGGCCGCCGCCTGCTGCGCCAGAGCCCGCTCCGGATCGGGGAGATCGCGGCCGCCTGCGGCTTCTCCAGCGCCGCCCACTTCTCCCGGAGCTACCGGTCCCATTTCGGGTGCAGCCCGTCCTCGGAACGCTGAGGCGGGTCCCCGCCCTCACGCGCGCCAGGGATCACGCGCGCCAGGGATCACGCGCGCCCGGGATCACGCGCGTCCCGGATCGAGGGAGGCGGTCGCGGTCCGCGGCCGGAGCGTCAGGGCGGCGACCATCGCGCGGCTGGCCTTGCCGGTGGCGCCCGCGGGCAGCGCGTCGCCGAACACGATCACGTCCGGCACCTTGTAGCGCTCGATCCGGGCCGAGACCCACGCCCGGAGGTCGTCCGCCGTCGGCGCGGCGCCGGGTGCCGGCACGACCACCGCGTGGATCGCCTCGCCGAGGCGGTCGTCGGCGACGCCGGCGCAGAGCGCGGCCGCGACCTGCGGGTGCGTGCACAGGGCGTTCTCGATCTCCAGCGGGGAGATCTTGTTGCCGCCGCGCGCGATGATCTCCTTCGAGCGCCCGACGAGTTCGATCCGGCCGTCGCCGTCGCGCCGCACGAGGTCGCCGGTCCGGAAGAAGCCGGCCTCGAACGCGGCCCGGGTCAGGCCGGGATCGTCGAGGTAGCCGAGCATGCCGCAGGCGGTGCGGATCCGCAGCTCGCCGGCCTCGCCCGGCCCGGCCTCCGCGCCGTCGTCCCGGGCGATGCGGAAGTCCACCCCCTCGGTCGGGGCGCCGAGCGCGGCCGCCTGTCCCGTCTGCCCCGGCCGGTGGCAGAAGTCGCAGGAGCCGGTCTCCGTCGAGCCGTAGAGGTCGACGAGGTCGGCCCCGGGCCAGGAGCGGGCGACGGCCTGGGCGAGCGCCGGGCTCAGCGCCTCGCCGCCGGTCAGCACCGCGCGCAGGCGCGGGGCGGCCGGGCCGCCGTCGGCGAGGAGCGCCCGCAGCATGGTCGGCACCGCGGCGAGCACGCTCGCCTCCGCCAGCAGGCTCGCCAGGGTCGCGGGGGCGAATTTCTGGACGAGGACGAGCCGCGCGCCGGAGCGGATCGCCAGCAGGCTGGCCCAGATCCCGAAGATGAAGGTCAACTGGAGCGGCACCGCGACGACGTCGTCCGGGCGGAACGAGAGCAGCCGGTCGAGGAACGCGAGCTTGCGCGCCAGGGCGTCGTGCCCGAGCACCACGCCCTTCGGCGCGCCGGTGCTCCCGGAGGTGAAGACCACCAGCGCCGCCCCGTCGAGCAGCGGGCGGTCCGGCGGGGGCCTGATCGCGATCCCGTGGGTGGCGATCCCGTCGAGGGCGTGGCCGTCGAGGCGGAAGCGGGCCCCGGTCGCCCGCTCGACGGCCGCCCGCGTGAGCGGCGCCGCGGACAGGTGGACCGGCACCGCGACCGCCCCCGCCATCCAGACGCCGAGCAGCGTGCCGAGATCGGCCGCGCGGTTGCCGATCGCCACGTGGACCGGCTCGTGCCGGCGCACGCCGGCCGCGGCCAGCACCCCGGCGACCAGCTCCCCGTGGGCGGCCAGCTCGGGGCCGGACAGGCCCGGGCCCGAGACCTCGTCCACCCGGCTGCCGGGGCGGGCGAGGCCGTCCCGCAGGAGCGCCGCGAGCGCCCCCGTCACGCGTCGGCTCCCGGGAAGCGGGAGTCGCGCCACGCCAGCGCCGCCTTCAGGCCCTGCGACCGGGCTATGTCCATGAAGGCCCGCTTGTCCGGGGAGCCCTCGCCCTCGATCAGCAGGTCGATGTCGAGGGCCGTCTCCAGGGCCTCCAGCATGCCGCGCGCCTCGATCTGCCGGTTGATCGCCCGCTTGGTCTCCTTGACGAGGTTCGGGTCGATCGCCGCGATGTGCCGGGCGAGGCGGAGCGCGGCGGCGTCGAGGTCGGCCGCGGGCACCACCCGGTTGACCATGCCGATCTCGTAGGCGCGCCGGGCCGGGACACGGTCCTCGCCCGTCAGGATGATCTCCTTGGCGATCTTCGGCCCGACGATCCAGGGCAGGAGCATCACCACGATGCCGGCGCCGAACTTCAGCTCCGGCTCGCCGAAGAAGGCGTCGTCGGCCGCGACCGTCAGGTCGCAGGCCAGCGCCAGCTCGCAGGCGCCCGCGAGGCACGGCCCCCGCACCGCCGCGACGGTCGGCTTCGGGCAGTGCCAGAACCGCATCGGCACGTCGAAATCCTTGCGCAGGATCGGGCGCCACTGGCTCACGCCCTCGGGGCGCAGCGCCATCTGGTCCTTGAGGTCGAAGCCCGAGGAGAAGGCGGTGCCCGCCCCGCGCACGATCACGGCGCGCACCGCCGCGTCGGCCTCGGCCGCGTCCATCGCCCGCGCCAGCTCGTCGAGCATGGTCGCGCTGATCGCGTTGGTGCGCTCCGGACGGTTCAGCGTGATCCGGGCGACGGGGGCGAACGATTCGCCGGCGATGGTCTCGTAGGTGATCGTGGTGAAGTCCACCGGCGGCGTCCTCCGCGCTGTCATTTGCGTCCTCCGGCCAGGCGCCGGGCCTCGGGCAGGCGCCGCAGCCGCAGCATCGAGATCAGCCCGAGGAAGGGTCCGACCGCGAGCAGGGCGAAGGCGAAGCGCCAGCCGAGATGGGTCCCGGCGAAGGCGATGAGCTGGATGCTGACCAGCGTCAGCAGGAACCCGACGCAGGTCTGCACCGTCAGCATGGTGCCGACGAGGCGCCGGTCGCTGAGTTCGCTGACCGCCGCCGAGAACTGCGCCGAATCGGCGATCACCACCACGCCCCACAGGACGCCGACCGACAGCACCGCCCAGGCCGGCCCGCCGAACAGGAAGCCGATCCCGACCGCGCAGCAGCCGCTGGCGAGCATCGAGGCGCCGGTGACCAGGGTGCGGCCGAACCGGTCGGCCGCCCAGCCGCCGAGCATGGCCCCGAACGCGCCCGCCGCGACGACGCAGAACGCGGCGAGTTCCGGCGGGAACGGGGGCGCGTTGCCGTAATGCTCGCGGAAGCTCGCCGCCATGAAGGCGCCGATCCACGCCCACATCGCGTAGAGTTCCCACATGTGGCCGAGGTAGCCGAGGTTGGCCAGCCGCACGCCGCGGTTGCGCCACGCCTCCAGGGCGTTCCGCAGGCTCGGCGGCGGCACGGCCGAGGTCACCGGGCCGAGCCGGACGAGGCCGATCAGGGCGGCCGACAGGAGCGCGCCCAGAGCCGCCGCCAGGACCGGCAGGTGCCAGTCGACCTGCCCGAAGGCGGCCACGAGGTGGGGGAGGGCGGAGCCGAGGGTGAGCGCGCCGACCAAGAGGCCGATCAGCAGCCCCAGGTCGCCCACCGCCCAGGTCGCGGCGATCTTCATGCCGACCGGGTAGACCCCGGCCATGCACGCCCCCGTCACGAAGCGCAGCACCGGCACTGCGGGCGAGGTCGGCTCGAAGGCCAGCATCGCGAGGTTCGAAAGGCCCGCCACCGCCGCGCAGCCGCCGAACAGCCGGCGCAGGTCGAACCGGTCGGCGAGCCCGAGCAGCGCGCTCACCAGGGTGCCGGCGACGAAGCCCGCCTGCACGCTGTTGGTCAGCAGCGCCTCCTGGAACGGGCTCAGCGACCACTGCGTGCGGATCGCGCCCACGGAGGCCGTGGTCGCGAACCACGTGGCCATGGCGGCGATCTCGCTGAGCAGCAGCAGCGCGATCGCGGTCCGCTTGGCTCCGGTCCCTTCGGCGGCGGCGGATCCGCCCGGTCCGGCGTGACGGGGCGCCATGGCCGGAGGGCCCTACTTGGCCGCCGTGATGGCGCCGAGCGGGCAGCCGCCGTCGGCGATCGGCCGGAACGCCTGATCGCCGGGGATCGTGTCGACGAGCTTGTAGTAGTCGTAAGCGCCCTTCGACTCCGCCGGGCTCTTCACCTCGAACAGGTAGAGGTCGTGGATGGTGCGCCCGTCCGCCCGGATCGAGCCCTTGCCGAACAGCGGGTCGTCGGTCGGCATCGCCTTCATCTGCCCGACGATCTCGGTGCCGCGATGCGCCTTGTCCTTGTCGCTGGCGGCGATGGCCTTCATCCAGTGCAGCATCGCGGCGTAGACGCCCGCCTGGTTCATCGTCGGGTAGCGGCCGCCGTTGCGCGCCGCGAACCGCTTCGACCAAGCCCGCGTGCCGTCGTTGAGGTCCCAGTAGAACGCCTCGGTGAGCGTCAGGCCGTGGGCGACCTTCAGGCCGAGCGAGTGGATGTCGGAGATGAAGGCGAGCAGCGCCACGAGCTTCTGGCTGCCGCCGTCGGTCAGGCCGAATTCCGAGGCCTGCTTGATGGCGTTGATGGTGTCGCCGCCGGAATTGGCCAGGGCGACGACCTGCGCGCCGCTGCCCTGGGCCTGGAGCAGGTAGGAGGAGAAGTCGGTGCTCTGGAACGGCGCCAGCACGTGGCCGAGGGACTTGCCGCCCGCCTTGGTCACGGCCTCGGTGGCGTCGCGCTCCAGGGCGTGGCCGAAGGCGTAGTCCGTGGTCAGGAAGTACCAGGACTTGCCGCCCTGCCGGATCACCGCGCGGGCGGTGCTGTTGCCGAGCGCCCAGGTGTCGTAGGTCCAGTGGACGTTGGTGCGCGTGCAGTGCTTGCCGGTGAGGTCCGAGGAGCCGGCGCTGGCGATCAGGAACGCCCGGTCCTTCTCGCTGGCGATGTTCGACACGGCGAGCGCGACGGAGGAGGTCGGCACGTCGACGATGGCGTCGACCTGATCGACGTCGAACCACCGCCGGGCGATGGCCGCGCCGATGTCGGGCTTGTTCTGGTGGTCGGCCGCGAGGACCTCGACCCGGAAGCCCTTCGTCTCCGGCTTGAAGTCCTCGACCGCCATGCGCGCCGCCTCGACCGAGCCGGGACCGGCGATGTCGGCGTAGAGGCCGGACTGGTCGTTCAGCACGCCGATCCGAAAGGTCGGGAGCGGGTCGGCCTGCGCGCCACCCAGGCCGCCGAACAGCATCGCGAGCGCAAACACACGCTTCATGGTCGTTCCTCCGGGGTTGTGACCGGCCGATTTTTTTGTCCGTCGGCTCGATCGCTGCGTATCGACTCTCGTCAGATCATGTCGCTTGAACCTGTACTTCGTCCTGGGCCGATGCCGCCGCGCCGCGCGCGATCACCGGTTGACGTCGACGATCACCCGGCCGCGCACGCGGCCCGCCATCAGCCGGTCGGCGGTGGCGACCACCTCGGTCAGGCCGATCTCGCTCGTCATCGCGTCGAGCTTGACCGGGTCGAGGTCGCGCGCCAGCCGGTTCCAGGCCGCCACGCGCTCGGGGCGCGGACACATCACGCTGTCGATGCCGATCAGGCTGACGCCGCGCAGGATGAAGGGGGCGACGCTCGCGGGCAGGTCCATGCCCTGGGCGAGGCCGCAGGCGGTCACCACGCCGCGGTACTTCGCGGCGGCGCAGACGTTGGCCAGGGTGTGGCTGCCGACCACGTCGACGGCGCCGGCCCAGCGCTCCCGGGCGAGCGGCCGGCCGGGCTCCGAGAACGCGGCCCGGTCGAGGATCTCGGCCGCGCCGAGGCCGCGCAGGTAGTCGGCCTCCTCCGGCCGCCCGCTGACCGCCGCGACGGTGTAGCCGAGCCCCGACAGCAGGGCGACCGCCGTGCTGCCGACGCCGCCGGCCGCGCCGGTGACGACGACCTCGCCCGTGTCCGGACCGACCCCGTGGCGTTCGAGGGCCATCACGCACAGCATGGCGGTGTAGCCGGCGGTGCCGATCGCCATCGCCTGCCGGGGGGTGAACGCGTCGGGCAGCGGCACCAGCCAGTCGCCCTTCAGGCGCGCGACCCCTGCGAGGCCGCCCCAGTGGGTCTCGCCGACGCCCCAGCCGTTGAGGATCACCCGGTCGCCGGCGCGGTAATCGGGGTGCTGGGAGTCGCGCACCACCCCGGCGAGGTCGATGCCCGGCACCATCGGGAACGACCGCACCACCGGACCCTTGCCGGTGATCGCCAGTCCGTCCTTGTAGTTCAGCGTCGAGTGGCTGACCTCCACGGTGACGTCGCCCGCGGGCAGCCGCGCCTCGTCGATCTCGCGCAGGCCGGCGCGGTATCCGGCCTCGTCCTTCTCGATCAGGATCGCCTTGAACATGCGTTGCACTCCGTCGAGGGGGGTCAGCGGGGGCTCAGCGCGCGAGGCTGGCCAGGAAGTGGTCGGTGAACAGGTCGAGCGGCGCTGCGCTGCGCTCCAGCTTGGCGCGCAGGACCGCGCCCTCCCAGCCGATCCAGAAGACGGCCGCGAGCGCGGCGCAGTCGGCCTCCGGCGCGATCGCCCCGGCGGCCCGCGCCTCCGCCAGGCAGCGCTCGGTCCGGGCCTGCCAGTCGAGCAGCACGCCGTGCAGGCGCTCCCGGAACGCCTCCGGCAGGGCGCTCATCTCCTGGCCGAGATTGCCGACGACGCAGCCGCGCCGGAATTCGAACCGCGCCATGCCCGCCCGCGCGTCGGCGACGAAGTTCCTCAGCCGCTGGAGCGGCGCCGCGCCCTCGTCGAGCAGCCACCGGTCGAGCTTGCGCGCGAAGTAGGCGGCGTAGGTGTCGATCAACTCGGCGCCGAACGCGTCCTTGCTCGGGAAGTAGTGGTAGAACGACCCCTTCGGCACGCCCGCGCTGCGCAGCACCTCCTCCAGCCCGGTGGCCGAGTACCCCTTCTCCGAAAGGGCCGCGACGCCGGCCCGGATCAGCGCCTCCCGCGAGGTCCCGTAGCCGGGCTCGATCCGCGGCGGTCGGCCCCGCCGCCGGGGCAATGCGTGCAGCGTCGATTCGGACGTCATGTTTTTCTAGTAGACCGGTTGTCTACTAAATGCAACGGAGCGGCTTTCGGGCCTCTCCTCCACACAAGGGCTACGCTATTCGCACGTCGTGTCGAGCCCGCGCGCCTCTCCCTCCCCCCTCTGCGGGGGAGGGTGGCCCTCGCGTGAGCGAGGGCCGGGAGAGGGGAGCCCGGCTTCCGGCACGGTCGCATCAGCGCGTGCCGCGCGCCACCTCCGGCACCGTCGCTCCCCTCACCCGACCCCCTCCGGGGGCCACCCTTGTATCTAGGAGGCGGCCCTGTGATGTGCTGAGATTGGGGCTGCGCCGGGTGGGGTGGCCACCCCACCCGGCGCGCGGCGGTTGGCGCCCGCCCACCCTCCGGCCACAACCGTGGGAGAGCTTTGGGACCGAACGCCGCCTCGTCACGCACGACCGGACAGTCGCTCGATTGCCGCTCGCATGGACAAGGCAG